>NZ_JAWKZJ010000002.1:0-95000 GCF_041395985.1 Haliea sp.
TCAAGTCCTCTCCTGGGCACCATCTTCCCGAACACGACGCTTCAGAACATTTCCGCAGAATCCGCAGTAGCACGCCGTCCGGCGCCCTCCAGGTGCACGTGCGACCCCGATCTATGGCCGCTGGAAACGTGACAATCCCAAAAATGCACAATCCACAGCGGGGGCCTGTCCAGTCGCCAGGTCCACGAGTATCTCCCCCAACACCGGTGCGAACTTGAAGCCGTGCCCCGATAGCCCGGCGGCAAACGCGACGTTACTGCTGCCCGGGTAGCGGTCTACAATGAAGTGATCATCCGGCGAGCGTGTGTAAAAGCAGGTCTGATGATTCAAACGTTCGCCCACTACACCAGGCAGGTGGTCGCGCACGAAAGCCTCTATACGCTCGCTGTCCAACGTGTCCGGCGCCCTGCTGGCGTTCATGGGATCGCTCACCACCTCCCCGCCGCTATGCTCAGCCACCTTCAAGCGCCCGTCCATTACCGGAAAGCCATAAAATTGACCGTGCGGAAGGTCAAAGAAGAAGCCGTTCTGGTAGCGGCTGTCGTCGCAGCGAAACCAGTGCAGGTGCTTTCGTTGCACGGTGAGCGGCAGCTCCAGTGTTTGCAACAGGCGAGCGCTCCATGCCCCTCCGGCAACAACCAGGGAGTCGGCGCTATAACTGTCACCTTCCGTGGTCACCACCACGCCCGAGGCAGTGGCCTGCCAGTCAACCACTGATTCGCCCCATCGGTGCTCGGCCCCGGCAGCTACTGCCTGTTCCAGATGCGTCAGTACGCACCGCTCGACGGGCAGCCAACCGGCGTCAGCTTCGTAAAGCGCGGCAAAGCCGGCCGGCGCGCAGAACTGAGGCAGGGCGTTCTCGGGCACCACCTGGACATCCAGTTGATGCTCGCTCGCCGAATTCCGAACGCCCTCAACGATTTGACCGCCAGCAGGACCGAAATAGAAGACACCACTGCGGTGAAGCAGGGAGGGAGCGAGTTGCTCCCACAGCGCATAACTGCGCTTGAGCATGGGCACGTAGTTGCTGTGCTCAAAGTAAGACAGACGGATCAACCTTGATTCACCGTGCGAACTGCCCCGGTCGTGGGCCGGCGGAAAGCGGTCCAGCCCGAGGCAACGCAGCCCCCGCCGCGCGGCGTGATACAGGGCGGCACTGCCCACACCGCCCGTGCCCAGCACAATAAGATCGTAGTGGCTCATGACTGCAGCGACCAGTCGGGCTGAGGATTTCTCGGGCAAAATAGCAGGGTTTTCACATCCCGACCAGCATCCAGACTCCAGCCAATACCATGAACACGTTCTCCGTCAGGGAAACAAACCCGAGCGGCACCTGGCTGTCACCACCCACACACGCACACTTCAGTTCGCGCCGGTCTATATACACTGCCTTGAACACCGAGACCGCACCCACTGAGCCGATAAAGAGCGCGACCGGCGCGAATGCCCATGGCGCTACGCCGGCCAGCATGCCAATACCGGCATAGGCCTCCGCGAAGGGATAGACATAAGCATAGCGCACGTAACGCATGGCGAGCAGGTCGTAGGTCACGAACTGGTTGGAGAAGGCGGTGAGATCCTGCAGTTTCTGGATGGCCAGCACCACCATGCTCAAGCCGATGAACGTCGACACCGCAGCCGGCAGGTCCAGCTCGCCGCCACCGCCCCACGCCAGTGCCAGTGCCGCCAGCCCAGAGGTTGCGAAGATGGCGATGACAGGTTTGTAGGTGGTGCCCGAATCACCCTCCTGATCAAGGCCCAGATGCGCGCGCAGCGCTTCGTAACCACCGATCTGCTCACCCTCAATAAATACCTGCGGTGTGGTGTCCACACCGTGCTCCCGCTTGAAGCTATCGGCTTCCTGTCGCGAGGTGAGTACGCGGTCATCCAGTTCGAAGCCCTCGCGCCGGAGCAGGTCTCGCGATTTCAGCCCGAAGGGACAGATATGCTCCGCCGTTTCCATGCGGTATAGCGTTGCCTGTTGTGCCATGAGCGACTCCTCTCTCACGTCGTTGCCAGACAGTGTAGACGCTGTACGCCTTACTCGCCCTGTGCGCCCTCTGCGCTTGACTGCAAGCCCCGTCGCCGCCAGAGCAGATACACCGTGGGCAGCACCAACAGTGTCAGAACCACGGCACTCGCCATGCCTCCCACCAGCGGCGCTGCAATACGCTGCATGATTTCCGTGCCGGTGCCGCTGCCGAACATGATGGGCAGCAGGCCGAGGATGATGGTTGCCGAGGTCATCATGACCGGTCGAATACGCCGCCCGGCGCCGCTGAGCACCGCCTCGACAAGCTGCGTCGACGTCGGTTGCCCGCCGCTGTCCTGCAGCAATCGGCGCCAGGCCTGGTCGAGATACACCAGCATGATGACGCCGATCTCCACGGCCACACCGGCCAGGGCAATAAAGCCAACGCCGACCGCTACCGAGTAGTTGTAACCCAGCAGATACATGAGCCAGATGCTGCCCACCAGTGCCAGTGGCAGCGTGCCCAGAATGATGGCGACCTCGGCCACGCTGCGAAAGTTCAGGTACAGCAGCACCACGATGATGCCCAGGGTCAGTGGCACCACGTAAGTGAGTTTTGCCTTGGCGCGCAGCATGTACTCATATTGGCCGGACCAGGTGAGGGAGTACCCAGGCGGCAGCTCAATCCGTTCGGCGACGATGCTCTGCGCCTGCTCGACAAAGCTGCCGACATCCACACCCTCGATGTCCACAAAGGTCCAGCCGTTGAGCCGCGCATTCTCGCTCTTGATCGCTGGCGGACCCTCCTCGATGTACACCCTCGCCACGTCGCCCAGCGCGATGTGCTGGCCACCGGGCGTGACGATTGGCAACAGCGCCAGCTGTTCCGGTGAGTCGCGGTAGTCCTCGGGGTAGCGCAGGTTCACCGGGTAGCGTTCAAGACCCTCTATGGTTTGCGTGACGTTGGCACCGCCGATCGCAGTGGCCACCACCTGCTGCACATCGGCGATGTTGAGCCCGTAGCGCGCCGCGCTGGGCCGCTGTATGTCGACCTTGATGTAGCGCCCGCCCGCCACGCGCTCTGAGTAAACTGACGCTGTACCGGGCACATCCTGCAGCAACTGCTCCAGGCGTTCTCCGATACGCTCGATCTGTCGCAGGTCCGGACCGGCGACCTTGATGCCCACCGGTGTCTTGATGCCGGTGGCCAGCATGTCGATGCGGGTCTTGATCGGCATCACCCAGGCATTGGTCAAACCCGGCAGCTTCACCAGCGCATCGAGCTCCTGTTTCAGTTTGTCGGTGGTCATACCCTCGCGCCACATAGACCTCGGATGCAACTGCACGAAGGTTTCGATCATGGTGAGCGGAGCGGGGTCGGTGGCCGTCTCCGCCCGTCCGATTTTTCCGAACACGGTTTTCACCTCGGGCACCGTGGCAATCAGCCGGTCGGTCTGCTGCAACAACTCGCGAGCCTTGGCAACGGAGAGCCCGGGGTAGGTGGTGGGCATGTACATCAGGTCGCCTTCATCGAGATCGGGAATGAACTCACTGCCAATCTTGCCGGCGGGCCAGAACCCCACCGCTGTCACCAGCGCGGCCAGGCACAGGGTCCTTGCGGGATAGCGCAGCGCTAACTGCAGTACACGCAGATAGCCTGCCGTGAGCGCGCGATTGATCGGATTGCGATCCTCCGCAAGCACCTTGCCGCGAATGAAATAGCCCATCAACACCGGCACCAGGGTGATGGCAAGGGCGGCACTGGCTGCCATGGCATAGGTTTTGGTGAAGGCCAGGGGCGCGAACATACGACCCTCCTGGGCTTCCAGGGTAAACACCGGCAAAAAGCTCACAGTGATGATCAGCAGCGTGAAAAACAGCGCCGGCCCGACCTCCGTGGCGGAGTCTGCGACGATACGCCAGCGATTCTGCTCGGTGAGCGGGGTGCGCTCCATGTGCTTGTGCATGTTCTCGATCATGACAATGGCGCCGTCAATCATGGCGCCAATGGCGATGGCAATGCCGCCCAACGACATGATGTTGGCGTTCAGGCCCTGCCAGTGCATGACGGTGAAGGCCGCCAGAATGCCCACCGGCAGGCTGATAATGGCCACCAGCGACGAGCGCACATGGAACAGGAACGCCATGCACACCAGCCCCACCACCAGAAACTCCTCCAGCAGTTTGCGCCACAGGTTGTCCACGGCACGCTCGATCAGCGCGGAGCGGTCGTAGACGGTCACCACCTCCACACCCTCCGGCAGCCCGGCCTGTAACTGCTCGAGGCGCGCCTTCAACTGCTCAATCGTCTGCCGCGCATTTTCGCCGTAACGCATAACGACAATGCCGCCGACCACTTCACCCTCGCCATTCAGCTCGGCGATGCCGCGGCGCATCTGCGGGCCGAGCTGGATATCCGCGATATCCCGCAGACGCAGCGGCGTCCCGTTGGCATCCAGGCCCAGCGGAATCTCGGCCAGATCCTCCACGCTGGCGATATACCCGGTCGCACGCACCATGTATTCCGCCTCGGCCATCTCCACCACTGAAGCACCGATTTCCTGATTGCCGCGCTGGATCGCCGTCTGTACCAGCGACAGGGGTATGCCGTAGGCGCGCAGCTTCTCCGGCCTCACCCTCACCTGGTACTGCTTGACCATGCCGCCGAGGGTGGCGACCTCGGCGACACCCGGCACGGTCTGCAGCTCGTACTTCAGGAACCAGTCCTGCAGGCTGCGCAGCTGGCTGATGTCGTGTCGGCCACTGTGGTCGACCAGCGCGTACAGGTACACCCAGCCCACACCCGTCGCATCCGGGCCAAGCTGCGGCCGGGCGCCGTCCGGAAGCGTGGGCGCCACCTGTGACAGATATTCCAGCACCCGCGAACGAGCCCAGTAGAGGTCGGTGTCTTCATCAAAGATCACGTACACGTAGGAGTCACCGAAGAAGGAGAAGCCGCGCACGGTTTCCGCGCCGGGGACCGCGAGCATGGCGGTGGTCAGCGGATAGGTCACCTGATCCTGCACTACCTGCGGCGCCTGTCCAGGATACCGGGTCTTGATGATGACCTGTACGTCGGAGAGATCGGGAATGGCGTCCACCGGGGTATTTCTCAGCGACCAGGCGCCGGCAGCCACCAGCACCAGGGTCGACAGCAACACAAAGAAGCGGTTGTACACCGACCAGCGAATAATCGAGGTGATCATGGCGTGTGCCCCATGCTGTGCCCGCTGTGGTCGTGCATGCCATGACTGTCATCCGGCGCAGCTTGCATGCGCCGGAAATCCGACGTCTTGCTGGATTCGGAATCGATCAGGAACTGCGCCGACGTGACAATGCGGTCCCCCGCCTGCACACCGTCAAGAATTTCCGCCTGCTCCGCACCCACGCGCCCGGGGGTCACGGCGACCGATTTGAAGCGCCCGTCCCCGAGCGCTAGCACGACGCGGGACTGGGCGCCCGTACGAATCAGCGCCTCCCGGGGGACCAGCAGCGCCTGCTCTCCGGGATCACTGGCAATCTGCAGGCGCGCGAACATTCCGGGACGCAGTGCGCCATCCGGATTGGCGACGCGCACTCGCACCTGCAGGGTCCGTGTGCGCGGGTTCAGGGTGGGGTATACGTAATCGATCTCGCCCTGCCAATCACGGCCCGGCAGGTGGTCAAACTGCATGCGCACCGTGTCACCCGGTCGCACCTGCGAGGCCTGCCGCTCAAACACCTCACCAATCACCCACAGCTGCTCCAGCGATGCAATCGAGAGGGTCTCCATACCCGGTTTGACATACATACCCTGGCGCACCTGCAGCGTCTCGACGACACCGCTCATGGGTGCCTCTACCGTGATGGTACGGCTGACACGGCCACTTTCCCGCAGCGCACGGATGGCCGCAGCGGGCACCTGTAGCGCCTGCAACCGCTCCGTTGCGGCGGCAATCAAGGCGGGATTGTCGCGCCGCCAGGCCAGCAGCAACTCCTCCTGTGCATTGACCAGCGTGGGCGAATACAGGGTGTACAATGGCGCTCCCTGCGTCACCGGCTCACCGGATGCATGCACGTACAATTCCTCTACCCAGCCTTCCACACGGGGGTGCACATGCTGCAGGCGGTCCTCGTCGAACTGCACAAAGCCCACGGTTTCGACCCCGGCGGGAAGTCGCCCCAAGACCACCTCCGCGGTGCGCACGCCCAGGTTGTTGACCACATCGGGCGAGATACGAACCGTGCCCGCCGTCCTGTCCTCGGTCTTATCTGCGTAGACCGGAATCAGATCCATGCCCATCGGTGACTTGCCGGGCGCATCACGTCGGTAATTGGGGTCCATGGGCGCCACCCAGTACAGGGGCTCAGGTTCGCCACGGGTCACCTGCAACGCCCCGGATTCGCCTCCCCACCAGCGCATGCCCGCAATGCCTGCCATCACACCGAGGGTCGCCGCGGCGATCAATTTCATCGTGATATTCATTGTGCTGCTCCCGTCATCTGTGCAGGCGCTTCCCGAATCTCGTGCTCGGCAGCAACCGTGAGGTACTCGATGCTTGCCATCAGCTGCTGTCGCTCTATGGCAATGGCCAGTGACGCCATGCGGGCATCAAGCTGCGCGATGCGCCCGCGCACCGCCTCGGCAAAGTCACCGTCGTCGTTGTTGTAGGCCGCCAGCGCCGCCTCCGCCTGATCAGCCATCTGCGGCAGCAGGCGTGTCGCGTACAGATCGGCTCTTTCGTCAACCCGCTGCAGGCGCGCCAGTGCAGTTTCCAGCTCAGCCAGCAGCCTGCGCGCGAGTAATTGACGCTCGGTGCGCAGCGCCTCAACGCGCGCCAGAGTCGCGCTCACCTGTTTGTCCTGACGCTCATCGGTGAACAGCGGCAGGTCAAAGGTGACACCGACACTGAACAGGTCGGCGCGGTCACGACCCATCGGATCGTCATCCCGGTAGCCGTACTGTGCACTGATACCCCAGGCGGGCCGGTAGCCCTGCCGAGCCAGTTCAACCTCGGTCGTGACCGCGTCGATACGACTGTCCACGGCCCGCACCGCGGGATGGCGAACGATCCACTCACGGTGCTGCTGTGGAGATGCGCGCAGCACCGCTTCACTGACGGGGGAACTGTCGGGCGGCGGCGCAGCCAGAGGCAGCGCGGCATCCGCGCCAATCCATTCGGCAAGCTGCCGCTGGGCCGCGTCGCGTCGCTGCTGCAGGCCCGTCAGCCGGTCCTCAAGCAACGTCAACTCGAGCTGCGCCCGCACCAGGTCCTGTTGCCGGGTACTGCCCAGTGCTGCTGAATAGCGCGTGCTGGCGGCCGCCAGCAGGTGATCAAACAGACCTCGACTCTGCTCGACAAGCCCTATCGTCTCCTGGGCCAGATACGCCGTGAACCACAGCTGGGTCACCGTGCGCTGCACCTGGGCGCTGCGCTCCTCACGCAGCAGGGGCTCCTGCTCCGCCAGCTGCATTCTCTGCTGCCGGGACAGCGCCCGGCTGTCGCCGCGGGGGAAGGCCTGGCTCACCCCCACCGTAAATTGCGTCATCGCTTCCTGGTTGATATCGAAGGTATCCAGCGGCAGGTTGCCCGCGGCAATGTTCAGCGTCGGGTCTGGCAAACTGCCCGCGGCGGTGGCTTCACTGAGCAGGGCTTCCTCGCGGTACTGGCTGCCCACCAGCCAGGGGTCTGCCGTCACCGCAAGCCGCAGTGCGTCCCCCAGCGTCAGTGCCGCTGGCGCCGACTCGCCAAACGCGGGCAAGCAGAGCCACAGGAACAACCAGCAGGCCAGGTGCAATTTTCTCATGGTGTATCCTCGATGTTCTCGCATGTCTCCACGCCGCCACCGGTTCATGCTGCTCATCCAGCAGGCTATGGGCGGCAATGCACTCGCCGTCTGCAGCGGCATGTCACTGGGCACTCGGACCAGGGGCAGCAGCAGAGCAGCAAATTGCAGGTCTGGGAGTCGGAGGCTCCCGCGTTAACCCGGTGTGGGCCCGAATTTCGGGCGCACTAACCCCGTGTCAGCGGAAAATGGGTGGGCGAAACAGCGAGGCACCTTCGGCGACAACACTGGACAGTGCGTCGCCGGGGTTGAGAACGGAAGAAAACGCCAGCCGCGTCGAGAGCGGGGTGGCCAGCAGCGCGGCACCGGACGACAGGCAATGCAGCAGGGAACACTGCAGCGCGTCGCAGCAGGCTGGCTCGTCGGCCATAACGCCAGCGGCCGCCATATGGCCCGCATGATCCATGCCCATTGCAAAATGGGCAGACTCGGGCACACTACCTGCGTCCATCATGGAGCAGGGTGCAGACGCAGCCGAGACCATCTGACCGGTGAGAGCCACCAGGACCAGGAGTACGATGACTATTCCGGCTTTGCGCTGCAACATGTGCTACACGACACGACAAACACCCCTACAGTATAGCTGTTCCAGAAGATTGTTCCAACAATGACCCATCCTCTGCGCAGGAGATCCAGGAACGGTGGCAGCACGCATCTCGCAACTCTCCGGGCTACTGGAGCTTGACACACACATTCATATTGCCGACATCGGTGCCGCCCTGCTGGCTGAAACACCGGTGTACGCCCCGCTGGTTCAGGAGTACGCACAGGCGCAGCTATACAGTTTCGACGGTGACCCGCGACAGATTGCCGCTTTACAGGCGCACTATGGCGACAAGGCGACCGTGCTGGAGCACTACGTCGGTGATGGCGAGCCTCACACCGCCTACGTGTGCGACGCGGCATCGGGCATGACATCGCTATTCAAACCCTCACCAGCAGCCCTGGACTTCTTCAACGGCTTTGATGACTTCGGACGGGTGCTGAAAACCGAGACCGTACACACCACGCGGCTGGACGCCATCGATGCCATTGAACGGATCGACTTTCTGAAAATGGATATCCAGGGGTCCGAGCTGCGGGTTTTACAACATGGTCGCGAAAAACTGCGCGAGTGTGTGGCGATCCAGCTTGAGGTGTCTTTCATCGGCCTCTACGAGGGGCAACCCACCTTTGGCGATATCGACCACTGGATGCGTGACAACGGCTACCTCCCTCACCGCTTTATGGATATCAAACGCTGGTCAATATCCCCCACAGTCCGCAACAACAACTTCCGTATCCCGTTCAACCAGCTTCTGGAAGCCGACGCGGTCTACATCAAGAACCCTATTGCGCTGCAGCACTACAGCGACAACCAGCTCAAGCGACAGGTGCTGTTTGCCGACCTGTTCTTCGACAGCCCGGACCTGGCGGTGTACTGCCTGCGCGAACTCTGCGCACGGCAGGTACTGGGTGAGCAGGCGCTGCGACAGTATTTCGCGCTGTTGAACGCCCCGGCTGAGCACTAGGCCGGCCAAAGCATGCTGGCGACGCCCATCACCTTGCCGCCAGGTCGCGCCCCAGGTACAGATAAACCGCAGGCAGCACATACAGGGTAAACAGCGTGCCGATCGTCATGCCGGACGCGATGACCAGACCCATGGAAAAGCGCGCAGAGGCACCCGGGCCGGATGCCAGCAACAGCGGCACCATGGCAATGACCAGTGCGGCGGTGGTCATCAACACGGGGCGCAGGCGCACTGACGCGGCCTCCTCGATCGCCTCGCGTTTCTGCATGCCCTCTTCCTGCAGTCGGTTGGCAAACTCCACTATCAGGATGCCGTGCTTGGAGATCACACCGATCAGGGTGACGATACCCACCTGGGTATAGATGTTCAGCGTGGCACCGGTGACCTGAAACAGCGCGAGGACATTCAGGCACAGCAGGGCGCCGCACACCGACATGGGGACCGTCACCAGCATGATGATCGGATCACGGAAAGACTCAAACTGCGCCGCCAGTACCAGGTAAATCAACAGCAGGGCAAAGAAGAAGGTCATGATCAGGGCGCTGCCTTCTGTCTTGAACTGCCTGCTCTGGCCCCCGTAGTCCACGCTGTATTCCCGATTCAACTCTTCGCGACTGATCCGCTCCAAGGTGGCCAGCGCATCACCCAGCGCGATACCCGGGCGCGGAATCCCGTTCAGGGTGACCGCATTGAGCTGCTGGAAACCCTTCAGAGAGCGCGGCACCACTTCGCTCTCGAGCCGCACCAGCGTACTCATGGGGATCAGGTCGCCGCTGCGTGTACGGGTGTAGTAACCCTCGAGGTCCTGCGGTGTCATGCGCTGCGCGCGCCGCACCTGGGGGATCACCTTGTAGGACCGGTCATTCATGGTGAAGCGGTTCACATAGCCGCCGGACAACAGTGCCGAGAGGTCGGCGCTGAGCTGCTGCATTTCCACGCCCAGTAACGCGGCCTTGTCGCGGTCCACCGTCAGGCGCTGCTGCGGCTTATCGATCTGCAGATCCTGGTCAATGAAAATGAACTTGCCGCTCTCCCGCGCGCGCTGCAGCACGCGCTGCACATCCTCGAACATGATGTTGAAATCGAGGGTGGACGTCAGCACGAATTCCACCGGCAGCACCCCGCTTGAGGGCAGCGGCGCCGGGTTAACCGCGTTCACCTGCAAACCGGCTATACGCTGCGTACGTGGCAGGATGCTTTCCTGCAGAACCTGCTCCGAGCTGCGCTCGCGTTCACTCCAGGGTTTGAAGATGAACCCACCGAAGGCGCCGTTGGTGGTGCCGCCACCGCCGGGACTCACGCCGTTAAAGAGGAAGTTGACATCGATTTCCGGTGTACTGCGGGTGATCTGGCCAATCTCCGCCGTGTACTGCTCGATATAGTCCAGCGTCACATACGGGTCGGACTCCGCAAGATAGAAGATCAGCCCGATATCCTCGGACGGCGCCAGCTCAGAGGGTGAACGCACAAACAGGAAATAACAGGAGACGATAATGATGGCGCCGAACAGCAGAACCCCCCCGCGGTCATCGAGCACACGATCCAGATCGCGCTGGTAGACCCGGCGCAGCGCCTCGAAACGCTGGTCCAGCCAGTGCTCCAGCCGATTGCTGTTGTCGCCTTCATCCTTGCTCAGGAGCCGCGCGCACATCATCGGCGACAGTGTCAGGGCTACAACCCCTGAGATCAGTACCGCGCCGGCCAGAGTAAAGGCAAACTCCGTGAACAGGGTGCCGGTCAGGCCGCCGACGAAGCCGATGGGAATATAGACCGCGATCAGCGTGGTCGTCATCGCCACGATCGGCCAGGCCAGCTCACTGGCCCCCAGCAGCGCCGCTTCCTTGGGCGCCATACCCGCTTCAATGTGCCGGTGAATGTTTTCCAGCACGATGATGGCATCGTCAACCACGATACCAATCGCCAGTACGATGGCCAGTAGCGTCAGCAGGTTGATACTGAAGCCCATCAGCTGCATGAGGAAAAGTCCGCCGACCAGCGACAGCGGCACTGCCACCGCCGGGATCAGCACTGAGCGCAGGGAGCCCAGGAACAGGAAAATCACCAGGATGACGATAATCATAGCCTCGATGATGGTGGCTTCCACATCGTCGATGGCGTTCTGGATATAGACGGTTGCGTCATAGTTGATATTGCCGACAATGCCCTCCGGCAACCGTGGCGCGATATCCTCGGCGTAGACCTGCCGCACCCTGGCAATCACTTCCAGGGCATTGGCATCGGGCGCGACGTCGATCTGCATGAATACCGCTTCCTGGTCGATGAACATGGATGAGGATCCGTATCCCTCATTACCGAGCTCGACTTCTGCGATGTCGCCCAGGCGCACAATGGCGCCGTCCCGCTCGCGCAGGACCATGTCTTCAAAACCCTGCACCGAGCGCAGATCGGTATCGGCCTTCAGGTTTATTTCAACCATGCTGCCCTTGCTGGCACCCACCGCCGAAAGCACGTTGTTGGCCGCGAGGGCGGCGCGCACTCCACTGGCCGTCATCCCGAGTGCCGTCATGCGCTCCTGGTCCAGCCAGATGCGCATGGCAAACACGCTGGTGGAATTAGCGCTGGCGCGCAGCACGCCTGGCAGAGTCGACAGCTTGGGCTGCACCTCGCGGATCACGTAATCCGCTACACGATTCGTGGGCAACTGGTCGCTGATGAAAGAGATGTACATGCTGCCCACCTGCTCGCCGATCGCCAGGTCGAGCACCGGATCCTCGGCCTCTCGGGGCAACTCGTTGCGCAGCTTGTTGACCTTGGTGACCACCTGGGTCAGGACCTCGTCGGGGTCGGCCTCGGTGCTGACATAGGCGGAGATGGTGCTCAGCCCCCGCGTGCTGGAGGATGTCAGGTAATCAATACCCTCAGCTGTGGCAATCTCCTGTTCCAGCGGCGTGGTAATGAACCCCTTGATCAGCTCCGCGTCGGCACCGATGTACGGCGTACTCACTGTGATCACCGCCGTCTCGATCATGGGGTATTCCCGCACGTTGAGCTCGGTTGCCGCACGCAGGCCGAGGATCAGCAGGAACAGGCTGACAACCGTTGCCAGCACCGGCTTGTGGATGAATATATCGGTGAATTTCATGTCAGCCGTTGTCCGGTTGCGGCTCGAGTTCCGCCGCTGGCAGGGAGCTGTTGTCAACGTTCACCGGCATCCCGCCATCCAGCTTCAGCAGGCCGCTGGTCGCGACCCGCTCACCCGGATCCAGCCCCTCCTCGACCGCCACCAGATCGCCGCGCACCGGACCCAGGGTGACGAACCGCTGCGATACCCTCAAGGCACCATCCTGCTCCGTGATGACGTACACCGAGTCTCCGTAGGGGCGGTAGGCAATCGCCGTCTGCGGCACCACGACCCTCTCCAGCTCTATGCCGATTGGCAGCACCAGGCGGGCAAACATACCCGGGCGGAGCAATTCTTCCGGGTTGGGCAGGGTCGCCTGCAGCGTAAAATTCCGGGTATTCGGGTCTACCACGGGCGAAATGGCGGTGAGGGTGCCCTCAAAGATGCGTCCGTCCAAAGCCTCCAGTCGCGCCTGCACCGGCATCCCCGCCGCTACCTGCTGGCTATACTGTTCAGGGAGTGAGAAGTTCACATACAGGCTATCCAGTGCCTGCAGGGCAATCACCGTGTCTCCTGCCTGCACGTAGTCGCCCACATTGAACCGGCGGATGCCCAGCCGCCCCGCATAGGGCGCGCGCAGGGTTTTCTGCTCGATACGCGCCTGCTGAGCCGCTACACGGGCGCGGGCCTGCTCCAGCAGACTGCTGCGCTGGTCCAGTTCCGACTCGGAAATATTGCGCTGCGCCACCAGCCGCCTGGCACGCTCCAGTTCCAGCCGGGCCAGCTCCGCCGCGGCCTGCAGCTCCGCCAACTGCGCCCGATCCGGCGCCGAATTCAGCGTGATGATGGCGTCGCCGGCCTCCACCGCAGCGCCATTTTCGAAGTGGATGGTCTCCACCGTGCCGGGCACTTCCGTTGCCAGTTCAGCGCCGCGGATCGCCACCAGCGTGCCAACGCTCTCCACGCTGTCACGCCACAGGGCCGTGCCCGCCTCCATGGCAGTCACCGTGGCGGGCTGCACCGGCATGTTGTCCATGAACTCGTTCATCTTCTTGTTGCCGAACCACTGCATGCCGAACAGCCCGCCAAACACCAGCAGTGTGATCAGCAGCATCAGCCACATACGCAGACTGAAGAGCACCTTTTTTCCAGACATGATAGTCACCGACTTCCGTGATCAGGGGCGCAGGGGGTATCACGCAACCGCCACTGCGCCGAAACGCCAGGGCGCCAATGATACGCGGGGGATGCGGTCGATACCATGCACAGATCACCGGGGTTGAGCAGGACTGTGGCATTGCCGCCTCGCTATGAGTATGCTTGCCCGCTCAACACGGCCCCGGAGCGAAGACACTGCTGCCATGACCTATTGCCTCGCCATCGCCGTCCAGGACGGCCTGATCTTCTGCTCGGACTCGCGCACCAATGCCGGGCCCGACCGGGTCAGCACCTACAGCAAAATGCATCGCTTTTCAGTGGCCTACGACCGTTCGCTGGTGCTGATGACGGCGGGCAACCTGGCAACCAGCCAGGCCGTGATCGCCCATATCCATCGAGATCTGGAGGAGGATGCCGAATTCAACATTCTCAAGGCGCGCTATGTCGCCGACGTCGCGGACTATATCGGTGAGCTGAATGTCGCCGAACAGGCACGGCACAAGAAGCCGTCGGGGCCGGGCGCAGGCGCGAGCTTCGATGCCTCTGCCACCTTCATACTCGGCGGCCAGATCAAGGGCCACGCCCAGGCGCTTTACCTGATCTACCCCGAGGGCAACTACATCACCGCTTCGGAGCTCTACCCCTACCTGCAGATTGGCGAAACCAAATACGGCAAGCCCATTCTCGACCGTATCGTGCGCCCGGACACACCCTATGAGACCGCCATGCGCTGTGCCCTGGTCTCAATGGACTCCACCATACGCTCCAATGCCACCGTGGGGCCGCCCCTGGAGTGCCTGTTCTACCGCAACGACAGCCTCAAACCGCATGCGCGCTACTTTGCGCTGGAGGAGCATCATCCCTATCTGGCCAAGCTGCGCCAGAGCTGGGACGACAATATTCGCGAGGCCTTCGCCAAACTGCCCTCGTTGGGCGAGGTCATCGGTGAGGACGACTGAGGTATGACGAAAAGCGACGCGACGGGCCAACAGGATGCACTGCATGCAGCAGACGCAGCATCCACCCTCGTGCTGAAACGCGTAGCCATCGACACTTACCGGGAAAACGTCGCCTATCTGCACCGGGACTGCGAGCTGTACCGGGCCGAGGGTTTCCAGGCGCTGGCGAAAGTCGAGGTGTCCGACGATGGCCGGCGCATTCTCGCCAGCGTCAACGTGGTCGATGACGACACGATCGTGGGCTGCAATGAGCTTGGCCTCTCGGAAGATGCCTTCGCCCTGCTGGGCCTTTCCGAGGGACATCGGGTGAGTGTAGCGCAGGCGGAACCGCCGAAGTCGATACCGGCCCTGCACCGCAAGATCGCCGGGGAGCGCTTGAGCGCTGAGAATTTTCGCGCCATCGTCAACGACATCGCCGAACACCGCTATTCGAAGATTGAGCTGACCGCCTTCGTCGTGGCCTGCAACCAGGCTGAACTCGACCGCGAGGAGGTGTTTTTCCTCAGTGACGCCATGAGCCGCGTAGGGCGCCGCCTGAATTGGGGCGAGCACCCCGTGGTGGACAAACACTGCATTGGCGGTATCCCGGGCAACCGCACCTCGATGCTGGTTGTACCGATTGTCGCGGCACACGGCATGCTGTGCCCGAAAACCTCATCACGCGCCATCACCTCACCGGCCGGCACCGCCGACACCATGGAGGTGCTGGCGCACGTCGAACTGCAGTTCGAACAGCTCAACAGCATCGTGCGTACCCACCGGGGCTGCCTCGCCTGGGGCGGCACCAGCGATCTATCGCCGGCAGACGATGTGCTGATCGCCGTTGAGCGCCCGCTGTCGATCGACTCACCGGGGCAGATGGTGGCATCCATTCTGTCCAAAAAGGTCGCAGCCGGCTCCACCCACCTGGTTCTGGATATCCCGGTCGGCCCCACTGCGAAAGTCACGTCTATGCCCGAAGCACAGCGGCTGCGCCGCCTGTTCGAGTACGTCGCCAAACGCATGGGGCTGGTGCTGGAAGTCGTGATCACCGACGGACGACAGCCCATTGGCAACGGCATCGGCCCGGCCCTGGAAGCACGGGACGTGATGCAGGTGCTGGAAAACAGCCCTGCAGCACCTGCCGATCTGCGTCAGAAGTCGCTGCGCCTGGCCGGTCGCATGCTGGAATTCGACCCCGATGTGCGCGGTGGCGACGGCTTCGCTATCGCCCGGGACATCCTGGATTCCGGGCGCGCCCTGCGCAAGATGCAGGATATTATCCAGGCCCAGGGCAGCAAGCCATTTGACCTCGGCAACCCGCCGCTGGCGCCACTGACGTACTCCGTCCGGGCACCCACTGCAGGCACGGTGGTCAATATTGACAACCTGCAGCTGGCGCGCATTGCGCGGCAGGCCGGGGCACCGCGGGCACAGGGGGCAGGGGTCGACCTGCGCGCCAAGCTCGGCGACCCGGTGCAGGCAGGCGACCTTCTGTATACGGTCTACGCGGCCTACCCGACCGAGCTGGGCTTTGCCCGCAGGCTGTGCGAGCGCAGCAGCGGTTTCACCCTGGGCCAGGCCGCTGATATTACCCCGGCATTCATGGAGTTCTGATGAGTGCGCTGCTGACCTACCTGGAGGACGAGCGTGCGCCGGCATTGCGCCTCGCGAGCGCCTGCGAACTGCCCACCCTCGCCGTTGCCCGGCACCGCTTTCCCGACGAAGAATTGAAGCTGCTGCTGGACCTGCCGGCGGGCACACAGACGCTGGTGATCTATCGCAGCCTGGACCGACCCAACGAAAAACTGGTGGAACTGCTGTTGCTGGCGCGACATGCGCGTCGTGCCGGCGTACGTCGGCTGGTGCTGGTCGCCCCCTACCTCGGCTACATGCGCCAGGACATTGCCTTCCAGCCCGGCGAGGTGGTGAGCCAGACCATCGTCGGCAACTTTCTCGCCGAGTTGTTTGATGCGGTCATCACTGTCGACCCCCACCTGCACAGGATAAGCCGGCTGGATGAGGCCATCCCATTGCAGGACGCCATCGCCCTGTCGGCTGCGGGCAGTCTGGCGGAGCGGGTGGCGGGTGAACGCGACCATCCGCTGCTGGTGGGCCCCGATGCCGAGTCGCGGCAGTGGGTAGAGAGCGCGGCGGCGGGCCGCCAGTTGGACCACGCCGTGTGCAGCAAGCAGCGACACGGTGACCGCGATGTGGTCATCACCCTGCCTGACATTGCCGTCGCGGGGCGTGCGGTGGTCCTCCTGGATGACGTAGCCAGCTCCGGGCGCACCCTGGCCGGCGCGGCGCAACTGCTGCTGGAGGCGGGCGCCAACTCGGTGGATGTCGCGGTGACTCACGCCCTCTTTGCCGGAGACGCTCTGGCCGTGATGAAGAGCGCAGGCATCGGCACTGTGTGGAGCACAGACTGCATCCAGCATCACAGCAATGCCGTCTCCATGGCACCCCTGCTGGCCACGGCGCTGCGCCCCCTGCTGCAGCGCTGGGCGGGCTAGCGCTGCCCCGGCTGCTGCTGCAGGCGACGAATCGCCGTGTCGACAAAGGCCAGTTTTGATTCCACGAAGTGGTTGATCACAAAGGGATAGGCGTCTCCCCTACCGACGCTGCGGTTGAGTTCGTTCAGGGTGATGCTGAGGTCACGCCAGAGCCCAATCCGTTCGCCGACTTCCAGGCTGGCCACATCCTTGCGAATGACACCGTAGGCCGCCGCCGTCTCCAGCGCATCCTGAATGTGCAGGTAATGCCCCCAGGTTTCCGCCCAGTCCTCCACGGGGTGCACACTGGCGTAGGCACTGATGTAATACTTGCGCCAGTCGGGTGACGGGCCCTCCCGGTAGTGACGGTCCAGCGCCCCACGATAGTCCATGGTTTCGTCACCGAACAACTGCGCAAAGCCGCTGCGAATCGTTTCGTCCCGAGCGAGACGGGCCCAGTAGTAATGTCCGGACTCGTGACGCATATGCCCGAGGACCGTGCGGTAGGGTTCGTTCATCTGCTCACGTACTGCAACACGCGCAACGTCATCCGCTTCCAGGGTATTGATGGTAATCACCCCGCCGACAAACCCTGTGCTGACGAATGATTCCGCGTACTCCTCCCGGCTGCGCCCGTCCTCTATGAAGTCCAGCAACAGCCCATGCTCCGGGTCCTGCCATCCGCTGATCAATGGCAGACCCAGACTGCGCAGAGTGTACAGGAGACGCTTCTTGCCCTGTTCCAGCACCCACCAGCGCTGGATGTTGCCCGGCAGCGAGAGGTCGGGAATGGTGCGGTTGAATTGGCAGCCCCAGCACAGGGGGTGAGTATCCTCTTCCGCGCACAGCCAGTTGCAGACATCCCACTCCGTGCCGTTGGCACACATGCGGTAACGACCGCCCACTGCGGATTGCAGAATGCCGCCCCCGACATCACTGAGGGAGCGCATCTCCAGCGCAAGGGGGTCAAAGCCGAGCTCCATGCCACAGTGCACGCAGTCCCGGCTCTCGAAAAACACCTGGCTACCGCAGCTGCATTCAAGGCGCTTCATGGTGTATCCGGATGAAACCAGGACGCAGTGATCGCGTCATGCAGGTCGGCCAGCAGCGCCTGGAACTCATCGATATAGGCATGCAGCGCTTCACGGGACATCTGTTCCGGCTGCAGCTTACCCAGCTTGCGCCGCCCGCGATTCAGAATGCGCATGGCGCTTTCATGGTTTTTCAGCGGCTTCAGCTCCAGGCGGATTTCCGCCAGGCAAAAGGCCACCGAGCGCGGCAAAAGGGGCTCCTGAAACACAAACTCCACCACCTCCTGCGCCTCCACCAGAGGCCCTATCATCCGCCGATAGGCCCCGAAAGAGGACAGGGCCTGCAACAGGGAAGTCCAGATCAGCGGGTCCGTGGCCTCATGGGTGCCGGCCCGCCCGAGAATCTCCCCCGTGCCCACATCCATCAGGCGGGTGGTCATATCGGAGCGTTCGAGCAGGTGCCCGAGGCGCAGGAAGCGATGCGCATGGTCCCGTGGCAGGCTGGAGGACAACATGCCGTTCACCCGTTGGCAGCGACTGATCACCTCCTCAAGGAAGGCCTGGCGATTGCGCCGACCTACAGACTTTTCCGCCGCATCACTGACATACAAATGCAGTTCGTTGATCTGCTCCCAGGTCTCCTCGGGCAGCACATCGCGTGTCGTGCGTACGTTTTCACGCGCCCAGCGCACGGCAAAGGGGATACTGGCACAGCTGTCCTCTTCTGCCATGAGAAAGCGCAGGACATTCTGTTCATTGCCCACCCGATACTGCTGATAGAAAACGGGCTCGGCGTCGAGAATGCGGACCAGCACGTCCCAGCCCAGCTCGGCTGCGCGCGGAATATCCATGATGAGGTGGTTATAGGCTGCCACCAGACGAGCGCTGTCCTCCGCGCGCTCCAGGTAGCGCCCCATCCAGTACAGGCGCTCGGCGACGCTGGAAAGCATTGTCATGCCTTACCCTCCACAATCCAGGTATCCTTGCTGCCGCCGCCCTGGGATGAGTTCACGACCAGTGACCCCTTGGTCAACGCCACACGTGTGAGACCTCCTGGCGTCACCCAGGTATCCCGTCCCTGCAGGATAAACGGCCGCAGGTCCAGGTGGCGCGGCTCGACGGTATCGTCGATGTAGGTGGGCGCGGTCGACAGGGCCAGGGTCGGCTGTGCGACATAGTTGCGCGGGTTCTCCTCGATCAGGCGGGCAAACTTGCGACGCACGGCGGCAGTACTGTGCGGACCGACCATGATGCCGTAGCCGCCCGACTCATTGGCGGGCTTGACCACCAGTTGATCGAGATTCTTGAGCACATGCTCACGATCCTTCTCGCGCATGCACAGCCAGGTGGGCACGCTGGCGAGCAGCGGTTTCTGCTTGAGGTAATAACGAATCATCTCCGGCACAAACGCGTAGATGACCTTGTCATCTGCCACACCGCTGCCCGGCGCGTTGGCGATGGCCACGTTGCCCGCCTTCCAGGCACGCATCAGTCCGGCAACACCGAGCAGTGACTCCGGTCGGAACGCCTCCGGGTCCATGAAGTCCTCATCAATGCGCCGGTAAATCACATCCACGCGCACAGGACCATCCACGGTGCGCATGTAGACGCAGTTGTCGTCTGCGACCATCAGGTCGCGCCCCTCCACCAACTCCGCCCCCATACCCTGGGCGAGATAGGCGTGTTCAAAATAAGCTGAGTTGAAAATACCCGGCGTGAGCACGACGATACAGGGGCGGCGCCGTTCCCGGGGAGACAGCGATGCCAGTGTCTGGTAGAGCTGCGAGGGGTAATCGTCCACCGGCAGGATACTGTAGTTCTCGAACAGCTCCGGCAGCACCCGTTTGGTAATCTCGCGGTTCTCCAGCATATAGGACACCCCCGAGGGTACCCGCAGGTTATCCTCAAGTACGCGGAAACGACCATCACCATCGCGCACCAGATCGGAACCACAGATATGCGCCCACACACCGAAGCGCGGCGACATGCCCATGCACTGCGGTTTGAAATTGGTGGATTCCAGCACGATATCCGCCGGCACCACGCCGTCGGCGAGGATTTTCTGCTGGTTGTAGATATCCTGGATAAAGTGATTGAGCGCCAGCGACCGCTGGCGCAAACCGTCGCTGACCGCCTGCCACTGCCGCGCGGATATCACACGCGGGATGATGTCGAAAGGCCAGGCGCGATCGATATTGCCGGCTTCGTTATAGACGGTAAAGGAAATCCCCATTTCCCGTATGGCGAGCTCCGCCGCAGCGCGGCGCTCTGCCATTTCCTGCCCCGGCAGTTTCTGTAACAAGCGCACTACACCCCGCGCCGCAGCGCGCGGCTGACCCTGGGGCGTGATCAGTTCATCAAAGAAACTACCCGACGCATACGACTTCCAGCTTTCGTTCATCGTTCTGGCAACCGATAATGGACCCTGCATCCACACTACACAAAAAGCGCTGACCCGACTACTCGCGCACCGCATGGCAAGTGCACTTTATTCGTGCAGCCGCTACACTTCGATCACACCCATAACACGAGAGTGCCCGCCATGCCGGCTACCGTGCACCATCGCGCCTGCCATCTGTGCGAGGCTATCTGCGGGCTGCGCATTGAAACTGATGGGAATCGCATCGTGTCGATCAAAGGCGACCCGGCCGACCCGTTGAGCCGCGGCCATATCTGCCCCAAGGCCGTCGCCCTGCAGGATATCCACAACGACCCCGACCGCCTGCGCCGGCCAGTGCAGCGCACACGTGGCAGCGACCAGTGGCGCGAAATCAGCTGGGAGGACGCGCTGGATACCACAGCGCGACGGCTGGTGGAGATTACGCAACGGGACGGCGTGGATGCGCTGGGCGTCTATCTGGGCAACCCCACGGTGCACAACTATGGGATGATGACGCACCAGAAAAACCTGTTCCGCCATTTCCACACCCGCAACCGTTTCTCCGCCACGTCCGTCGACCAGCTGCCGCACCATCTGGTCAGCCTCTGGCTGTTCGGCCACAAGTCGCTGTTCCCGATTCCCGATATCGACCGCAGCGCATATTTTCTGATGCTCGGCGCCAACCCCATCGCCTCCAATGGCAGCATCTGGACCGTGCCCGATGTACGCAAGCGGATCAAGGCCCTGCGCAAGCGCGGCGGCAAGCTGGTCGTGGTCGACCCGCGTTACACCGAGACGGCAGAGCTGGCCAGTGAACATCTCTTCATACGTCCCGGCAGCGACGCCTTGTTCCTGCTGGCACTGCTGCATACGCTGTTCGCGGACGACCTGGTGGCGCCCGGTCCCCTGGCAGCGTTTACCACCGGCCTGGCGGAACTGGCGACGGCGCTTGCCGACTTCACGCCCGATTTTGCCGCCGCACACACCGGCATCGAGGCGAGCACAATCCGTCGCATCGCGCACGAGTTCGCGCAGGCCGGGGCCGCCATCTGCTATGGGCGCATGGGCGTGTCAACACAACGCTATGGCGCACTGTGCCAGTGGGCAATACAGCTGCTGAATATCCTCACCGGCAACCTCGACCGGGAGGGCGGGTCGCTGTTCACACTGCCCGCTGTGGACCAGGTCAGCAGCATCAGTCCCGGCGGCTTTGCCCGGCACCACAGCCGCGTGCGCCAGCTACCGGAGTTTGACCGTGAACTGCCCGCCTCGGCCATGGCCGAGGAAATTACCACACCCGGCGAGGGGCAGATTCGCGCGATGTTTGTGGGGGCAGGGAACCCGGTGCTGTCAACGCCAAACGGCCGCCAGCTGGACGCGGCGCTGGCACAACTGGAATTCATGGTCTGCCTGGATCCCTACCTCAACGAAACCACACGCCATGCGGACATCATCCTGCCGCCGACATCGCCGCTGGAACACGACCACTACGACCTCGCGTTCCACCTCAACGCGATACGCAACACCGCCCGGTACAACGACGCAGTGTTCGCCAAACCGGAAGGTACATTGCACGACTGGGAGATCTTCACCGAGCTGGGCAACCGGGTCGCCGAGCTGCTGGGCCAACCCATGCAACCGGTGATGGCGCCCCACGAGATCATCGACCTCGGCCTGCAGATCGGGCCCTACAGTGAACGCAGGGGCAGCGAACACGCGCTGACCCTGGACAAGCTGCGGGAGCACCCCTCGGGCATCGACCTCGGGGCCCTGCGGCCGCAACTACCCCAACGGCTGCAGACCGCGGACAAAACCATCGACTGCGCCACTCCACAGGCGCTGGCAGACCTAGACCGCCTGCGCGCAGCGTTCAGCGCAGGCGACAGTGGCGCCCTGCGCCTGATTGGACGCCGGCACGTGCGCTCGAACAATTCCTGGATGCACAACTATCACCGCCTGGTAAAAGGGAAAGACCGCTGCACCCTGCTCATGCATCCGCAGGACATGGCGGTGCGCGGCATCAAAGACGGTGACCGCGTGCACCTGAGTTCCCGTGCCGGTCGTGTTACCGTGGCCGTGGAAGCCAGCGCCGGGGTGATGCCCGGGGTGGTCAGCCTGCCACACGGCTACGGCCACGGCCGGCCCGGGGTGCGCCTGCACACCGCGGCCGGGCATGCGGGCGTCAGCTGCAACGACGTCACCGATGACCTCGCCCTGGACGTCCTGTCCGGCAACGCCGCGGTCAACGGCGTTGAGGTCGAGGTGGCGCTGGCCTGAGCGTTCCTCGCACCCGCGCCGTTTTCGGGTAGAATCGATCTACAACTACCGCCTGGGAGGGTGTTGCATGGACGTTTCTACGATTGTGTTCTGGCTGGTCCTGCTGGGCCTGGTGATGTATGTCATCGGTATCTACAACCGCCTCGTTGCCCTGAAAAACCGCTACCAGAACGCCTTTGCGCAAATTGAAGTGCAGCTGAAACGGCGCTACGACCTGATACCCAATCTGGTGGAAACGGCGCGCGCCTACATGAGCCACGAGCGCGAGACGCTGGAGGCGGTGACCGCGGCGCGCAACGATGCCGCCGCGCTGCTCAAGGCGCTGGGGCCGGACGCCATCGGTGGTGCCGACATGACGCGGCTGGCGAGCGCCGAAAACGCGCTGCAGGGTGCACTCGGCAAACTCAACGTCACCATGGAAGCCTACCCCGATCTCAAGGCCAGCGAGAACATGCAGCAGCTTTCCGAAGAGCTGACCAACACCGAGAATCGTGTCGCCTTTGCCCGCCAGGGCTACAACGACGCGGTGATGGCCTACAACACCTACCGCCAGAGTTTCCCACCGGTGGCGGTGGCATCCACCTTTGGCCACGGACAGGATGCCACGCTGCTGGAGTTCGACGACTCGGCACAGATCCAGGCAGCACCGCAGGTCAGCTTCTAGGGTTATCGCTGCCGACGCCTGAAGGGCTGCGATGGACTTCTTCGCCCAGCAGGACCTGGCGCGCCGCAATACGCGCCTGCTCACCCTGCTGTTCCTGTGTGCCGTTGCCGCACTCATTGTGTTGACCAACGCCCTGGTCGCCGGCTTTCTCTGGTGGGGCGACCACTACAACCTGTACGCGGGCAGCCGCGGCAGCTTCAGGGATTTTCTGCGCTATTTCAGCTGGGAGCGCTTCGGCACAATCGGGCTGGGTATTTCCGCCACCGTGGGCCTTGTGGCAACGGTCAAGTGGCTGCAACTCGCTGCCGGCGGCAAGGTTGTCGCCGAAGCCATGGGCGGCACGCGGATACTGCCCCAGACCAGCGACAGCGCCGAACGTCGCTGCCTGAACATCGTCGACGAAATTGCGCTGGCCGCCGGTATGCCCGTGCCACCCGTGTTCGTGATGAATGCGGAGCGCGGCATCAATGCCTTTGCCGCGGGACTGTCGCCGGCCGATGCAGTCATCGGCGTGACGCGGGGCGCCATCACTCACCTGCGGCGCAACGAACTGCAGGGCGTGATCGCGCATGAGTTCAGCCACATCCTGAACGGCGACATGCGCCTCAACATTCGCCTCGCAGCGTTGCTGAAAGGCATTACCTTCATCGGCGATGTCGGTTACATCCTGATGCGTGCCAGCAGCCACCACCGCACCGGCAATGACCGGGATCGCAGCAACGGCGGCCCGGCCCTGCCTCTGCTGGGACTGGGGCTGTGGATACTCGGCTGGCTCGGGGGGCTCGCATCCGGTTTTATCAAGGCCGCCATCAGCCGCCAGAAAGAATATCTGGCGGACGCCTGTGCCGTGCAGTACACCCGCGATAATAGCGGCATTGCTGATGCCCTCAAGGTTATCGGTGGCTACGTGCCCGGCTCCCTGGTGCATGCGGCGCGGGCGGATGAACTTTCACACATTTTCTTCGGCCAGATCCGCCACCGCCTGTGGCAACTGTTCGCGACCCACCCGCCACTGCCGAACCGTATTCGGCGCCTGGAGCCGGGCTGGAACGGCACCTATATCACGCGCAAAATCGAGCACTACGAGCACGCCCAACCACACCCCGCCGCGGCCGAGGTCGGTGTAGGGCGCGCAGCACTGGTAGCCGCGGCGCTGGCGGCAGTGGAGGCCGGAAACGGCCAACCGGAGGCGTCCGACACTGCGGATGCGCACTTTGCCGAAGACGGCGCCGAGGCGGTGTTCCCTGCGCATCATGGCCTGCCGCAGGCGTTCCTGAGCTACAGCCACGAACCACTGGGCGCCAGCGCACTCATGCTCGCGTTGCTGATCAGCGACGACGCATCAGTGCAGGCCACACAGTATGCACTGCTCAGGGAAAGCGGCGTGCAGGGACTGGAGGACCTCACACACACACTGGCACCCGGGGTCGCAGCGCTAGCGGCGGGGCAGCGGCTGCCACTGCTGGAACTGTGCCTGCCGGCTCTGAAAACCCAGTCCGTCGGGCAATACCGGCAGTTCAAGCGCCTGCTGCTCGGGTTGATCCGCGCGGACCGCCGCACCGAACTGCTGGAGTGGTGCCTGTACCAGCTGCTGCGCCACTACATAGACCCCGAATTTTTCCAGGTGAAACCCGCTGCGGCCCGCTACCGCAGCCTGCGCAAGGTGCGCGAGCACCTGCGCGTGGTGCTGTCCATGCTCGCCCACAACAGCAGTGGGGACACCATGCTCTGTTTTCGCACGGCGGTGGAAGCGCTGGATGATCCCGCATTGACGCTGCTGCCACAGGCAGACTGCTCACTCGCCGCCTTCTCCCGTGCCGTGCGGGAACTTGCGGACTGCTATCCCCTGCTCAAACCCAGAATCCTCAAGGCGATGCGCAAGGCCGCGAATGCCGATGGCCGTGTGAGCGCGCTGGAGCAGGAGCTGCTGGCCGCCATTGCGGCCGCCATGGACTGTCCCCTGCCCGACGCCCTGGGGAATCTGACGAACAACGATCGTTAAGCCCTCCCCATCATTTTCGCCCGTATTCGACGTGCGAGACGCGGAGGCACATTTTCTCTGCTATCTTTTTTAATGCGGCGCGAGCTCCAAGGATGGAGCGCACGAGCGCTGCCCGCTTCATGACGACACCAGAACAGGGAGGTTCCGGTTATGCAACACCTGCACAGTGCAGCCCTAACGCGGGTTGCCCACACCCACACCACGTCGAACCATGCGCAGCGCGGCGACAGCCAGTACCGCACGACCGACCGCGTCTTGCAGATTCTGCTGCAGGGAGACCTCTACCGGCTGCGGGTCGAATCAGTTGCCAGCCAGCTGGGGATGAGCCCGACAACGCTGCGACGCCGCCTGCGCATGGATCACACCCACTACCAGTTTTTGCTCGACCGCGCCCGGCAATACCGCTGTGAGCAGGCACTGCGGACGGCGCGGCTACCCGGCAAATGCCTGGCCGATGAACTGGGCTATCTGGAGGTGAACAGTTTCTACCGGGCCTTCAGACGCTGGACCGGGGTCGGGTTCAGCGACTGGAAAGCACAGCAATTGTAATGCGCGGGCTCAGACCGCGTCGAAGGGGTGACGCAGCACGATCGTCTCTACCCGGTCTGGTCCCGTCGAGATGATATCGATGGGGGCGCCGACCACATCCTCGATTTTCTGGATGTAGTCGCGGGCGGCTTTGGGCAGCTCATCCAGCGAGCGTGCACCCACTGTGGACTCGCTCCAGCCGGGCACCTCCTCGTAGAAAGGCACCAGGCCGTCATAATCATCAGAATCCACGGGGTTCGGTACCGGCTTGCCTTTGGCATCCACATAGCCCACGCAAATCTGGATGGTTTCCAGGCCATCCAGGACATCGAGCTTGGTCAGGCACAGGCCGGACACCGAGTTGATGTTGACGGCATTGCGCAGGGCGACCGCATCGAACCAGCCGCAGCGGCGAGGCCGACCCGTGGTAGCGCCGAACTCGTGCCCGCGTGCGGCGAGGTGGGCGCCGGTTGCATCAAACAGCTCCGTGGGAAAAGGCCCGGAGCCGACGCGGGTGGTGTAGGCCTTGGTAATGCCCAGCACATAGTCGAGGAACAGCGGACCAAAGCCGGAGCCGGTGGCCGTGCCGCCCGCTGTCGTGTTGGAACTGGTCACGAAGGGATAGGTGCCGTGGTCGATATCCAGCAGCGAACCCTGCGCGCCCTCAAACATGATATTGGCGTCGGTTTTCCGGCACTCGTGCAGAATGGCGGTCACATCGGCAATCATGGGCAGCAACTCCTGCGCCATCGCCAGTGTTTCGGCCAGCACCGTGTCGTAGTCGAGCGGCGCAACCTTGTAGTAGTGCTGCAACTGGAAGTTGTGGTAATCCATTACCTCACGCAGCTTCTCTGCAAAGCGCTGGGGGTCTTTCAGATCACCCAGGCGCACGCCGCGACGGGCCGCCTTGTCCTCGTAAGCGGGGCCGATGCCGCGCCCGGTCGTACCGATCTTGCCCTCCCCACGGCGGGCCTCACGCGCCACGTCCAGCGCCACGTGATACGGCAGGATCAGCGGGCAGGAGGGTGAAATGCGCAGCCGCTCGCGCACCGGCACCCCTTTCTCCTCCAGTGTGCCGATCTCCCTGAGCAGTGCATCAGGCGCCAGCACCACACCATTGCCGATCAGGCACTGCACATTGGCCCGCAGAATACCCGAGGGAATCAGGTGCAATACGGTTTTCTGCCCATCGATGACCAGTGTGTGGCCGGCGTTGTGCCCACCCTGGAAGCGCACCACAGCGCTGGCGCGATCGGTCAGCAGGTCGACGATTTTGCCCTTGCCCTCATCGCCCCACTGGGTGCCGAGAACCACTACATTCTTGCTCATGAACATTCAACTCATGTGATTGATCAGGAATCGAGCGGGCGCAGCGCCCACTCACCGTCAGCTTTTACCAGTTCGCGGTCACACCGCGGATCGGGGCGCTCGCCGGCACAGCGAATGACGATCTCACCGCCCTTGCGCAGCGCTGCCACCGCCGCGAGCAGTGCGGGATCGTCGATATCCGGTGCACTTACCGCGCCGGGCTCGTCTGTCGCTGCCGGCACCAGGGCCATCAGGGCCTTGAGGTCAGTGGCAAAGCCGGTCGCCGGTCGCGCGCGGCCGAAGACCTTACCGACATCGTTGTAGCGTCCGCCATTCGCCAGCGCCTGGCCGTGCCCGGGGGCGTAGGCCGCAAACACCATGCCCGTGTGGTAGTGGTAACCGCGCAATTCTGCGAGGTCGAAATACACGGTAATGGCGGGGTGGCTGCGCGCGATGGCAGCGGCCACGGACTCCAGTGCCGCCACGGCAAGCAGCGCGTCCGGCGCCGCTTGCGCCAGCAGCTCGCGCGCCGCATCGAGCACCGCCGCATCGCCGTGCAGCTCCAGCAGGCCGAGAATCAGCCCGGCGGCCGGGGCAGCGACGTCGGCCAGCGCCAGCAGCAAATCCGGACGCGACTTGCGCTGCAGGGCGTCGAAGACCTCCGCCTCCTGCTCCGCGGTCAATGTCGCCGCCGCAAGCACGGCTTCGTACACACCGACATGGCCCAGGTCCAGTGTCACCTCGGTGACGCCGGCGGCACCCAGGGTGGCGAGCATAAGCCGGATGATCTCCACGTCGCCCGCCAGGCTGTCGTCGCCGTAGAGTTCGGCGCCCAGCTGAATGGGCGAGCGCGACGCGAGCAGGGATTTGGGCCGGGTATGCAGGGTAGACCCTGCATAGCAGAGGCGCGTTACGCCGGCTTCAGCGAGGCTGTGCGCGTCGATGCGCGCCACCTGCGGCGTGATGTCGGCACGAATGCCCAGAGTGCGGCCACTCAGCTGATCCGTCATCTTGAAGGTCAGCAGGTCGAGATCACGTCCCAGGCCAATCAGCAGCGACTCGGTGAATTCCATCAGTGGGGGGATGACCAGCTGATAGCCCCATCGCTGATAGAGGTCTAGAAGTTCACGCCTCAGGCGCTCGACAATGCGCGCCTGCCGGGGCAGCACTTCCTCCACCCCATCGGGCAATTGCCAGCGATCCACCGTTGTCATAAACGCCCTTTAGTGCACCCAATACAGCACGGCGACACCGAGCAGCATGCTGCCCAGGCCGACATTGCGGATGACCTTGTCCTGCTGCTGCGCAACCCCGATCACCATCTGTCGCCAGGCGCGGGGGCTCAGGAAGGGCAAGATACCCTCGATAATCAGTACCAGCGCCAGGGCCGCTGGCAGAACCTGCCAGAATTCCACATCATCCCCCTGAAGCCGTGCTCATAAAAAAACCGCGGGGCCAGCGTTTGTGGGTAAAACGCCGGATCCCACGGTTACAGAATTCTACCACAGGCGCCGCTGAAGGCACCTGCGTTTTTTACCCCTATTGGCTACCCTCGGAATCCTTCAGATAGCGGAAGAAGTCACTGTCTGGCTGAATCAGCATGATATCGCCGCTGTTCTGGAACGACTCCCGATACGCCCGCAGGCTGCGGGTGAACGAGTAGAACTCGGGATTGCTGTTGAAGGCCTCAGCATAGATGTTGGTCGCCAGTGCGTCGCCCTCACCACGGATCAGCTGCGCATCGCGGTAGGCGTTCGCCTCCAGTACCGTGACTTCACGGTCCGCTGCGGCGCGAATACCCTCAGCGAGCTCCTGGCCCAGTGCGCGGTGCTCCCGGGCCTCTTTTTCCCGCTCGGCATTCATGCGGCGGTACACGGACTCGGACACATCCGGCGGCAGGTCGATCTGCTTGACCCGCACGTCCAGAACCTCGACACCGTATTCCTCCAATGCCACTTCGCTCAGCTCTTCCGTCAGCGCCTCCATCAACTGGTCGCGCTGGCCCGACACCACCTCCTGAATGGTGCGCACCGCTACCTGGTTACGCAAACCGTCGTTGATCCGCTGTCCAAGCAGGGCGCTGGCTCGCGCTTCCTCACCGTTGGTCGCGGTATAGAACTTCGCGGTGTCTGCCACGCGGAACTTGGCGTAGGAGTCGACAATCAAGGCCTTCTTCTCCTGCGTGAAGAAGCGCTCGGGCGTTGAATCCACCGTCAGCAGCCGTGCCTCGAACTTGCGCACGTTGTTGACGAACGGCACCTTGACGTGCAAACCGGGCCTGATGTCCGGGTTGACCACTTCACCAAACTGCAGCATCACGGCGCGCTCGGTCTCCTTGACTACAAACACCGTGTTGCTCAACACGAACAGCGACAGGGCAGCTACCAGCAGCCAGGTCATACCTTTTCCGCCCATCTTAGCGACCTCCTCTGCGGTTATTGGCTGCAGCGGCGTCCTGACGCAGCTGCTCGGTCACGGCGTCGGTCAGCTCGCGCACCGTGTTGGCATCCAGCCGGCCGCTGCGCGGCACGCTGGCACCGGACGAACTGGTCATTTTGTCCAGCGGCAGGTACATCACGTTGTTGCCGCCTTCCACGTCAACCATCACCTTGTTGGTGTTGGTAAGCACCTCCTGCACAGCCTCGAGGTACAGGCGCTCGCGGGTCACTTCCGGTGCCTTGGCGTACTCGGCCAACAGCGCCTTGAAACGTTCCGCCTCACCCTCGGCGCTGGCGACTACCTGCTCGCGATACGCGCCGGCTTCCTCGAGCACCCGCTGGGCACGGCCGCGCGCTTCAGGCACGATGCCATTGGCATAGGCTTGGGCCTCGTTCTTGAGCCGCTCCTCATCCTCACGCGCCTTGATCACGTCGTCGAATGCGGCCTGCACCTGGCTCGGCGGCTTGGATTCGTCGATGTTGACCTTGATCACACGAATGCCGGTTTCATACATGTCGGTGTAGCGCTGCAGGCGCACCTGCACGTCGGTACCGATCTGGGCACGCCCCTCGGTCAACACCGAGTCCATGCGGGTATCGCCGACGACATGCCGCAATGCGCTCTGGGCCGCATGCTGCAGGGAATCCTCAGGGTCGCGCACCTTCAGTACAAAACTGGTGGGATCGACGATCACGTACTGCACCGACATGCGCACCTCGACGATATTCTCGTCCTGGGTGAGCATGATCTCGCGGAAGGTCGCGGCGCGCACCTTGGTGGTGTTGACGCGAATCACTTCATCGATCAGCGGTGGGTTCCACTGCAGGCCAGGCTGCACAGTCTCGAGGTACTTGCCGAAACGCAGCACCACGGCGCGCTCCTGCTCGTCGACCTGGTACAGCCCCATCAGGCCCCAGACCAGAACTGCAACCAGTGCGATCACGCCCAACAGCCCGGCGGAGAGCCCGCCACCGCCGCCCGATGATCCGCCGCGTTTACCGCCGCGACCGCCAAACAGGCCGCCGAGCTTCTCCTGCAACTTCTTCAGCGCCTCATCAAGGTCTGGGGGCCCCTGGTCACCGCCGCCCCAGGGATCCTTCGGCTTGTTATTTCCACCACCCGGCTCATTCCAAGCCATACTGAACTCCCATTTTCACCATGTTTGCAGTTTACCAATAATACCTGAACCCCAGACCCGGGTTCCTAGGGCACCAGCTCTGGCCCCCGTTTCATCAGTCGATTCCAGTCGGCGCGCGGCAGACGCACACTCAGGTGCGCTATGCCGTCATCACCGTACTGTTCCGCGGCCACCGCACCCATCTGGTACAGCGCGGCACGCAGGCGGCCCTGTTGCGGCTGCAGGTGCAGCTCTTCTTCCACCATGTCAGCCCCGACACGCTCGCCGATGGCCTGCAGCAGCAGATCGCAGCCCGCTCCGGTGGCCGCGCTCAGCCACACGCGTTCGGGAACGCCGTGCTCATCGTAATCAATACGCGGCTCCTGCTCCAACAGGTCAAGTTTGTTGAACACCTGCAGCTGCGGGATGTCCTGTGCGCCGATTTCCTCCAGCACCGCCTGAACCTGGTAGATATTGTCCTCGCGCGCCCCTGACGCAACATCGATCACATGCAGCAGGAGATCGGCGCTGACCGTCTCTTCCAGCGTGGCCTTGAAGGCCTCAACCAGCTTGTGCGGCAGGTGGGCGATGAAGCCCACGGTATCCGCCATGATCACCGGCCCGACTTCATCCAGCTCCAGCCGGCGCAGCGTGGGGTCGAGGGTGGCAAACAGCTGGTCGGCGGCATACACCTCGGCATTGGTGAGGCGGTTGAACAGCGTCGACTTGCCGGCGTTGGTGTACCCCACCAGCGCGATGGTGGGCACGTCCGCCCGCCGCCGGGAGCGCCGGCCCTGGTCGCGCTGGCGCCGCACTTTCTCCAGCCGGGCCAGAATCGACTTGATACGCACCCGAAGCAGGCGCCGGTCGGTCTCCAGCTGGGTTTCGCCCGGCCCGCGCAGGCCGATACCGCCCTTCTGTCGCTCGAGGTGGGTCCAGCCGCGCACGAGGCGCGTGCTCATGTGCTGCAGCTGGGCGAGCTCCACCTGCAGCTTGCCCTCATGGGTGCGGGCGCGCTGGGCGAAGATATCGAGGATCAGCCCGGTACGGTCGAGCACGCGACACTTGAACTGCCGTTCGAGGTTGCGCTCCTGGCTGGGGCTCAGGGCATGGTTGAATATCACCAGCTCCGCTTCGTGCAGCTGCACCTCGTCCAGCACTTCCTGGACTTTGCCGGAGCCAATGAAGGTGCGCGAATCGGGCACATCGCGGCTGCCCACGACAAACGCCACCGGGTCACCACCGGCCGACAGGACCAGCTCCTCGAACTCGCGGGGATCTTCACGCTCGTCTTCGCTGGCAATGGCGAGGTGCACCAGTACGGCGCGCTCGCCGGATGCTGGACGCTCAAAGAACACGCTCGCCTCGGGGATCGGCTGTGGGTGAGGTGGGGGCGCCGCAGCGCCCGCACAATCTGGACAGATTAGCTGTCGCCGTCATCATCTTCCGGCGGATTCTGCATGGGCATGCGCACCACGCGGGAGGGGACCACAGTGGAAATGGCGTGCTTGTACACCATCTGGCTGACCGTGTTCTTCAGCAGCACAACAAACTGGTCGAATGACTCGATCTGGCCCTGCAGCTTGATGCCGTTCACCAGATAGATGGATACCGGAACGCGCTCCTTACGCAGGATGTTCAGGTAAGGGTCTTGTAGCGTGTGCCCTTTTGACATAGCTCTCTCCTTGGCTGGCTCAACTGGAGCCTGATAATAATGGATGTACTCTCGCCTTCTCTCACCCTGGCGGGCCGGTTTGCCAGCCCCCGGGGCGCTCCCCGACCGATTGTTGACAGTATAGCTGGTATTCCCCCCTAGATGGGGCTCTCCCGCAGATACTTCAAGGCACAGGTGAGCGAATTTTCATCTCGTTCGCCTGCGCTGTGTTCAGACTCTCCCTCGGCACAAATGTTCCCCGCGGCGTTGGCCAGCAGCCAGTGCAGGTCCTGCCACTTGCGCAGCCAGGTCAGTTGCCGCTTCGCCAGCTGCCGGGTTGCCGCAACGCCCTGCTGCACCGCCTCCTCCAGGCTGCAGTCGCCGTCGAGGTGCCGGCACAGCTGGCGATAGCCCACGGCACGCAGCGCCGGGACCTCGCCGTACCCTGCCAGCCGCTCACGCAGCGCGGCGACCTCCTGCAGAAACCCCTGTTCCATCATCTGCGCAAAACGCAGGGCTATGCGCCGGTGCAGCACGCCGCGATCCCGGGGGCACAGGGCCAGCTGCTGCACACGATAGTCGCGCACTGGACTCTCTGGCGCCTGCTCGTGCCACACGCTCAGTGGCACACCGCTGCTGATAAAAACCTCCAATGCCCTGCTTATACGCTGCGAGTGGTGAGGGTGGATTGCCGCGGCGGACGTGGGGTCCACCTCCGCCAGCCGCGCATGCAGCGCCGGCCAGCCCTGCGCCGCGGCCTCGGCGGCCAACGACACCCGCAGCTGCGGATCGGCCGCAGGCATCGGCGCCAGTCCATCCAGCAGCGCACGGAAGTACAGCATGGTGCCGCCCACCAGAATCGGCACCCGACCGCGCCCGACGATATCGGCGGCGGCGCGCAGCGCATCCTGAACGAAGTCCGCCGCGGAATAGCTCTCGGTGGGGTCGCGGATATCGACCAGGTGATGGGGGTAGTCCGGTTTCGCGCTGCCAATATCCAGGCCGCGATACACCAGCGTGCTGTCAACGCTGATCAATTCGCCCCCGAGGGCCTCGGCAAGCCCCACCGCCAGATCAGTCTTGCCGGCGGCCGTCGGCCCGGTGATACAGAGCATCAGCGGCTTCTGCGTCTCCCGCAGGGCCATGAGCGCCTAGCGGCCCCGCAGGAACAGTTTGTCGAGTTCCTCCAGCGACATGCGCGTCCAGGTGGGGCGCCCGTGGTTACACTGGCCCGAGCGTTCCGTTTCTTCCATGTCCCGCAACAGGGCATTCATTTCCGGCACGCTGAGGCGCCGGTTCGCGCGCACCGAACCATGGCAGGCCATGGTCGACAGAATGTCATCCATATGGGCTTCTATGCGGTCCGAGCTGCCGTATTCGGCCAGATCCGAGAGCACGTCGCGCACCAGCGCCGCCACATCCGAGCCGCGCAGCGTCACCGGGATCTGGCGCACCAGCAGCGACTCTTCACCGGCAACCTCCACCAGCAGCCCCAGGCGGGCGAACACCTCGGCATGGTCCTGGGCCAGGGCCACCTCGCGCTCGCTGACCGCGATCGCCTCGGGGACCAGCAGCGGCTGACCGGGAATGGCATCCAGCGCCCTGGCGGCCTTCAGCCGCTCATAGGTAATGCGCTCGTGGGCCGCGTGCATGTCGACCAGCACCAGGCCCTCGGCGTTTTCCGCCAGGATATAGATGCCCTTCAACTGCGCCAGGGCATAGCCCAGCGGCGGCACCTCCTCCGGGGTTTCCACCTCGGGCAGCGCACGGGGATGCAGGCCGGCATAGCTGCGCAGCTGCTCCCCGGACTGCCCGGGCAGGGGCGCGGATGTCGGCCGGTAGGCCGCAGGCGGCCCCCAGCCCAGGCCGGGTTGGCGGGCAATTTCACCCGTCGCCGTATCCACCGCCAGGCCCTCGGGCGTCGCCACCGGCGGTGGCGCCGCGGCGGGCCTGACATCCGCCAGCGCGCGGTGCAGACCGCTGAAAATACACTGGTGTACGGCACGACTGTCCCGGAAGCGCACCTCGTGCTTGCCGGGATGGACATTGACATCCACCTGGGCCGGATCGAGTTCGAGAAAAAGCACAAAGGCGGGATGGCGGCCGTGATAGAGCACGTCGCGGTAAGCCTGCTTCACCGCGTGCGCCACCAGTTTGTCGCGAATCACCCGGCCATTGACGAAGAAATACTGCAGGTCCGCCTGACTGCGGGAAAACGTCGGCAGTCCCAGCCAGCCCCAAAGTCGCATGTCGCCGCGCTCGACTTCGATAAACAGTGCCTGCTCCATGAAGGCCGGGCCGCACACTGCGGCGACACGTCGCTGCCGCTCCGCGTCCGAGGCGGCACCTGCCAGGCTGTGAATCACCTTGCCGTTGTGGCGCAAGGTGAAGCCGACATCGAAGCGCGACAGGGCAAGGCGCTTGACCACCTCTTCCAGATGATTGAACTCGGTTTTTTCCGTACGCAGGAACTTGCGCCGCGCCGGCGTGTTGAAGAACAGGTCGCGCACCTCTACCGTGGTGCCTCGCGGGTGGGGTGCGGGACGCAGCTGCACGTCCATGTCACGCCCCTCACAGAGTGCGCTGCAGCCCTCGCTGGTCCCGTCGCGGTGATTGCTGGTGAGCGTCAGCCGCGACACCGAGCCGATGGAGGCCAGTGCTTCGCCGCGAAAACCGAGGCTGCCGACGCGCTCCAGGTCGTCCAGGGAGGCGATCTTGCTGGTGGCGTGGCGGGACAGCGCCAACGGCAGGTCTTCCGGATCAATCCCGAAGCCGTTATCCCGGATGCGGATCAGCTTGCAACCCGCAGCCTCGATATCGATGTCGACTCGCGTGGCACCGGCATCAAGGCTGTTTTCAAGCACTTCCTTGACGACGGAGGCGGGCCGTTCAACCACTTCGCCGGCGGCGATCTGGTTGGCTAGCCTCGGGCTGAGGCGCTGGATTCTGGACATGAATGGGGCTTCAGTCGGGCTCAGGTCGCAGGTATTTTCAGCGTTTGACCTACCATGATGTGCGAGGAATCACGCAGGCCGTTGTGTTCCCGCAGGCGGCGAACCGGCACATTGAAACGCTGGGCGATGCCCGAGAGTGTATCACCTCGGGCGATGGTGTACTCCTGATCACCCTGCTGCTTGCGCTGGGCAATCAGCGTGCCCGGTGGTGGCTGGGCCAGAAACCAGTCACGAATACCGGCGTGGATGGCCTGTGCCACCTTTTGCTGATAGGCACGGGTGCTGAGCTTTTGTGCTTCACCGGGGTTGGAGATAAAACCGGTCTCGACCAGGATGGAGGGAATGTCAGGTGACTTCAGTACCGCAAAGCCGGCCTGCTCGACATTGCGCTTGTGCAGCCGGGCCACCGTATCCATACGCGACAGCACCTTGGCGCCGACTTTGAGGCTGTGGTCCAGTGTATTGGTCATGGAGAGATCGGTGAGCACGCTGGCCAGCACGTCATCCTTGTCACCCAGACGCACACCGCCGATCAGGTCTGCCGCGTTTTCACGCTGCGCAAGGTAACTGGCGGCGGTGCTGGTGGCGCCGCGGGTCGACAGCGCGTACACCGACGCGCCGTTGGCTTCACGGCGCGTAAACGCGTCTGCGTGGATGGAGACAAACAGGTCAGCCTGCCGCTGACGGGCGAGGTCGCGACGCCCCTTGAGGCTGACGTAGTAATCGCCTGAGCGGATCATGGTCGGGCGAAACCCCTCATCGCGCTTGAGCAATGACTCCAGTTCCCGGGAAATGGCAAGCACGATGTCCTTCTCGCGCTGCCGGTTGGGGCCGATGGCGCCAGGGTCTTCGCCGCCATGCCCCGCATCAATTGCAATAATGATGTCGCGACTGCCGCGATCCGTAGCCGCAGAGGTTTTCACCGGCTCGGCTGCAACAGCTTTCTCGCTAACGGGGTTCCGGTCGTAGAGATCCAGCACCAGCCGGTCGCCCGCCTGCGCGTTGGCCTTGAGCGCAAAACTGCGTGGGTCCACGGCGGCACGCACATCGAACACCACGCGCAGGTCGCGACCTTCACGGACGCCCGAGCGCACCAGTGAAATCGGCGTGTTGGCCAGTTCCAGACCACTCAGGCTGGCTTTCAGCGCAGCGTTGCTGACATCAAGGACAATGCGATCGGGGTTGCTGAGGGTCAACAGGCGGTGATCTGCCGGGCCGCTCAGGTCAAACACCACACGTGTGTGATCCGGCGCACGCCACAAACGGACATCGTGCACCTCCACCGCCAGCGCCGTCGATACACTCAGGCACCACAGCACCAGACTCGCCCAGAAACCCCTGTTCATCTCACTCCAGACGCGTATCCATCGCTATGCTCGGGCAGCGGATTGCCAGCGCGCCAGGATGCGGTGACCCACATCGCTTCCAGCCTGCACCTGCAGGCTACGCCCGCTACCCGCTGCGGTTATGGTAATCGCTAAATCTGCCCGGGGCAAAACTCCCGCGCCACGTTCGGGCCACTCCACCAGACACAGGCTGTGAGGGGTGAAGTAGTCCCGTATACCCATGAATTCGAGCTCCGCCGGGTCGGCGAGCCGGTAAAGATCGAAATGAAAAACCTCCAGCTCACCGAACTGATAGGGCTCTACCAGCGTGTAGGTGGGGCTTTTCACCGCACCCCGATGACCAAAACTCTGCACCAGACCGCGGCTCAGGGTCGTCTTGCCCATACCCAGGCCGCCGTAGAGATACACAATCACACCGGGCTCGCTGGCCGCGCCGAGTAAAGCACCCAGCCGTACCATGGCGGCTTCATCGAGCGCCGCAAACGTTGCCTCTGCGGTCATCCCAGTAGTTTCCTCAGTGGCAGCATCAGATCGCTGGCCAGCAGGCCGCGCTGCCCTGCAGAGGCCGCCATGTCCGCTGCTGCACCGTGTGCACAGGCCGCCAGCGCGGTGGCCGTCAAGGGACTGAGGCCCTGCGCCAGCAGCGCACCAATCACACCGCTGAGTACATCGCCCATGCCTCCCGACGCCATGCCGGGATTACCGTAATCCGCCAGCAACTGCTGCTGCCCGTCGACAATCAGGCTGCCGTTGCCCTTCAACAGCACAACCCCGCCGAGCCGCGTCTGCAACGCGCCCGACGCCGCAAACCGGTCACCCTGCACCGCCGCCGTGGAACTGCCCAGCAGACGCGCGGCCTCTCCTGGATGCGGGGTGTAGACCCGATTATCGCGCAACAGCGCGGCTTCCCGCGGCAATTCCGCCAGCAGGTTCAGGGCGTCGGCATCAATGACCACTGGCTGCGGTGCCGCCAGCGCCACCTGCAGCAGTTGGCCGGACCAGCTGCTGCGACCGAGGCCCGGCCCCAGCACAATAACATCCGCGCCGGCCAACAGCGGCTGCAGTTCCTGCCCTGAGCGCACCGCGCTGACCATCGCTTCCGGTGTGCGCGCGACGATTGCGGGCAGATGCTCTGGCCGCGTCGCCACCCGCACCAGACCTGCGCCGCAGCGCAGTGCAGCTTCTGCGGCCAGTGCCACCGCGCCGGGAAAGCCGTAATCGCCGCCGACCACCAGCACCGTGCCGTAATCGCCCTTGTGGCTGGCCGCAGGGCGCTGCGGCCATGCGCTGAGCAGGCGTTGCAGATCGAGGCGGCGCCAGGCAGGCACTAGCGACTGCACTGCCTCTGCGGGCACTGCGAGATCAGCGTACTCGAGCTGGCCCCTGCAATCGGGACCGTGCAGGGTGAACAGACCGCGCTTGCGGGCAATGAAGGTGACCGTGAGGTCGGCGCGCACCGCCGTGCCGAGCACGCGCCCGGTGTCGGCGCAGAGCCCGGAGGGTATATCCAGCGCCACCACCGGCTGGCCTGCACTGTTCAAGGCGTCGATCGCGGCGGCAAAGGGCTCGCGAACATCGCCTCCCAGACCGGTGCCAAGCAGGGCGTCGACCAGTACACCCTCGGCCTCCAGCGCATTGCCGGTAAACGGCGCCACGGGCACGCCATTGGCCAGCGCCTGCGCGCGGGCACGCAACGCGTCGCCGCGGATTTTCGCCGGGTCTCCCACCTGCAGCACCCGCACCGGTATATTGCGACGACGGGCCTGATCGGCAAGCAGATAGCCATCGCCGCCATTGTTCCCGGTGCCGCAGAGCACCTGCAGCAAGGCAGGCTGCGGCCAACGCAGCGAGAGTTGATGCAGGGCGGCAGCGGCGGCCCGGGACATGAGCACCGCGCCTTGAATGCCAGCGCGCTCGATGGCCCACTGATCCAGCGCGCGCGTCTCGCTGGCACTGTACAAACCTTCGTGCTCCGAGCCGCTGAAACCCTGCCTGACTGACGTCGCCAAAACCAACCTCGCGCTGCTACACTGACGAGCCCAGGATACGCCCGCAAACCCGCGGATTATAGGCAGCTTTCCCTGCCCGGCCCAGCCCTATGCACAGCAAAGCCCGATGGCACCGACACTGACTCCCCACCAGGAGAGCGCGCTGCGCCAGCGCATCGACACCTGGACCCGGGAGCTGGGGTTCAGTCAGTGGGCGGTGAGCGACATCGACCTCACTGCCCACGAGCCCTACCTGCAGAAGTGGCTGGATGCTGGCTATCACGGCAGCATGGAGTACATGGCGCGACACGGGCTGCGCCGCGCGCGGCCCGCGGAGCTGGTACCCGGCACCTGCCGAGTCATTACCGTGCGCATGGACTATCTCGCTGCAGACACCCGGCCGCTGCAGGTGCTTGCATCCACGGAAAAGGCCTATATCTCACGCTACGCGCTGGGGCGGGACTACCACAAACTGGTGCGCAAGCGGCTCGCGCGGCTCGCGGAGCTCATAGAGGGCGCCGCGGCAGGGGGGCACTACCGCGCTTTCGTGGACAGTGCACCCGTGTTGGAGCGCGCGCTCGCAGAGCGCGCCGGCATGGGCTGGCTGGCGAAAAATACACTGTTGATCAACGAACGTGCAGGCTCCTGGTTCTTCCTCGGCGAAATCTACACCGACCTGCCCCTGAGCCCGGATCCGCCGCAGGCGAGCAAGCACTGCGGCAGCTGTACGGCCTGCCTCGACATCTGCCCGACCCGGGCATTTATCGCCCCATACACGCTGGATGCGCGCCGCTGTATCTCCTACCTGACCATCGAGCACCGCGGCAGCATCGACCCGGAGCTTCGCCCCCTCATGGGCAACCGGGTATTCGGCTGCGATGACTGCCAGCTGGTCTGCCCCTGGAACAAGTTCGCGCGGCACAGCGAAGAGGCAGACTTCCAGCCGCGCCACGCGCTGCAGGACAGTGAACTGGTGGCACTGTTTCTCTGGGACGAGGCGACCTTCCTGGCACGGACGGAGGGCTCCGCGCTGCGCCGCATCGGACACGAACAGTGGCTGCGCAACCTGGCCGTGGGCCTGGGCAACGGCCCGGCGACGCCGCGCGCCATGGCGGCACTGGAATCCCGCCTTGCACACCCTTCAGCGCTGGTACGTGAACATGTGCAGTGGGCGCTTGACATGCTCAGGGCGCGCGCAGGAAATGCTCCCGGTAGTAGCGCAGCTCGGCAACCGATTCACGAATATCGTCCAGCGCCTGGTGACTCCCCGCCTTGACCACCCCTGCTTCCAGCTCGGGCCGCCACAGGCGCATGAGTATTTTCAGGGTACTGACATCCAGATTGCGGTAGTGGAAAAAGGCTTCCAGCTGCGGCATGTACCGGGCCAGGAAGCGGCGATCCTGGCAGATGGTATTGCCGCACATGGGGGAGCTGCCGGGGGCGACCCACTCAGCGAGGAAGGCTAGGGTCGCAGCCTCCGCCGCGGCGGCATCAATGCGACTGTTGCGGACACGCTCCACGAGGCCGGAACGCGTGTGGTGGGTCGTGTTCCACTCGTCCATTTGCGCCAGCACGGAATCGGGCTGATGCACGGCGATCACAGGCCCCTCGGCAAGGGTGTGCAATGCACTGTCGGTGACAATCGTCGCCATCTCGATGATCACATCACGCTCCGGGTCCAGGCCGGTCATTTCCAGATCCACCCAGATCAGGTTCCCCTGCTGCTGCATACCCTCACACCCTGTTGTATTCCGCGCGGCCGGGCAGTGTAACAAATTGCCTGTACAGCGCCACGTCGGGCACCAATAATGCTGCCATGAGCAAACGCAAACTGAGTCGTCAGCAAAGCTTCCGCATCCGCAGGATCCAGGAGGAGCGCACGGCGCGTGCACAGCGACGGGAAGCGAGGGCGGACGAAGCGCTCGGGGCAGGCGAGCTGGGGCCGGAGCAGAGCGGACTGGTGATCGCTCACTACGGCACCCAGGTGGACATCGAGGATGACACCGGGCACAGCCAGCGCTGCCACCTGCGCGCCAATCTGGATGGCCTGGTCACCGGAGATCGGGTGACCTGGTGCCCCGGTGACAGCACCGGCGTTGTGGTGGCGCGCGAACCGCGTCACAGTGAACTGCGCCGACCCGATCCCTACGGCAAGCTGAAAGCCATCGCTGCCAATATCGACCAGATACTGGTGGTGATCGCGCCGCTGCCGGAGCCTCATGCGAACCTGATCGACCGCTATCTGGTAGCTGCCGAAGTTGTCGGCATTGAACCGGTGCTGGTGCTCAACAAATGTGACCTGCTGGCGGAAGACGCTGATCTGCGGGCGCGCCTGGCCGAACTGCTCGCCATCTACCCCACGCTGGGGTACCGGGTGCTGGAAGTCAGCAGCCAGAGCGGCAGCCTGGCCCAGCTTCGGGAAGCCCTGCAGGAGCGTGTCAGCGTGTTTGTTGGGCAATCAGGGGTTGGCAAGTCGTCTCTGGTCAACGCACTGCTGCCCGGGGTGGCGCTGCGGGTCGGCGAACTGTCGGCGCTGCGCCAGAAAGGCACCCACACCACGACCACCGCACAGTTGTTTCACCTGCCGGGCGGAGGCAGCCTGATCGACTCACCGGGCATTCGCGAATTCGGCCTGTGGCACATGCAACGTGAGCAGGTTGAATACGGTTTCCGGGAATTTCGCCCCCTGCTCGGGCACTGCCGCTTTCGCGATTGCTGCCACAAACATGAGCCCGGCTGCGCGATTCTGGAAGCGGCGGCCAGCGGCGCGATCAGCCCTGTCCGACTGAACAGCTACCGGCACATTGTGGAGAGCCTCGATCAGCCTGCTTGACCGGCTTCGCCCTGCGACAGGCTGCCCAGCGCCTGGCCAAGCCGGGTGACACCGCCCGCCTGCAGCGCAGGGTCCCACTCCACGGCGCCCTCCGGGAACAGGAGGATGACTGTTGAGCCCAGTTTGAAGCGCCCCATCTCCTCGCCTTGTGCAAGCCGCACCGGCGCCGGCAGGCTGCGGTAGTCGCGATCGCGCACAGCGCGCGGTGGCGGCGCCACCTGGCCCTCCCACACGGTATCGATACCGGCCACGATCATGGCGCCCACCAGCACCAGTGCCATCGGCCCGGCGGGCGTATCGAAATAGCAGATCAGTCGTTCATTGCGGGCGAACAGTCGGTCAACGCCCTCAGCCGTCGTGCCGTTGACCGAAAACAGCTTCCCCGGCACGTAGCGGGTCGCCACCAGCTCACCCTCAATGGGCATGTGTACGCGGTGATAATCGCGGGGGGACAGATAGATAGTGGCAAAGTGCCCGTTGCGAAACTGTGCCGCGCGCGCCTCGTCCCCGCCCAGCAGCGCCCAGGTGGAATACCGTCGGCCCTTGGCCTGCAGCAGGCTGTGTTCCTCTATGCGCCCGATCTGGCTCACAGCGCCATCGGCCGGGCACACCAGGCCGGCACCCGCCAGAGGCCGCACCCCAGTACGCAGCGGGCGGGTAAAAAAAGCGTTGAAATTGGCGTAGGCCTCCGGATAGCGCTCCTCAGCCTCGTTCATGTCCACGCCAAACGCGCGAACAAACGCGGCGATCATCCCGTTTTTCAACCAGCGCGGGTAACGCAGTTCGGCCAGCCAGCCTACCAGGCGGGAGAGCGCGTGCTGTGGAACCAGGTACTGCAGCAGAATGAAAACAGCGTTCATAGGCTATGAATTCCGGGATTGGGTACGGGGCGCCGCTTGCGCGCAGCGCCCTGTACCTTAGCAGAAAAGCGCCAGCGGAGCAGCGCTACAGCTGCTCCTCGGCGAACGCTGCCAGCCGGGAACGCACAATGCCGTTTACGTGCATGATGCCCGCATGGGGGTATGCCTTGGTTTTCTCCACCAGGTAGGTCAGTCCGGAGGTTAACGGCGATATGTATTTGTTGTCGATCTGCGCCAGGTTCCCCAGCACCACGATCTTGGAGTCTGCTCCCACCCGGCTGATTACCGACTTCAACTGAAACTGGCTGAGACCCTGGGCTTCGTCGATGATGATGTAGGCGTTGTTGAAGGAGCGGCCACGCATGAAATTCAGCGATTTGAACTGGATGTTGGCGCGCTCTTTCACATAGGCGATGCTGCCGTGGCAGGATTCGTCCGTACCGTGCAGGATCTCCAGATTGTCATCGAAGGCCGCCAGCCAGGGCGCCATCTTTTCCTCTTCGGTACCCGGCAGGAAACCGATATCCTCGGCGATGGGTGGCGTTGAGCGCGCTACGATCAGCTTGCTGAACCGCTTTTGCTCGAGGATCGCGTGCAAACCATAGGCCAGTGCCAGCAGCGTCTTGCCCGAGCCGGCCGGGCCAGTCATCACCGTCATGTCGACATTGTCGTTCTCCAGTAACGACATCGCCATCGCCTGCTCGAGATTCCGCGGCGCCAATCCCCAGAAGCGCCGGTGCATCAACTTGTCGCGGCTGTCGCAGTGCAGATACACGTACTCACTGTCGATACGCTTGACGAACGCGATGAACGCCTGGTCGTCGTAGAGGAACATATTCGGGTAGACATCGGGCAGGGACCGGCGCGGAATACGGTGCAGCGTGCAATCGCCTTCGCGCAGGGTATCCACCTCGGAGATATCCGACCAGAAATCACCCTGGATGTGTTCATAGCCGCGCGCCAGCAGGTCGATATCATCCAGCACCCGGTCGCGGCGATAGTCCTCCACATGTACAAGGCCGGACCCCTTGGCCTTGATGCGCATGTTGATGTCCTTGGTGACCAGGCAAACGAAAGCCGCCGGGTTTTCCGCCTGCAGCCGCAAGGCCACATTGATAATGCGGTTATCGTTGGCCTGATCCTGGGTCACATCCAGGTAAGGCACATCACTGGCATCGCTGAGCAGTTGGTCGGGGTAGATGGCCAATGTACCCGGCACACCGTCCATGTTGCTGCCGGGGATCGGCACCCCTGCCTGGATGGCCTGCGGTGACGCGGTATCGACGACCTTGTCGATCATCTGGATCGCGATACGCGCCTCGCGGCTCACCGTTTTCTCATGGCGGTCCTTGATGTGATCAAGCTCCTCCAGCACCGTCATGGGAATGACCACGTGGTGCTCATTGAAGGCGGTTACCGCCGTGGGATCGTGCAGCAGGACGTTGGTGTCCAACACGTAGGTTTTCTTGACGACGGCCTTGAGTGGGGTTTTTTCGACGCGCAGGGGTGAGCCTGAGTCCATAGTGACATCCTCATGGGTGGGCGTTCAGAACTGGGGGGCAAGTGGTGTGCGGGGCGTACTGCCGGCTTCCGGAGCCGGGGTGGGGATGAGCGAAAACAACCGGGTTGTCTCAAATGCGCTTCCTGGTAACAGCGAAACCAAAGCGTGCCTTGATTACAAACCCTGCGCCCCACAATGTCAACGCCCGGGGAATCCTGACAGCACCGCCGTTTTCGGCTAGGATAGCCAGCTTGTTCAGCCACCAGCCAAAGACTCGATTGCCGCGATGCTCAACCCGGACTCTCTCGCCCAGCTCAAGGGCCTCAAATCCCAGATGGAGGCCGAGAAAGAGCGCGCCGACGCGGTGATCAAGGGCACCCAGTCCCGCTACGGCTTTGCCGTGCTCGCTGACGGCCGGGAGATCTTTGTGCCACCGGACGAGATGCTGAAAGCGTTCCCGGACGACCGCGTTCGCGTCTGCGTGCGCCCTTCGGGCGACAACAAGCTGATTGCCGATATCGAAAAGCTGATCGACAGTCCGCTGGGCGACTTCAGCGGCCGCTGTGTGCGCAAGGGCAAGGCGCTGTTCGTGCAGCCGGACCTGCCCCAGCTGAAACGCTGGCTGTTCATACCGCCACACGCCCGCAACGGTGTGCGTGAGGGCGACTATCTGCGCTGCGCGATACTCCGCCACCCCATCCGTGACGGCAAGCCACAGGCCAAGGTGTTGCAGGTGCTGGGTAACGACAGCACCCCGGGCATCGAGAACCTCTACAGTATTGCCAAGTACCGGCTTGCCGCCGGCTGGAGTCCACCGGCGCTGCGCGACATGGAAAAGCGGCTCGCTGAAGCTCGGCCACTGGACGATGAGCGGCGCAGGGACCTCACGGACCTGGAATTCGTCTCGATTGATGCCGCCAAGACGCAGGATATCGACGACGCGTTGTACGCCGACATCAGCAGCGACGGCTGGACGCTGTATGTAGCGATCGCCGACCCCAGTGCCTGGGTGCCCGCCGACTCCAGCCTGCGCCAGGACATTGCGGCACGCGGCACCACTGTGTATTTCCACGGCGATGTACTGCCCATGCTGCCCGAGCAGATGGCCCAGGACACCTGCGCGCTGTCCGAGGGGAATGATCGCGCGGCCCTGGTCTGCAAGATTTCCGTCAGTGACAGCGGCCGCGTCGGCGCCTTCGAGTTTATTGAAGCCACTGTACGCTCACGGGCCAAACTGTCCTACTTCGCCGTGGATCGCTACCTCAACGGTCACGGCGACGACCTCATGAGCCACGCCACACCGCTGGAGGCGCTCTATCAGGTGTACCGCGCGCTGCGTGCCCAGCGCGAGGCCGAAGAGCTGGTAATGGAAGATCGCCGCGAGTATCGCTGGATCCTCAACGACCAGAAGCAGATTGAGACGATTGAGCCCCACGAGAAGCTGCTGTCGCAGAAGCTGGTTGAAGAGTGCATGATCGCCGCCAACCGCTGTGCCGCGCGCTTTCTTGCCGAACATGATGGCAGTGGCCCGTTTGTCACCCACCCGGGCTTTCGCAGCGACCGCCTCGAGGAATGCCGTAAATTCCTTGCCCTGCACGCACCGGAGGTCGCCGATATCGACCCGACCTCGCGCGAGGGATACCGCGACATCATGCGGCGCCTCGCCGCCAGCGAGAACCAGCTACCACTGCGGGCCATGATCAACCGCCTGTTGACCCGTGCGGAGCTATCAACCCGCGCCGGGCTGCACATGGGCATGGCCCTGGAGTGTTACACCAACTGCACCTCGCCTCTGCGCAAGTACGTTGATTACCTCGTGCACCTGCAGATCAAGGCTGTGTTGCGCGGTGAGCCGGCACAGCTGGTCAGTGCTGCGGAATTAACCGCGCTGAAGGAGCGCCTGGGTAACGTGCGCGCCGCGACGCAGGAGGCCGAACGGTGGCTGGCCAGCAGATACCTGGCACGGATCGCCGGTGAAAGGACCGACGGCTTCAGTGGACGCATTGTGCACATCAACAGCTCCGGCATGAGCGTGCGCCTGCTTGACTGCGGGTTGGAGGGGTTTGTCGACCTGCGCAAGGATCCCGAGAAGTTCAGCTACGACAAGTGGACAGCGAGCCTGACCAGCACCACTCGGCGCTTTCACCTCGAGCAGACGATTGACGTGGATTACCTGGGCTGCGACAGCGAGAATGGCTACCAGACACTGTTTGCAGTGCGGCCGGGCAGTGGCCTGAAGCCGCCGAAGGAGCCAGCGACCAGTTCCCCTGCCAACTAGTCGCGTCCCTGGCCAGGCACCTCTGGCCGGGCGCCCCTGGCCGGGCGCCCCTGGCCGGGCGCCCCTGGCCGGGCGCCTAAAAACTTGCGTTGCCCGGGGTGCGCGGGAAGGGGATCGCATCGCGCACGTTATCCATCCCCGTCACATAGTTGAGCAGGCGCTCAAAGCCCAGGCCAAAACCCGCATGCGGCACACTGCCGTAACGGCGCAGGTCGCGATACCACCACAGCTCTTCCCGCACCTGGGCATCCATGCGCGCGTCGAGCACGTCGAGCCGCTCTTCGCGCTGGCTGCCACCGATGATCTCACCGATGCCGGGGGCCAGCACGTCCATGGCCGCTACCGTCTCGCCGTCATCGTTCAGGCGCATATAGAAGGCTTTGATGGCCTTCGGGTAATTCATCACTACCACTGGCCGCCCGACGTGGGTCTCTGCCAGGTAGCGCTCATGTTCTGACGCGAGATCCGTCCCCCAGGTCACCGGAAACTCGAAGGTCTTGCCGCAGTTCTGCAGGATCTTTACGGCCTCGGTGTAATCGATACGCTCGAAGGGACTGTCTATCACCGTACGCAGCCGCTCCATGACCGTGTTGTCGATACGCTGCTGGAAGAAGGCCATATCGTCTTCGCAGTCGTTCAGCACGCGGCTGAATACATGCTTGAGCAGCGATTCCGCCAGATCCGCGTTGTCCTGCAGATCGGCAAAGGCCACTTCCGGCTCCACCATCCAGAACTCCGCCAGATGTCGGCTGGTATTGGAGTTTTCCGCGCGGAAGGTGGGGCCGAAGGTGTAGACCTTGCTCATCGCGAGACAGTACGACTCCACTTCCAGCTGCCCGGAAACCGTCAGAAACGCATCGCCGGCGAAGAAGTCCTCACGATGATCCACCGAGCCGTCCGGGTTGCGCGGCAAATTGGCGAAATCCAGCGTACTCACCCGAAACAGCTCACCTGCACCTTCACAGTCACTGCCGGTGATGATGGGCGTATTGATCCAGTAGAAACCCTGGTTGTGGAAGTAACTGTGTATCGCGTTTGCCAGCGTGTGACGTACACGGGTAATCGCACCGAAGGTGTTGGTGCGAGGACGCAGATGCGCCTGGGTGCGCAAATACTCGAATGTATGGCGTTTCTTGGCAATCGGGTAGGTTTCGGCGTCATCCACCCAGCCGAGCACCTGCACCGCGCTGGCCTGGATCTCCACCGCCTGCCCCTGCCCCTGCGAGGGCACCAGCTCGCCACGGACCGCGACTGCACAACCGGTGGAGAGTTTGATGATCTCACGCTCGTAATTGTCCAGACTCGCGGGCACTACGGCCTGCACCGGGTGGAAGCTGGTGCCATCGTGAATGGACAGGAACGAAATACCGGCCTTGGAATCGCGTTTGCTGCGCAGCCAGCCCTTGACGGTCACCTCACTGCCGACAGGCAGCTCACCATTGAGGACAGCAACAACCGGACTGTGGTCAGACATGAAGGGGCTCCGTGTGAGCTAGGGTGGAAAGCCGCGCAGCATACCCAATGCCCGGCGCGGCCGCCACAGCAGCACCGTTCAGCGCGCGATGCGGTTGATGGTGCTGCCGTTCAGGTCGGCACCCTCAATGATGCCCTTGTCGGAAAAACTCAGAGCCAGCACGGGGTGCTCCGCCCGCGCCAGACGCACGTTACCGCCGGCAGTCTGCACCAGGTCGACCTCGCCGTGCAGGCCCACCTGCCAGCCCACCGTATTGCGGAATGACACCAGTGCATCGGTGGTCATGAACAGAATGACCTTGGCCGCACGCGTGGCGCCCGGTGGCAACTCGGCAGGGCCGGCTGAGGAGGCGTAATAGGCGACGGGATCGCCATCGACCAGTAACGCACCCTCGCCATACTGCCCGCCCACGCCGAAGCCCATGTTGACGATGTCAGGAAAAACCAGCACACCCCTGGCCTTGCTCAGCAGCGAGTTGACCCCCGGCGAGTAGCGCCGCAGTTCATCCAGCGCCCTGTCGGATTTGGCCTCGATATCCTCGCGGCTATCCGCGCTGGCGGCCCCCGCGACGAGGCCGAAGCACAGCGTCACCATGACCGCCGCAAAGAGCCTCTCCCATCGCTTCAACTGCATCATCACGCAAACTCCTGCTCCACCCACTGTTGTGACAACTGCCAGAGACGCTCGGCAGCCTCCCGGTCTGTCGCCCAGGGTTGCACCCCGGCCATGCTGTCCTCACCACCCGCCTGCGCGATCTGGCAGTCTTCCAGATAGAGGCCGCCTTTTCCTTCCAGTTCCGGCGCGGTGGCCGCCCAGACCGACGTCGCCGCGCCCTGCGGCACCGACTTGAAGGCCATTTTGCCACCGGGGAAGGAGGCGGCGATCTGTGCCATGTCATCCGGATTCAGGTGCCGGCCAAGCTCCGTGCTGATCGCTCCGGGGTGTACGGCGAACGCGCGCACGTGGCTGTCTGCAAGCCGCGCGTCCAGCGCTACGGAAAACAGCACGTTGGCGGTCTTCGACTGCCCATAGGACTGCCATTTGTCGTAGGGGCGGCGCTCATAATTCGGGTCATCGAAATCCATCGCCGAAAAACGATGGCCCGCGGAACTCAAGTTGACCACCCGCGCCGCATGCTGCGCCGTCCCGGCGGCTTTGAGCGCCGGCAACAGCAGGCCCGTAAGCAGGAAATGACCAACATGGTTAGTGCCCAGCTGCATCTCGAATCCCTGGGCGGTGTGGCCGAAGGGGCAGGCCATGACCCCGGCGTTATTGACCAGAATATCGATCTTCGGGAAGCTTTTCAGCAAGCCCTCCGCGGCCACCCGGACCTGGTCCAGATCCGCAAGGTCGAGCAGTGCCGACTCCAGTCGCCCCGGCAGATTCTCCGCGCGCAGGGTTGCCAGTGCCGCATCGAGCCTCGTCCGGTCGCGAGCCAGCAGGCATACCGTGGCCCCTGCGCCGGCCAGTGCGCGTGCCGTCTCCACGCCCAGCCCGGCGGAGGCACCTGTGACCAGGGCCACCTTTCCAGTCAGGTCCTGCCCGGCTATCACGTCCTCTGTTGTGGATTCAAATCCGAATGTGCGCATCTACTGTTTCCCCTGGCTGTTCTGTTATGGTGGCTTATTGTGCCGGGCTATGCTGCGCCCGGTAAGCCCAAACCGTCAATATGTGCGCGGAAAACCCCATGAAAAAACCTCATGACAACCCCTTTGAGCACTGCGCCTACCTGAGCCTTGCCACGCGCAAGCGCAGTGGCGACTTCGTGCCGACCCCAGTGTGGTTTGCCCCAGACCGTGACGTGTACTACCTGTTTTCCGCGGGCGATGCCGGCAAGGTCAAGCGCCTGCGCAATTTCAGCGCCGCGCGCATCGCGCCCTGCACAGTAACCGGGCGCCTCACCGGCGACTGGCACGACGCGAGCGCCTTTCTCGTTGACTCGCCAGCGGAAATCGACCGCGCACTGGCCGCCCTGCGGCGCAAATATGGCTGGCAGATGCGCGGCCTGGACGCGCTGTCGCGCCTCGGCGGCAAGTTGCACAAGCGGGCCTATATCCGCGTTGAGCCTGTCGCTTCCACTGCAACCTGAGGCGGCCCGGCCTGACGCGGCCCGACTGAACGCAGCCCGGCCTGACGCGGCCCGACTGAGCGCAGCCCGGCCTGGCGAACCCGCTCCAGTTGCGCAGCATACTCGCTGCGCTCACTGAGCAGGCTGGCGCCATCAATGGCCTGCTGCAACAGGCGCTCCGCTGCAGCGTACTGCTGCAGCTTGAAATGGATGATGCCGGTTGCCGCGAGCAGCGCACTGTCCTGCGGCTGCAGCCGCAGGGCCTCGCGGTAGTGCGCCAGCGCTTCCCCCCAGTCACCGCGCTCTCCCGCCAGGTCCCCCCGCCAGGCGTGAAAATACGGGTTGCGCTCCCGGTGGCGCTGGATACGACTCAACAACTCATCGCGTTCGGCGATGCGCCCGGCCTGGTCGTACAGCAGAGCCAGGTTGTTCATCGCCGAGCGCTCGCTGCTGTCCCGCTGAAGCGCCTGCAGCAGCGACCACTCCACCGCATCCAGTTGTCCGGTCTGGCGGTAGATTGCCCCCAGGTTGACCCAGAGCAGCGGCAGGTCGGCACTCAACTGCAGGGCTTTGACCGCATGCCCAAAGGCCGCAACAAGATCGCCCTGCGCCAGTGCCGCCATGGCCAGGTTATTGTCGTGCAGCGCCGCCGCCTCGTGGTCCGCCAGCAGGCGCGACCCCGCCACATCACGCGGCTGCAGTGGATCAATATCCACCATGAACTGCTCGCCCCGGGGCATACGCACCATGACATTGACGTGCACACGCATGGTCAGCCTTTCACCGACACGCGTCCATTGCGGCCGAACATCCAGCCACTGGTAGTGGGCTTCCAGCCCGGTGTCACGGGCCAGGGCGACGAACAGGTGGGCGAAGGACAGGCAATTGGCGTCGCCCTGGGTAAATGCCCACGCTGCGCTGCCATCGGCGGCCGGGTCATAGCGGATCGATAGCCCACCGGCTCCGCGCACCGCTTCATGCAGGCTGAGTAGCCGATGCCGGGGACTGCTGCCATCGGGGGCATAGCGGGCGACAAAGTCACGCATTGCGGGTGTCGTAGCCAGCAGGTCGCGAGCATCCAGCCTCGCCGCGGCATCGACAGCGCGCAGGGGCCCGGCTTGCGCCACCTGCAGGGCGGGCAGTGTATTCAGGTCGAGCGGCGGCGCGCCCTGCGAGGCGCAGCCGAGTGCGCCTGCTGTGAGGCACGCGATAATGCCGGCCCGCAACACCCGCCCTGCGTACATGCTCTCCTCCGCTGCCCACGACACACGGTGACCCTCACCTCAAGTATAGCGGAGCCCACGCGCGCGCCCCGCCCGGGCAGCGTACGCTGGGCATAGCGGGAAAAGGCGTATCAGGCGGCGGTGTGCAGGCCGCACTCGCGGCCATCGTGCACCTTCGTGGGATCGAAGTAGTGGCGGCACGTAGGCAGCTGGTGGCGCTGCATGTAGTCCTCGACCTCGGCTTCCGACCAGTAGAAGATGGGTGCCACCTTGAGAATACCGCGATCGTCCATGGATACGATGTCCAGGGTTTTGCGGTGTTCCGTTTCTTCGCGGCGGATACCGGTGAGCCAGATTTCCGGGCGCAGGTCGTCCAGCGCCCGGGCAAAGGGCTCCAGCTTGACCTGACGGGTGAATTCGCGATGCCGCTCTTCTTCATCCACAGTGGGAATGCCCCCCATGATGGCATTGCGCCGCTCAGAGGTCATCAGCGGACTGTAGACGTGGATGTTGAGATCGAGTTCGCGGATCAGGCGTTCGGCGACCACATAGGTATCGCGCAGGTTGTAGCCCGTGTCGATCCAGACCGTGGGCACGGACCGGTCGACCCGGCTTACCAGGTGCAGCATGAGAGCGGCATTACGCCCCATGCTGGTGGTGGCGATGGTCGGGCGCCCCTGTGCCAGCGCCCACTCCACCACTGCGGGCGCACTGGCGCCTCTCAGCCTGTCGTTAACGCTTTTCAGATCTATGTTCACAGCCACCTGGCGAGCCACGGGTATTGAAGAACGCGAACTCTAAAGAATCAAAACAGGGCTGACAAATAACCAGTTTTTATAAGGTTATAGTCAGGTCTGGTCCGGCGCATCCGCTGGAGAGACCCGACAAGACCATTGCCTCCGCAGGCGGCGCGGATAATACTCTCCCTCCAGTAGACCGATGGAGGACACCCAATGACCAACTCACTGTGCGAACGCCTGGGTATCGATTACCCCATTTTTGCTTTTACTCACTGCCGCGATGTCGTGGTCGCTGTAAGCAAGGCCGGCGGCATCGGCGTGCTTGGCGTTGTCGGGTTCACGCCGGAGCAGATGAAAGAAGAGCTGGACTGGATTGATGCCAACATCGGCGACCGCCCCTACGGCGTGGACATCGTGATCCCCCAGAAGTATGAAGGGATGGACGCCCTGTCCGCCGAAGACATGGAAAAACAACTCTGGGCGATGGTGCCGAAGGAGCACATTGAGTTTGCCGAGCAGCTGCTGGCCAATGCGGGCGTACCCGAGTGGCCCGACGGCAGCAAGACCATGGGGCTCATGGGCTGGACCGATGCCACCGCCACACCCCTGCTGGAGGAAGCCCTGACCCGCCCGAAATGCCGCCTGATCGCCAATGCGCTGGGCACGCCTCCCGCCGATAAAATCAAGCAGGTGAAAGACTCCGGACGGCTGATTGGCGCACTTTGCGGCAAGGTGAAGCAGGCCGTGCAACACAAGGAAGCGGGGCTGGACTTCGTGGTTGCCCAGGGCGGCGAAGGTGGCGGCCACACGGGTGAAGTGGGCTCTATCGTGCTCTGGCCGCAAATCGTCGACGCCATCGGCGACCTGCCCATGCTGGCAGCCGGCGGAATCGGCAACGGGCGCCAGATCGCCGCGGCCATGGCCATGGGCGCGGCGGGCGTCTGGACCGGCTCCCTGTGGCTGACCGTCGAAGAGGCGCACACACAACCGGCACAGAAACAGACCCTGCTCAACGCCAGCAGTGAGGACACCGTGCGCTCACGCTCCTGGACCGGCAAACCCTGCCGCATGCTGAAAAACGAGTGGACTGCAGCCTGGGATCGCCCTGACACCCCAGACCCGCTGGGCATGCCCTTACAGGGGCTGGTCACCTCCGATGGCATCCGCCGCACCGCGGTCTATGCGGATGCGGGAGACTGCCAGAAGATCGCATTCAACCCCTGCGGGCAGGTGATCGGTCAGCTCAATACCGTAGAGTCCTGCCGACAGGTGATCTTCCGCCTGCTGGACGAGTACGTGGACGCGGTGGAAAAAGCAGGCAGCTTGTTACCCAAGGTCTAGCCCGCACCAAAGCCCTCAGGCGCGAGCGCTCTCCAACTCGTCGTAAAGGGCCAGGAACTGCTGTGTCAACTTGTGGCTGGGTGCCAGGTCTACCAGCGGGCGATGTTCGTGGTGCGACTCGCGCATCTTGACTGACGCGCTGAGGAACGTTTTGCACACCGGGTAGCCCTCCTCCTCCAGCTCAGCCACCAGCTCACCCGGCAGTCGCGCCTGGCTGTTGAACTGGTTGATAACGATACCCTCGACCTCGAGGTCGGGGTTGTGGTCCTCCTGCAGTTCGGCAATGTTGTCCATGAGGGAGTACAGGCTCTGGCGGGCAAAGCTGTCACAGTCGAAGGGCACGAGCACAGTATCCGCCGCGATCAGCGCGGATTTTGAGTAAAAATTGAAGTTGGGCGGTGTATCGATATACACCCGATCGTATTCTGCATCCAGCTTCTGCAGCGCATCGCGCAACTTGTAGATCTTGTAGCGGGATTCCAGTTCGCGTTCCAATTGCGTGAGCACCGGGCTGGAAGGTAGCAGAAACAGATTCTCCCAGGGGGTTTCCCAGACAAAGGAGTCCGGGTTCTGGCGCATTTTCCGGGAACCCACGGTTTGCTTGAACAGCCCTGCCGCTCCCTGCGCCTCTGCCGGAAACGCATCGGCGTCAATTTCTCCCACCAGATAATGGGTGGTATTGCCCTGCACGTCGAGGTCCACAACCAGTGTGCGCAGACCCCGAGCGGCGCTGATTGCCGCCAGGTTGCAGGTGATACTGGTCTTGCCCACACCGCCCTTCTGGTTGAATACGACGCGTTTCATCTGCTGATGCCTCCGGGCTGCCTGTTGCTGGGGTCGGGGAGTGTAGCCAATGCGCCCGATATTGGGTAGGGCCCCGGCGTCAACCCGCCCAGATACGGCGATAGAGGGTCACGATGTCCGCTGCGTCGGCGATCCGCGGATTGTTGGCGGGCGAACCGGAGGCCAGCGCCTGCTCGGCCATGGTGTCCAGACTGGCGCACCAGTCCTCTTCGGCAATGCCCCAGTCAGCCGGGCTGGGGACGTCCAGATCGACGGTGAGCTGGCGCAGGCCGGTCACCAGCTGCTCACAGGCGGCGGCGTCGCTGTCGCCTGCCTGCGCCAGGCCCATCACGCGGGCGCACTGCGCATAGCGCTGAGGCGCATGGGATACGGACCAGGCGGTGACCTCGGGCAGCAGCATGGCATTGCTGAGTCCGTGGGGTACATGGAACAGTGCGCCGAGAGGACGGCTCATGCCGTGGATCAAGGTCACTGAGGCATTGGCAAACGCGATACCACCCTGGGTGGCAGCGAGCATCATCGCCTCCCTGGCGACCCGGTTTCCCGGGTCGTCGCAGGCCGTGCGCAGGTGCTGACTGATGCCGGCCAGCGCTGTCAGCGCGATGCTGTCAGTGAACGGATGTGCCTTGCGGCTGACAAAGGCTTCCAGTGCGTGGCACAAGGTGTCCAGCCCGGTATCGGCAGTCAATCGGCGCGGCATGCTCATGGTCAACTCAAAATCCACCAGCGCCGCCACCGGCACCAGGCCGAGCCCCATGCAGAGCATTTTTTCCTGGGTTACTGTGTCGGTGATAACCGCGGCCCGCGTGACCTCGGCCCCGGTACCCGCGGTGGTTGGTATGGCAATCACCGGCAGGCCGCTGGCCACCGTTGCCGGCACCGCGTAGTCGCGCATGACGCCGCCGTGCCGCGCCAGCACGGCAGCCGCCTTGGCGGTATCCAGCGAACTCCCGCCACCGAGCGCCACCAGGCAATCGAAATCGCCTTCTTGCAGCATGGCGAGGCACGCCGCAACGCTGTCAGTGGTTGGGTCTGGCACACAGTCGGCAAATACCGGACAGCGAATACCGGCCTGCACCAACGGGGCCAGCAGCCGCTGGGCAAATCCCTGCTGCGCCAGATAGGGGTCCGTCACCAGCAGTGGGCGTGCCAGATCCAGCTCCCGCAAGGTATCCACCAGCGTTTCACTGGCACCGGCGCCGATGCGCAGGATGCGCGGCAGGTGCACACTGGCCGGCACCACGCCGGTTATTCCTCGATGCCGAGCAGGTGAATCTCGAAGACCAGCGCCGTATTCGGCGGGATGGCATCCCCTGCACCCTGTTGTCCGTAGGCCAGTTCAGGGGGGCAGGCAATGCGCCACTTGTCGCCAATGCGCATCAACTGCAGGGCCTCGGTCCAGCCCGGGATCACCTCGTGCACGCCAAAACGCGCAGGCTCACCGCGTTCTACCGAGCTGTCAAACACGCTGCCGTCAATGAAGGTGCCATGGTAATGCGTGACCACGTTGCTGCGCGGTCCCGGGCTGGCACCCTCTCCCGCCTCCAGCACCTCGTACTGCAGGCCGCTGGCTGTGGTGCTGACCTCCGGGCGGGCCGCGTTGGCCTGCATGAACTGGGCGGCCAGTGCCTCACGCTTGGCCGCCTGATCGGCTGCAATCGCCTGCTGCTTTGCCTTGATGGCGTCGTAACTCGGGTTCAACTCGCCGTCGGCAAGCAGCGACTGGCGCTCGTTGTACCAGTGCTGCAGACCCGCCATCACGGCGGCCAGATCCAGCCCCGGGAAGTTGTTGCGCAGCAGCTGGTCACCAAACTGCAGGCCGAAGCCATAGCTGACCTTCTGTTCATCGGTGGCCAGTTCGACCTCGGGATGTAGTGACATGCGGGGCTCCATTATCGCCTGTGTAAAGGCGCTGACCGTAGCATATCCGGGCCTGGGACTGAATTGCCCGACACGGATTGCGGCCGCCTTGCACCGCCGCAGACCGCCCCGCAAAGACGCCCCCAGGCTGACCGCTGGATCAGCCTAGGGCAATTCACTCACCCGCTGCCGCGCATAGCGCTGGGCCGTCATTTCTGTGTGCCAGACATCAAAACGCCCGGAGTCCAGATCGTCGTAGGCCTGGATAATGGAGTCGTTCACCTCCGGGTAGGCCACCTGCCCCCAGGGGCATTCATCCCGTGAAAAAAAACCTGCCGCGAGCGACTCCGGGCCCGGATTCAGCGATTCATCGGTGACGCGCGCCCGGAACGCCACGTAGACCTGATTGATAAAAGTGATCGTGCCCATCATGTAAAACGTCAGCGCGGAGGCCGGCAACACAACACCCGACTCCTCGCGCAGCTCACGGGCGGCACCCTCGGCCAGCGTCTCGTCCTGTTCGAGAAAGCCCCCGGGGATGGCCCACGCCCCGACTTTCGGTGGCAGTGCCCGCTGCACCCAGAGCAGACGCTTGCCACAGGCAACGAAGGTCGTGACCACGATCATAGGGTGATCGTAGTGTAACCGCGCGCAGGCGGTGCAGCGCCAGTGGTTGCGCAACTCGCCACCAACCATGTGCTGCTCCAGCGTTGCGCCACAATGAGGGCAATAACGGGTCATCGGCGCAGTGCCCTGTACGGGCGGAAGTCTCCTGACGGGTAAAGGAATACGCAAAAATAGCACTTTGCCTCGACAAAAGCATCGGCACTACACTGTGCGCCTTTCCCTGTGAGGAGTATGGCCGTGCATCGCGACCCCCAGGTGCAGCTTTTGCTCACCGGCAACGAAATCATGAGTGGCGATACCGTCGACTCCAACTCGGCAATGATCGCCCAGCGTCTGGCAGAAATCGGGCTTGGCATCTATCGCAAGGTCACGGTCGGTGACGACCGGACGCTGCTCTGCCGCGAGCTCAGGGCGATGGCCGCCAGCGCGGATGTCCTGATCGTCAATGGCGGCCTCGGACCGACGGTGGATGACCTGACAGCCCTGGTCCTCGCCGAGGCGGCCGGGGTGCCGCTGCAGGAGCATCCGCAGGCAGTCGCGCACCTGGAGGCCTGGTGTGCCCAGCGCAACATCCCGCTGGATGCCGCCAACCGCAAGCAGGCACAGCTGCCCGCCGGATCCCGCATCCTCGACAACGCCGTGGGTAGCGCGGTGGGCTTCGAACTGATGCTGGGCGACTGTCGGGTGATGTGCACCCCCGGGGTGCCCGGCGAACTGCGACGCATGCTCGAGCAGATCGTTGCGGACCTCGCGGCGTCACTGGATCGCCCCGCGCAGCGCCATATCCTGCGCCTGCAAACCTTCGGACTGGGCGAATCCAATGCGCAGCAGCTGATCAACGACGCCATCCCGGACTGGCCGTCGGCAGTAAAGCTGGGCTTTCGCGCCGGTGCGCCGCAAATGGAAATCAAGCTGTCTGTTGCCGATGCCGCCGACCTGCCCTTGCGGGCGGAGTGCGAGCAGCGGCTGCGCGCACTGGTCGGCGACCACATCATCGGCGAGGGCGATACGCGGCTCGCCGCCCGCGTACTGGAGCTGCTCTCCGCCCGGGGGGCGACGGTCACCACGGCGGAGTCCTGCACCGGCGGGCTGATCGCCAGCGAGTTGACGCGCATACCCGGCTCATCCCAGGCCTTCCACGCCGGCTTTGTGACCTACGCCAACGACATCAAGGCAAGTGTGCTGGGCGTTCGCAAGGAGACCCTGGAAGCCCACGGCGCGGTGAGCGAGCCCGTCGTGCGGGAAATGGCCCTGGGGGCCATGGAGCGCGCCAGCGCCGACTACGCCATTGCCGTCTCGGGGATCGCCGGCCCGGAGGGCGGCACCGCAGACAAGCCGGTGGGCACGGTGTGGCTGGCCTGGGGCAGCGCGCAGGACTTGCGCACCCGGTGCCTCGTCTGGCCGGTGGAACGCACCCTGTTCCAGACCATGATCGCCGCGGCCGGTCTCGATATGCTGCGCCGGCAACTCCTCGGCCTCGAAAGCGAGCCGCGTTACTTTGCACAGCGCCGCGCGCGCTGATTACTCCGTGGCGGGTTGGGTCACCGGCGCCCGGTGCCAGACGAGAGTGTGGTAACGCACGGTGCCCGCCGCTTCATCCTTGCCAGTCAGCACCAGGGTCTGGCCATCCAGCTCTGCGTGGCGCAGTTGCTCGGTCCCCGGGAAATTCGGGTTGAGGCTCTGCGTGACATAGTGCACCACGCTGCCCCTGATCACCCGATAGCGCCCCGCGTAGTGGAAATAGCTGCTGTACGCGGCGGCGCGCTCGGCATCAGGCACCTTGCGCGGGCTGGCGTCCTCTGGCAGCCGCACGCGGTCGCGGCGGCTGATGGAGGCGCTCATCCAGCCGTCTTCGGTGTACACCAGAAGCCCGAGCGGGTCCTCGCCAAAGGGGCTGCTGAAATCGTCCCGCCCCTCGTAACCGATGGACCACGACTCCAGCTGCCACGCTCCAACCAGTTGCTGCTGTTCAACCATCGCTCTGCTCTACTCCTCGCTCAGTTTGCTGTCTGTTCAGGGCTGCAGGCGCTCGATGCGCCAGCCATCACCATCACGATAATACCGGAAACGGTCGTGCAGGCGGTGCGCGCCGCCCTGCCAGAATTCGATGCGCTGCGGCACCACGCGGTATCCACCCCAGAAATCCGGCACCGGAATATCGCCCTCCGCAAATTTACGCCGCAGCGCGTTCATTTGCGACTCCAGGACAGCGCGAGCGGATATGGGGCGGCTCTGGCGCGAGGCCAGTGCTGCGAGCTGGCTTTCACGCGGCCGGCTGAGAAAATAGCGCGCCGACTCCAGTGCCGAGAGGCGCTCCGCCCGCCCGGCTACGATGACCTGACGCTCGAGCATATTCCAGGGGAACAGCAGTGACACTTGCGGCTCACGACTGATGTCGGCCGCTTTTGCGCTGCTGTAGTTGGTGTAGAACACGAAGCCGCGGGTGGAGACACCCTTGAGCAGGACTATCCGCTGCCAGGGTCCACCGTGCTCGTCGACGGTGGCCAGCACCATGGCGGTAGGGTCAGCGATGTTGCCCGCCACCGCCTGCTGCAGCCAGGTTTCAAACTGGGCAATCGGGCAGGACGCTAGCATCTCGCGCCTGAGACCACCGGCCAGATACTCGCGCCGGAATTCTTCGTAGTTCACACTGTGCTTCCCGTAGCCAAGGCTTGATTATAGAGCATCGGAGGTACTCGGCACGACCGGCGCGCGCTGCTGCATGGCGGGTATCTGCGGAAACGGAAACAGGCGCTGCCAGTGCGCACCGAAATCCTCTGCAGGCGAACGACAGAACACGGCACAAAAGCGGTCGGTCAACAAAGCCTCCAGTTCCGCCTGGCTCGCGACCTCCAACAGGGCCGCGGCTTCCAGCAAGCCCTCAAGTCGCAGGCGCTGCGCCGGCGGCGCGTCGAAACCCTCAGCCAGCTGCGCGAAAAGCGCATCGAGACGCAATTCGATTTCCCTGAGCAGCGTATTCACTACGATCCCTCGTTAGCAGTGCAACAGGCTGTGAGTATGCGTTGCCAGCCAAAACAGTTAAAGTGCGGCCCTTCAGCGTCGGAGACCCACACTCATGAAACTGACCCGCTACCTGATCATCCTGCTCGGTATCTGCCTGTTGCCGGTCTCCTTCGCCCGGGCGCAGGGAACCGCTGCGGAAACACCGATCATCGACTTCGGCAGCCGTTTTCTGCCCACGGTGGCGCGTCAGGGCATGGTCGTCGGCCCGGAACGGCTCGCCGCCGAGATCGGTCTGGACATGCTGCGCCGCGGGGGCAATGCCGTAGACGCGGCGGTCGCCACAGGTTTTGCCCTGGCCGTGAGCTATCCCCGCGCGGGCAATCTGGGGGGCGGCGGTTTCATGCTGGTTCACCTTGTCAACGACAACCGGCAAACCCTGATCGACTACCGCGAAACAGCACCGGCCGCCGCCACGCGTGACCTGTTCCTGAACGACGAGGGCGAGGTCGACCAGCAACGCGCCTATTTCAGCCACAAATCTGCCGGTGTTCCCGGCACTGTCGCCGGCCTGGTGCTGGCGCAGGAGCGTTACGGCACGCTGTCCCTGCCCGAAGTCATGGCACCGGCGATCGCCCTGGCCCGCGACGGCTTCGAGATATCTTTCGCCCTCAACCAGGAGATTGCCGCGCGCGCCGAGCGCCTGGCGCTCAACGCCGAAGCACGCAGACTGTTCCTGGACGCCGAGGGGCGTGTGCCCGAGGTCGGCACCACCTGGCAACAACCCGATCTGGCACAGACCCTGCAGCGCATCGCGGAGCGGGGGCGCGACGGGTTTTACACGGGCGAGGTGGCAGAGCGCATCGTGGCGGAAATGCAGGCAGGGGATGGCCTGATCACCGCCGCCGATCTCGCCGGCTACCGGGCGGTCGAGCGCGAGCCCGTGCGCGGCCGGTTCCGCGACTTTGAGGTGATTTCCACACCGCCGCCCTCCTCCGGGGGTATCCATATCCTCCAGATCCTCAATATTCTGGAGGGCTATGACCTGCACGCCATGGGCCACAACAGCGCCGCCTACATCCATCACCTCGCGGAGGCCATGAAACTGGCCTATGCCGACCGCAGCCGCTATCTGGCGGACCCCGATTTCGAGCCCGTGCCGGTAGCGGATCTGATCGACAAGGCCTATGCCGAGCGGCAACGTGCCCTGATCAAGCCGGGCCGGGCCACACCGTCCTCGGAGGTCGCTCCGGGCGAGGTACTGGTGGACGCCAGCCATGACACCACCCACTACACGGTCGCCGACCGCTTCGGCAATGTCGTGAGCAACACCTACACACTGAACTTCAGCTTCGGCTCCCACATCGCCGTGCCGGGTACCGGCATGCTGCTGAATAACGAAATGGCCGACTTCGCCGCCAACCCGGGACAGCCCAACCCCTTCGGACTGGTGGAGGGCGACGCCAACAGCATCGAAGGCGGCAAGCGCCCGCTGTCGTCAATGAGCCCGACCATGGTGTTCCGCGACGGCAAGCCGTGGCTGGCAACCGGCAGCCCCGGGGGTAGCCTGATCATTACATCGGTACTGCAAACCATACTCAATGCCATGGCCTTTGACATGAATATCGCCACCGCGGCGGCCGAGCCCCGGGTTCATCACCAGTGGCTGCCGGACAAACTCGTCGTCGAACAGGGTATCAGCCCGGATACCCTGGACCTGCTGCGCGCCCTGGGCCACAACGTGGATGTCGCCGGGCGCACCCTCGGCCGCACGCAGTCGATCATGCTGGAGCGGGGCTACCTGCTGGGTGCGACCGACACGCGCAGGCCGGGCGGACACGTCGCCGGCTACTGAGGGCGAGGCACCCGGACTTTGGCCGTCTGGCGACTGATGGCAACCAGCTTGCCGGTGCTGTCCCAGTACTCACCATCCTCTTCGACCACACCGTCTGTCAGGTGCCTGGAAAACAGGCGCGCCTGCAGCGGACCGGGCGCCGGTAGCCCGCGGAGCTGCACGGTGAGCTCCACGGTCGGCACCCAGCCCACCAGACCGATGACGTCGAACACCGGTGGCGGGAAAGCGTCTGCGAACATCAGCAGGGAGATGGCGTCCGGCGCCGCACCATCCGCATGTTGCACCCAGCCGCGGAACTCGCCCGCCCCGCTCGGCGCGCCGCCGCGAAACACATCCGCCGCGTCCACCAGACGAATATCCACACGCTGCCTGAATTCAAGACTGCTGTCGCCGCCCGCCACGCTATCCTCCCAGGCCGGGAATCCGGGTCGCGGCTGGGCCGACCAACTGGGCCCCTGCAGGCGCTCGAAGGTGGTATAGGCCGCTGTCACCACCACTTTCAGCTCACCGTCCTGGTAGAGGCGAGCGCTGGCATGACTGGTATTGCCCCCGGTTCGCAACACCTCCACCTGTATCTCGACAGAGCCCAGCGCGGTGGGCGCCAGATAGAACGCATTGACGGCCAGCGGATCTTTATGGGGCAGCGCCTCGCTCAGCGCCCGACCCGCGATGGCCAGCACATAGCCACCGTTGGGCACCGCACCAATACGCCAACCGGCGTACAACTCGGCACTCCAGAGGTTCTCGCCACGCCGCTCGACAGCGGTCTCACGGGCAAACTGACTGGGTTGAGGTGTGGTGGGCATGACAACTCCGGCATCCGCTTCACTGGGGAATGCACCAAAACAGGCGCGGCCGCGTATTTTGAGTGGAGCAACGGGAAATGTATATACTTGGATGGCGCTTGCCGACCCTGCAGGGACTTCGCAAGCGACTTCGCGATGGTGATCTGTGCCATGAAAGGACTGTATCTTACGGCGCTCCTGATGGCAGGTGCGCTGGCAGCGAGCTCGGCTCTCGCAGACGCTCTACCGGCGACCGGCAATGCCGATGCCGCCGCTACCCGTGCGCTGGAGCAGCGCCGCGCACTGCAGGCGGCCATCACCGATCTGGAAAGCGAGTACGGCGCCTACAGCCCCGTGCTGCCCGAGCGCCTGCTGAGCCTCGGGCTCGCCCTGCAAGCCGAGGGGCGGCATGCGGAAGCAGCTGCCGTGTTCAAACGCGGCACCCACCTGGCCCGGGTCAGCACCGGCCTGTACAGCACGGACCAGCTGCCTCTGCTGGAGTCGGAAATCATCAGCCTGCAGGCGCTGGGAGACTACCGCGCTGTCGATGAGCGGCAGCGCTATCTCGACCGCGTGCAAAGCAAGGCTGAGCTGACGCCGGAACAGCGCGTGCGCGGCCTCCTGCAACAGGGCGACTGGCAGCGGCAGGCCTTTCTGCTCAGTCTCGACGAAGAGCCCGGCCTGCGCCTGCTGCAGATGTGGGAGTACTATCGGCTCGCCCTGAGCGAGGTGCTCGAGCACCAGGGCGAAGCATCCCGCGACCTTCTGCGACCGCTGTACGGCATGCTGCAGGCACAGTACCTTATCGCCGGCTACCGCTGGGCAGAGGCCGCTGACGACTTTGGCAACGGGTTCAGCGGTAGCAGCACACGCCCGCTTGCCAACAGTTATCTGCGCGACAATTTCAGCAAGGGTCAGGCGGTACTCAAGGCCATTTACGACCTGGAGCGGCTGCACAGCGATACCGATCCCTCAGCGCCTGCCCGCGCACGCACCCTGATGGGCGACTGGCTGCTGTTCCATGGCGATCGGGAGGGCGCGATGGCTGAGTATGCTGAGGTTTTCGCGGAACTTGCCGACGATACCGCTGCCCAAGCCTTGCGCGCTGAGCTGTTTGGCGAACCCGTACCCTTGCCGGCACTGGAAGGAATCGATGTGCATGGGCCTCTCGCTGTTGAAGGCGATGGGGATATACTGCTAGGGCTTGCCGTGGCGGCTGACGGCAAGGTATCCAACCTTGAGCGGCTGGATGATTCCGGCGAAGCGAACGGACTGGCCAATCGGCTCATGCGGGCGCTGCGCAAAACGCCGTTCCGTCCACGATTTGATCTCGCTTCCGGCACCCCGGTAGCAACCGACAACCTGGTTATGGCCTATGACAGTAAACGCTGAGACATCGATTGCACTGACCCTGTTGCGCAGCGCAGGCTGCGCAGCGCTGTGCCTGGTGCTGGCGGGCTGCCCCAGCGCCAGCAATCCCACACAGCCTTCCTCGACACCCAGCACACCGCCATCCTCCTCCAGTAGCGGCAGTCAAAGCTCAAGCAGCAGTGGCAGCCAAAGCCCCACTGCGAGCGGCAGCCAAAGCGCTCCCGCGACTGGTAGCAGCTCGTCGATGCCCTCTACCTCCAACGGCGAAGCCGCCAGCACTGCCAGCACTGCCAGCACTGCCAGCACTGACGGCGCCGGCGCGCCGGAAGCGGGTACCCAGGGCACTACGCTGGAAGATGGCACAGGGCGCGCATCATCCCCCCCGGGTTCTGAGACGGATGGCAGCGAAACAGGGGGCGCCCCAGAGGCGGGTAACGGGCAGGTCGCAGGAGAGCCAGGTTTCGAGACAGGTACCGGCGGTGATGTGTTGCCTGACATGCGCGATACGCCGACCCTTGATCCCGGCACTCTGGCCGCGCTTGAGGCGGCCATGGAAGCGGCCGCCGCGAGCGGCAACGGGGCGGGCAACGAGCGTGGCGAGGACAGCGGCTCGACGCCGGGTAGTACTTCCGGACAGTGGCCCGCTGACACTGCGGGCGCGGGCGACACCAGCACGACCGCCGGACCGCTCACGCCGGCCGAGCAGGTGGCCATCCTGGATGCCCGGCTGGAGGCGGGCACCGGGGAGTTCGACACCATGATTCTCGAGGAGCAGGCCCGCCAGCGCAGTGCGCGTCGTGCCAGCAGCAACGACGCGAGCACGGACGCCGCCAGCGAGGACGCCGCCAGCGGCGCAGCGCCCGGGGGCCTTGAAGGCCCTTACGGCGAGGAGATCACAGTTGCCGGCGCGGGCGGCGGCCAGGGCAGCGTAAACACCCCGGGACGCTCAGGGCCGGTGAATCCGGCACGCTATCCGCCGCCCGACGACATACCCAACGGCAATGACGACGACGTGGTTGCTCGGCAGCTGCGCGAGGCCGCCATGCGCGAGCCCGACCCCGCCGTCCGCGAGAAGCTCTGGGAAGAATACCGAAAATACAAGGGAATCACTCCATGACTACCGCCCGGCTGGCGCTTGTCTTGCTGCTTTTGGTCAGCCTGACCGCCTGCGTCAACCAGACCGTTAAAACCGCCTCCGTGCCCTCCCTGGAGCGGCCGGCACAGGCGGCGCCTGAAAGCGCGCTGCTGGACGTGGGTGTACTGGTCTTCGACCCGGGCCTCGACGACTACGATGAAGACCAGCAGGTCTACCCCGAAGTGCGCAAGGCCGAAGCCCGATTCATGCCGCGCCTGCTGGCGGAGGCCATGCAGAACAGCGGGGCCTGGGGCGCTGTGCGCGTCGTCCCCTCCGACCGACAGGCCGTTGATCTGCTGGTGCGCGGGCGCATCGTGGCATCGGATGGGGAAACCCTGGAACTGCATATCACCGCAAACGATGCCCGCGGCGCAGAGTGGCTGGACAAGCGCTACAAGGCAAACGCAAGCAAGTATGCCTATGCGCCCTCCACCCGCAACAGCTACGACCCCTTCCAGGCGATCTATCACATGATCGCCAACGACCTGATGCGGTATCAGGAGTCACTGACCCTGGCCCAGCGCGAGGACATCCGCCTGGTCACTGAACTGCAGTTTGCCCGCAGCTTCTCGCCCGAGGCGTTCGATGGCTACCTCAAGGAAAACCGCAAGGGTGTGATGGAGGTGAGACGCCTGCCGGCCGAGGGCGACCCGATGCTGGAGCGCATTCGCAGCATTCGCGAGCGCGACCAGCTGTTTGTCGACACACTGCAGGAACACTACGGTCACTTCAGTGGCGAAATGCAGGTGCCCTACCAGGAATGGCGCAAGATGAGTTATGAAGAGGCCATCGCGCTGCAGGAGCTGCAGGCCGAGAGCCGTCGCAACCTGATTGCCGGTGGCGCGGCGATCCTGGCCGGCATCTACGCCGCGGGCAGCAGCGATCGCTCCAGCCGTGCGGCAGGCAATGTGGCCATCATCGGTGGCGGTTACCTGCTCAAAAGCGGCCTCGAGAAACGCGCCGAAGCGCAGATTCACGTGGCCGCACTGGAAGAACTCGGCATGTCACTGGAGGCGGAAATCACCCCGCAGGTCATCGAACTGGAGGACCGCACGGTGATGCTCAGCGGCAATGTTGAGGAACAATACGCCCAGTGGCGCGAGCTGCTGGCCGATATCTACCAGGCTGAGGTCGGCCTGCTGGAAGCCACGCCATCGACCAGCAACCCCTGATTCGGGGACAGCCGACACAAGGCCAGACTCTGCATGACCAGACCCAGCGATCCCGTCAAACCGATACCCTTCAGCGTCGCCGAGCCCACGCCCGGTATGGCTGCTGCCCCTGCGAGTACCAGCGGCCAGTCACGCTGGCTGGTCCCCGCGCTGCTGTTGCTGGTGATACTGGCGCTGGCCGTGGTGTTCTGGCTGCCGGGCCAGCTGGGCGATGACAAGTCAGCGGCCCGGCTGGCTGTCGATGGCAAGCCGCCAGCTGCCTCCGGCGCACCGCCCGCGGCAGCCGCGCCGCCCGCGCCGGAGCCGGCGGCCAGCCCCTGGTCTGATGCCCGGCAGGCCCGCCTGAGGCAGGAAGCGCAGGAAGTACTGGCACAGCTGGTGGAACTGCAGTTCACACTGGAGGAGCGGGGAGCGGCGTCCTGGGCGGGCCCCGCGCTGGACAACGCCAAAGCGGCCGCCACACGCGGCGATACGCACTATCAGGCCCGCGAGTTTTCAGACGCGACCGAGCAGTACCGGGACAGTCTGGCACAGCTTCAGGCGCTGGAAACACGTATTCCGGATATTCTGCAAGGCGCACTGACGGCGGCGGAGGATGCGCTGGAGCGGGGCGATGCAGATGCGCTGCAACCCGCACTGGAGACGGCGGAGCTGCTTGCACCGGCCGATTCTGCGCTGGAGGCGCTGCGCCAGAGGGCTGCCGTGATGACCGCACTGCAGGACAAGCTCGACACAGCGCTGGCGCTGGAGCGCGACGGCGACCTGGCGGGCGCGGAGGCCACACTGCGCGCTGCCACACAACTCGATCCGGCAAGCCGCCGCGCGGCGAACGCACTCGAGCGCGTGCAGGCCGCGCACACGGAGCAGCGCTACCAGAGCGCGATGAGTGAGGGCTATGCTGCGCTTGATGACGGTCGTTTTGACGCCGCGGCGAGCGCCTTCGCCAAGGCCCGTTCGCTGCAACCTGACAGCCCGGAAACCGAAGCCGCATTGACGGAGCTGCGCGCCACACAGACTGCCGACCGTCTCGGCAAGCTGCGACGCAAGGCGCAGGAACTCGAGGCCCAAGAGGCCTGGGGCGACGCCGTCGCCGGTTATGAGGAAGCCCTCGCGGTGGATCCAACCCTGGTCTTTGCCCAGGAGGGCCTGGCACGTGCGCAACCCCGGGCGCGGCTGGACAGCCAGCTGCGCGAGGCACTGGCCGCACCCGAGCGGCTGTCCGATCCGGCGGTTGCCAGAAGCCTGGAACAGGTACTGGCACAGGCCCGTACGGTGACACCTCAGGGGACGCTGCTCGGCAACCAGATCGAACAGCTGACGCAGCTGCTGGAACGGGCCAGCACCCCGGTCATCGTCACGCTGCGCTCGGATCAGCTCACCGCGGTGCTGGTACAGCGCGTGGCACGGCTGGGACAGTTCGGCGAACACAGCCTGGCGCTGCGCCCTGGCACCTACACGGCGGTCGGCACCCGCGATGGCTACCGTGATGTACGCAAGACGTTCACGGTGACTCCCGGCAGTCCACCGGAACCCATTTTTATCGCCTGCACGGACCCTGTTTGAATGAGCACTGACCGCGACACGACGCAGGCCATCACACCGAGCAGCTTCGAGCCTCTGAATCAGGGGCAGCAGCCCGAAACGAAGGGTGGATGGGGCTGGCGGCGCTGGCTGCTACCGGCAGTCATCCTGCTGTTCGCGCTGGTCATGGCGTTCCTGTTTACCGCACGTTCAGTGGAAATCAGCGTAGAGTCCAGCGCCCCCGCCGACATCGACCTGGGCGGCTTCCACCTGCCGCTGGGGGGCCGCTACCTGATGCTGCCCGGTGTCTATGCACTGCAAGTCAGCGCACCCGGTTACGTTCCGCTCGAGACCAGCATCACCGTCGGCGATGCCGCCAGCCAGCGCTGGCCCTTTTCCCTGCAGCCGCGCCCGGGGCGGGTCACTCTGCTGGCAGAGCCGGAGGGGGCAACCGTAACCATTGACGGCGAACAGGCCGGCAGTACACCCCTGGCTGCACTGGAGCTGGCTGCCGGCACACACACGCTGCAACTGCGCCACCCACGCTACCTGCCACTGGACGAGACGCTGCAGGTCGCCGGCCGCGACCGCGAGGAGACCTTCGAGTACCGCCTGTCACCGGCCTGGGCCGTGGCGTCGATCAACAGCGAGCCGGCCGGCGCCGACGTGCTCCTCGACGGCGAGCCGGTGGCGACGACCCCCGCCTCGGTCGAAGTCATGCAGGGCGAGCGGCAACTGCAGCTGCGGCTGCCCGGCTATGCCCCCTGGGAACAAACGCTGGTGGCAAAGGCGGGCGCCGACCTCGAGCTGGGCACCGTCACCCTGCAACCCGCTGCCGGACTGCTGGAACTTGCCAGCACGCCCAGCGGTGCCAATGTCACCCTGGATGGCGATTTCCAGGGCCAGACGCCGCTCACCTTGAACCTTGTTCCGGACAAACCGCAACGGCTGATGCTGACCCGGCCGGGATACCGACGCCACAGTGAAACCGTCCAGCTGGCCGCCGGCGCCACGGGGCGCAAGGCCATCACGCTGGCCGCCCAGCTGGGCGAAATCGATCTGCGGGTGCGTCCGCCCGAGGCGGAAGTACGCGTCAACGGTCGCCTGGTCGGGCGTGGCAACCAGTCCCTGTCACTGCCGACTGTTGAACACCGCGTGGAAATCAGTCTGCCGGGGCATCGCAGCGAGTCCCGGCGTATTACCCCGCGGCAGGGGCTGGAGCAGCGCTTTGAAGTTGCCCTGCAGACCGAGCAGGAAGCCCGGGTAGCACAGCTGCAGCCAGAGGTCACTTCAGCGCTGGGGCAAACGCTGCGCCTGTTTATCCCCGGCGAACATGGCCCGGACAGCTTTACCCTGGGTGCCTCGCGCCGCGAGCCCGGGCGCCGCGCCAACGAGGTTCTGCGCCCGGTCACGCTGCGCCGTATGTTCTACCTGCAGACCACAGAGGTGACCAACGCCCAGTTCAGGCAGTTCCTGGCGAGCCACAACTCGGGCCAGATCGAAGGCAACAGCCTGAACCGCGAACACCAGCCCGTCGCTCAGGTGAGCTGGCAGCAGGCCGCTCAGTTCTGCAACTGGCTGAGCCAACGCGAAGGCCTGCCGCCGTTCTACACGCAGAACCAGGGCATTGTCACCGGCTTCAATCCCGCGGCAACGGGTTACCGCCTGCCCACGGAGGCCGAGTGGGCCTGGGTCGCGCGCGTTAAAGGGGAAACACGGCTCACCTTCCCCTGGGGCGACACGTTCCCACCCACTGCAGTCCTCGAAAACTATGCCGACAGCAGCTCGGCCTATGTGACCGGCAGGACCGTGAACGGGTACAACGACGGTCAGGTGGTGAGCGCCACTGTTGCCAGCTTTCCCGCGAATCACCACGGCCTGCACGACCTGGGCGGCAACGTCGCCGAGTGGGTGCACGATGTCTACCAGATTCCCGCCGCAAACGCGCCGGCGGAAACGGATCCTCTGGGCCCGCAGAGTGGTGACAACTACGTCATACGCGGCGCCAGCTGGGCCATGAGCAGGATGTCGGAACTGCGGCTCCCGTTTCGCGATTATGGGCAAGCGGGGCGCGATGACGTAGGATTCCGGATCGCGCGCTATGCGGAGTAGGCCGACCATGCTGAGCGGAACACGCACTACACTGCTGACCTGTCTGCTGCTGGTTGGCTGGGCCACCGCGCACCCGGCCGCGGGCCAGGACACAGCGGACGACGCCGGTGCGCAAGCCAGCGAAGCGACGACACCGCAGCCCCCTGAACCCGCAGCGACAGGCAGCGCAGGCACAACACCCCCCCCGGGATCGCCGCTGGAGTACGAAGCCTCCGAGCAGATCTCGGAAGACCTTTCCGTCTCATTCCCCGTGGATATCTAGGACACCACCATGAAAATCAAGTTATCCCCGGAATTCACCTTCCAGCTCTTCGCACTGCTGATTGCCATCATCGTTGTGCACGGCCTGTATGTCGGCGTGATCCGACCCAGCGCGGACGCACAGCTGCAGGAGCAGATGGCGCTGCAGGCCGCCGGTGAGGACATCGTGCCAGAGCGCAGCCTGGCGGTTGTCATACGGGACTTCGAGCAGGAAGCCTGCTTCATTCTGCTGTTGTGGGCCCTGGCCATCATGGCCTACAAGGGCCGCAGTACCCTGCGCGAACAGGCGCTGCTGGAACGTGCACTGCTCGATATCCCCGATGGCACCACCCTGCTGCCGGAGGATGCGCGCGAGTACAGCCGTTCACTGGAGGCGCTTCCCGCCGCGGAGCAGGACTATCTGCTGCCGCGCACGCTGTTAAGCGCACTGCAGCGTTTCGCCACCACGGGCAGCATCCAGGCGGTGTCCAACACCATCAAGGAGGAGTGCGAAGTGGAGTCCGATCGGCTCGACTCGGAACTGTCGATGGTGCGCTACATTGCCTGGGCAATTCCCTCCATCGGCTTCATCGGGACGGTGCGCGGCATCGGCGATGCACTCGCGCAGGCCTACAAGGCCGTCGAGGGCGATATTTCCGGTGTCACGGTGAGCCTCGGCGTCGCCTTCAACAGCACGTTCGTCGCGCTGGTGCTGAGCATCATCATCATGTTCTGCCTGCACCAGCTGCAACAGTCGCAGGAGAAACTGGTGCTGGACTGCCAGCGCTACGCCGACAAGCGACTGCTGCGCCATCTGGTGGCTCACTGATATGCCGGTCGCCTGGCTCGACATTCACGACAGTAACCTGCAGATCTGGCACGGTGACCTGCACCTGAGCAGCCCCGGCTATGCCCTGCTGGACGCCGGGCAGTACCGGTTCGGGCAGGATGCGCGCGCGGCAGCACGGCTGCGGCCGCGTGACATTTCCACGCGCTACTGGTGGCAACTCAATACCGACGCACTGCAGCCCGCGCTGGGACCGGCCAGACACACCGCCGACCTGGTCCACGCCCATCTGCAGGCGCTGCACCGGGAGGCCGGTGCACCGGATGAGCTGTTGCTGGCCGCGCCAGGCAGCATGCGCAAGGAACAGGTCGCGCTGCTTTTGGGGATTATCCAGCAGTGCCCGTTTGCGGCGGTGGGCCTGGTCAACCGCAGTGTCGCCCTGGCCAGTCTTCACCCTCCGGAGACCACCCTGTTCCACCTGGAGATCCAGCTGCATCAGGCGCTGCTCAGCGAAGTACGTCGCGACGGGACGGAGGTCCTCCTGCACAAGGTAACGCCACTGCCCGGCTGCGGGCTGCTGGCGCTGCAGGAGCGGGTGGTCGAGGCAGCGGCCAGCGCGTTCATTCGCCAGACCCGATTCGATCCCCGCCGCCGTGCGGAAACCGAGCAGCAGCTTTACAATGCCCTGCCCGGCACCCTGCGCACCCTGCGCGACGCCGCCGAGACCAGCCTGAGCGTGAACGGCTACCACGCGCGACTGACGCGCCATGACCTGCAGGCCGCCAGCCGCACCCTGCTCGACGCGGTCACCGGCAACCTGCCCCGCGAACACCCACCGACACTGATGCTGGATCCTGTGGCTGCCCTCCTGCCAGAGCTGCGGTCACGCCTGGCGGCGATCGTGTTGCAGGACGGCGATATGCAGCGTGCACTGGCCCTGCACGAGCCGCGCCTGCTGCAGCGCGCCGAAGCCCTGGTCTTTGTCGAGCGCCTGCCCGCCGCGGCAGGCGCAGCGGCCAACACTGCGCCAGAGCCGGCGGCGCCGAAGCCGCTGCCCCGCGCAACGCACCTGCTGCGTCATGCCGAGGCCCGCGCACTGCGGGTTGATGGCACCTCACTGGGCGCAGGCTGGTCCCTGGTGGCGGATGCCGCTGGTGGCTGGCGGCTGCATGCAGGGCCGGATGCGGGGGAATTGACGGTCAACAACGGGCCGTGTCACGACGGGGACTGCGTTGCGAGCGGGGATCGCCTGCAACTGGCGGACGGCACCGAGGCCCTGCTGATCCGGGTCAGCGAGTAGGCGAGGCTCAGCATGGCAAGGCGCAAGCGCGGCTTTACCACCTTCAACCTGAGCTTTCTGGACATCATGTCCTGCGGCTTCGGCGCAGTCGTGCTGGTTTTTCTGATCATTGACCACTCCATAGAAGTGCAATCGCGCGAGCTGAACCGCGACCTGCTCTCGGAAGTCAACCTGCTGGAGGAGGATATCGCCGACGGCGAAGCCGGGCTGGTGAAACTGCGCAACGCCCTGAGTGACATCGACCAGCAGATGGTGGAGGCCCAGGGCAGGGCCACACGGGTGACAGAGGAGATCGACGAGTATGAAGCGCTGATCGCGGGCCTGCGCGATGCCACCAGCAGCAGCCCCGACCTGGAGCGGCTCAAATCCCAGATTCAGGCACTGGAGGCCGAAGTGCAGCGCCTGCGGGAATCCACCGAGGACACCAGCGGCGACGGCAACCGCCAGTACCTGACCGGGCTCAATCTGGGCGGGCGGCATATCGTGATCCTGCTGGATGTTTCATCCAGCATGCTGGCTGATCGCCTGGTCAATATTATCCGCCTGCGCAATATGGGTGCCGAAATACAACGTGTAGCGGAGAAGTGGAGCCGCGCACTGAGCACCGTTGACTGGCTGACGGCCCAGCTGCCGGTCGGCAGCAGCTACCAGATCATTACCTTCAATTCGGAGGCCGGCTTTGCGCTGCCGGAAACCGCCGGCAAGTGGCTGGAGGTTGCCAATCAGCCGCAGCTGGAATCCGCCACACGCGCCCTGCGCAGCATCCTGCCCAGCGGCGGCACCAGCCTGGAAAATGCCTTCATCGCCCTGGGGCGGTTGAGCCCGGCAGCCGATAACATATTCCTGATTACGGACGGCCTGCCGACCCAGGGCACCACGGCGCCGCGTGGCAGCACCGTCAGCGGCAAACAGCGCCTGGACCTCTATCAGCAGGCGCTGCGGCGGCTGCCACGGAACGTGCCCGTGAATATCATTCTTGCGCCGATGGAGGGGGACCCGATGGCGGCTTCGGCGTTCTGGCAACTTGCCCAGGCGACCCGTGGCAGCTTCATGACGCCCTCGCGGGACTGGCCCTAGGAGTCGACATGCGCAAGCGACGCACCACCGAAGAATTCTCGCTGTCGTTTCTCGACGTCATCTGCTGTGGCTTTGGCGCCGTGATCCTGCTGTTGATGATTACCAAAACGGTGCAGCCGCAAATCATAGAGGCGTCCACCGTCAACCTGCAGGGCAAGGTTGCCGAGCTGCAGGAGCAAGTGTTCGAGATACGGGGCGAAACGCGCATCCTCAACCGCGACCTGAACGCGCGCCAGGAACAGCTGTCGGCCTACCGCGAGCGCATCGCCATTCTCCAGGCACAACTGGCCAGCACGCGCTCCCGCCACGACAGCCTGCAGGTCAACGCCAGCACCAGTGATGTGATCGCCGAGCAGCTGGCCATTGCACGCCAGTCGCTCACCGAGGAACAGAAGCGCCTGCAGGCCCAGCAGTCGCAGGCAAAAAACAATTATATTGGCGGCATACCGGTCGACAGCGAGTACATCATCTTTGTTATCGACACGTCCGGCTCCATGTTCTATTACGCCTGGGAGCGAGTGCTGAGAGAGGTCGAGTCCGTGCTGAGTATCTACCCGGAGGTGAAGGGTATCCAGGTGATGAACGATATGGGTGACTACATGTTCAGCCGCTATCGCGGCCAGTGGATACCGGATACCGCCGCGCGGCGCACGGCGATCATCCAGAATCTGCGCAACTGGAACGTGTTCAGCAACTCGAGCCCGGTGGAGGGCATCACCCAGGCCATTCGCAGCTTTTACGATGGGAAGAAACGCATTAGCATCTACGTGTTCGGCGACGACTTTACCGGCAACTCGATCAGCCAGGTGCTTACCACCGTTGACCGGCTCAACCGCGACAGCGGTGACCAGCGCCTGATACGCATCCATGCCGTGGGTTTTCCCGTACTCTATTCACAGGCGCCCGCCCAGCAGAACACCGCACACCGCTTCGCGGCGCTGATGAGAGAGATGACGTATCGCAATGGAGGCACCTTTGTCGGGCTCAATGACTACCGCCCCTGAGCGCGGCCTCTGGCTCGCGGCGCTGGTGCTCGCCTGCCTGCTCGCGGGCTGCGGCACCAAACAGGTGGTTGTCGAGAGCGAGTTCCCCGACCCGGTGATGAACCCGCTGCCGTTGACGCTGGGCATCTGGTACGACGACGACTTCGCCAATCACGAGTTCTTCGACGAGGCCAGCGGACGGGCAGAATCCAGCTGGCTGGTGAATACCGGCCAGGCACAGGTGGAACTGTGGCACACCCTGCTCAGGGGCATGTTCCGCCAGGTGGTGTTCATGAACGGCAAACCGGGGCCGGGGCAGATGAATCCGCTGGTGGATGCCGTCCTGCTGCCCTCGGTCGATGAATTACAGTACGCCATCCCGGCGCACACCAACGTCAAGGTCTACGAGATCTGGATGCGCTACCGTTTCCAACTGGTCACTATGGGCGGAGACCCCATTGCGGAATGGACCATGCCGGCGTATGGCAAAACCCCCACAGCGTTCATGCAGAGCGATGAAGGTGCCGTACGGCTGGCCGCCATCGTCGCCCTGCGCGATGCAGGTGCGCATTTCGCCACCACCTTTACCCGTGTGCCGCAGGTTGAGGCCTGGCTCAACAGCCTGCCCCGTGCTGGCGGCCAGGCCCAGGTGCTACCGTGAGCCTGCGTCTCCTGCTGATGGGTGCCGTGCTCCTGCCCTGGTTGACCGGCTGCGTGAACGCCACCGTGGACCAGATGGTATTCAATTCACCGACGGCCGGTATCGGTAACGCTTCGGTGGTGATTCTCGGTCGCCGCCACGCCAGCGACTACGAGACTGAACCGGGCTTTATCAGCTGTGTCGGCGGGCATATCGAAGCACGCGACCCCTCGATTCGCGTGATCGATGAACTGGAGTTTCTCAATGCTCTCTACCCATGGTTCGAACCGCGCACCGCGCCCCTGCGCCCCTCGGATCTGGAAAAACTCTTCGAGCACCGCGATGTGGCCGAAAAGTTTGCGGCCCTGCAGACGCGGTACATGATCTGGATTGACGGCAGCACGGTACGGGGCGACTCAGCGGGTTCCATGACCTGCGGTATCGGTCCGGGCGGCGCTGGCTGCTTCGGCTTCGGCACCTGGTCTGACGACGCCAGCTACGAAGCCACCATCTGGGATTTTACTCAGCGCGCCGAGGTCGGCCGCATCAGCGCCACGGCCAGTGGCCAGTCCTATATGCCCGCCGTGGTGCTGCCGATTCCCATTATCGCTCCGGTTCAGGGCACTGCCTGCGACAGCGTGGGCGACCAGCTGCTGGAGTTCCTCTCGCACACACCCTAGGAGCCGCCCATGATGACCGCACTCATACGTCACGCCGCGCTGGGCCTTGCACTGCTCGCCGCGCTCACCGGCTGCGCCGGCAACCCCGCAACCGGTGGTGCCAGCGTGGTGGTCATGAGTGAATCCAAGGAAGCGAAGATCGGGCAGGAGATGTACGCCGAGATCCAGAAAGAGGGTGCAATCTACGATGACCGGGAGCTGCAGGACTACGTGAACCGTGTCGGTCAGCGCCTGGTCGCCAACAGCGACCGGCCAGACCTGCCCTTCACCTTCACCGTCATCGACAGCCCGGACCTGAATGCCTTCGCAACACCGGGCGGCTATGTCTATATCCACCGCGGACTGCTCGCCTACCTCGACTCCGAAGCCGAACTGGCCGGCGTGCTCGGCCATGAGATCGCCCACGTTACGGCGCGGCACGCCGCCCGCCAGCGCGCCGGATCACTCACCACACAGGTGCTGGCAGTCACCGCCGGTGTGCTCACCGGCAGCCGGGACATCATGGACTCCGCGGGCATGTACGGCACCGAGCTGGTTCGTGGCTACGGCCGGGAGCACGAACTGGAGGCGGACGGTCTGGGGGCGCGTTATATGTACCTGAGCGGCTATGAGCCCGACGCACTGTTGAACGTGATTGGCGTGCTCAAGGACCAGGAGCAGTATCAGCGCGTGCGCGCCAAGGCGGGCGGCAAGCCCGCCGGCACCTACCACGGGCTTTACGCCACACACCCGCGCAACGACCAGCGTCTGCAAACCGTGATCCGCGCCGCCAGCGAGTTGGACACCGGGCAGGTGCTAGAGGATCCCAGTATACCCGGCGAGTTTCAGCGGCGCACGGATGGGCTACCCTGGGGCCCGCGCATAAAACGTGAAGACAACCGCTATTACCACAACAAGCTGGCGTTCAGTTTTGCCTACCCGCCGGGCTGGCAGGTCAGCAGTGGCAGCCGCGCGATCGTCGCCAGCGCCGCAGATGGCAGCGCCAGCCTCACCATTACCCTGCAGAAACCGGACCCGCAACAAACCCCGCAACAGGCCCTGGAGGCGGCGGCCAGCGGCGGCATCAGCCATGGCCTGGACCTTGAGCAGGCGGGTCTGCAGGGGTACAGCGCCCTCGCCAGTGGCGGCGGAGAGACACGGCGCCTGGCGGTGATCAATCACAACTGGCAATTCCTGTTTGAGGGCAAGGCTGACAAATTCAAAGCCGCGGACGCCGACCTGCTGGCAATGATCCAGAGCTTCCGCCCGCTGCATCCACAGGAACGCAATGCCGGTGAACAGCGTTATGTGCGCTATATCCAGGTACCACGGGGCGCCACCATGGCCAGCCTCGCTGCCAGTATTCGGCTACCGGATGCGGAAGCACAGCTGCGGCTGCTGAATGGGCTGTATCCCAGTGGTGAGCCGCGCACCGGGGACTGGATCAAGATTATCCAGTAGTCGGCGGAACCACCGTCAGCCGTAACGTGTGTCAGACACGAACGGGTTGCTGCGACGCTCCTGGCCGAACGTTGAGGTGGGGCCGTGGCCGGGGACAAAGGTGATATCGTCGCCCAGGGGAAACAACGTTTCGCGAATGCTGGCAATCAACTGGTCGTGATCGCCTCGCGGGAAATCGGTGCGCCCGATGGAGCCCTGGAACAGCACATCGCCCACCCAGGCCACCCGCTGTCCCGCGTGCAGAAACACCACATGGCCCGGGGTATGGCCAGGGCAATGAAAGACCTGCAGGGTCTGCGCGCCCACTGTCACCGTGTCACCCTGCTCCAGCCAGCGGTCGGGAACAAAGGCATCGGCGTGCGGAAAGCCTGACATCCTGCACCACTCGGGCAGACGGTCAATCCAGAACGCGTCCTCTTTTTCAGGCCCCTCAATCGGCACACCCAGCTGCTGGCGCAACACATCCGCTGCAGCGCAGTGATCCATATGGCCATGGGTCAGCAATATTTTCTCTAGTGTTGCCCCCATTTTTTCTGCGGCCTGCAACAGGCGTTCGACATCACCACCGGGGTCCACCAGGGCCCCGCGCCCGGTGTCCAGGCATTTGATGATGGAGCAGTTCTGCTGGTAGGCCGTGACCGGCACGATCGTCACCTGAATAGACATGGTTTACTTCCGGTTCGACTCCAGGTCGGCACGGGGGTCACCAAAGACCGCCATGTCGAGCTGGTTTTCACTTTTACCCACAATCACGGCTACGGTGGCGTCGCCAGTGACGTTGACTGCGGTGCGCACCATGTCCAGCAGGCGATCGACACCGATGATGAGAGCGATCCCCTCAACCGGCAGACCGGCCTGTTCCAGCACCAGCGCCAGCGTAACCAGACCGACACCGGGCACTGCCGCAGTGCCGATGGAGGCGAGAGTGGCGGTAAGAATCACCGTCAGATACGCCGCCATGCCCAGTTCCACGCCATACACCTGGGCGATAAACACCGTGGCAACGCCCTGCATGATCGCCGTTCCATCCATGTTGATCGTGGCCCCGAGTGGCACGGTAAACCCGGCAACGGAACTGTGTACACCCAGCCGGCGCTCCACGGTACGCAGGGTAATCGGCAAGGTGGCACCCGAGGAGGCGGTGCTGAAGGCAAAGGCCCACACCGAGCGCATCTTGTGCATCATCATTCGCGGAGACACCCGGGCGATGGTCGCCAGCATGGCGCTGTAGGTCACCAGACCGTGGAACAGCAGCACCGCGAGGACCGTGAAGAAATAGGCGGCGAGATCCATGATGGCACTGATGCCCATCTCGGCAAACAGTTTGGCGAGCAGGGCAAACACTCCCCAGGGGGCCAGCTCCATGAGCAGGCCCACCATCTTCATGATCACCGCTTCCATGTCGGTAAAAAAGCTGGCGATGCGACGCCCCGGCTCACCGGCGTGGGAAATGGCGTAACCGAAGAGCAGCGCAAACACGATCACCTGTAACATGTTGCCTTCGGCCATGGCGGCGATCGGGTTGGAGGGCACGATGCCCACCAGCACATCAGTGAGCGGCGGTGGCTTGGCCACCTCAAATTGCGCATCCCCCGCCATTTCCACGCCGGCACCCGGGCCGATGGCCACCGCCGCGAGCAGGGCGATGCTGATGGCGATGGCCGTGGTCGCCAGGTAGAACAGGATGGTTTTCACCGCGATGGGGCCCATGCGGGCACTGTCGCCCAGAGAGCTCGAGCCACAGATAAGCGATACCAGCACCAGGGGCACTACCAGCAGTTTCAGTGAGGCCACAAACATGCGGCCAACGACGTCGAAAACGCCAAGCACCAGCCACTCATTGACCACCCGACGCCAGACGTCGGCCAGCTCACTGCTCTGCAACAACAGGTTGCACAGGGAACCGAGGACAATACCGGCCACCATCGCAAGGAGAATGCGCTTGGTCAGGCTCATTGCAGGGCGAGCCTCCAGCCGCTTGGCGCCCGGATCACGACATCAGGCATCGCTGTCGCACACTCCCGGTGTATGGCTGACCACGCCCGCATCGGCACAGGCATTGCAGGGCGAGGACAGCGTCTCGCGCTGTCCGCCGTCGCGCAGCGCACACACGGGGTTGTATTCCATCGTGCACACCTGCGGTCGAGGCTCCGTGCAGACCTGTTCACTACTCGCGCTCTGCAACGGCGCGTCCACCACCTCAGGCGATGCCACCCCGGCGGGTTGCTCCTGCGGTGGCTCTGGCGCTGGAGGCTGGTTTACACCACACCCCGTGAGCAGCAAAATCAGGCACAGCGCCGGATATCGCAGCATGACTCATCCTTTCCCATGGCAAAGCGCTAGGGTACCACCGCCACCACATAAACGCAGCCGTCCTGTCGGTTACCGCGGCAGACAATGGTCCGCCAGCGATCAGCCGAACTCGCCCGACTGGTAGTCGCGAATCGCCTGCTCAAGTTCGGCCTGCGTGTTCATCACGAAGGGGCCGTACTGGGCAACAGGTTCGGCAACCGGCTCCCCACGCAGCAGTAGCAGGGAGGCCCCTGCGCTACCGGCGCGCAGTGACCAGCGATCCCCGTGCGTCGTAATGGCCAGCTCCCCCGCCGTAATGGGCTGGGCCGACTGGTCAAGCGACCCTGCATACACATAGGCCAGCAGGGCATCACCGGGCGGCACGAGCAGCGCAAGGGTCGCCCGGGGATGCAGCGTGAGGTCAACCAGCGCGGCCCGCGGGACGAGTTCCCGCAAGGGTCCATGGCCGAGCCACTCACCCAGCTGCCACTCACCGGCGATCACGGCAGCGACGTAGCCGTCGCCCTCGACATGCGTTAGCGCTGACGCCGGAATATCCCGGTAGCGGGGCTCACTCAGCTTTTCCGCCGCGGGCAGGTTGATCCAGAGCTGAAAGCCGTGCAGGCCCTCGGTGTCCGCGGTGGGCATCTCAGAGTGGATAATGCCGCGCCCAGCCGACATCCACTGCACGCCGCCATCGCGAATCTCACCGCGATTGCCCCGGCTGTCCTCGTGGATAATGCCGCCGTGCTTCATGTACGTCAGCGTTTGCATACCCCGATGGGGGTGCGGCGGGAAACCGCCCCCCAAATCTTCCCGGCGCTGCGCGCGGAGTTCATCGAGCATGAGAAACGGGTCCATCGCCGCATGCCGCATGCCGGTCACCCGCTGAATCGCCACGCCGTCTCCGTCCTGGGCAGGCCTGGCCCGGCGTATCTCCTGTACCGAACGATCGTTCATACACATTGCTCCCGGTGGCTGTTGGCGCAGATTAAGCTCGTTATTTGCGAAAATAAATTGCATTATTTCGCCTGTTACTTTCGATAATAAAGAAAGGTCAGGATGTGAACCGCACAACACTTGAACAGTGGCGCATGCTGCAGGCCGTGATCGAACACGGCGGATTCGCCCAGGCCGCCGCGGCCATCCACAAGAGCCAGTCGACCATCAATCATGCGGTGCACAAACTGCAGGACCAGCTGGGCGTCAGACTGCTGGAAGTCGTGGGCCGCAAGGCGCAGCTTACCGAGGCAGGCACATTAATGTTGCGCCGTGCCTCCCAGCTGCTGACACAGGCAGCCCAGCTGGAGGACGTCGCCAGCAGCCTCGCGCAGGGTACGGAGGCGGAGATTCATCTGGCGGTGGATGAGTTATACCCCACGGCACAACTGGCCCAGGTGATGGCGGCGTTCTCCCATCGCTATCCCAATACCCGGATAGCGCTTTACGAGACTGTCCTTTCCGGTGGCGAGGAGCGCCTGCTGCGGGGCGAAGTCGGGTTACTGATTGCGAGCTCGGTTCCCGCGGGCTTCCTCGGCGAGCCCGTCATGCAGGCCGAATTCGTTGCCGTCGCGGCGCGCGGGCACGCTCTGCACGCGCTGGGCCGCACCCTGACGCTACAGGATCTTGCGCGGGAGCGACAAATCGTCATTCGCGACTCCGCCCAGGACCGGCGCACCGACGCCGGCTGGCTCGGCGCGGAGCAGCGCTGGACCGTAAGCCACGTGGCCACATCCATTGAGCTGGTCAGTCGTGGACTCGGCTTCGCCTGGCTGCCGCGCACGCGCATCTCAACCGCCCTGGACGCAGGCGAGCTGGAAGCACTGCCGCTGGAGCAGGGAGCCCGCCGCCACGCGACGTTGTACCTGACGGTTGCCGACCCCGACTGTGCCGGCCCCGCCGCGCGTTACCTCGCTGAGCTATTCAGCCGGCAAGGCCCCGCGGCAGCATAAAGGGCACATTGGTTCTATTTTTTAGAAAGATTTTGTCAAAATTATGCGCTTTTAAAAGCAGTTCTTCGAATTCACACTCCTGAGAAACAGACACGACAGGAGCAGTGCGATGGGTATGCTGGTTAACGGGCAGTGGCAGGACGTCTGGTACGACACTGACAGCAACGAGGGACGCTTTGTCCGCGAGAGCGCCCGGTTCAGGCACTGGGTCACCGCCGACGGCGCGGCGGGCGCGACGGGAGACAGCGGGTTTGCCGCCGCATCCGGGCGCTATCACCTGTACGTATCCCTCGCCTGCCCCTGGGCCCATCGAACGCTGATCGTGCGGGCGTTGAAGGGCCTGGAAGCGCTCATTGATGTGTCGGTGGTCAGCCCCCTGATGCTGGAGAACGGCTGGACCTTCGATCGTGACGCAGGCAGCACCGGCGACAGGGTGGGCGGCGCCGACTTCCACCATCAGGTCTACACCCGGGCGGACCCCACCTACACCGGGCGGGTAACGGTGCCGGTGCTCTGGGACCGCGAACGCAATACCATTGTCAGCAACGAATCCGCTGACATCATTCGCATGTTCAACAGTGCCTTCAATGACATCACCGGGAACACGCTCGACCTGTATGGCCCGTCCGAGCGCGCCGCCATTGACCACTGGAATGCGCGCATTTACCCCGCCATCAACAACGGCGTATACCGCGCGGGCTTTGCCACCACACAGCAGGCCTACGAAGAGGCCTACCATGCCCTGTTCGCGGAGCTTGACCACATCGATGCACACCTTGCGCATCAGCGGTACCTGACCGGCACCACCCTGACCGAGGCAGACATTCGCCTGTTCACCACACTGATCCGCTTCGACGCCGTGTACCACGGGCATTTCAAGTGCAACCGGCAGCGGCTGGAGGACTACCGGCACCTGCCGGGGTACATCCGCGATATCTACCAGCGTCCGGGCGTGGCGGACACGGTGGATTTCGACCACATCAAAACCCACTACTACGCGTCGCATCGCAACATCAATCCAACCGGCGTGGTGCCCGTCGGCCCCGACATCGACTACGCATCAGCCCACGGGCGCCGCTAACCGCCCGGCGGCAGGTCCCTGGGGAACAGCTGCTGCTGCAGGGTCCCGGCGACGTCGCCCACGGACGCCCAGTGCTGCACAGGCAGCTGCATGCGCAGATAGCCCGCCGTCGGCAGGTTGGCCAGCCGCAGCGCCGGCAGCAGCTGGTTGGCCAGGTCGGTCAGACCCGGATTGTGCCCGATCAGAAACAGCTGCGCCTCGTCGGGGCGGGCGCGTAACCAGGCCAGCAGGTCCGTTGCGCTGAAGGTGTACAGATCCGGTTCACTGCAATGTGATGCTGCGGCCAGTCCGGGCCAGCCCGCGCACAGGCCCTGCAGGGTCATCTGCGCGCGCCGCGCCGTGCTGGCATGGATACCCATGGGCGCCAGCTGCCGCTGCAACGCCGCACCCATGCGCGGTGCGTCACGCAGCCCTCGGGCGTTCAGTGGCCGCTCGTGGTCGGCGAGACCCGGCTCCCCCCAATCGGACTTGGCGTGACGCAGGATGTGCAGGATTTTCATCGGGTTTTCCTCTCTCCCCACCCGGCTAGTCACGCACAAAACGACGAAAAAAACCAGATCGTTTTCGGCGCCGGGGTCACGCATAATGGCGCGCCGCGACACTACAGGACCGCACCGGACACCATGAGCAAGAGCATTTCCCAGCGTATCGCCGAAGAACTCGCCGTCAGCGAAAGCCAGATCAGCGCCGCCATCGGCCTGCTGGACGACGGCGCCACCGTGCCCTTCATCTCACGCTATCGGAAAGAGGTCACGGGCGGGCTGGATGACACGCAGATGCGCCACCTTGATGAACGCCTGCGCTACCTGCGGGAACTGGACGAGCGCCGCGCAGCCATTCTCAAGTCGATTGCTGAACAGGACAAGCTCAGCCCGGCGCTGGAACAGGCACTGCTGGAGGCCGACACCAAAAACCGGCTCGAAGACCTCTACCTGCCCTACAAACCCAAGCGCCGCACCAAGGCGCAGATTGCCCGGGAGGCGGGCCTGGAACCGCTGGCAGAGGCACTGCTCGCGGATCCGCAGCAGAGCCCCGAGGCACTCGCCGAATCCTACCTGAACCCGGATCAGGGTATTGCCGATATCAAGGCGGCTCTCGACGGTGCGCGACAGATCCTGATGGAACGCTTTGCAGAGGATGCCGACCTGCTGGCGCGCCTGCGCAGCTTCCTGCTGGAGAACGCCCTGCTCGCTTCCCGCCTGGTGCCCGGCAAGGAAGCCGAGGGCGCCAAGTTCCGCGACTACTTCGAACACACAGAGCCGCTGGCAACGACGCCTTCGCACCGGGCACTGGCCATGTTCCGCGGACGCAATGAAGGTTTCCTGCAGCTCGACCTGCTGCTCGACCCGGAAGAAAAGCCGGGAGATGCACACCCCTGCGAAGCCATGATCGCGGATCACTGGTCGATTCGCGACGCCGGACGCGCCGCTGATCGCTGGCTGGCAGATACGGTGCGCTGGACCTGGCGGGTCAAACTGCTCAGCCACCTGCAGACCGATCTGCTCACGCAGCTGCGGGAGCGTGCCGAGCAGGAAGCGATTGGCGTCTTCGCCCGCAACCTGAAGGACCTGCTGCTGGCAGCACCCGCGGGAGCCCATGTCACGATCGGGCTCGATCCGGGTCTGCGCACCGGCGTGAAACTGGCCGTTGTTGATGCCACAGGCAAAGTGGTGGACCACGGCGCACTGTTTCCCCACCCGCCGCAAAAGCGCACGCGCGAGGCCAGCGCGGAACTGCTGCGGCTGATACAGAAGCATGGGGTCGAACTCATCGCCATCGGCAATGGTACCGCCAGCCGGGAAACTGACAAGTTCGTCGGCGACCTGCTGCAGGAACACCCCGAGCTGAACTGCCGCAAGGTCATGGTGAACGAATCCGGCGCCTCCATCTACTCCGCTTCGGAGTTCGCTGCGCGGGAGTTCCCCGACCTCGACGTGACCATACGCGGCGCTGTGTCCATTGCCCGGCGCTTGCAGGACCCACTGGCCGAGCTGGTGAAAATCGACCCGAAATCCATCGGTGTCGGCCAGTACCAACATGACGTCAGCCAGGTCCAGCTGGCACGCCAGCTGGACGCCGTCGTCGAGGACTGTGTGAACGCCGTGGGGGTGGACGTGAATACAGCGTCGGTACCGCTGCTGGCGCGGGTATCGGGCCTGAACCAGAATCTGGCCAACAACATTGTGGCACTGCGCGACCAGGCCGGCAGCTTCGCCAGCCGCAGAGACCTCCTGCAGGTGCCGCGCTTCGGCGAGAAAACCTTTGAGCAGGCGGCGGGCTTCCTGCGCATCAACAACGGCTGCAACCCGCTTGATGCCTCCGCCGTACACCCCGAATCCTACCCGCTGGTCGAGCGCATTGCAGAGCGCCAGCAGCGATCCCTGTCCAGCCTGATTGGCGACTCCGCATTCCTGCGCAGCGTGCGGCCCAGCGACTACGTCACCGAACAGGTGGGCCTGCCCACGGTACTCGATATCCTCCGTGAACTGGACAAACCGGGGCGCGATCCCCGTCCGGAGTTCCGCATGGCGAGCTTCCAGGACGGCGTCGAGAAGATCGCCGACCTGAAGCCAGACATGGTGCTGGAGGGCACGGTGACCAACGTGACCAATTTCGGGGCCTTTGTGGATGTCGGCGTCCACCAGGACGGCCTCGTGCACATATCGGTTCTCGCTGACCGCTTCATCAAGGATCCGCATGAGGTGGTAAAGGCCGGTGACGTGGTGAAAGTTAAAGTCATGGAAGTGGACCTGGAGCGCAAGCGCATTGCCCTGAGCATGCGCCTCAACGACAAGGCGCAGGACGCTGCACGCCAACCGGGCGGGCGGCGGCAGGAACCGCGAGGCGCCGGGCCAAAATCAGCCGCGCGGGGCAGCGCCACGCACAAGGCTGCCAGCAAGGGTGCAGAACCCTCAACGGCTCTCGCCGCGGCGTTTGCCAGGGCGCGCAGCGACCGCTAGGGTCAGCGCGAAGCGGGCGTTGTCCAGCCCAGCTTGACCGCGTCGAGGGTGATGTCTGCCGGGGGCCCACTGCCCACTTCGGCGGCGAGCCAGGGCAACAACACGTACAGTAGGCCGGGGGTACCGTGCAGTAGCGGCAGCGCAATGAGCAGGGTATCACCGGCACTGTTGAGCAGTAGCGCATGATCGGTGCGCTGCGGCAGCGACGTGCTCACCATCGCGGACCACTCCAGCGTCACGCCCTGGCGCATCTGCCAGCGCAATTCCAGCGCCAGGTTGTTCAGCTCAGCGAACAGCTGCTGGCACAGCGCACGCTCATCCACCAACCGACTGCCCGCGCGCTCCGCGGGCGGCGGGAATTCCACGCGCAATCCGCGCTGTGCACAGACATTGCCATCGCGCGTGAAACTCCACGTGGGCTCCGGCGTCTCTGCCGTGATGGGTATCGGTTCCTGTTTGGCGGCCTGCGGCGCCGTTGTTGGGGCCAACACGCGGGCACAGTCATTGTTTGCGCAGAACGCCGAGGCAATGCGCGCTTCCAGTACCCCCTGCTGGTCTCGGCGGGGGTGACTGAGCATAACGCTGGCAGCGCCCACCTGTATCGCCGGGTCCGCCAGCGGCGGCAACAGCAGCTGGACCGGCTTGTTTGCCTGCACCGCGCGCTGCAGGCGCAGCACCTCGCCCGCGTACTGTTCGACCGCGACCGCCCAGCCGAGAGGGCTGCGAGCGCCGGCTTCCCCATCTGCGGCCTGGCGCCGCGCCAGTGCCGCCTCCGCGAGCAGCACCTCGGCCAGTTCCATCAGCGCGATATCCGCAAACTGCTGCCGACCGGCGTCGTCAGCCGCCAGTTGCTCTACCAGACGCTGAAAACGGGAGGCTTCCATGACCGGCGTGGCGCCGGGCTCGGCCGCCATCCCCGCCATCCCCGCCATCAGTAGCGAGGCGACCAACACTCGATACAATGACGGTACCAGGTAACGGTCGCGGCGGTTGGTTGAAGCTGCCCACATACGCGGTCGACGCAGGAAAGGTATTATTCGTCTCCCCGCCTGACGGGACGGCGCTGGGCTTTGAGGGTGCCGCGCTGCTGCTTCTTATCCAGCCGCTTGCGTCTGGAGGCGAGGGTGGGCCTCGTCGGCCTGCGCGCTTTGCGCGGACGGCAGCACTCGGCGATCAACTCGGCAAGGCGCACCAGGGCGTCCTCCCGATTTTTCGCCTGACTGCGGAATCGCTGCGCCTTGATGGTAACGACCCCTTCTTCCGAAATACGGCTGTCCCGACAGGCAAGCAACGCGGCAATACAGTTTTCGGGGAGGGAAGACGCCACAGCATTGAAACGCAGGTGTATGGCGGTGGAGACCTTGTTCACGTTCTGCCCCCCGGCACCCTGTGCCCGAATCGCATGCAGTTCAACCTCATCCAGCGGCACGGCCAGCGTTGCGCTGATCTGCAGTGTGTCCTGTTCTGCCATGCAGTGTCGCACCTCGAATGTAGCGGTTCACGCGGCAGCTGCCGGGGCGTGCTGCGCTGAGGGTGGCGCGCCTAGCGGTCCTGGAACCAGGCGACAAACTCATCAAACTCGACCACGCCGCTGCCGTCGCTGTCGATGGCCTGGAACCCGACCTGTGGGTCCTCCCCGGGCTCGAGAGCATCCAGGCCTTCCAGCAATGCCGCAAACTCCTTCAACTCAATTTTACCGTCGCCATTGCGGTCAAAATGATCAAAGTTTTCCCGCAGTTCCTGCTCTGACACGTCGGACATTTTTTGACTCCTCACAAGTGCACCAGGGTGACAGTAAACACGTGGCTACGCTCCCGGCCAACCGCCAGTCTCTGGCACCGGTTCGCCAACACGTGGAGTATAATGGAGTAGCCCGCACATGATACCCGGCCCGTCGCCGAGGAAAACCCTTCCAAATGGGAATCGTTCGCGTTATGGTGCGCGCACAGATCGCGACAACCACTCCCCACACTCGGGTGACACCGCCAATGAAGAAAACGCAGCCCTCGGGGGCGCCGAAAACGCTGTGGTCACTGCGCCGCGGGGAACACTGTGCCATCGCCGGCTATGACGATCTGCTGGCAGAGGCCTACAAGGTACGCCTTATGGAGTTTGGCTTCTACCCCGGCGAAACGGTGTCCTGCCTGCAGTCCCCGGGGTTCGGTGCCCCCAAGGTCTACCGCGTCAACAACACCATTTATTCGCTGGATGACGAGATTGCGGATCACATTCTTGTAGAGAGTACCGGGCTGTGACCAAGGTCCTGCTGATCGGCAGCCCCAACTCGGGCAAGAGCATGCTGTTCAACCGCCTCACCGGGTTGTCGCAGAAGGTTGCAAACTTCCCTGGCATAACCGTCGATGTCGCCAGTGGCAAGTTGCAGGGTATGGACGATGTGTACCTGGTCGACTTTCCCGGCACCTACTCCCTGAAAGCGATTTCAGCAGAGGAAAAGGTGGCGGTGGCCCAGTTCGAAAAGGCCCTCGCTGATGCCGACGTCGAGCATGTACTGTGCCTGATCGATGCCACGCGGCTGGAAAAAAGCCTCTTTTTCACGCTGCAGGTAATCCGTGAGTGCGAATTGCACGACAAGCCGGTCACCGTGCTGGCCAACATGATCGATGTGCTGGAAGCGAACAATCTGAGCATTGACCTGCCGGCGCTGGAGACTGCAATCCACACCCGGGTGCTGCCGATTTCGGCACGTTCCGGCAAGGGGCTGGCGGAGATCTCCGAGCACATCAGGGCCACCCGCACGGCAGACAGGCCGCGGCAGCGACCACACCTCACGGGCACACCGGACGAGCTTCTCAGGGGCACCGCGCACCAGCTCGCGCAACGCCTTGGGCCGCGCGGTGATGTGCTGGTACGCACACAGAATCGACTGGATGCTTTCTTCCTCCACTCCCTGACCGGAGGTGTTGCGTTCTTCGGGATCATGTACCTGCTGTTCCAGTCGATCTTCACCTGGTCGACACCGGCCATGGATGCCATCGAGGGTTCGCTGGCGTGGATTGCCGACAGGATCGTACCGCTCATCGGCAGTCAGGTGCTGCAGGATTTTACCGCCGACGCGCTGTTCAGCGGCATCGGGGCATTTCTTGTCTTCGTACCGCAGATTTTTGTGCTGACGTTTGTGATTGGCCTGCTGGAGGATTCCGGCTACATGGCGCGGGCCACGCTGATCTGTCACAAGCCGCTGCGCTACTTCGGGCTGACCGGCAAGAGCTTTGTGCCCATGCTGTCCGGCGTCGCCTGCGCCATTCCGGGCATCTATGCGGCCCGGGCGGTGGACTCGCCGCGGAAGCGCCTGCTCACCTACATGGCCATACCGCTGATGCCGTGTTCGGCCCGCCTCCCCGTCTATGCCCTGCTGATCGCCGCCTTTATACCGGGTGACACGTTCCTCGGTGGCCTGGTGGGATGGCAGGGGCTGGCCATGTTCGGTATCTATTTCTTCGGCATGCTGATGGCGCTGATTATCACCGGCGTGGTATCCCGTGCACGAAAAGACCAGTTCGACGACCTGCCCTTCGTCCTCGAGCTGCCCCCTTACCGCTTACCGGGGGTCAAGCCGCTGCTGCGCAACGCCTTCAATCGCGCGAAGCACTTTGTGGTCAAGGCCGGCAAAATCATCTTTACGGTGACACTCGTGGTCTGGGTGCTGGGTTACTTCCCCAATTTTGGCGCCGACCTCGGTCAATCCTGGCTGGGCCACCTGGGCCGGTTGATCGAGCCGCTGTTTGCGCCCCTGGGCCTCGACTGGCGCTACGGCGTGGCCATCCTGACCTCCTTCCTGGCACGCGAGGTGTTTGTTGGCACACTGGGCACCATTTTCGGTATTGAGGGTGCCGAGGAAAACATGGTGCCCCTGGTCGAGCAGATCCAGAACAGTGATCTCACCGTCGCTTCGGGCCTGGCCCTGTTGGTGTTTTTCGCCATTGCCCTGCAATGCGTGTCGACAATGGCTATCCTGTCGAAAGAGGCGCGCTCCGGCACCCTGGCATTGAAAATGTTTGGCGCGTACTTCGTGCTGGCCTACGTGGCGGCCTTCCTGGTCTATCAGGTCGCCACGCTGTTCTAGGGAATCAGAAGGTGTAGGTGACAGCGGCGAAGCCCTTGATCACCTGATCGGTATCGACAATCGGGCTGTCTGTGATGTCGCTACCGAGCTGTTCCAGCGCTACATTGAACACCGCGCGCCAGTTTTCTGTGAATTCATAGAACACGCCCAGCCCCACTTCAGCGGTGAAGGTGTCGCTGAGGTGATAGGCCGGCCGACTTGCCGTGGCCGCAGCAGCCGGCACACCGAAATCGTGATTGGCCAACCCCCCACTGATCCAGTTTGCGCCTATACCCGGTGTGAGACGCAAATTTCCGAACTGGAAGCCGCGCGACAGGCGCGCCACAACGGACCCACCTCCGATCTGGTCGAGCAGATCGTGCTCGTAACCCAGATCCAGGGTGAAGCCTCGGGCGCCTTCGTAAACCAGTGCGAGGCCCCCCATCAGGGTGCTCTCGCGATCGCCCAGCCCGTCGAGTGCAGGACTGTCACTTTCCTCATAGGCGCCCACACGGTAGGACCCTGTCAATGCCAGCCGCAGGTCATCACTGCCCCACACGCCGTAGCGCAGGCTCGGCCCAACCCACTGCAGGCGCTCGCCGAAATAGGTCACTGCGGGGATCGGCTGAATAACGTTGGTATCGGAGCCGACATAGGGACTGCTGCGGCCAATAGCGCCCAGACCTACGCCCCACTGGCCGGTTTCGCCCAGTACCGCAAAGAGGGCGATGTCCAGGTCAATCCGGCTGCCCGGCTGCGCGGTGAACGCAGCTCGCTGAAAACTCGGCGGTCCTTTGGGTTGGTAGTTGTTCGACAGGCCAAGCGGCTCGCGGGGAATACCAATAAAGTTCCGATCCAGCGCCCGGTTGTTGTTTTCATCAAGGTAAACCAGTACCGCAATGTCGCCCGACGGCGCATCGGGAATGCGGTATTGCTGCCCGGTGCGGATCTCATACTGCAGCTCCCGCGCGGGCCGGCGGAACACACCGAAAGCATTGGGATCATCGTACACCTGCAGGACCAGGGTCCCCGTCTCAGGCAGATTACGGACCTGCACGACGATTTCACTGGCCCCCGCCGTCGAGGCACCCAACAGGAACAGCAGTAGCAGGTGTCGAGGGTATCGCATTGTGGCGTCTGGCTCCGCAACGAAGAAAGCGATAATCATTATCGCCGGGGCCGCGCCCTGGATAACAGCGATTTTCCGCGCATTCCTGCGCATGGCCACCGACGCGGAATGCGTTCGGGCGGGCACGCAGGCTGCGTCAGGCTTTTTTACACAATAGGTCCGACGCCCCATGCTGAGTACCCCCCCACCCCCTACAAACAGTTTATAACCATCTGTTATTTAGTTATTTCTAATGTAATGGCATGAACTCTGCTCGGCATTCGCTGTTGGCGCCCTACAATCCGTTTTGGCGCCACAGTCGCACATCGGCTCAGACAACGTTCAGGAGAACGACTATGAAAATGATGCACCACTTTCTGCAGTCATCGCTGGCAGTGGCGATAGCAGGAGTCACCTCGAGCGCCGCGTTCGGTGCCGCAATAGACAGCTGGGACCTCGGCAATGTACTCGGTTCAGGGCCCGACGCTGATGGGAACTACTTCAGTACTATTTATGATGCCTCGCCAACCAGCGGCGGTGCGACCAGCAGCGGCTACATCAAGTACGACCTCGATGAAGGCGCGGCACCCGGACTGAAGGTCGTGAGCGACGCACCCGCCGAAGACTCGACGTCACCGGTGGACAACTGCATCATGGCCGCTGGCGACTCCACCTGTAATGGGCCCTTCCAGAGCGGCAAGCGTTTCAAACTGGACCGCACCGGTTTCGAGCCTATTGACCTGGTGTTCAACCTGAGCGACGGCACACTTGCAGACGGCAATGATGGACTCTACAAGGTCTTCCAGAAGTACGGCAACAATACAGGCAGCGCCCTTGGCGGGTTCAATATCGGCTTGGGATTCGGCATCGGAGATGATTTTATCGCATCCACCGCCGACGACGGCTTGAGCTTTTTCAACTTCGGCGAAAACCCAAGGAACAGCGAGTTCAGCTCACTCTTTGCCCAAGGACTGTTTGGTGAGGACGAAGACCGTGGCCGCCTCCGAGGCTATTTCAGCGGGGAGCGCAGCGGCTTCAACCTGAACCTCGTGAACGAGGACCTGTTCCAGACCACGGGCCTGTTTGGCGACGAATACGGCTATGAGGCCCTGTTCGGTGACTGGATGTCCTATTCCATGACGCCCGATGGCTATTTCTACGACGATGACGGCGATCCGGCTACCGATAACGTCTTGATGGCGCACTACGATGCCAGCCTGGACAAATGGATCATGAACCGGGGTATTGATGGTGATGGCAATATTTTGCCCACCGCTGTTGGAAACGAAGGCGTTCAGTATGACGATATTGCCGCCGTGGAGGCCGCATTAACGGCGCAAGCGCTGGTGAGTGGTCTTGTTCTTTCGGCATGCGCTGACGTTCCTTTGGGAACTGCCTGCCTGGCTGGCACCGGAGCAATTGAGGACCTGGCCAAGTTTAACGTGACCTACTTTATTGATCCGGTGGGTTTTGACCTGGCTGACCAGAGCACCTTCACCTTGCGCCTCAGCGGCTCTGCAAGGGCGGTACCGGAGCCCGGCGCGCTCGCCCTGTTTGCAACGGGGCTGGGACTCCTGTTGGCTGGCTGGCGTCGCGCTGGCCGAAGCAAAACCACAGCTGGCTGAGTAACGCTATCTATACTTCTCAGCCGGAGCCGCTGGCGACGTAGCTCGTCGCCAGCGGCTTTTTATGTAACAGCTAATCAACCTGCACGACCAAAGCCAGACTGAACCCGGTTCTGACAGGCTCAGGACCCCTTTCCCTTGCCTGCCCCGGAATGGCCTGCCCCCGGTTGTCCTGAGCCCATATTCCTGCCCTGCCCCATGCCTTTACTACCGCTCATGCCCTTTCCGCTGGCGGAACCCGGTTCATTGGGCAATGTGATGCCCTGTTGGCGCGCCCGCTCTTGCATCAGATCATGGTGCTGGCTGCGAAAGGCGTCCCGTTGCTCCTGCGTGTCCATCTGCTGCAGCTGCTGATGATATTGCTGACGCTCCTGCTCACTCATGAGTTGCCCGCCAAAAACCTGCTCCTGGTTCTGAACTTGCTGCATCTCCATTGCAGGCTCCTGGCCCTGCGCCCACACAAGCTGCACGCCGAAAAGGCAGAACCCGGTAGCCATAGCAAACGATTTGATCTTCATGGAAACTTCCTTCTTGATAGTTGTCATTAGTAAGTCACTCTGGTCGACACGTACTGCTTCACAAAGCCGTGCGACCAATCTGGCTACACGTTACTTGCTGCATCGAGCGTTATAAGTCTAGACACAGACGTGACTGTCGTCTGTCTGCTGCCATACTTAGCCGACATACAACCCTGGTATTAAAACCTGGCGAGAGCCCACCCCTGCTTCACCCGGGTGTGAGCGTAGGTCAGCGCCTGTGTAACGCCGCTGCTGCGGCCATAAAAAACCCCGAAGCACAGTGTACTTCGGGGTTTGGGTTTAGAAGCCTGGCGAGAGCCTACCCCTGCTTCACACGGGTGTGAGCGTAGGTCAGCGCCTGTGTAACGCCGCTGCTGCGGGCCATAAAAAACCCCGAAGCACAGTGTACTTCGGGGTTTGGGTTTAGAAGCCTGGCGATGACCTACTCTCACATGGGGAGACCCCACACTACCATCGGCGATGCGTCGTTTCACTACTGAGTTCGGGATGGGGTCAGGTGGTTCCAACGCTCTATGGTCGCCAGGCAAACTGGCTTGACCGAGTCGGGTCTTACGCGCGCCTTGCGCTGCCCTCGTCTTGTCAAATAGGGTGGTAAATCAAGCTGATACCGCTGTTCACGCGCTGTACTGACGTACATCTCGCCATGACTACTGGCGCTTACATCCATCTCACTACGACTTGTCACAACATCCAGCGCTCGTGTGGCATACGCCACGCAAATCACTTGGATTATATGGTCAAGCCTCACGGGCAATTAGTACTGGTTAGCTCAACGCGTTACCGCGCTTCCACACCCAGCCTATCAACGTTGTAGTCTTCAACGGCCCTTCAGGGGGATCAAGTCCCCAGGGAGAACTTATCTTGGGAGGGGCTTCCCGCTTAGATGCTTTCAGCGGTTATCCTGTCCGAACATAGCTACCGGGCAATGCCACTGGCGTGACAACCCGAACACCAGAGGTTCGTCCACTCCGGTCCTCTCGTACTAGGAGCAGCTTTCCTCAAATCTCCAACGCCCACGGCAGATAGGGACCGAACTGTCTCACGACGTTCTAAACCCAGCTCGCGTACCACTTTAAATGGCGAACAGCCATACCCTTGGGACCGGCTTCAGCCCCAGGATGTGATGAGCCGACATCGAGGTGCCAAACACCGCCGTCGATGTGAACTCTTGGGCGGTATCAGCCTGTTATCCCCGGAGTACCTTTTATCCGTTGAGCGATGGCCCTTCCATACAGAACCACCGGATCACTAAGACCTACTTTCGTACCTGCTCGTCTTGTCAGACTCGCAGTCAAGCGCGCTTGTGCCTTTACACTAACCTCATGATTTCCGACCATGATTAGCGCACCTTCGTGCTCCTCCGTTACTCTTTGGGAGGAGACCGCCCCAGTCAAACTACCCACCACACACTGTCCTCGACCCGGATAACGGGCCTGAGTTAGAACCTCAAACATACCAGGGTGGTATTTCAAGGTTGGCTCCACAATGACTGGCGCCACTGCTTCAAAGCCTCCCACCTATCCTACACAAGTAAAGTCAAAGTCCAGTGTGAAGCTATAGTAAAGGTTCACGGGGTCTTTCCGTCTAGCCGCGGGTACACTGCATCTTAACAGCGATTTCAATTTCACTGAGTCTCGGGTGGAGACAGTGTGGCCATCGTTACGCCATTCGTGCAGGTCGGAACTTACCCGACAAGGAATTTCGCTACCTTAGGACCGTTATAGTTACGGCCGCCGTTTACCGGGGCTTCGATCAAGAGCTTCGCCGAAGCTAACCCCATCAATTAACCTTCCGGCACCGGGCAGGCGTCACACCCTATACGTCCACTTTCGTGTTTGCAGAGTGCTATGTTTTTAATAAACAGTCGCAGCCACCTGGTCACTTCGGCCAGCCCAGGCTCAGGGAGCAAGTCCCATCACCCAAACCGGCGTACCTTCTCCCGAAGTTACGGTACCATTTTGCCTAGTTCCTTCACCCGAGTTCTCTCAAGCGCCTTGGTATTCTCTACCTGATCACCTGTGTCGGTTTACAGTACGGTTCCTTCATAACTGAAGCTTAGAGGCTTTTCTTGGAAGCATGGCATCAACCACTTCGCGCTACCTCTCAGTAGCACTCGTCATCAGCTCTCGACCTGGGCCGCCCGGATTTACCTAAGCAACCAGCCTACTGCCTTAAACGCGGACAACCATCGCCGCGCTGGCCTAGCCTTCTCCGTCCCCCCATCGCATTATGAAGAAGTACAGGAATATTAACCCGTTTCCCATCGACTACGGCTTTCGCCCTCGCCTTAGGGGCCGACTCACCCTGCGCCGATTAGCGTTGCGCAGGAAACCTTGATCTTCCGGCGGGGAGGTTTTTCACCCCCCTTGTCGTTACTCATGTCAGCATTCGCACTTCTGATACCTCCAGCAAACCTCACGATTCACCTTCAACGGCTTACAGAACGCTCCTCTACCATGCGTGCAAGCACGCATCCGCAGCTTCGGTTACCAGTTTAGCCCCGTTAAATCTTCCGCGCAGGCCGACTCGACTAGTGAGCTATTACGCTTTCTTTAAAGGATGGCTGCTTCTAAGCCAACCTCCTAGCTGTCTAAGCCTTCCCACATCGTTTCCCACTTAACTGGTATTGGGGACCTTAGCTGGCGGTCTGGGTTGTTGCCCTCTCGACGACGGACGTTAGCACCCGCCGTCTGCCTGCCGTGATTGTACTCCTGGGTATTCGGAGTTTGCATGGGGTTGGTAAGTCGGGATGACCCCCTAGCCCAAACAGTGCTCTACCCCCCAGGGTAAGACACGACGCTCTACCTAAATAGATTTCGAGGAGAACCAGCTATCTCCGGGCTTGATTAGCCTTTCACTCCGATCCACAGCTCATCCCCGCATTTTTCAACATACGTGGGTTCGGCCCTCCAGTTAGTGTTACCCAACCTTCAGCCTGGCCATGGATAGATCGCCCGGTTTCGGGTCTATTGCCTGCAACTGTACGCCCTATTAAGACTCGGTTTCCCTACGCCTCCCCTACTCGGTTAAGCTTGCTACAGA
>NZ_JAWKZJ010000002.1:100000-630209 GCF_041395985.1 Haliea sp.
CTCGCCGCCGCACCGGCGCAGCCTGAATGGCATGAAGAGACGGTGCGCCGCGGCGACAATCTCTCTCTCATTTTCAAACGCGCGGGTTTCAATTCGTCGCACGTACACCAGGTGGTCAATGAAGCGCCGGAGGGCAAGGCACTGTCCCGTATTTATCCGGGGCAGACCATTGCGTTCCTGACGGCGGAAGACGGTGGCCTGCAGGCAGTGCGTCATGTCATTTCCCCGCTGGAGTCGGTTACCTACCAACGGGGCTCGGCGGGTTTTGAGACCGCGCGGGAAATCCGCCAGACCGACATACAGGAAACCTGGGTGAGCGCGGAGATCACTTCCTCGCTGTTCATGGCCGGTCAGGACGCCGGCCTCTCCAGCGGCCTGATTATCGAACTTGCCAACATCTTCGGCGGTGTCATCGATTTCGTGCAGGACCCACGCAAGGGTGACACCTTCCACGTCATCTATGAAGAAGTGCTGCTCGACGGCGAGAAATACCAGGACGGGGCCATTCTCGCCGCCTCCTTCACCAACCGGGGAAAAACATACAACGCCTTCCGGTTTGAGGACAGTGATGGCCACGTAGCCTACTACAACGAAGACGGCATCAGCATGCGCAAGGCCTTCCTGCTCGCGCCTGTCGATTTCACCCGTATCAGCTCCAACTTCAACCCGCGCCGTCTGCACCCGATCTACAAGACCACGCGCCCCCACCGCGGCACCGACTATGCTGCACCAACGGGCACGCCGGTGTATGCGGCCGGCGATGGCAAAGTCATCAAATCCGGCTTTACGCGGGCCAACGGGAACTACCTCTTCCTGCAGCACGGCGACCGCTACGTCACGCGCTATCTGCACCTCCACCAGCGCAAGGTGAAGCAGGGGCAGCGCGTAACACAGGGGCAGGTGATCGGTTCCGTGGGGTCCACCGGGGCAGCCACCGGACCACACCTTCACTACGAGTTCCTGATCGACGGGCAGCACCGGGACCCACGCAAAGTGCACCGTGAATTACCTAAGGCGAAAACACTGGCGGCGGCAGAACTGCCGGCGTTCCGCAGCGCCATCGCGGATTCCTCTCAGCAGCTGGCGGGCCTGCAGGAAGACCGCCGCCTAGCCATGCGCAGCAACGACCGTAGCGCTTCGCCCGCGCCCTGAGGTGTCTGGCGGCGCACTCTGCATAGGGCTCATGTCCGGGACCAGCATCGACAGCGTCGATGCGGTCCTGGCCCACATCTCGCACCACGGCCACGAACTGCAGGCCACGCTGGAACACCCCATCCCCCCCGGTCTGCGCCAGGCCATCGCCGACATCAGCCAGCCGGGTAACAACGAAATTGAGCGCATGGGCGTACTGGACCGCCAGCTGGGCGAGCTGTTTGCCGATGCCTGCACGGCACTGCTGGACCATGCCGGTGTACCGGCGTCCGATGTGTTCGTGATTGGCAGTCACGGCCAGACGATCCGCCACCGCCCACCCTCTGGAGGCAATGCCATCGCCTACACGCTACAGATTGGCGACCCCAGTACCATTGCAGAGCGCACCGGCATCACCACCGTGGCCGACTTTCGGCGCCGGGATGTGGCCGCCGGCGGAGAAGGTGCCCCGCTGGCACCTGCCTTCCACGCGGCAGCATTTGCCAGAGCCGGCGTGAACCGCGCTGTGGTCAATATCGGCGGTATCGCCAACGTCAGCCTGCTGGTTGGCGAAACGCTGCTCACCGGTTTTGACACCGGTCCGGGAAACACGCTGCTGGATCAGTGGGTACACCACCACCGGGGGGAGCGCTACGATCGTGATGGCGCGTGGGCAGCGGAAGGGGCCGTCGACCCGCAGCTGCTGGCGCGCATGCAACAGCACCCGTTTCTGGCGCAGCAGGGCGCGCGCAGTACCGGCAAGGAAACCTTCCATCTGAACTGGCTGACTCGCTGCCTTGCCGGGCTGACAAACCTGAATCCACAGGATGTGCAGGCGACACTCGCCGACTTCACGGCACAATGCATCGCCGACAGTATTCTCGGAAGCGCCGTGCCCGTGGACGAGATCTACGTCTGCGGGGGCGGCGCCTACAACACAGACCTGATGCGCCGCCTCTACCAACGACTGGCGCCAGCGCGGCTCACCACCACCGCGGAACTGGGCCTGGCACCGGAATGGGTGGAAGGTGCTGCCTTTGCCTGGTTGGCATGGCGAACGCTGAACAACCTGAACGGCAGCGCCGCTGAAGTCACCGGCGCAGCAGGTGCTCGGGTACTGGGGGGCATTTACCCGGGGGCCACGCGCTCGGGTGCCGGCGCAACGCGGCTTTCAGCTAGATAGAGAACGACGCTCCGCAGCCACAAGTGGTCGTGGCATTCGGGTTGTTGATCACAAAGCGAGCGCCCTCGAGGCCTTCTGTGTAGTCCACCTCCGACCCGACGAGATACTGGAAACTCATGGGGTCCACCAGAACGGCAACGCCCTCCCGCTCAATCACGGTGTCGTCTTCCGCACTGGTGTCCTCAAAGGTAAAACCGTATTGAAAGCCCGAGCAGCCGCCGCCGGTAATATAGACGCGCAGCTTGAGCGAGGGATTCTCCTCTTCTTCTACCAGCTCTCGCACCTTGTTGACGGCGCGGGCGGTCAGATTGATCCCGGCGGGATTGAATGCTTCGGCTACCGACATACCTTTCTCCGGGGTATCGCGTTTCCCCGCAATGATTTCCAGTGCACCATTATGGTAAGTCCGACTATTTTAGTCAACTTTAGCCGCGGGTGCCTGCAACGCCGCAGCGTTGCTGCCAGCGTCATCCGGGTCCGCAGCCGTCTCCATGCAGTGCAACAGGCGGCCATTTACTTCGGCACCGGCGGCCATTTCGATGATGTGGTAGTGGACATCCCCCGCGACCCGGGCCCGGGGCGCCAGTTCCAGGTGGCTCGTGGCATGCACGGCGCCCTCCACGGAGCCATTGATCATAACCCTCGGCGCGTGGATCTCACCCTGGATGGAGCCGGCTTCGACCAGACGCACCATAGCGTCGCTCCCCGGGGCTGCAAGCACGTCCCCGACCACTTCACCCTCGATCTCCAGGTTGCCACTGAAGTGCACGTTACCGATGATCCGCGTCTCACGTGAGATCAGGGTTGTGCCGCCAGCGACCGCCGATGTGCCGCGCTTATTTCCCAACATGCGTAAATCTCTCCTGAACCTGCCACGGGTACTGCTCGCGCACTTCTGCCTTGCGCGGCGCCTTGACCGTTGCCACAACGCTGATGGCCTGAGGCTCGAAGCCTTCAGGCAACACCAGGTCACCTTCAATCGACTGAAAATAGCGGAACCGCAAGGGTAGCAGGCGATGCTCGATGTCGGGACTCAGGTCAAACAGCGGGTAGCTGCGGACCTTGCCTGCTTCCTGGCCGGTAATCTCGGCATACAACTCGCCCTGCAGGGTGCTGTGCTTGCGCGCCTCCTGCTGCGCCACAATGCGAAATCCGTAGCGCCCGGGCTCGTCGCGCGGCACCAGCTCTATGGCACGCAAGCTGAACCCCTGGGCGATTTCCCCCGGCGTCATCAGGCTGCGGTAAAAACGCACACCCTCTTCCAGCCCGGCAATCAGTTCCTTTTGCTCAGCCAGTTCCTGACGCACCAGCTCCAGCGCAGCGCGGTCCACCTCGTGTCGCGCAGCCAGTACACCCACCTGCCGATTCAACTCGGCGTTCTCCGCCAGCGCAGCGCGCATTGCCCTGCCCTGCTCGCGGTATTTTACAGGGTCGATACCGGAACCGCTGAACGCCGCCTGGCGGCCCAGCAAAAAGCCCACGAGAAGCACCAGGGATGCTGCGAGCGCCAACCCCAGCACCACGAACTGATGGTGCCGGACATGGTAGCGCCGTACAACTGTGCGGTAGCGCTCCGCGCCGCTGCTCACAGGCGCCTCAAGGCAACAGACCCACCTGCTCAAGGCCACGGGTTTCCTGCAGTCCGAACATGATATTCATGCACTGCAGTGCCTGCCCGGACGCACCCTTCACCAGATTGTCGATAGTCGACATCACCACCACGGTGTCGCGGCCCTGGGGCACGCTGATGGCGAGCTGACAGCGGTTGGCTCCCTTCACGGTGCGCGTTTGCGGGAACACGCCCGGCGGCAACACGTCGACGAAGGGCTCCGTGGCATAGTACGCTTCAAACAGGGCCTGCAGATCGGCGGCGGGCTCCTGCAGCCGCGCGAAGAGCGTCGCGTGTATACCGCGCACCATGGGCAGCAGGTGCGGCACGAAAGTGACCGACACCGGGCCCGCCGCAACCTCCGTCAGACCCTGCTCTATCTCCGGCAGGTGGCGGTGGCCGCCTACGCCATAGGCTTTGAAGCTACCCGCCACTTCGCTCAGCAGGTTATCGACTTTTGCCTGGCGTCCTGCGCCGCTGGCGCCCGAGGCGGCACTGGCAATCAGGCTTGCGGGGTCGACCTTGCTCGCCGCCAGCAGCGGCAACCAGCCCAGCTGGATCGCCGTGGGGTAACAGCCCGGGCAGGCCAGCAGCTGTGCGTCGCGAATCTTTTCCCTGTGCAATTCGGGCAGGCCATACACGGCTTGCGCCAGCAGTTCGGGGCTGGCGTGTGGCTCGCCATACCAGCGTGACCAGAGTTCGGCATCGCGAATCCGGTAATCCGCCGACAAGTCGATAATGCGCGTACCCGCGGCGAGCAGGTCCGGCACCATATGCATCGCTACGTTATGGGGTGTGGCAAAGAACACGACATCGCAACCCGCCAGCAAGGCCACGTCCGGCTCTTCGAACGCGAGGTCATAGATACCGCGCAGGTTGGGGTAGAGCTCATCCACCCGACGCCCCGCCTCGGCACGGGAGGTGATCGCGACCACCTCGACATCTGCATGAGACGCCAAAAGCCGCAACAACTCGACCCCGGTGTAACCCGTGCCGCCCACAATACCTGCCCTGATCATTCACCCTCCCAAGACCACAACACAACATCTGCCTGAGCACAGGCCGCCTGATCGCAGGCCGCCTGAACGCAGGCCGCCCGATCGCAGGCCGCCCGCGAACATCGTAGTATAAGAGCAAATTCAGTGCAGATAACTGTTAATATTCGCCCGTCACCCCACAGCGACCGACGGATTGCACCTGCATGCTCTGGCTAAAAGCGTTTCATCTGATTTTCATGGTGTGCTGGTTTGCCGGCCTGTTCTACCTGCCGCGCATTCTGGTGTACTTTGCCGCCAGTCAGGATGCCGCGACGCGCGCGCAGCTGGCCGTCATGGCGCGCAAGCTGTACCGCTTTGTCACCCCGTTCATGTTCCTGACGATTGCCTTCGGGCTGGCGCTGGTCGCCAGCAACCCGGGCTACTACCTGGCCAGCGTGTGGCTGTGGGTGAAGCTGGCGGGGGTCGTCGGCCTGGTCCTGTATCACCTGCAATGCGGCCGCTATGTGCGCGAGGCGAACGCCGACAGCAACCGACACGGCCACGTGTTTTACCGGTTCTTCAACGAAATTCCCGTGTTGTTTCTTTTCGCAATCATCGTTCTGGCGGTGGTGAGACCGCTTTGACGGAAGCCGGGCAGGGTTGGCTATACTGCGCGCGAAACGTGATAATCCGCAGCCTCGCCACACAGTACAGCGCGAAACCGGACCAGGAACCCACTTCATGAGTACATCACAGCAACTCTTCGAGCGCGCCCTGCACCATATACCCGGCGGCGTGAATTCTCCCGTACGCGCGTTCAAGGCCGTGGGCGGCACGCCGGTATTCATCGACAGCGCAAACGGCGCCTACCTTTACGACTGTGAGGGCAAGCGCTATATCGACTACGTGCTCTCCTGGGGCCCCATGCTCATGGGCCACAACCATCCCCATGTGCGCGAAGCCGTGATCAGCCAGGCGGCGAAGGGGTTGAGCTTCGGCACCCCGACGGAACTGGAAATTCGCCTCGCCGACCGGATCTGCGAAATCATGCCAGGCATGGATATGGTGCGCATGGTCAACTCCGGAACCGAAGCCACCATGAGCGCCATACGGCTGGCTCGCGGTTTCACCGGGCGTGACACCATCGTGAAGTTCGAGGGCTGCTACCACGGGCACTCTGACTCCCTGCTGGTCAAGGCCGGCTCCGGAGCGCTGACCCTCGGTGTGCCGAGCTCACCAGGCGTACCGGCGGCGCTGGCAGATCACACCATGACACTGACCTACAACGACAGCGAGGGCCTCCGCCGCGCCTTTGCCGAGCACGGCGACGCGATCGCCTGTGTCATCGTCGAACCGGTCGCGGGCAACATGAACTGCATCCCCCCGCAACCGGGCTTTCTGGAAACGCTGCGCGAGGTATGCAGCGCACACGGTAGCCTGCTGATACTCGATGAAGTCATGACCGGTTTCCGCTTCGGCCTGCAGGGCGCACAGGGTTTTTACGGCATTGAGGCAGACCTCACCTGCCTGGGCAAAGTCATCGGTGGCGGCATGCCGGTAGGCGCCTTCGGTGGCAAGCGCGATATCATGGAGCACATTGCACCGCTGGGGCCGGTGTATCAGGCCGGCACGCTCTCGGGTAATCCCATCGCCATGGCCGCAGGCCTCGCGACCCTGGAGGTGATTTCCGCGCCGGGATTCTATGAAACGGTGTTTGCCCGCACCACCGCGCTCTGTGAGGGACTCGAACAGGCGGCTGCCAGCGCCGGGGTGCCGTTTACCACCAATCACGCCGGTACCATGTTCGGCGGATTCTTCACCGATGCTGACCACGTCAGCAACTACCAGCAGGTCATGGCCTGTGACAGCGCAGCCTTCAACCGCTTTTTCCACCTGATGCTGGATGCTGGCGTCTACCTTGCCCCGGCATCTTACGAGGCAGGGTTCACATCGGCAGCCCATACCGACGATGACATCGAGCAGACCGTGGCGGCAGCGCGCAGCGCATTTGCCAGCCTCTGAACGGAGAAACGCGCCCATGTTCCAGAGTTCTCGTGGCCCCTTTCCACAGACCCGCATGCGCCGCTTGCGCGCGCACGCCTTCTCCCGCAGGCTGGTGCGTGAACATGCGCTCAGCCCAGCCGACCTGATTTATCCGGTGTTTGTACTGGAGGGTCGTCAGCAGCGGGAAAGCGTGGCGTCCATGCCGGGGATTGAACGGCTCAGTGTCGACCTGCTGACAGATCTCGCGCGCGAGGCCCATGATCTTGGCATACCCGCCCTCGCCATATTCCCCGTGATACCGGCAGAGCGCAAAAGCCTGCGGGCCGAGGAGGCCTGGAACCCGGACGGGCTGGTCCAGCGCACCGTAAAGGCGCTGAAGGACGCAGTACCGGAGCTGGGGCTTATCACAGACGTGGCGCTGGACCCCTATACCACGCACGGGCAGGACGGCATCATTGACGACAGCGGTTACGTACTCAACGACGTTACCACCGAAGCACTGGTACAGCAGGCGCTGTCTCACGCCGAAGCCGGTGCCGACATCGTGGCACCTTCTGACATGATGGACGGGCGCGTCGGAGCGATTCGCAACATGCTCGAGCAGCACAGCCACCCCAACACCCTGATCATGGCCTACGCCGCAAAATACGCATCGGCGTATTACGGTCCCTTCCGGGATGCCGTGGGTTCCGCGGGCAACATCAAGGGCGGCAACAAGTACAGTTACCAGATGGATCCGGGCAACAGCGATGAAGCGCTGCACGAGTGCGCCCTCGACCTCGCCGAAGGCGCTGACATGATCATGGTGAAGCCGGGCATGCCCTACCTCGATATCGTGCGCCGCGTGAAGACGGAGTTGCAGGCCCCCACCTTCGCTTACCAGGTGAGCGGCGAATATGCCATGCACATGGCGGCCTTCCAGCAAGGTTGGCTGGCACAGGAGCCGGTGATGCTGGAGTCACTGCTGGCCTTCAAGCGCGCCGGCTGTGACGGCATACTGACCTACTTCGCGCTGCAGGCGGCACGCGCCCTGCAGGACTAGGCGGGCTGTCGTGAGACGCTACGCAGTGCTGGCCAGCATCACGCTTTCCCTGCTCGCCACCCTCACCTTCGCCGACCCGGGCAAGGCAGACGACGAAACGGCCGAGAACAGTACACCGGAAGCATCCTGCCTGTGTCTCTGGGAAGGGAGTTTTGCCGACGTGCAGGACCGGGCGGACCTCGTCGCTGCCGTTACCGTCACCGGCGGTAAGGGTAATTCGGTCGACCTTGCCGTCGACAGCATCCTGCGCGGGCGCGAGTACAACCAGAGCATCAGGTTGTGGCTGCAGGCACGCGACTACTGCCGCCCGGACGCCACCGAGTTTTCCGCCAACAGCCGCTGGGTGATGGCACTCTACCGCATCACCGAACAGGTACCCGGCGGCTTCGACCCGATGACGCCGAATATCAGCTACGGCAGGCTCGGCGACTATTACCTGTCCAGCTGCGGTGGCTACTGGTTGCAACGCCATGATGACCGGGTCACGGGTAACCTGGTCGATGCGCCGCGCTGGGAGCGCGAGCCCAAAATGACGCCCGTGTTGCTGGACCTCCTTGCCGCCTATGTTCGCGGCGACATCAGCCGGGAGGCGTTGCGGCAGGCCAGTCGCGAGGACCCCGCCCTGCGTGAGCTGATGCTGGATACCAGCGAGTTCCTGCGCGAGGCACAGTAACAGGCCCGGGCTAGCGCCTGCGCCAGCTGCGACGTCGCTGACTGCCACCCTCGATCAGGTCCATGAGTTCATCCAGCATCGCCAGCGACAGGCCCCAGATGCGGTATTTGCCGAAGTGATAGCAGGGCATGTTCAGGGTGATGCGGTTGCGCTGCCAGCGCATCGTGTCGCGATTGGCATTGTCGAGCAGAAACTCCAGCGGCACCCAGACCACTTCGGCGACTTCGTAATTGAGCTGGAAATGCAAGCTGCGATCCACACGAAAGACAAAGGGGCTGACCGCCATGCCGAAGGTTCCGCGGTGCGGTCGCGCGTTAAGGTCGGACAGACGGCCAATGCAGCGACCCTGGCGCGCGAGGTCAAGCCCCACCTCCTCCCGCGTTTCGCGCAGCGCAACTGCGTAGCCATGGGCATCACCTGGATCCATGCGGCCACCGGGGAATGCCATATGCCCAGACCAGGGATCCCCCTCCCTTTCTGCGCGCTTGATCATTAGAATGTGCAGCTCGCCCTCTCGTACCTGCAAGACTAACGCTACCGCGGAGCGTTTCATCAACGGCCGCAACCAGGGCCGCGCGGGCCGATGCGCGGCCAGGCGGCTTTCGATCATGTGCAGCAGAGAGACAGACACCGGCGGATTCCTGCAGACTGGCATGTGATTAAGCCAGCCAGGGTAGAACATGACAAGCCGCCTCCTACCAGGATAACCGCATGACCGCGACACAGACCCTGTTTGAACTGCGCGATATCAACCTTGTATACCGTGCTCGCCCGGCACTGAGGCAGCTCAACTGGAGCGTGCCTGCCGGTCAGCACTGGGCCTGCGTTGGGCCCAACGGCAGTGGCAAAACCAGCCTGGCACGCATACTGAGTCACCAGACCACTCACTTTTCGGGCGACTACCACAGCTCGGAACCGCTGCTGACCAGCGGTGTCGCCTACGTGTGTTTCGAACAGGCGCAGGCGCTGTGCGCTCGCGACCGCAAACTGGATGACTCCGAGTACCGCGCCGATGCGGCCGACCCCGGTACGCGGGTTCGGGACGCGATACTCGCAGGGCAGGAGGCCGACGAGCACTTTCTCGCGTGGGTCAGCCGATTGGGCATGGAGCATATCCTCGACCGCGGCCTGCGCTACATCTCCACCGGTGAAATGCGCAAGACGCTGCTGGTACGTGCGCTGCTCAGCAACCCCGCGCTGCTGATTCTCGACAACCCCCTGGACGGCCTGGATCACGCCAGTCAGCAGGCGATGAATGATGCCCTGGGAAGCCTGTTGCAAGGGCGGCGGAACCTGATCATCCTCTGTCGCCAGCTGGAGGACATTCCAGCGGGCGTACACCGGGTTCTCGTGCTCGATGAAGGGCGCGTTGTCTGCCAGGGCAGCCCCGCCGAGGTCCTCGCGCGCGACGACGTGCTGCGCCTGATGGCGCCTCCCCTCCCACCGCTTTGCGAACTGCCACCGCCGGCGCCACGCCCCTACCATCTGCCCGACGGCCCGCTGCTGGAGCTGCACGATGTGGCGGTGCGCTATGGCGACCTGACCGTGCTGCAACATCTCAACTGGCGCTTCGACCGCCACCAGCACTGCTGTGTATCCGGACCCAACGGCTGCGGCAAGACCACCCTGCTCAGCCTGATCACCGGGGACAACCACAAAGCCTACGGACAGGACATCACCCTGTTCGGTCGCAAGCGTGGCAGCGGCGAGAGCATCTGGGACATCAAACAGAAGTACGGTCAGCTGGACACCCAGCTGCAGCTGAACTTCGCGCGTTCCATGAAGGTGGTCGAGGTCGTGGTGTCCGGTTTTTTCGACAGCGTCGGGCTGTTTGACAACTGGGGCGACGTACAGCGCCGCGCCGCAGAGGCCTGGCTGGATGCACTCGGCGTCGGCGAACTGGCGATGCAGAGCTACGACACCCTGTCCTTCGGACTACAGCGGATGGTCCTGCTGGCCAGGGCGATGGTGAAATCGCCGCTGATCCTGCTGCTGGATGAACCGACCCTGGGTCTGGATGGCAATCACCGGAGGCGGTTGCTGCAGGCCATTGATCACATTGCGCGTCACAGCGACACACAGATCATCTTTGTCAGCCACTCGGCGGGCGATATACCGGACTGCATCAATCAGCAGCTGCGCTTCGAGCCCGCTGCAGACGGCTTTCGCGTAGTCTGCGAAAACGCCTAGCGCGCCAGGGCGCGCAGAGCCTCGCACTCGCTCTGGCTCCTGCAGTACAGGGTGCCGCGGGCCGCAGTGGCGCGCGCCTGTTCCATTTGCCCCTGGGCGGCGTAGGTTCGCGCCAGCTCAAGGTAGATTTCAGCGCTATCCGGGTCGATGCGCTGGGCGCGTTCCAGCAAGGACAGGGCGCCATTGTAGTCGCCCTGCGCGCTGGCGGCGCGCGCTTTACTCACCAGGCCGCTGTACGCGGCCACGGCGTTGGGCTCCCTGGCGGGCGGGGGCTGGGGCGCGACAGGCGGCTGCTTCTGCTGGGTCACCACGCCGGGTTCGGGGCGTGTTTCGATCGGCGCAGGTCCCTGCGGGGGCGAGTAGATGGTGCAACCGGATAGCGCCAGCAGCAGCACTGGCAGGGCGCTGCGTGGCAGCCGGGTGGCGATGGGCATCAGGAATTCCCCCCGAAGAGTGACTGGAACCAGTCGCGGATGGTGCTGCTCTTGCTGCCACCGCTGCACTGGCTGCGCTGGCGTGGCTCGGACCCGATCACGAAGGGCATCAAACGGGCGCCGGGGCAGCCCTCGCCGGTCACATAACCGGTGGCGCTGTCTATCCATTGGGGCTGCATGTCTTCAGGCATGCGGTACCCCAGTGAACGCTGGCTCGCGTTGGCCATGAAGTGGGACCAGATCTTCAGGGCGCCCGTACTGCCGGTGAGCCCGGTCGCGCTGTTGTCGTCGCGACCGACCCAGGTGACCGCCAGCAGGTCGCCGGAGAAACCGGCAAACCAGGAGTCACGCCCCTCGTTGGTTGTGCCGGTCTTGCCCGCCGCCTGGAAGCTGTTGTCGAGATACGCATAGGCACCCCGCCCTGTTCCCTCGCGCAGGACCTCGCGCAGCGCATAATGCAGCAGGTGCATTGCCTGCAGGCTGACGGTACGATCGTATTCCAGTGGGTAGCGGCGCAGCGGCTCCCCGTCTGCATCGACAATCTCGCGAATACTGCGCAACGGCATGCGGAAGCCACCCGCGGCGATGGTCTGGTACATCGCTGCCATGTCCATGGGTGAGTATTCCCCAGCGCCGAGTGTGAGCGCCGGCACCTCCGGGATGTCACCCTCCACGCCCAGCCGGCGCAGCATGTCGGCAACCCGGTCGATGCCGAGATCCAGGCCCAGGCGGGCGGTGGCCAGGTTATAGGAATTCGCCAGCGCGCGATGCAGCAGTACCTGCCCATGGGCCTGCCGGTCAAAATTGCGGGGCTCCCAGACGTCCCCGTTTGGCCCGGGCACCCGCAGCGGGGTATCCGCCAGGGGTGTGGCCAGCGTATAGCGACGCGGCTGTTCCAGCGCCGCGAGGTAAACAGCCGGCTTGAGCAGGGAACCGGCGGGTCGACGGGCGTCGAGCGCCCGGTTGAAACCGGCATAGCGTACCTGCCGACCACCCACCAGCGCCGCCACTTCGCCGCTGTCGAAACGGGTGACCACCGAGGCCGTTTCCAGTTTACCGGTGCCGTCGACCTGCTTCAGAATCGCCGTGCTGCTGCGCTCCATCTGCCGCTGCAGCAGGGGGTCAAAACTGGTAAAAATGCTGAGGCCAAGCGTGGTCAGGTCTTCATCCCGATACTCGAGGCGCAACTGCCGCCGCACCAGGTCGAGAAAGGCGGGGAAGCTGTCGCGAATGCCGTCGCGGTTGTTGAGATCGAGCGGCATGCCCTGAGCGACGGTCGCCTGCTCTCTCGACACCAATCCCTGCTCGACCATGACATCCAGCACGACATTGCGTCGGGATCGGGCGCGCTCGGGATTGCGCAGCGGATTGTACAGGGAAGGCCCCTTGATCATGCCCACCAACAGCGCCTGCTGGTGCAAACCCAATTGCTGCAGCGGCCGGTCGAAGTAGTGCAGCGAGGCCAGGGCAAACCCGTGAATGGCGCGCGGCCCCTCTTGCCCAAGGTACACCTCATTGAGATAGCTTTCGAGGATCTGCTCCTTGCTGAAGTGGAGCTCCAGCAGCACCGCCATCACCACTTCGGTGAGCTTGCGCACGATGGTGCGCTCCGGCGTCAGGTAATAGTTCTTCACCAGCTGTTGGGTAATGGTGCTGCCACCTGCCACCACCTGCCCGGAGCGCAGGTTGCTGAGCGCCGCACGGGCAATACCGGTCAGCGAGAATCCCCAGTGGTCATAGAAGCGCTGGTCCTCTACGGCCAGCAGCGTTGCGCGCAGGCTCTCGGGCACATCTTCCAGCCGCACCAGAATGCGGTCTTCACCGTGGTGTGGATAAATGCCGCCGATCTGTACCGGATCCAGCCGCATCAGATCGATGGTGCCCTGGGCGTCGCGCAACACGGCCACGCGATCGCCCTGCACTTCCAGCCGCACCAGCCGCGGCGGCTCGCGCTCCCCGGGGAAGCTGAAGCCCCGGGTATACAGGTCGAAACGATTCCCCGCGCGGGACACCTCACCGGGGCGCCGCGCCGCAGCCTGCTTGCGATAGCCCAGCACCTCCAGCTCCCAGGCGAGGTCATCGGCCGACAGGGCGGCACCGGCGAACAGTTCCAGTGGCCGGGCATACACCTTGGCCGGCAACTCCCACATCTTGTCGGTGAATGTCGACGTAATCCGCACGTCGAGGTACACAACCACCAGCAGGCCTGCAGCGCAGGCCGCTAGAAACAGCTTCAGGAATGGGCGACGGGTTCTGGCCATGGGGGGAGTGTAGCGCACACCCGCTTTCATTTGACTGGGGGATCGGGATAATAGCCGCCTGAACTGGAGGGAGCCACAGGCAGATGAAGAAATACACGATCTACGGCATGGGTGCAGCCCTGGTCGACACCGAAATCCAGGTGCAGGACGCTGAACTGACCACCATGGGGGTCGACAAGGGCCTGATGACACTGGTGGATGAGGCCCGTCAGGCTGAGCTGCTTGGCCTGCTGCAAGGTCACCTGGTAAAGGCCAGTCACGCCAGCGGTGGCAGCGCCGGCAATTCGATGATCGCTGCCGCCCAGTTCGGCGTGCCGACCTACATGACCTGCAAGGTCGCCGACGATGCCGACGGCGCCATCTACGTCAGGGACCTCGAGCAGGCGGGTGTGGCGCACAATATGGCGCAACGGCCGCAGGGCACTACCGGCAAATGCCTGGTGCTGATTTCGCCCGATGCCGAACGCAGTATGAACACCTTCCTCGGCATCAGTGAAACGCTGTCCGTACACGAGCTCAATCCTGCCGCACTGGCCGACTCAGAGTACCTGTATATCGAGGGGTATCTGGTCACCTCGGACACGGGGCGTGCAGCCGCCATTCGCGCCCGGGAGCTGGCCGAAGCCGCGGGTGTGAAGACGGTACTGAGCTTTTCCGACCCGGGCATGGTGGAGTTCTTCCGCGAAGGCCTACAGGCCATGATCGGCACGCAGGTGGACCTGGTGTTCTGCAACCGGGACGAGGCCCTCTGCTGGGGCGACACCGACGACCTGAACACCGCCATGGAACGTCTGAAACCGATTGCGCGCCGCTTTGTCGTGACCTGCGGCGCCGCTGGCGCACTCGCCTGGGATGGCGTCACCCTGAACGAAATCCCCCCACACCGGGTACAGGCGGTGGACAGCAACGGCGCCGGCGACATGTTTGCGGGCGCATTCCTCTATGCCATCGGCCGCGGCGAGGACTACGCCACCGCCGGCCGTTTCGCCAGCCTTGCCGCGGGACGCGTGGTTGCCAACTACGGACCACGACTCCCCGCAGCCGACTACCCCGCCCTGCGCGCGGAGTTTTTCGGCGACTGAACGTCGCTGCGACATGCGGCTGCCCGGCAGGTTTAGAACAGGTCCATCTGGCGCCCGGTAACCGCCGCAAAGGACGTGTCGAGAAAACCGAGTATGCCGTCCACCACCGGCGCCAGCTGCCGCTCCAGATAATGCCCGTAATCGAGCGGCGCCCGGGGAGCGGCGGCCGGCTCGGGTCCCGAGGTCGTCATCACGTATTCCACCCAGTCGCCCCGCGCCGGAGGCGACAGGCCGTGGTCGGCATAGCGACGCGCGGCTTGCACATGGGGCGGCACATTGCGCTCATAATCCATCAGGCGACGGCGCAGCCGCTTGCGGTACACCAGATCCCCATCGTGCTCACCTGCCAGCACCGCCGCTACCAGCTGTTGCAGCCACAGGTCCCAGGGCTGGTCGAGAAATACGCGCCGGTACAGTTCCTGCTGACAGTCGCGTGCGAGCCTGGTCCAGTCCGTGCGCACATTCTCCAGGCCCTTGAACACCACATGCTCGGCTGCCCCCGTCCCCACCAGGCCGGCGTAGCGCTTCTTTGAGCCTTTCTCCGAGCCGCGAATGGTGGGCATGAGGAACCGCCGGTAATGCGTTTCGAATTCCAATTCCAGGACACAGTCCAGGGCGAACTCGTCGCGCAGCTGTTGCTGCCACCAGCGGTTGAGATCGCGCTGCAGGATACGCCCCGCGGCCTCCGCCGCTGCGTCATCGGCGGCATCAGCAATCCACACGAACACGGAATCCGTGTCGCCGTAGATCACCTGATGGCCCAGGGACTCAATGCGCTCCCGGGTACGCAGCAATATCTCATGCCCGCGGCGAGTGATACTGCTGGCCAAACGAGCGTCGAAGAAGCGACACCCCGGGCTGCCGAGCACCCCATAGAACGAATTCATGATGATCTTGATCGCTTGCGAGAGCGGTGCATCCTGCGCCTGCTTGGCCGCGTCCCGCCGCCGCCAGAGCGTCTCAATGAGGGCCGGCAGAATGTGCCCGCGGCGCGCAAAGCGAGCGCCGGCAAAGCCCGGCACCGATGCCCCCTGCCGGGCATCGGCAAGGCCCAGGGCGAGGCCCAGCGGATCGATACAGAAGGTGCGAATGATACTGGGATACAGACTCTTGAAGTCGAGCACCAGCACGTGCCGGTAAAGGCCAGGACGCGAATCCAGCACGACGCCGCCCGGACTCGGCTCCTGATCGCGCTGCGGGTTGGGTGCAACAAAGCCAGCGCGGTGCAGCCGGGGCAGGTACAGGTTGTCGAATGAGGCAACGGAGCCCCCGAGCCGGTCCGGGTTGAGCCCCGTCATGACAGTGCGCGCGACGGCGAAGTCGAGCAACCCCGTGTGGGCGAAAATATCCGACACCAGCTCACAGTCGCGCAGGTTGTACGCCGCCAACCGTGCCTTGTCCTCCTGGAACAGGCGGCCGATTTCTTCGCCGCGCCCGGCACCCTTAAGCAGCTTGCCGGTACCGAGCAACTCGTGCGCCACGGCATCCAGAGCGAAGCTTTCGAAGCGGTAGAAGGCAGCGCGCAGCAGTTCAATGCCATCAATCAGCAGGCGCCCCGTCAGTCGCGCGGTGCGCCGCTCTCCGTCCTCATCCAGTGTGCGCCAGTGTACTGTGGTGCCGGCGCGACCCAGACGCAGTGGTACACCCAGGGCATCCGCCAGTCGCTGCAGGTACCAGGTATCAAAATTCACTACATTCCAGCCAACCAGCACATCCGGATCGACCTCGGCAATGAAGTCAAGGAAACGTTCCAGCACCGCGCGTTGCGTGGGCAGCGCTTCAACCTGCTCCCCGGCGTCGCAGGCGCCCAGCATGAAAACGCGTCGCAACTGCTGGCCGGCGGAATCCCCTGCTGCAGGTGTCACGTGCACGGCAATCGAATACAGCTGCAGGCCTTCCATGGCCGTTTCAATGTCGAAAGAGGCCATGGTCAATTGCGGACGCAGTGCCGCGGGACGCAGCTGTGGGTTGCGCATATAGCCGTGACCCGTTCGCTGCTCCAGTTGACCCGCCAGTTGGGCGCCCCCGGTGATGAACCGCTCCATCAGGTAACGATCGGCCGGATTGATGTCCGCCTCCAGCGGGTCCGCGCCGCGCTCCAGCAGGCGGTCAGCGAGCGCTCGGGACTGCCGGTAGCCGGTACTGTAGACACCCACCACGGGCTGCATGGCGAAATTGCGCAGACTCAGTGGCTTGAGCTCCACGCCGGCCTGCAGCGCCAGTAGTGCACGCTGCTGCTCCGCCTCCGGAGCGGCGAGAAAGAACACCGCACGCTCACCCTCGATCTCCACCTGCACGGGACCGCGCGCTGTGGCAAACCAGAGCTCAACGACAATGCCACCCTGGCTCTCACGCCACTGCCGTGTGAGCAGAAAACCAGCCAGTTCCACCGACTCCGGCGCCGACGTGCTAGGCATATCGCTGCAGGTGCCTTAAGCTAACGGACATAACACCGACCGGACCATGCCCGCCTCCCTGGAAGATCACAATGAGCAAACCTGAAATCAAGCAAGACCCGCTCTACCAGCTGCTGCGCAATGAAGATATCAAAGGCTTCAACGAACAGCGCGATGTACTGGACACGGGCGAACTGCGCAGTGGCGATTACCGCGGCCGAGACCTGCGCAACATGAATGCGCGCGGCCTCGATTTCAGTAACTCCTATTTCCGCAATGCGGATCTCAGTGGTATCGACTTCCGCGAAACCAACCTGGAAGGCGCCAGCCTGCTCGACGCCAAACTGTCGGGGACCTACTTCCCCGAGGCCATCAGCGCGGACGAGATCCGGCTCTCGCTGGATACCGGTACCCGGCTGCGCTACGACCGCAAGTAGTACCCCGCTAGCCCTGGGCGAGCAAATCGCGCAGGTCGATCATGGCCGTATTGGCGCGGCTGATGTAGGACGCCATGACCAGCGAGTGGTTGGCCAGCAGGCCGAAGCCACTGCCGTTGAGAATCATGGGGCTCCACACCACGTCCTGGGTGGCTTCCAACTCGCGAATAATCTGCTGCACGCTGACCTGCGCGTTCTTGTTGGCCAGTACGTCCGCGAAGTCCACTTCGACCGCTTTCAGGAAATGAATCAGCGCCCACGCGGTACCACGTGCTTCAAAAAACACGTCGTCGATCTCCAGCCAGGGGGTGCTGACCAGCATCTCGGCCGGGGCCGGTGTTGACTGCCGCGCACTGCCGTCGCCCGCCAGATCCGTATTCAGGCGACGCTGCCCCACGCTGGCGCTCAGCCGCTGGGACAGGCTGCCCAGGCGGGAACTCACGGTCGCCAGCCAGTAGCGGAGGTTGTCAGCACGGGCGTAGAACTGGGCATCGCTGTCGTTATCATCTTCCAGGCGCGCGAGATAGCTGTGCAGGTGGTTCACGCCATCCCGGTACTGGGCCTCGGTTGTCGGCAGGATCCAGCTGTCGGAATTGAAGTTGAGCTGCGGCTCCGCAAGTGCCAGGTCCGGGTCTTCCCGCGACTGGGATTGCGAGCGACTGAAGACCTCGCGCAGGGCGCGTGCCAGATCACGGGACTGTATCAAGACCCCAAACTCCCAGTTGGGGAGGTTGTCCAGCCAGAGCCCGGGCGGGGCCACATCGTTACTGAGGTAGCCACCGGGCTTCTCCAGCAGGGTTTCCACGGCGCCGATCAAGGCTGCCGTGGTGGTGGAACCCACGGCGACCTGGCCGCCCGTTCGCGTGGAATAGCTGCTAGCACGCTCCGCGACATCGAAGGGCGCGGGCGTCAGGCTCCAGTAGGCACCCACGAGCACGGCCAACAGCAGGTACACCAGCACTGTGCCACCCAGACGCCGCGCCCAGACGCCACCGGGCAGCGCGCTATCACGCCAGTTGGCGATGCGATCCTGCAATTCTGTCATGGTTGTTCACTCCCTGGCGCAAAGGCCGTCAGTGGTGCTGGTGGTCGTGATGGGCTGCGGGGGCAGCATCACGACGGGTCTCCGCCGTGGTGCACAGCGGCGCGCCGTCGATCGTCAGGCACAGCTCCACCGCATCGCCCACTGCTGGCATGGTGTCCAGGTCCAGCAGCATAAGGTGCAAACCGCCGGGAGCGAAGGACACCGCAGCGCCAGCCGGCACCCGAACCTCAGACTGTTCTTCCATGCGCATCATGCCCTCGCTCTGCAGGGTTTCGTGCAGCTCCACGCGCCCGGCGATGGGCGTGCTGGCGCCGCTGATGACAACCGCTTCAGCGCCGGCGTTACGCACCGTCAGATAGGCCGCGGTACGCGTCTGGGTCGGCGGCAGTGCGCGCACCCAGGCCCCCTCGAGCACCACCTGAGCGGCCGCAGTCTGAGCCAGCGGCAGTGCGAGCACAGCCAGAAACAGCGCAGAACGATAACTCTTTTGGCTCACCCTTTTTCTCTCCTGCAATGAAACTATCACGATATAGAAGGCTCAGATTATAACACTTGCGCGCAGCGCCGGTTGGCGCCATTTCGTTGGGCCGCCCGCCGCAGGCTGCTACAATCGCGACGCGGCACAAGCCGTTACCCTACAAGGATTGCTCATGCGTTTCGTGCTTGCCAGCCTGCTCTGGTTGTACAGCAGCCTGGTGCTGGCCCAGTTTCCCACCGGCACATCGGGGTCGAACCCGTTCGCACAACCCGATTTCCTGCCGGTGGAAGAGGCGTACCAGCTTGCTGTGGAGCCCACGGACGATGGCCGCGTAAGGCTTTACTGGCGAATCGCGGAGGGCTACTACCTCTACCAGCACGCCTTCGATTTCCGTCTCGAGCGCGGCGGTGAGTCCCTGCAGGTCAGCGCCGAGGTGCCACCCGGGCTGGCGCGCAGTGACGAATTCTTCGGCGATGTGCAGGTTTACTACAACGAGGTTGAAGTACTGCTGCAGGTCCGGGAACCGCCCGGCTTTGCCCGCCTCAGCGTGCAGTCACAGGGCTGCGCGGACGCCGGGCTATGCTACCCGCCGCGCACCGAAGTCTTTGACATAGACTTCGGTACGGGCCAGGCCAACCCGGTCGCCCAGGCACCGGTCGCCGCGACTGCCAGCCTGCCTGCCGCCGGTGCAGGCCTGTCGACCCTGCCCTACATGCTGCTGCTGGCGTTCTTCGGTGGCGCCATCTTGAACCTGATGCCCTGTGTATTCCCTGTGCTCTCGCTGAAGGTCCTCGGGTTTGCCAATACCGGTCGACATGAACGCCTGCACCACGGCTGGCTGTACACCCTGGGGGTTATCGCCAGCTTCCTGGCTGTTGCCGGCGTACTGATCGCCCTGCAGACCGCGGGGCAAGCGGTGGGCTGGGGGTTCCAGCTGCAATCCCCGGGCTTTGTCATTGCGCTCGCCTACCTGTTTCTGGCCATGGGGCTCTCGCTGTCCGGTATGGTACAGCTCGGCAGCAGCGTGATGAACCTGGGCGGCAGCCTGGCCGAGCGCCAGGGATCGGCGGGCAGCTTCTTTACGGGTGTACTGGCGGTGGTCGTGGCCAGTCCCTGCACGGCGCCGTTCATGGGCACTGCACTGGGTTTCGCGTTGACCCAGCCCGCGCTGGTGTCACTTGCCATCTTCTTTGCCCTCGGGGCGGGTATGGCAGCGCCAATGTTACTGCTGAGCTACAGCAGCCGGGCCCGTGACTGGCTGCCGCGGCCCGGTGTCTGGATGGAAACCCTGAAGCAACTGCTGGCCTTTCCGCTCTACGCCACAGCCATCTGGTTACTGTGGGTTGCCGGACGCCAGACCAGCGTGGATACCATGGCGGCCGCCCTCAGCGGTGGCCTGCTACTGGCGCTGGCACTGTGGTTGTGGCAGGGAGACACCTCGTCTGGCCGGACGGCACGCAGGGTACTCGCGCTCGCCAGCCTGGCGGGGGCACTGGCGCTGGGACTCTGGCGCATACCCACAGGCCCGGACACAGTCGCAATCGGGGTCGGTGACGCATCGGCCTGGTCAGAGGAACGAGTGGAGGAGCTGCGCCGTTCGGGTCGCCCGGTTTTCGTCGATGTCACCGCAGACTGGTGCATCACCTGCATCGCCAACGAGCAGGGCGTGCTCTACACCGAGGCGGTGCAGGCTGCGTTCCGGGCACACAATGTCGCCTTCCTGGTGGCAGACTGGACCAACTATGATGCCGATATCGCCAACTACCTGCGCAGCCACGGCCGCTCCGGTATTCCCCTGTATGTGCTGTATCCAGCCGACCCCGCGGCGGCACCCGTGCTCCTGCCCCAGGTACTGACACGCAACGGGGTTATCAGCTCGCTGGAGAGTATTTCGGCAGATAAAGGCTAGATCCCGCTGATATCCTCGCGGTTTGCCGGAAATATGGCTGTTTTCGCGCAACTTCAGCCATCTCGCCTATTTCGCGGGCTTCTGTGTCGCCATCTCCCGGAAATGGGAAAAATTCGCCTAACTGGCGGCTAACATCCGCTATTTTCTAAAAAATCCTGCTCATTGATGGACAGCCACGGATTTTTCAGCCAGACTTTGCCGCAATGGGTCAAAAAACGCACAGGCGAATAACCATGGCCACCATTCTGGTACTGCACGGTCCCAACCTCAACCTCCTGGGGGAGCGTGAACCCGCCGTTTATGGCCACACCACCCTGGCCGACATTGACAGCCGTCTGACCCACGTTGCCACCGCGCAGGGACATCACCTGCTCGCCATGCAGAGCAACGCGGAATACGAACTCGTGGAGCGCATCCACGATGCGCGGCGCGAAGGCGTGAACTTCATCCTGATCAATCCGGCGGCGTTTACCCACACCAGCGTCGCGCTGCGGGACGCCCTGGCTGCGGTGGCGATTCCCTTTATCGAGGTGCACCTGTCCAACACCCACGCCCGAGAGCCCTTTCGACAGCACTCGTATTTCTCCGATCTGGCGGTCGGCGTGATCTGTGGACTGGGTGCACACGGCTACGAACTCGCTTTACTGGCCGCCCTGCGGCAACTGGAACAGCCCTGAAACGAAAACCAGAGAGAGCCCTGTCATGGACATTCGCAAAGTTAAAAAGCTGATCGAATTGCTGGAAGAGTCCAACATCGATGAGATAGAAATCAAGGAGGGGGAGGAGTCTGTGCGCATCAGCCGCAACAGCGCGCAACCCCTGATGGCGGCCTATGCACAGGCACCAGCCCCTGCTGCGGCTCCGGCACCCAGTGCTCCAGCGGCGACCCCTGCACCCGCGGCAGAAGCGGCAGCGCCCAGCGCACCGGTACACAGTGGCAAGCTCATCACCTCGCCGATGGTGGGCACCTTCTACCGTTCCCCCTCGCCCACGTCGCCCGCGTTCGTCGAAGTGGGCCAGAGCGTGAAGGTAGGCGATGTCCTCTGCATCGTCGAAGCCATGAAAATGATGAACCAGATCGAAGCGGACAAATCCGGCACCATCGAGGCCATCCTGGTCGACAACGGTGAGGCAGTTGAATTCGAGCAGCCTCTGTTCTCCATCGTCTGACACAGCCACCGGCGCCTGCGCGCCGCAAGCAGAGGAATACATCATGGCCAAGCTGGAAAAGGTTCTCATCGCCAATCGCGGTGAGATCGCCCTGCGGATTCTCCGGGCCTGCAAGGAGATGGGCATCAAGACCGTGGCGGTCCATTCCAAGGCGGATCGCGAGCTGATGCACGTGCGCCTCGCCGACGAGGCGGTCTGCATCGGCCCCGCAGCCTCCACCGCAAGCTATCTCAACGTACCCGCGATCATCAGCGCCGCGGAAGTCACCAACGCGAGCGCCATCCACCCCGGTTACGGGTTTCTGGCCGAGAATGCGGACTTTGCCGAACAGGTAGAGAAGAGCGGCTTCATCTTCATCGGCCCGAAAGCCGACACCATCCGTCTCATGGGCGACAAGGTGTCGGCCATCGAGGCCATGAAAAAGACCGGTGTGCCCACGGTTCCGGGCTCCGATGGCCCCCTCACCGATGACGCCGAGCGCACGCTGGAGATTGCCCGGCGCATCGGCTACCCCGTGATCGTGAAGGCTGCCGCCGGCGGTGGCGGTCGCGGCATGCGGGTTGTGCACAATGAAGCGGCCCTGCTGAACTCGGTGCAGCTGACCCAGGCCGAGGCAGCGGCCGCCTTCGGGTCCGGTGTCGTCTACCTGGAGAAATTCCTGCAAAAACCCCGGCATGTGGAAGTGCAGGTCATCGCAGACGGGCAGGGCAACGCCATTCACCTGGGGGACAGGGACTGCTCGCTGCAGCGCCGTCACCAGAAGGTACTGGAAGAGGCGCCTGCGCCCGGTGTCGACGAACACCTGCGCGCCCAGGTCGCCGAGGCCTGCGTCAACGCCTGTATCGAAATCGGCTATCGCGGTGCCGGCACCTTCGAATTTCTCTATGAAGACGGTGGTTTTTACTTCATCGAAATGAACACCCGGGTACAGGTGGAGCACCCGGTGACGGAAATGATCACCGGCATCGACATCGTGCGCGAGCAACTGCGCATCGCCAGCGGCCTGCCGCTGTCGGTCACCCAGGAACAGGTAGTCTTTCGCGGCCACGCCTTCGAATGTCGCATCAACGCCGAAGATCACCAGACCTTCATGCCCTCGCCGGGCAAGGTCACCACGTTCCACGCACCCGGCGGTCCCGGCATCCGCGTCGACTCACACCTGTACGATGGCTACACCGTACCGCCGTTCTACGACTCCCTGATTGCCAAGATCATCAGTTACGGTGAGAGCCGCGAGATCGCCCTGGCGAGGATGCGGCAGGCCCTTGACGAACTGGTCATCGAGGGCATCCGCACCAACACGGCACTGCACCGGGAATTGGTGCGGGACCGCTCCTTCCAGGCTGGCGGTGTGAGCATTCACTACCTCGAAAGCAAGCTGGAAGACTGGAGCTAGTGAGCTGGCTACAGCTGCGACTGGACACCAGCCCGACGCTCGCCGCTGCCCTTGAGGAACAGCTGCTGGCGGCGGGTGCAGTGGCGGTGACCATGGAAGACAATGCCGACCAGCCGGTGCTGGAACCCGGCGTGGGGGAAACCCCGCTCTGGCAACACATACGCCTGACCGGCCTGTTCCCCGCAGACACCCACATGCCGTCGGTGCTGGAACGCATCCCGGACACACTCCTGGAGGGGTGCAACCAGCGGGTGGAAATCCTCGAGGACAAGGACTGGGAGCGGGAGTGGATCAGCCATTACCAGCCCATGCGCTTTGGCGAAAAACTGTGGGTCTGCCCCAGCTGGATCGACCCGCCGGATCCGGACGCCGTCAATCTGCTGTTGGACCCGGGGCTGGCCTTCGGCACCGGAACACACCCCACCACGGCGCTCTGCCTTGGCCAGCTCGACCAGCTGCCGCTGCGGGGCCACACCCTCGTCGACTACGGCTGCGGCTCAGGCATCCTCGCGGTGGCGGCACTCAAGCTCGGCGCCGAACGCGCCCTGGGGGTGGACAACGACCCGCAGGCGCTGGTCGCCAGCCGCGACAACGCCCGGCGCAACGGCGTTGCAGATGAACGCTTCAGCGTCACTCTGCCGGATGCCGCCACCAATGCCGCCTGGCAGGGCCAGGCGGATGTTGTGGTGGCGAATATTCTTGCCGGGCCACTCGCGGAGCTTTCGAATACCCTGCTCAGCCTGCTCAAACCGGGCGGCACCCTGCTGCTGTCAGGCCTGCTCAACAGCCAGGCGGCGGCCCTGTGCGAGCACTACGCGGCGCGCATCAAGCTCACCGTGGCTGGAGAGCGCGAGGACTGGGTGTGCCTGCGCGGCGAGCTGTCCCGGGCCTGAGCCGTCAATCCTGGGGTTCACGCCCCAGCACAGCGGCCATCTGCGCGTCACCGAACAGGTAGGATAGCGATCCGGTCATGTCAGGGTGCCGGCGCAGGCATTGTCCGCCATCAACATTGAAGCACTGACCCGTCACCCAGGACGACTCGGGGCCCGCCAGATAGCGCACGCTGGCGGCAATGTCTTCCGGTTCACCGGGCCGCCGTAGCGGTATCTGCTCCTCGAACGCCTGCATGACCTCGGGGCTGGCAAAGAGATCACCCGTGGCTTCGCTGCGCGTCAGCCCGGGCCGCACCGCGTTGATCCGCAGCCCAAGATAGGACAGCTCATCCGCGGCGGCACGCACCAGCCCTTCCAGACCGGCCTTGCCCGCGCAATAGGCAGACAACCAGGGAAACGGCATGCCTGCTGTCGTCGAGGAGATGCAGACGATGCTGCCACCACGGGCCATCAAGGGGGCCGCGTGGCGCACGGCGAGAAATACCGAGCCGATATTCAGGTCCAGTTCCCGACGCAGGCCATCCAGATCCTGCAGCAACAGCGGCTTGAAGCCCCCGCCGCCCACGGTGGGCACCACAATATCCAGCCGCCCGGCCACAGCGTGCGCCATGTCCACCGCCCTGCACACATCCTCCTCTCGCAGGGCGTCGCCGGGACACAGACGCACCTCGCCGCCGGGTACCTTCTCCAGCAAGGCGGCGCGCGCCGCCTGTAATGCCGCCTCACGACGCCCCATCAGCACCACAGCGGCGCCATCCTGCAGCAGTGCCGCAGCGCAGGCCGCGCCAATGCCGCCGGCACCGCCAGTGACCAGTGCCGTCTTGCCCTGCAGACTCTTTGCTGTGCTCATACATCCTCCTGTTTTCATTATTTTCGATTCCAAGACCGGCCCCCAGTCTAACCTGCCCGCGCCGCAGCCCACAGCGCGCTTTAACCGCAGGCCGCGGTGGCGTATCATAGGCTGCTCTCTGAAGCGACCTCACAGTCTCCCGCAATGCCACAAATCGGGCCTTACACACTGACCAATGCCGTAGCGCTGGCACCCATGGCGGGGGTCACCGACCTGCCGTTCCGGCAACTTTGTGCGCGACTCGGTGCGGGGCTGGTGGTGTCCGAAATGGTCAACAGCAACCCGCGCCTGCGGAATACCGACAAGACCCGGCTACGCACCCGCCACGATGCTGAAATCGAACCCCGCTCGGTACAGATTGCCGGCAACGACCCACAGCAGATGGCCGCCGCAGCGCGCTATAACGTTGCCCTGGGTGCGCAGGTCATTGATATCAATATGGGCTGCCCGGCCAAGAAGGTCTGCCGCAAGGCAGCCGGTTCCGCGCTGCTCGCTGACGAACCTCTGGTGCGGGATATCCTGCGGGCCGTGGTCGCGGCCGTGCAGGTCCCGGTCACCCTGAAAATCCGCACGGGCCCCTCACCGCAGGCGCGCAATGGCGTCAGCATTGCGCGAATCGCCGAGGATGCCGGCATCGCCGCGCTGGCGGTGCACGGCCGTACCCGCGCCTGTGCCTTCCGCGGCAGCGCGGAGTACGACACCATCGCTGACATTGTCGCCGCCGTGGATATCCCGGTCTTTGCCAATGGCGACATCGAGTCTGCCGAGAAGGCGGTAGCGGTGTTGCGCCATACCGGCGCCGCCGGCGTCATGGTCGGTCGCGCCGCACAGGGGCGCCCCTGGCTCTGCGGCCAGATCGCCGCAAGGCTGGCCAACGGCAGCACACCGCCCGCACCTTCGCTGGCGCAGCAGGTCGCGCTGCTGCATGGCCACGTCCGCGCCCTGCACCGCTTCTACGGCGACTTCCTGGGGCCGCGCATCGCGCGCAAGCATGTCGGTTGGTTCCTGCAACACCAGCCACAGTGGCTCATGTTCCGGGGCGAGTTCAACGCCCTCGACGACAGCGCCGCCCAACTCCACATGATTGACCGACTGTTTACAGGCACCGCCGCAGAGAACATGGCTGCATGAAGAAATCCGACCCACCCTCGTTTACACCCGACGTCCCAACCCTCCCCGACAGCACGCCTGCAGCGCCCGCACCGGAGCGATTGCACGATGCCGTGGCACGCGCAGTGGGGGAGTACCTCGAGGCACTGGATGGACAGTCGACAACGGATTTCTACCAACTCGTGCTGGCCGAGGTTGAGGCGCCCCTGCTGCGCGCCGTCATGGACTACACACGCAACAACCAGACCCGCGCTTCCCATATGCTGGGCCTGAATCGCGGCACCCTGCGCAAGAAACTCAAGCAGTACCAACTCATTTCCGACAAAAGCTGACAGGCACCCCATACACCATGAGCGACTCCCATCTCGTAACCGTTAGACGCGCATTGATCAGCGTCTCCGATAAAACCGGCATCGTTGAATTTGCCACGGCCCTGCAGGAACTCGGGGTTGCGCTGCTGTCGACTGGCGGCACCTACCGCCTGCTACGCGATGCCGGCCTCGCAGTCACCGAGGTTGCCGACCACACCGGCTTTCCCGAGATGATGGACGGCCGTGTGAAAACACTGCATCCGAAGATCCACGGCGGCATCCTCGCCCGTCGCGGGCAGGACGACGCGGTGATGGCTGAGCATGGCATTGATGCCATCGATATGGTCGTGGTCAACCTGTATCCCTTCGAGGCCACCGTCGCCAGACCGGACTGCACGCTGGAAGAGGCGGTCGAGAACATCGACATCGGCGGCCCGACCATGGTGCGCGCCGCTGCAAAGAACCACCGCTGGGTGAATATCGTGGTGAATGCAGGCGACTACACCCGCATCATCGAGGAGATGCGCAGCCAGCAGGGCGCCACCACACTGGCAACCCGCTTCGACCTGGCGATTCGCGCCTATGAGCATACCGCCGCCTACGATGGCGCCATCGCCAACCACTTCGGAAAACTGACTCCGGGCGGCTCAGCGGCGTTCCCGCGCACGTTCAACACACAGTTCCACAAGGCGCAGGAGATGCGCTACGGGGAAAACCCGCACCAGAAAGCGGCATTTTACGTCGAAGCACGCCCTGCCGAGGCCGGCATCGCCACCGCCCGGCAGCTGCAGGGCAAGGAACTGTCCTACAACAACGTGGCGGACACCGACGCCGCACTGGAGTGTGTGAAGAATTTCGCCGAACCGGCCTGCGTGATCGTCAAACACGCCAACCCCTGTGGCGTGGCCGTCGCCGCGACGCTGCTGGACGCCTACCACCTCGCCTTTGCCACCGACCCGGAATCCGCCTTTGGCGGCATCATTGCCTTCAACCGGGAGCTGGACGCAGAAACCGCACAGGCCATCGTCGAGCGACAGTTCGTCGAAGTGATCATCGCGCCGGCTGTGAGTGCCGCGGCGCTGGAGGTGGTCGCGGCCAAGCAGAACGTGCGACTGCTCGCCTGCGGCAACTGGGGCCACAGCATCCCGGCGCTCGATTACAAGCGGGTAAATGGTGGTCTGCTGGTCCAGGATCGCGACCTGGGCATGGTCGACAGCGCGGATCTGCGCATTGTCAGCAAGCGGCAACCGACGCCGCAGCAGATGCAGGATCTCCTGTTCGCCTGGAAAGTCGCCAAGTTCGTCAAGTCCAATGCGATTGTCTACGCGGCAAATGGCCGCACGATCGGCGTGGGTGCCGGCCAGATGAGCCGGGTCAATTCAGCCCGTATCGCCGCGATCAAGGCAGAGCACGCGGGCCTCACCGTGCGCGGCTCGGTGATGGCGTCCGACGCGTTCTTCCCGTTCCGAGACGGCATCGACAACGCCGGCAACGCCGGTATTGCCGCCGTCATTCAGCCGGGCGGTTCCATTCGCGACGAGGAAGTTATCGCCGCCGCCGATGAACACGATATGGCCATGGTCTTTACCGGCATGCGCCATTTCCGCCACTGAGAGAGCAATTGATGAACATTCTGGTGATTGGCAGCGGCGGCCGCGAGCACGCGCTGGCCTGGAAAGCGGCACAGGGCAACGACGTCGAGTGTGTATTCGTCGCGCCGGGGAACGCGGGCACTGCTACTGAAGCCGGCCTGCAGAACGTCGCCATCGACCCCATGGACTTCGCCGCGCTGGCCGACTTCGCGGTCGCGGAGAACATCGCACTCACCATCGTCGGACCCGAGGCACCACTGGTTGCAGGCATTGTGGATTACTTCCAGGAACGCGGCCTGCGCTGCTTTGGGCCGCGCAAGGGCGCAGCCCAGCTGGAAGGATCGAAGGCGTTCACCAAAGACTTTCTCGCCCGCCACAACATTCCCACCGCGGCCTACGGCAACTTTACCGAGCTGGAACCTGCGCTCGCATACCTGCGTGCCCAGGGCGCGCCGATCGTGGTCAAGGCCGACGGCCTGGCGGCGGGCAAGGGCGTGATCGTCGCCGAGACCCTCGCTGAAGCCGAAGCAGCGGTGACTGACATGCTGTCGGGCAACGCCTTCGGCGATGCCGGCTGCCGTGTCGTGATCGAGGAGTTTCTGCAGGGTGAGGAGGCCAGTTTTATCGTTATGGTGGACGGCGAACACGTGCTGCCGATGGCCACCAGCCAGGACCACAAGCGCATCGGTGACGGTGACACCGGGCCGAACACGGGCGGCATGGGCGCCTACTCCCCGGCCCCCGTCGTCACCGATGCCGTGTTCCAGCGCGTCATGGATGAGGTCATCCTGCCCACCGTGCGCGGCATGGCCGCAGAAGGCAATGACTACACTGGCTTCCTCTACGCGGGGCTGATGATCTCCCCCGCGGGTGACCCGAAAGTCATCGAGTACAACTGTCGCTTCGGCGACCCGGAAACCCAGCCCATCATGCTGCGTCTGCAATCCGACCTGGTCTCACTGTGTGCTGCGGCACTCGACGGTGAGCTGGATCGCGCCGAGGCCACCTGGGACAGCCGCTGCGCCATCGGCGTGGTGCTCGCCGCCGGCGGCTATCCGGGGGATTACGCCAAAGGACTGCCAATCTCCGGGCTCGATTACGCCTTCCCGGAGCACGTCAAGGTCTTCCATGCAGGCACCGCCATTCGGGGTGACACGGTCGTCACCAACGGTGGCCGCGTACTCTGCGTGACCGCACTGGGGGAGGATATCGCCGCCGCCCAGCGCAGCTGTTACGACGCCGCTGAGCATATCCAGTGGGACGGCGTGACCCGACGCAACGATATTGGTTGGCGCGCGATTGACCGCTATAGTTAGCGCTTCACGGTGATGGAGCACGCCATGCATAGCCGAAAACTGACGCTCGTGGACCGCCTGCTGGGGGAAGCCGATACCGTATTGCGTACCCTCAGCAATCGCGGCAGGCCCGCCACACGCCCCTCTCCCGCCGAGGGTCACCGGGACTGCACCCTCAATCCGGCGCAGCGCAGCCACGTCGCGGGGCTGATGCGCGTCAACCACACCGGTGAAGTCTGCGCGCAGGCACTGTACCAGGGTCAGGCGCTGACCGCCAAATTGCCTGCTGTACGCGAGGACATGCGCGAGGCCGCGCGCGAAGAAGAGGATCATCTGGCCTGGTGCGCCCAACGCCTGCAGGAGCTGGGTAGCCGCCCCAGCCATCTGAACCCCGCCTGGTACGGAATGTCTTTCCTGCTCGGTGCGAGCGCCGGCGCAATCGGCGACAAATGGAGCCTGGGTTTCGTGGCCGCCACGGAAGAGCGGGTCTGTCGCCACCTGCGCGACCACCTGCAACAGCTGCCTGCCGACGACCGCAAATCCCAGTTGATTCTGCAAAAGATGCTGGAAGACGAAGAGCGCCATGGCGAAAACGCCCTGGCAGCGGGCGGCGCAGACCTGCCCGCGCCGGTCAAGGACCTGATGAGCGTCGTGTCAAAGCTGATGACCCGCAGCAGCTACTACCTGTAAGTTGCCTGCTCCGCTGCGGGGCGGTGCAGCGCCCCTCAGGACGGGGAAAACACCTGTATTTCGAAGCTGTGGCTCATCGCCACGCCGGCAGCACCCAGCATGATGGATGCCGAACAGTATTTTTCTGCGGAGAGTTCAACGGCCCGCTGCACCTGCTTCTCCTTCAGGTTTACGCCGGTCACCACAAAGTGCATGTGAATACGGGTGAACACCGCGGGCACAGCATCGGCGCGCTCGGCCTGCAGCTCTACGCGGCAGTCAACCACCTGCTGGCGGGATTTCTGCAGCATGCTCATCACGTCAAACGACGAGCATCCCCCCACCCCCAGCAGCAGCATCTCCATCGGGCGCGGGCCAAGATTGCGCCCGCCAAGGTCGGGCGGCCCGTCCATCACAACGCTGTGGCCGCTACCGGACTCACCCAGAAACATGGCGCCATCCACCCACTTCACGGTTGCCTGCATCGCTCGGCTTCTCCTGTTCGCAAGACGGCGCGAGCTTAGCACAGGGGTTTACGTTTTACTTGCCGCACGCGTGGGGTAATATTGGCCTACAGGTCGCATGGCAAGAAGAAGGAAATCCCAGCATGCTGAAGCACCAAGTCACCAGTGCCATTCCAGGTGTGGAGAACTTCCTCCGTCATTGCAACCGATCCATCTACCGCGCCAAGCATGTCATTCTGCAGGAGGGCGCCAACTGCGATCGCCTGTTCCTCATTCTCGAAGGCTCGGTGTCCGTGATGGTGCAGGATGAAAACGATGCGGATCACATGATGGTGGTCAGCTACCTGAATGCCGGTGACTTCTTCGGGGAGATGGGCTTGTTCGGCGCCAGCGAAGAAGTGCGCAGCGCCATGGTGGTCGCCAGGGAGCAGTGCGAGGTCGCCGAGATTTCCTATGCCCGATTCCACCAAATCCGCAGCCATTACCCCGACATTCTCTTTGCCATCGCCAACCAGATGGGCATGCGTTTGCGCCAGACCACACGCAAACTCAAGGATCTCGCCTTTGTCGATGTCTCCGGGCGCATTGCCCACACCCTGATAGACCTGTGCAAACAACCGGATGCCATGACCCACCCCGACGGCATGCAGATCAAGGTCACCCGTCAGGAGCTGGGCAAGATTGTCGGCTGCTCGCGGGAAATGGCCGGGCGGGTGCTGAAAAACCTCGAAGAAGAGGGTCTGGTGGCAGTTTCCGGAAAAACCATGGTGGTGCTGGGCACCCGCTAGTCGGGAAAGAACAGCTCCCGCAATTTCTCGCCGGGTTCCTCGGCGCGCATGAATGCCTCGCCGACCAGGAAGCTGAAGACACCCGCGTCCCGCATGACGGCCACGTCCTCCGGACTGTGGATGCCGCTTTCCGTGACCACCACGCGATCGCCTGGGATATGCGGCAGCAGGTTCAGGGTTGTATCGAGGGCGGTCTTGAAGCTGTGCAGGTCGCGGTTGTTGATGCCGAGCAGCGGCAGGCCCAAGTCCAGCGCGCGATCCAGTTCGGCGCGATCATGCACTTCAACGAGCACGTCAAGCCCGTATTCAGTGGCACTGCTGGCCAGCTCGCGCATCTGTGCATCCTCCAGCGCTGCCGCAATCAGCAGCACTGCATCGGCGCCGATGGCGCGGGCCTCAACCACCTGCCAGGTGTCGACGGTAAAGTCCTTGCGCAATACAGGCAGGGTGCAGGCGGCGCGCGCCTGCTCCAGATATGCATCACTGCCCTGGAAGAAATCGACGTCGGTCAGCACCGACAGGCAGGCGGCGTTGCCGGACTGGTAGCTGCGCGCGATCGCGGCGGGATCAAAATCTGCGCGAATCACACCCTGGCTGGGCGAGGCTTTTTTCACCTCCGCGATCACCGCTGGCTGCGCTGCGCCCACGCGCTGGCGCAGCGCCTCCACGAAACCGCGCGGGGCGGACTTTTCCGAGATGCGGGACTCAAGGTCTGCGAGGGATTCACGGCGGCGCCCTGCCGCCACTTCCTCGTATTTGCGCGCCAGAATCTGGCGCAGGATGGTCGGGGCGGCAGCCATCAGGCGTGACCTCCCTGACTCATCATCTGGGTAAAATCGACAAACTCCTTCATCTTTTCCCGCGCCTGCCCTGTCGCCATGAGGTCCTCAGCCAGCGCCACCCCATCGGCGATGGTCGCCGCCAGGCCGCTGACATAGATGGTGGCACCCGCATTCAGGGCAATCATTGCGGCGGCCTTGCGTGCCGCTGGCGTATCACGCCCCGCCAGCGCCGCACGAATCAGCGCCGCCGACTCCTCGACACTGCCTACCGACAGCCCCTCGAGGCTCTGCCGCTCCATCCCGAAATCCTCGGGGGCAATGCGGTAGCTGGCGATATTACCGCGACACAGCTCGGCCACTTCCGTGCTGCCGCTCAAGGTAATCTCATCCAGGCCGCCCTCCCCGTGCACAACCAGCGCGTGCTCGCTGCCCAGCAGCTTCAGAACCTCCGCGAGAGGGCGGCATAATGCCGGGTCAAACACGCCGATCACCTGGCGGCGCACACCGGCCGGGTTGGTCAGGGGACCCAGCACATTGAACAGCGTGCGCATACCCAGCTCGCGACGCGGGCCGATTGCATGGCGCATCGCGGCGTGGTGCGCCGGGGCAAACATGAAGCCCAGGCCGACACTGCCAATCGCCCGCGCCACCTGCGCTGGCGTCAGGTCCAGCGGCACCCCGAGATGCTCCAGCAGGTCGGAGCTACCCGATGTGCTGGAAACGGAGCGGTTGCCGTGCTTCGCGACCTGCGCGCCGGCCGCCGCGACGACAAAGGTGGCCGCCGTCGACACATTGAACAGATTGGCACCGTCGCCACCGGTGCCTACGAGGTCGACCAGGTGCTCACCGGAGACCTCCACCGGCGTCGCCAGCTCGCGCATCACCTGCGCCGCACCCGCGATTTCCTCGGTGCTCTCCCCTTTCATGCGCAGGGCCACCAACAGGCCGCCAATCTGGGCATCGGTTGCTGCGCCGGACATGACCAGCCGCATGACCTGCGCCATTTCATCACGGGTGAGTGACTGGTGATCCACCAGGCGGGCAAGGGCGTCCTGCAGGGTCATCAACGAGCCTCCTGTTGCAGAAAGTTGCGCAGCAGGTCATGGCCGTGCGCGGTAAGAATCGACTCGGGGTGGAATTGCACGCCTTCCACCGCCAGTTCCCGGTGCCGCAGCCCCATGATCTCATCCATTTCGCCGTCAGCGGTTTCCGTCCAGGCGGTGATTTCCAGGCAAGCCGGCAAGCCCTCCCGAGCGACCACCAGGCTGTGGTATCGCGTCGCCTCAAAGGGCTGGCTGAGACCGCGGAATACGCCCTGGCCACGGTGGTGAATCAACGATGTCTTGCCGTGCATCACCTGCCGCGCGCGTACCACCTGACCGCCGTAGACCTGCCCGAGGCTCTGCATGCCGAGACAGACGCCGAGGATCGGCAGCTGGCCGGCATAGGTGCGGATCACGTCCATGGAAATTCCCGCCTCGTTGGGCGTGCAAGGTCCGGGAGAGATCACGATCTTGCGCGGGGCGATGTTAGCGATATCGGCAACGCCAATCTCATCGTTGCGCACCACCTGCACCTCGGCGCCCAGTTCACCCAGATACTGCACGATATTCCAGGTGAAGGAATCGTAGTTATCGATCATCAGAATGTCAGGCATGGTCGTCCCTTGCAGCGTGGGGCGTGAGTTTACCATGCCTCAGGGCGCTGCGAGAGGGCAGCTCACAACGCACCCGGTAAAGATACCTGCGGCCCACAGCCCTGGCCCGCGAAAGAGGCCGCTGCACCCTGCTACTCAGCCGGGGCGCGGCGCTCCCGGGGCTTTTCCAGCACCAGTACATCCTGGAAAAACGGCCCCGGCACTTCTTTCCAGTTGCCGTGATAGTGGGCGGCGAGCCGCAGCTGGCTGGCCTCCAGCAGGCTGGCCAGGCCCACCGGCGTCATGCCGATGGCCTCCTCCGGCACCTGCGCCCAGCCGGGACACAACCACTCGGATGAGCCGTAAGCGGGCTGGTCGAACACCCAGCGCTCAAGCGGCGTGGCGTGAAAGCGCGCGGCCTTGTCCGCAGCGCGCGGCAAGGTGGCGTGATACGCCTCATCCAGCAGAAACACCGTCACCAGCGCCTTGCCGCCGGGCTCCAGCACGCGCGCCAGCTCCGCCATATAGAAACGGGCGTCCCGTTCGTTGAAATGCGTCCACACCGACAGTGCAGTCACCAGCTGTTGCCCAGCGTCGGCGATCGGCCAGGGGGCGCCCGCTGCTGTCTGGTCAGGCGCGTAGAACGGATTGGCGGTGTCCAGGTGCAGGAAACGGTAGTGCTCACCCTGGTAGTGCTGGCGACAGAATGCAAGCTGCTCGGCAGCCACATCCAGGCCGGTGTAGCAGCCGCCGCGACCCAGAAAGGGTTCGCAGGCAATGGCCAGCAGGCCGGCACCACAGCCGACATCCAGCACGCGCAGGTCTTCCCGCCAGCCGATATGCTGGCCAATGAGCGTCTGGAAGATGCCGATAACGTGGGCCCACTCGGCATAGGCATACTTGCCACCGCGACGCCGCTTCTCCCCGGGTATCAGCCGCAGGTTGCGGGTGCGCAGCACGCGGGCCTGGTCTTCAGGCAGATACAGTTCATCGAGCAGCGCGTAGGGGTGCTCGCAGTGTGCCAGCAGAGCCTGCAGCTGCTCGCGCACGCTCACGGCGAGTCTAGCCCGGCCAGCACCATGGACGCCGCGCGGAACATGGCGCGCGCCTTATTGTGAGTTTCCTTCCACTCCAGGCGGGGCACCGAGTCGGCGACCACGCCAGCGCCCACCTGGATGTACAGCTTGCCGTCCTTGATCACCGCGGTACGGATGGCGATGGCGGTGTCCATCTCGCCGGCCCAGGACAGATACCCGACGGCGCCGCCATAAACGCCGCGCTTTACCGGCTCCAGTTCGTCAATGATTTCCATCGCACGTATTTTGGGCGCCCCGCTCAGGGTGCCGGCGGGCAGGGTGGCCCGCAGTACATCGATCGCCGACTTGCCCGGCTGCAACTGGCCACAGACATTGGACACGATGTGCATGACGTGGGAATACCGCTCCACCGCCATCTTGTCGCTGAGGGTGACGGAGCCGATACGGGCAATACGACCGATGTCGTTACGCCCCAGGTCGATGAGCATGAGGTGTTCGGCGATCTCCTTGGGGTCCGCGAGCAATTCCGCCTCCAGCGCCTTGTCCTCGGCCTCGCTGTAGCCGCGCCGGCGGGTCCCGGCCAGCGGGCGCACGGTCACTTCATTGTTCTGCAGGCGGGCGAGGATCTCCGGGGACGACCCCACGATATGGAAGTCCCCGAGATCCAGATAGTACATATAGGGCGAGGGGTTCAGGTTGCGCAGCGCCCGGTACAGATTCAGGGGCGGCGCGCTGAACGGCACCTGGAGGCGCTGCGAAGGCACAACCTGCATCACGTCGCCGGCCAGCACATAGTCCTTGATACGCTCTACAACCCGGGCGAAGCCCGCCTCGTCGAAATGCGACGTCGCTGAGGCCTCAAGCGCATCGCTATCGGCGCCGCCCAGCGCCACATCCGGTAACGGCGGCATGGGTTCACGCAGTTTCAGCGCGAGCCTGCTCAGGCGCTCCCGCGCCTCCTGCAGCGCGCCGGGCCGCTGCGGGTCGGCGTTGATGATCAGGCGGATGGTGCCGGACAGATTGTCGAACACCAGCACCTCTTCCGACACCATGAGCAGGATATCGGGGTTGCCGAGCTCGTCCCGGGGGGCGCCAGCGCGCAGCCGAGGCTCCACGTAGCGCACCGTGTCATACCCGAAGTAACCCACCAGCCCACCGTGGAATACCGGCAGGCCGGCATCCGGTGCGCTGCGATAGCGCTGCTGGAAGTCCTCGACGTACTGCAGCGGGTCGGCGACCTCGGCCTGCTCGACCACAGCGCCATCCACCAGCACCTCGACGCGGTTGCCGAACACCCGCAACAGCGTGCGGCAGGGCAGGCCGATGATCGAATAGCGCCCCCACTTTTCGCCGCCCTGCACGGACTCGAAGAAGTAGGAGAGGGCCCCTTCACCCAGCTTGCGATAGGTGCTGACCGGAGTTTCGAGATCTGCCAGCACTTCGGTGCTGACCGGGATACGATTGTAACCCTGTGCCGCGAGGGCGCTGAATTCTGCCTCGTTCATCGGGGCTGTTGCACCTCCGCCAGCGCCGCCCGCATCTGCGCAATCACGGCGCGGTAGTCGGGTGCATTGAAAATGGCCGAGCCGGCCACGAAGGTGTCGGCGCCCGCTGCCGCAATGTCCGCGATATTGGCCGCGGTGACGCCGCCGTCGATCTCCAGCCGGATGTCGTGGCCCGAGGCGTCGATCAGGGCCCGCGCCTCGCGCAGTTTATCCAGCGTCGCCGGAATAAAGGACTGGCCGCCAAAGCCCGGGTTGACTGACATCAGCAACACCATGTCCACCTTGTCCATCACGTAGCGCAGCGCCTCGAGCCCCGCGTGCGGGTTGAACACCAGCCCGCTCTTGCAGCCGGCATCGCGGATCATCTGCAGGGATCGATCGACATGGGTCGACGCATCGGGATGGAAGGTAATATAGCTGGCGCCGGCCTCGGCGAAGTCGCCGATCAGCCTGTCTACCGGGCTGACCATCAGGTGCACGTCTATCGGCGCCGTGACGCCGTGCTTGCGCAGCGCCTTGCACACCATCGGGCCAATGGTGAGGTTGGGGACATAGTGGTTGTCCATGACGTCGAAGTGCACCACATCGGCGCCAGCGGCCAGCACGGCATCCACATCTTCGCCGAGCCGAGCAAAATTCGCCGACAGGATAGAGGGGGCAATCAGGTAATCAGCCATGTGCTGGCTCCGGAAACTGAACAGGCGGCTATTCTAGCGGCTAAGTGCTGACAGATCATCCCGTGCTGTCCGCAGCGGCACGGAGTCGGGCATCCAGCGCCTGCAAGCGCTCAGGCGTGCCGACATCGGCCCAGGCGCCGGTGAAATGCTCACCCGACAGGCGCCCGGCGGCTATTGCGGTATCCAGCAGTGGTCGCAGGGGCAACTTCCCCGGCGCCATGTCGGCGAAGAAACCGGCGCTGAACACCCCGATACCCGCGTAGGTCAACCCCGTAGCCGCGGGTGGCCGGGGGACCACACGGCCGCTGTCCGTCAGCTGGAAATCGCCCAGCGGGTGCTGCGGTGGATTGTCGACCAGCACCAGATGTGCGGTACCGTCCGGCAGATGGGCGTGTGCAAGCAGGCGCTGCAGGGGGTATTCGGTCCACACATCACCATTCACCACCAGAAATGGGGCGCTGCCCAGCAGCGGCAGCGCGCGCTGGATGCCGCCCGCCGTCTCCAGCGGCTCTGGCTCCCGCGAATAGCGAATGCGCACGCCCCAGCGCTGGCCGTCGCCACACCAGTCGACAATCTGTTGCCCCAGATGCGCGACATTGATCACCAGGTCGTCCAGCCCGAGCGCTGCCAGAGCCTCAATGTGCCAGGCAATCAGAGGCCGGCCGCCCGCCTGCAGCAGGGGCTTGGGGGTATGCTCCGTGAGCGGCCGCATGCGCTCGCCGAATCCCGCCGCCAGGATCATGACCTTCACGTGCGGCTCCAGGGCTGGCGTTGGATAACCGGCAATACCCGCTGGCCAAACCAACCCGCTATCCCATCGAGCGCCGGATGTTGCCCCGCGTACAGGGCGAACACCTCCTGTACATACGCCAGCACCCGCGGCAGATCCTGCAGGTAGTCGGTCTTCCCGTCGCGCAGCGCCAGCCGTGCAAAGGTGCCCAGCACCTTGAGGTGCCGCTGCAGGCCCATCCAGTCGAACCAGCGCAGGAAGGTGGCGTCATCCAGCGCCGGCAGTCGCCCTGAGGCCGTCAGTGCATCGCGGTAGTCGAGCGCCCACCCTGCAACCCTGTCCCGCGGCCAGCGAACGTAGCAGTCTTTCAGCAGGGACACCGCGTCGTAGGTGAGAGGCCCGGACACGGCATCCTGGAAGTCGATCACCGCGAGTTGCCCGTCCGCCATGCACATGAGGTTGCGGCTGTGAAAGTCACGGTGTACCAGCACCCGGGGCTGGCCCAGGGCATTTGCGACGAGCAGCCCGTCCAGTTCCGCCAGCGCGGCGCGCTCGTCATCCGAGAGCGCGAGGCCGAGCAGCGCGGTCAGGAACCACTCGGGAAAACGCGCCAGCTCCTCACCCAGCAATCCCGCATCATACGCGGGCAGCGCAATGGTGTCGGCAGGGAGGTCCGCCATGCGCCGCTGAAGGGCCAGGGCCTGTCGATACCAGCCGTCGGCAGCGTCGGCGGTCAGCCGATCCAGCAGCAGGCTGTCACCGAGGTCCTCCAGCATCAGGTACCCCTGTTCGAGGTCCGCCGCGAGCAGCGCCGGCACGCGCACTCCGCCGGCCTCCAGGCAGGCGCGAACGGCAAGGAACTCGCGGTTTTTCTGCGAGGCAGGGGGCGAGTCCACTGCAATATAAACCTGCGCCCGCGTGCGCAGCCGGAAGTAGCGACGCTGGCTGGCATCTCCCGCCAGCGGGTGCAGAGTGGGCGCGTCATCGGCGTTGATTGACAGCGCCTGCATGGACCAGGAAAGCAGGCCGCCTGGCGGTAAGGACATGAGAAGCTCCCGCAACGAAAAAGACCCGGACAAGCCGGGGGCGATGCATTATCATCCCGTTTTACACCAAAAAATGCACCCAAACCTGATGACCCCGCGCCCGCACAGCCCCGTCCACCCCCGGTTGCGCCACCTCGCCATCGCCCTGAGCCTCAGCGCACTGTGGTCTCTGCAGACTGTGGCGGATGATGCGGCGCAGCTGGACTGGGTGCCCACCTCGGCAACGCCCGAGGCGCAGCGCGACCCGCAATGCCTGCGATGCGGCGGCCGCTATGTCGACCCGCTGGCGGAATCAGACCCGGCAGACACCCCGGAAACCTCAGACATTCGTGCCCGCGCCACCGAGTCCGAACTGCAGGGTGACGATGTCTACCTGCGCGGCGGGGTGACTGTCGACCAGGGCTATCGGCAACTGCGCGGCGAGGACGGCTATTTCGACCGTGCCGAGCGCGAGGGTACCGTCAGCGGCGGTATCACCCTGCGTGAGCCGGGCGTCCTGTTGCGCGGGGAGGAGGCCCGCTATTCGGCCAACAGCGGTGAGGCCAGTATCCGCGACAGCGAATTCGTCCTGCACCAACAGCACCTGCATGGCAGCGCGGCGCAATTGCGCCGCGCCGCGGATGGCACGCTGTTCATCCAGGACGGGCGTCTTTCCTACTGCGCCCCGGATGATGAAGAGTGGGCGATGCGTGCCGACAACATCAAGCTGGACCTCGAGGAAGGGCTGGGCACGGCAACCGGCGCCAAACTCGACGTCGCCGGCGTGCCGGTGCTCTACCTGCCCTGGGTGCGCTTTCCGCTGGACGACCGTCGTCGCACCGGCCTGTTGTGGCCCGACATCAGCTCCGACACCAATGGCGGGCTGGACCTCGCCGTACCGGTGTATCTCAACCTGGCGCCGAACTACGATGCGCTGTATACGCCGCGCTACATTCAGGAGCGCGGGCTGAACCACGAGCTTGAAACACGCTACCTGAACCGCAACACCGGGTTCTGGTCAGTCGGCGGCACCTGGATGGGCAGTGATGATCGCTACGCACGCGAGCGCCCGGATGCCGGGGACGATTCGCGCTGGCTGGCCAATGTGCGCCAGAACGGGCTGTTCGAGCAGCGCTGGCGCTCGCGCATTGACTACTCCCGGGTCAGTGACGTGGACTACTTCAAGGACCTCAATACCTCCAACCTGGACACCAAGCGCCAGACCAGCCTGTTGCAACTCGGCACCCTCGACTACCTGGGAGACCAGTGGCTTGTGGGCCTGGAGTTGCAGGAGTTCCAGTCACTCGCCGACGACCTCGACAACGACTACCAGAAACTGCCGCAGATCACCGCGCGCTACCGCGGCGAGAATACGCCCTTCACGGTTGCGCCCCTGTTCCTGTCGCAGTATTCGTACTTCGACTCCAACGATGATGTCGTCACCGGTCAGCGCATGTATCTCGAGGGCGGTGCCACTTACCCCATGCTGTGGCAGTACGGCTTTCTCAACTCCACCGCCAAGTACCGCTATCTCGAGTATGCGCTGAATGACAACGGCGAACTGGGTGATGACAGCCCGTCGGCGGGCTCGGCGCTGGCCAGCCTGGACGGCGGCCTGTTCTTCGAACGCGCCACCAGCCTTGCAGGGAAGCCGCTGCTGCAAACGCTGGAACCTCGCGCCTATTATCTGATCAGCGAATACGATGACCAGTCGACGCAGCCTGACTTCGACAGCGCCGAACTGACGTTCACCTACAACCAGCTGTTTCGCGATACGCGATTCTCCGGCCGGGACCGCCTGGACGATGCCAACCGCCTGTCCCTGGGTTTGACCACGCGCTATATCAGCGCCGAGGACGGTCGCGAGTATCTCAGCGCCAGCGTCGGGCAGATTTTCTATTTGCGCGACCGGCGCGTACGGCTGAACCCGGATGACACGGCGCTGGAGCAGTCGAGCTCTGAAATGGCCGGGGAAATCACCTTCACCCCCAACAAGCGCCTGAGCCTGCGCAACAGCCTGGTCTGGGACCCGGACAGTGGCAACATGAACGCCGGCAGCGCCTACGCCAGTTACCGCCGCTCGGACAACGCGGTATTCAACGTGGGCTACTCCTATCGACGCCCCGTCACGCTGGTCGACAACGATACCGTCACCGAGCAGGCCCACCTGTCCGCCTATTACCCCGTGAACAATCGCTGGAGCGTATTCGGCGCCGTGAACTTCAGCGTCGAGGGCAGTACCAGCGTGGAAGATATGTTCGGAATCGAATACGATAGCTGCTGCTGGCGCGTGCGCCTGCTGCATCTGCGCTATATCGATACGACGTCAGGGCAAGATCCGGACTTTACGGATCCCAACCTGGAACGGCGTTACTCCACACAGGTCCAGGTCCTGCTGAAGGGCATGGGCGGCTTTGGCAGCCGGGTCACCGACCTGCTTGAAGACATGATTCGAGGTTTTGACGAACGTGACTATTAAATCCGCACTGCTGGCCGCCGGCCTTGCTGCGTCCCTGCTCCTTGGCAGCCAGGTGCAGGCACAAACACAGATACTCGACCAGGTTGTGGCCATCGTGGACGATGACGTGATCATGGCCAGCGAGCTGCGCGAGCGCGTTGCAGCCATCACCCAGAGCCTGCAGTCACGCGGGGTCGAATTGCCCCCGGAGGATGTGCTGATTCGCGAAACCCTGGACAGGCTGATTCTGGAGAGCATCCAGTTGCAGTTGGGCAACCGCGTCGGTGCACGTATCTCAGATGCACAGCTCAACCAGGCAATGGAACGCGTAGCCGCACAGAACCGCATGAGCCTGGCCGACTTCAGTGCGGCACTGGAGCAGCAGGGGCAATCCTACGCGGCCATGCGCGAACAGGTGCGGCGCGAGATGATCATCCAGCGGGTTCAGGCCGGCAACGTCAATCAACGTATCCAGATATCCGAGCAGGAGGTGCGCAACTTCCTCGCCTCACCGGAGGGACAGAAGCTGACCCAGCCGGAGTACCGCATTCTTCACGCCCTGCTGCCCCTGCCGGAGGATGCACCCAGCAGTGACGTCGAAGCGGCGCGCAGTTATCTCAACGGCCTGCTGCGCCGCATCCGCGCAGGCGAGCCCTTCGACCAGGTCATTTCCTCCAACGATGGCCGCTACGCGTTCTCCGGAGGCGACCTGGGCTGGCGCAAGCTGGAGGATCTGCCGAGCCTGTTCAGCGATGTGGCACCGGATCTTGAAGTCGGCGCCACATCCGACCCGATCCGCAGCCCCTCCGGCCTGCACCTGATCAACCTCGCCGATATGCAGGGCGGTGAGCAGATGGTCAACCAGACCCGTGTGCGCCACATTCTCATCCAGCCCTCCGAAATCATGACGGAAGAGCAGGCTGAAGCTCGTGCACGGGAGCTGAGGAGCCGTATCCTGCAGGGCGAGGACTTCGCCGAACTGGCGCGCAAGTACTCCAAGGACATCGGCTCCGCCGCGGAGGGCGGCGACCTCGGCTGGACCACCCCCGGGCAGATGGTGCCCGAATTCGAGGCGGCGATGGCCGATACCGCCGTAGGGGAGATATCCGAGCCGGTGAAAAGCCAGTTTGGCTGGCACATCCTCGAAGTGATGGAGCGCCGCGAGCAGGACATGACCGCCCAGGCCATTCGCAACCGTGCGACCGAGGCGCTGCACCAACGCAAATACGACGAAGAGCTGGACGCCTGGCTGCGGAAAATTCGCGACGAAGCGTTCGTCGACATCAAATAACGCCGACGTGACGATTCCCAGAATCGCCATCACCGCCGGGGAACCTGCGGGTATCGGGCCGGATATCGTTGTCATGCTTGCCCAGCAGGACTGGCCCGCGGAACTGGTAGTGATCGCGGCACCGGGCCTGCTGCTGCAACGAGCGGAGCTGCTGGGGCTGCCGCTGAACCTGCAGCGTGCAGACTTCGCGGCGCCTGCGCGCGCGCAGGCGGCAGGCACCCTGACCGTGCTGCCCGCCTCGGCGCCCAGCCAGGACAAGACAACGACAGGCGCGTCAGGCCTGTTCGCCCCGACACTGGCTGCGCCGGTGCTGCCGGGCAGCCTGGACCGGGCGAATGCGCCCTACGTGGTGCAAACACTTGAGCTGGCGGCAGACGGCTGCCTTTCCGGGTGTTTTGACGCGATGGTCACCGCACCGGTACAGAAGTCGATCATCAATGACGCGGGCATCCCCTTTAGCGGCCATACCGAGTTCCTGGCCGCCCGGACCCATACCGCACAGGTGGTGATGCTGCTCGCCGCCGATGAGTTACGGGTGGCGCTGGCCACCACGCACCTGCCGCTGTCGGCTGTCGCCCAGGCCATCACACGCGATTCACTGGCTCGCACCCTGCGCATTCTGCACGCGGATCTGCAGGGCAAATTTGGTATCCAGGCACCCTGCATTGCCGTGCTGGGCCTCAACCCGCACGCCGGCGAAGGCGGCCACCTGGGGCGCGAGGAGATAGAGATCATCACGCCACTGCTGGAGCAGCTGCGCGCGGAGGGCATGCACCTGCTGGGGCCGCTGCCCGCAGACACCGCCTTCAGCCCGACACTGCTGGAACAGGCGGACGCCTACCTCGCCATGTTCCACGACCAGGGCTTGCCGGTGCTGAAATATGCGGGGTTCGGCAACGCGGTCAACATCACGCTGGGCCTGCCGATCCTGCGGACCAGTGTGGACCACGGGACAGCGCTGGAACTGGCGGGCACCGGGCTGGCCAGTGATGGGAGCCTGCGCGCGGCGCTAGGCCTGGCCGTGAAGCTGGCCCAGCAACGTAGTCCGTAGCACGCGGTCCCATCGGCGTAGCCGTCAGCGCGAAGCAGCCACCGGCTGCCGGTACTGCGCAATAACCTCCTCCGGACTCCCCTCAGCGCGCAATTGCCCCTGCTCAATCCACACCGCACGGTCACAGAGCGCCTTCAGCTGCCCCTCGGCGTGGGAGACAAACACCACCGTCTGCTCGCCGCCAAGGCGCTGCTGCATGGCGGCCAACGCCTTGTCGCGGAACTGCGCATCGCCCACGCTCAACACCTCGTCGATCAGCAGGATATCCACCCGCGTCAGCAGGCCGCTGGCAAAACCCAGACGGGCGCGCATACCAGAGGAATAGGTTTTCACCGGCTCCTCGAATGAGTCGCCCAGTTCTGTGAACTCGCGAATAGCGTCCAGGCTGGCCAGCGCATCGCGCTTGCTCACCCCCTGCAACATGGCGGAGATGAGCGCGTTGTCGCGACCGGAGAGGGAATCCTGAAAGCCCAGCCCCAGGCTGAGCAGCGCGCAGCTGGCACCGGCGCGGCGGCGAATCACCCCCTGCCGCGGCTCGATGATGCCGGCCATCAGGCGCAACATCGTGGTTTTGCCGGCCCCGTTGCGACCGACGATACCCAGGGTATCTCCCGGCATGACCCGCAGGGAGACATTGTCCAGCACATGGTGCAGGCCATGGTCGAAACTGCTTTTGCGCGCCATGTAGTGATGGGAGACGCCCACCAGTTCCAGCATCGGCAGGTCGCTCATGAGGTGATTACCCGCAGGGCGATAAAGCGGCTGTGACGCCGCAGCACTGCCAGTCCCGCCAGAGCCATCAGCAGCGCAACACTGCCGACAATCGCCAGATGCACGGCATTCGGCGCCACACCCGCCAGCAGGATCTGCCGGTAGGCATCCAGCAGGAAGGCGAGCGGGTTCAGTGTCAGCACCCAGTGGGTCATGGCCGGATCCAGGTCACGGGGGTCCCAGAACACCCCGGAGGTGAACATGAGAAATATGGTCGCCATGGAGATAAAGACGTGGAAGTCGAACACCCAGCACACCAGATAGGCCGCAAACAGCGAGCAGGCCACGATCAGCAGGTAGTTCACCAGCATCACCGGGAGCAGCCAGCCCCACACCAGTGAAGGCGTATAACCCTTGGCGAGGAGTACCGCAAACAGCAACAGGAAGACCGCGGCCTGTTTATACAGGCCCTCCTGAATGGTGGCCAGGGGAAACAGGCTCTTCGGAATATCGACCCGGCCGACCAGACCCTTGCTGCCGAGAATACTGCGGGCCGCCTGGTTCAGCGACTTGGAAAACCAGACAAACGCCAGCTGCCCGCACATCAGGAACACCACGAAATCTTCCTTGCGGTTCTGCAGGATGAGCTCGAAGACCACATAAAACACCAGCACATAGAGTAAGGGCTCAAGCACCCACCACACGTAGCCGAAAAAATAGCGCGAGGCATCGGCCTTCAGTGACAGGCGAGCCATGGTGTCCATGAGTGTGGCGTACTGCGAGAGTGTCATGCGGCGTTCTGGTAGCTCATCGATATGGGGCGGGAGTATAACAGCCGGGGCAGGAGAAGTGCGGTGGCCAGTGAGACACCAGTCCGGAATGCCCGCTGGCCATCGCCCGTGTGAAAACGTGCACTTTGCCCGGCATGCCCCGTACAATGCGCCCATGAAAACCACCCACACACCGCGCAAGCGCTTCGGCCAGAATTTCCTGCAGGACGCAGGCATCATTGCCGAGATCGCCAATGCCATACACCCGCAACCCGGTGAGCACCTGGTGGAGATCGGGCCCGGCCAGGGTGCGCTGACAGCGGCACTGATAAGTCGCGAAATACGCCTCGACGTGGTGGAACTGGACCGGGATCTGGTGACGGGCTTGCTGGCGGCCTTCAGCATCTACCCGGGTTTCAAATTGCACAGCGCCGATGCGCTGGCCTTCGACTTCGCCACACTGGCCCGCGATGGTGTGCCGCTCAGGGTGGTAGGCAACCTGCCCTACAACATCTCCACGCCCCTGTTGTTTCGCCTGCTGGAGTTCGCCCCCCTGCTGCAGGACATGCACTTCATGCTGCAGTTGGAGGTGGTCAACCGCCTGGCAGCAACGCCCGGGGGCAAGCACTGGGGGCGTCTCGGCATCATGGCCCAGTATCACTGCGCGGTGGAACACCTGTTCGATGTGCCGCCCGAGGCTTTTTATCCGCCGCCGAAAGTCCAGTCAGCCATTGTCAGGCTGACCCCCTACCCGCATTCGCCCTGGCCAGAGTGCGACGAGGACAGTTTACGCAAGATCGTGCAGGCCTCCTTCGCCCAGCGCCGCAAAACGCTGCGCAATAATTTAAAGGGTATACTCTCCGATCACGAACTCGAGCAGCTGGGGGTTGACCCCGGTGCCCGCGCAGAGACGCTGCAGCTGCTGGATTTTATCCGCCTGGCCAACCACCTGAGCGATGCCTGACACCATGGAAACCCGAACACCCAGCCCCTTCGACCCCTCCCTGGTGAACGTTGATGTGGTGACCAGTTACCTCGCGCGCCATTCACGTCCCGCCGACGGGCAGTACACCTTTGCCTACACCATCACGATCCGCAACAGTGGCCGCCAGGCTGTGCAGCTGCTGTCGCGGCACTGGATCATTACCGATGCGGAAGGGGCGCAGCAGGAGGTTCGCGGCGAGGGCGTGGTCGGCGAGCAGCCGGTGATTCAACCGGGCGCGTATTTCCGCTATACCAGCGGCACAACCCTGGCCACCCCGGTCGGCTTCATGGAAGGCAGCTACACCATGGTCACCCGCACCGGGGGGGCAGCGGGCGGTGAGGCCGAGCAGCGCTTCGATGTGCCCATCCGCGCCTTCACCCTGCACACTCCCACGGCGCTGAACTGAGTAGCCGCTGTGGCGATCTATGCAGTCGGTGACATACAGGGATGCCTGCAGCCACTGAAGCACCTGCTCAAGCGCGTGCAGTTCAACCCCGATCGCGACACCCTGTGGTCGGTTGGCGACATCGTCAACCGAGGCCCCAAGTGCCTGAAAACCCTGCGTTTTCTGTATGACATGCGCGACAACCTGGTCATGGTGCTGGGCAATCATGACCTGCACCTGCTGGCTGTCGCGGCCGGTGTGCGCGCACCCTCGCCCTCCGACACGCTGGGCAAGATTCTCGCCGCACCGGACCGGGACAAGCTGCTCAACTGGCTGACGCACCGACCGCTGCTGCACTACGAGCACGGCTACACCATGGTGCATGCGGGCATCCCGCCGCAGTGGAGCGTGGAAGACGCCATGCACCGCGCCTGGGAGGTGGAGGCCGTATTGCAGAGCCCCGATTGCATCACGTTCCTGGCGGCAATGTACGGTAACGAGCCGGCAGTCTGGTCCGATGAGCTACAGGGCATGGAGCGGCTGCGGGTGATCACCAACTACCTTACGCGCATGCGCTATTGCACCAAGAAGGGCGTGCTCGACCTGCTGAGCAAGGGCCCCATTCCCAACCCCCGGCCGGAAGGCGACAGCAAGAAGGTCTCTCCCTGGTTCAGCCACAAGAAACGCAAGACCGCGGGCGACAAGATCATTTTCGGTCACTGGGCCTCGATAGAGGGCGTTACCGACAGCCCGAACACCATAGGTCTCGACACCGGCTGCGTGTGGGGTGGCGCCATGACCCTGTACAACCTGGACACCGGCGAGCGCACCTCCTGCGCCTGCAAGAACGGGCGCTGTCGGGCGTGAAAACCTACCTGGTCGGCGGCGCTGTGCGCGATGCCCTGCTCGATTACCCCTGCAGCGAACGCGACTGGGTGGTGGTGGGGGCCACACCAGACACCCTGCTGGCCCTGGGCTATCAGCAAGTGGGCAAAGACTTCCCCGTTTTCCTGCATCCGGAAACCAAGGAAGAACACGCCCTGGCGCGCACAGAACGCAAGCAGGGTCACGGCTATACCGGCTTTGTAGTGCACTGCGATCCCGCAGTCACGCTGGAAGAGGACCTGCTGCGCCGCGACCTGACGATCAACGCGATGGCCCGCGACGCAACCGGGCAGATCATCGACCCCTACGGTGGCCAGCGGGACCTGCGCCAGCGCGTGCTGCGCCACGTGTCCGGAGCCTTTGTGGAAGACCCACTGCGGGTGCTGCGCACAGCGCGCTTCGCCGCCCGCTACGCGCACCTCGGCTTTACCGTTGCAGCGGAGACGCTGGCGTTGATGACGGACATCGTCAACCAGGGTGAACTGGAGCATCTGCCGGCGGAGCGCGTCTGGATCGAGATGCAGAGAGCACTCGCTGAACGAAGCCCCGAGACCTTCATCACGGTACTGCGCGACTGCGGCGCGCTGCGCGCACTGCTGCCGGAGGTCGACAGGCTGTTCGGCGTGCCGCAAAGCCCGCAGTATCACCCGGAAGTGGATACCGGCCTGCACACCCTGATGGTGTTGCAGCAGGCAGCCCGCCTCACCCCCGCCGCGGATGTGCGCTTTGCGGCCCTGCTGCATGACCTGGGCAAGGGCATAACGCCGGAAGCCGAGTGGCCACGGCACATCGCACACGAGCAGCGTGGCCTGGCGCTGGTGCGCGATGTCTGCCAGCGACTGCGCGCACCCAACCAGTACCGGGACCTGGCGCTACAGGTTTGCGAATTCCACCTGCTCTGCCATCGGGCGCGGGAACTGCGAGGCAAAACCCTGTTGAAGCTGCTGCGTGGAACCGGCGCCCTGCGCCAGCCACAGCGGTTCGAGGCATTTCTGCAGGCCTGCGAGGCCGACGCCCGCGGTCGTGCGGGCAGCGAGCAGCGCCCCTATCCACAGGCGGCCTACCTGCGCGAGGCGCTGCGCAGGGCGAGATCGGTCAGTGCCGAGGCGTTCGTGGCGCAGGGGCTTGCTGGCAAGGCGCTGGGCGAGGCACTGGCGGCGGAACAGATCCGCCTGCTGGACGCCATGCGCACAACACCCGCCGATTGAGGCGGCGCAGCGCGCCCGGCGTATTCACTCGGCGCGGGATATCCAGCGCCCGCGCCAGGCAAAGTCGACCCGCTTCAGCGCCTGGCTGTCCTGCCGAAACGCGCGCCACAGCTCGGCGTAGCTCGAACCGGTAGCGGGATGCCGGTGCGCCGGTGCCAACTCGGCCAGGGGGCGCAACACAAAGGCGTTTTCCAGTATCTCCCCGCGGGGGAGGCTGATGCCGTGGTGCTCGCCCACCAGATCGCCGTAGGTGAGAATATCGATGTCCAGCTGCCGGGCGGAGAAGCGGGTCGCATTCAGCGGGCGACCGTGCTCGGTCTCGATGGCGCGCAGGCGAGTCGCCATGTCGGCCAGCGGCAATCGGGTCTCCACCGCAACAACCATATTCAGGAAGGGTTGTCCGTCAAAGCCGATGGCGGCACTGTCGTACACAGGTGAGAGTTCCAGGGCGCCAAAGAGCGCCTGCAGCGCATCCAGCCCTGCAACAAGATAGCGTTCACGCTCGATATTGCTGCCCAGGCCAAGAAAAACACGGGTCACGCCGGGCGTACCCCGCGCTCGATCAGCACACCGACGTCGCGCGCCTGCAGCACTGCCCCCGGCTTGCACAGACGCAGGCGCAACCACGGCACATCGAAGCCGCCAAGCACCTGCTCGGCAAGCTCCTCAGCAAGCGTCTCCAGCAGCTCGCAGCGCGAGGCCTCCACCCAGTCGATCACCCGCCGGGACACCGCGGCATAATCCAGTGCGCGGGACAGATCATCCCCCTGTGCGGCGGGGCGATTGTCCCAGGCCATTTCCAGGTCGATAAGCAGGGTTTGCCGGATTCCGCGCTCCCAGTCGTAGACGCCGATCACGGCATCCGCGCGCAATTCACGAATAAAGACAATATCTACCACGGCGGCCGTTCCTGCGCCGCAGCGGGGCGGCGACACGTATCTCGGGACATAATCCAGGCCTTCACTGAGCAGTGGCGCATGATACTGGCATCGGCGGCGCCCGACCAGCCGACACCGCTGCCACGGACTCCCTAGAGCGGCGGGAGTTCGGTCATTGGCCAGCGGGGGCGCACGGTCGTCACGGGGCCGTCCACCTGACCCGCCGCCAGACGCTGGGCCCCGGCAAAGGCGATCATCGCACCATTATCGGTACAGAACTGCGGTGCCGGGTAGAAGACACGGGCCCCGGTTTTGCCGAGTGCGGACTGCAACTGCGCACGCAAATTGCGATTGGCGCTGACGCCACCGGCCATGACCAGGGTCGACAGGCCCTCCTGCTCCAACGCGCGCCGGCACTTGATCACCAGCGTGGCAACCACGGCCTCCTCAAAGGCGCGGGCGATGTCGCACTTGTCCTGGTCGCTCAGGCCGCTCTCCTCACGGCAGGCGTTCACGGTGTTAAGGGTGAAGGTTTTCAGGCCGCTGAAGCTGAAATCGAGCCCCGGGCGATTGACCATGGGTCGTGGAAAATCGAAGCGGGTGGCGTCACCGGATTCGGCGAGCCGGGCGATATGTGGGCCACCGGGGTAAGGTAGCCCGAGCATCTTGGCCGCCTTGTCGAAGGCTTCACCGGCAGCATCGTCCAGCGATTCTCCCAGCAGACGGTAACGACCGATGCCGTCGACCCGCACCAGCTGTGTGTGGCCCCCGGACACCAGTAGCGCGACAAAGGGGTATTCCGGGTGCTCCTTCTCCAGCATGGGTGCCAGCAGATGGCCTTCCATGTGATGCACGCCCAGGGCCGGGATATTCCAGGCCCAGGCCAGCGTCTGCGCCAGCGTGGCGCCCACCATCAGGGCGCCGACCAGTCCCGGTCCCGCCGTATAGGCCACGCCATCCAGTTCTGCCGGGCTCAGGCCCGCCTCCTGCAACACCTGGTGCACCAGCGGCAGTGTCTTGCGCACGTGGTCGCGCGAGGCCAACTCGGGGACCACACCACCATATTCCACGTGTATGTCGACCTGGCTGAACAAGGCGTGCGCCAGCAGGCCGCGGCTGGTGTCAAAAATGGCCACGCCGGTTTCGTCGCAGGACGTTTCCAGGCCCAGAATTCGCATGAGGGCTCCATAATGTTTGCAGCGGGGGATAATACCGGGTTGTGCCGGGGCGTGCGAGGCTGGTCAGGCCCTCCGGACTTCCCGGGCTACGCACCCCGGACTGCGCGTCCCGGGCTACGCGCCCCGGGCTTTGCAAATGCCGCCACATGGGTATAGAATGCGCGACCTTTTACGGCTCAACGCTCCGGCAGCGGGTGTGCAGGCCACGAACAGACGAAACAGGTAAAGAGTTAATGCCGCATATCAAATTGAAGGAAAACGAGCCCTTTGACGTCGCCCTGCGTCGTTTCAAGCGCTCTTGTGAAAAGGCTGGCGTACTGGCAGAAGTGCGCAAGCGTGAGCACTACGAAAAGCCCACCACGACCCGCAAGCGCGCCGCGGCTGCTGCCGTCAAGCGCCACCTGAAGAAGCTGTCCCGGGAAAACCGCAAGCGCGTCCGCCTGTATTGATTCCCTGCCAGGCAGCACACAGGCAGCCCAGCCCATGAGCAGCGCCACACTTGTAGAAACCATCAAGGCCGCCATGAAAGCGGCCATGAAGGCCCGTGACAAGGAACGCCTGGGCACCATCCGGCTGATTCAGTCGGAATTCAAGCGGATTGAGGTTGACGAGCGCATCGACATCGATGACGCGCGCGCCCTCGCCATCCTCGACAAGATGATCAAGCAGCGTCGCGATTCGGCGCAGCAGTACCACGCCGCGGAACGCCCCGAGCTCGCAGCCCAGGAAGAACGGGAAATCGCGGTTATCCAGGAATTCCTGCCCAGCCCGCTCAGTGAAGCCGAGCTTGACGAACTGGTCAATGCCGCCATCAGCCGCGCTGAAGGCAGCGGCATGCAGGCCATGGGCGCCGTGATGGCCGAGCTCAAACCCCAGCTGCAGGGCCGCGCCGACGTGGGCGCGGTCAGCAGGCTGGTGAAGGCGCGCCTGACCGCCTGACCGGTGGCCTGCCGGCCCGCCCTCCATGCGCGTCGATGCTGCCGCCACGCCGCTCACCGCTGACAAGCCTCCGGCGCCGTGCTTCAATGGCCGGCTATACTGAGTATCGCTGATCTTCCATGGCCGGACGCATTCCACAAAAGTTCCTCGACGACCTGCTCGACCGCGTGGACATCGTGGAGGTGATCGATCGCCGGGTGAAACTGAAAAAAACCGGCAAGAACTACAGCGCCCGCTGCCCCTTCCACGAGGAGAAAACCCCCTCCTTCAGCGTCAACCCCGACAAGCAGTTCTACTACTGCTTTGGCTGCGGTGCCGGCGGCAACGCCCTCGGCTTCGTCATGGACTACGAGAACGTGGATTTCCCCCAGGCGGTGGAAACGCTGGCCAGCAGCCTGGGCCTGGAAGTGCCGCGGGAGCAGACACGGCCCGGCAGCCCCCAGCCCGGCAGGGAGGAAACCGGCAAACCGCTGTACGCCCTGCTGGAACAGGCCGCGCGCTACTACCAGAAGCAGCTGCGCAGCCACCCCGAGGCGCACCGCGCCGTGGACTACCTGAAGCAGCGCGGACTCACCGGCGAAATTGCCAAACGCTTTGACCTGGGATTCGCCCCGCCGGGCTGGGACAACCTGCTGCAGGCCCTCGGTGACAGCGAGGAACAGCGCAAATGGCTGCTCGAGACCGGGATGCTGGTGCAGAACGAGGCAGGGCGCACCTACGACCGCTTCCGCGATCGCGTCATGTTTCCGATTCGCGACCAGCGCGGCCGCATTATCGCGTTCGGTGGGCGGGTGCTTGGCGACGACAAACCCAAGTACCTGAACTCCCCGGAGACGCCCATTTTCTCCAAGGGCCGCGAGCTGTATGGCCTCTACCAGGCACGCCAGGCCAACCGCAAGCTGGATCGGGTGCTGGTCGTGGAGGGCTATATGGACGTGATCGCGCTGGCCCAGCACGACATTACCCAGGCCACCGCGACACTGGGCACCGCGACCAGCCAGGCGCATCTGGAGCGCCTGTATCGGCTGACACCCGAGGTTGTATTCTGTTTCGATGGCGATGCCGCCGGGCGCAAGGCGGCGCTGCGTGCGCTGGAAGCAGCACTACCCTGCATGGAGGATGGACGGCAGGCACGTTTCCTGTTTCTCGATGAAGGCGAGGACCCGGACACCCTGGTGCGCAAAGTGGGCAGTGACGCCTTCCGTGAGCTGGTCAGGCGCGCGACGCCGCTGGAGACCTTCCTCTTCGAGGCTGTGAGCGAAGACCTCGACACCACCACCCTGGAGGGACGCGCGCGCCTCAGCAAGCTCGCCCTGCCGTGGCTGCGCCAGCTGCCCGAGGGCGTGTTCCGCCAGCTCATGTTCCGCTCACTCGCCGAGCGAACCGGGTTGACCGTTGCAGAGCTCATGCACCTGGAGGCACCACCGCTCGCACCCGCGCCTGGGCCGACCAACAAGGCGCCAGGAGAGCAACCCGAGGGCGGCGGGCCGAAGCGCCGCAATCCCAGCGGCCGCGCACCGCTGGGCTACAGCAATCTGGCCCAGGCGGCCATCGCCCTGCTACTGCACCAGCCCGACATCGCGGCCCGCGTGGAGGTTGCCGCCATCGCCGCGCTGGAAGGCGAGGACATCGTGCTGCTGCGCGAGCTGCTGGCACTGCTGCAGCGGCGCCCGGATTCCAACACCGCCATGCTGCTCGGTCACTGGTATGGCACACCGGAAGGTGAGCTGCTCAGCCGACTGGCCGGGGAGGAGCGACTGATTCCACGCGAGGGGATCGAACAGCAGTTTATCGATACCGTGGAAGCGCTGGCGCAGCTGCCCCAGCGCAGCGAATTGTCAGCGCGAGTCGACAAATTGAAAGCGACCAACTACGCTGAGATGAGCGAAGCGGACAAGCAACAACTCAGGGATCTGCTGAAGGAAAAGCAGCGTCTGGATGAGGCCCGCAAGAAGCGGCAGCCTTGAGCGATGCAGCAGCCTTGAGCGATGCAGCAGCCTTGAGCGACCCAACAGCCTTGAGCGGAGCAACAGCCCTGAGCGGAGCAGGAGCAACAGCCCTGAGCCTGACCGCATTGAGCCGCGCACCGCTCACGCCAAAGCGCTCCAATTAATACCGGGGATTGCACTGGAGGGTCGGCTCTGTTCCGGCTATAATTTCCGGCTACGTTTTTTTTGTATTTTATTCGAAGGTGTCTGCCGAATGACCAACGCCGCCCAACAGCAGTCCCGGCTCAAGGATCTCATCGCCCGTGGCAAGGATCAGGGCTACCTGACCTACTCCGAGGTCAACGATCACCTGCCCGAGGATATCTCCGATCCGGATCAGGTTGAAGACATCATCCAGATGATCAACGACATGGGCATCCAGGTGTTTGAAGTGGCGCCGGATGCCGATGAGCTGCTCATGACCGAAGGCGACAGCTCGGCGGATGACATCGCCGCCGCCGAGGCTGCAGCAGCCCTCGCGGCCGTGGAAACCGAAGCCGGTCGCACCACCGACCCCGTACGCATGTACATGCGTGAGATGGGCACGGTGGAACTGCTTACCCGCGAAGGCGAAATCGTCATCGCCAAACGCATCGAAGAGGGTATTCGCGAACTGATGGCGGCCCTCGCCCACTACCCAGGTGCCGTCAAGCAGATCCTGGACGAGTACGACCTGGTGACCCGGGAAGAACGCCGCCTGGGCGATGTGATGATTGGCTACCTGGACCCGGCCGACCATGTGCCTTCGGCCGCTGAAGTCGCCGAGAGCAACAACAACGAGCCCGACACCTCCGACGAGGAAACCGAGTCAGGGCCCGATCCCGTAGAGGCGAAGAAGCGCTTCACAGCGCTCAAGCGCCAGTTCAACAAGACCGAAAAGGCGATCGCCGCCAAAGGCCGTAACGACAAGACCGCCATCAAGGAAATGGAGAAGCTGGGCGAGCTGTTCAAGTTCTTCAAGCTGACCCCGCGGGTCTTTGACCCGCTGATGGAAGGGCCGCGCAAGGTGCTGGCTTCTGTTCGTGAGCAGGAACGCCAGATCATGACGATCGCCGTCCGTGACTGCGGCATGCCCCGTAAAGACTTCATCACTTCCTTCCAGGGGTCCGAATCGGACCTCAAGTGGATTACGCGCCAGACCCGAGGCAAGAAAGACTACGTCGCACGGCTCACTGCCCAGAAGGACACCATCCTGCGCCTGCAGCGCCGCATTATCGCGGTCGAGGAGCAGTGCGGGCTTTCGGTCAACGAAATCAAGGACATCAACCGCCGCATGTCCATGGGCGAGGCCCGCGCGCGCCGCGCCAAGAAGGAAATGGTCGAGGCCAACCTGCGCCTGGTCATTTCGATCGCCAAGAAATACACCAACCGCGGCCTGCAGTTCCTCGACCTCATCCAGGAAGGCAACATCGGCCTGATGAAAGCGGTGGACAAGTTCGAGTACCGCCGCGGCTACAAGTTCTCCACCTACGCCACCTGGTGGATTCGGCAGGCCATCACCCGCTCCATCGCGGACCAGGCCCGCACCATCCGCATTCCCGTGCACATGATCGAAACCATCAACAAACTGAACCGCATCTCGCGGCAGATGTTGCAGGAAATGGGCCGTGAGCCCACACCGGAAGAGCTCGGTGAGCGCATGGACATGCCCGAGGACAAGGTGCGCAAGGTGCTCAAGATCGCCAAGGAGCCCATCTCCATGGAAACCCCGATTGGTGATGACGAAGATTCGCATCTGGGCGATTTCATCGAGGACATCACCATCAGCTCGCCCATCGAAGCGGCTACCGGCCAGGGTCTGCAGGAAGCGACCAAGGAAGTGCTCGCCGGCCTGACCGCGCGCGAGGCCAAGGTGCTGCGCATGCGCTTCGGCATCGACATGAACACTGACCACACCCTGGAGGAAGTGGGCAAACAGTTCGATGTCACCCGCGAACGTATCCGCCAGATCGAGGCCAAGGCATTGCGCAAGCTGCGCCACCCGACGCGCTCAGACTACCTGCGCAGCTTCCTGGACGAGTAAGGACTGACCCGCGCGGGTCGCCACGGACGGCGCCTGCGCACACCGCCTATCGCCGGAGCCCGAACATGCCCGTGTCATTGTGCATGATCGTCAAGGACGAAGCCTTTTTCCTGCGCGACTGCCTCAGCGCTGCCGCACCGCATGTCGACGAACTCGTCGTTGTTGACACCGGTTCCAGCGACAACAGCCGGACCATCGCCAGTGACTTTACCGACCGGGTGTTCGATTACACCTGGCACGATGACTACGCCGCCGCCCGCAACTATTCCCTGGCACAGGCGCGAAACGACTGGATCCTCGTGCTGGACGCCGACGAGTTCATCACCCCCACCGACTTCTCTGCCCTGCACCAGGTCATCGCACGCACCGACCTCGATGGCTTTTTCCTGCAACAGTACAACTACAACAACGACCAGACGGCCTATGGCTGGCAGGCTGCGCAGGACCTCGAGCTCAGCCGCGGCTTCAGCGGCTATACCGTCAACCCCATCCTGCGCCTGTTCCGCAATCGCCCGGACATCCGCTACGCCGGCAGCATCCACGAGACGGTAGATGCCTCCATAGACGAACACCGTCAGGGAACGCTGCACATCCCGATCCACCACTACATCGACGCCAACCCGGCGCGACCGCGCAGCGCGCGCTCACTGCGCTATCTGGCGCTGATGGAGCGCGAACTGGCCACTCAGCCCAGCGGCAGGCTCTACAGCATCGCCGCGACCAGCGCGATGTACCATGCGGGGGACTTCTCCCGCGCACGCGACTACTTTGTGCGCGCTGCCGAGATGGGCTACCGTCCCGGGCACAGTCTGGAGGGGGCGGCCGAGGCCTGCTACCGGGCACAGGATTTCGGCGCCGCCAGCGACCTCTACCAGCGCGCGGAGGCCACGGGCCACCGCACACCCGCCATGTGCCTGAACCGGGCGAACCTCGCGGTCAAGGCGGGCGACCACGCAGGCGCTGCCACACTCCTGCAGGAATGCCTCGACCTCGGTGGCCTGAGCGCTGAAATCAATGCCGTGATCCGGCGCAACATCGAGAGCCTGCAGGCACGCTAAGGCACACATCGCCACTGATGCCCGACAGCCTGCGGCGGTCGCCCCAGGCCCCGCCGGGGGCCCCACAATTGACAGGCCCCCCGCGTCACCTACGCTTAGTGGATGCCGAAGCTGGTCTCACTGGCATAGCCCTCATAACAATTACAGGAAATACTGCCATGAAAACAGCAACTTATGCCGCTGCAGCGGCGCTCGTCTTGGCCGCGGCCAGCGCTGCACCGTCCAGTGCCCAGGATAACGCAACAGCTCAACCCCTCGAGCTCTATGCCTGTACCTTCAAGGAAGGAAAGGGATTCGCCGACCTTGAAAGCGCCAACAAGGGCCTGAAGAAATGGGCCGCGAAACACAGCCGCGGCTACAATGCGTGGATGATCACGCCGCAGTTCCGCACCGGGGAGATGCCGTTTGAGGTGGGCTTCATAGGCGCCTATGACAACGCTGAACAGTTCGGCGCGCAGATGCAGAAATGGGTGCACGAGTCGGGAGCAGTGTCACAGGCCTATACCGATGCACTGGATTGCAGCCACGCGTTGATGGCGTCCTACACCATCCTGGAACCCGACGGCGAGCCGGGCGACGGTGTGGTCTGGTTCGCTCGCTGCTCCCTCGACGACGACAGCGGCATGGCTGACGCCATGGCCGGCCATAGCAGTGTCAGCGCCATGATGGTGGAGATGGAAGCGCCCGGCGCGAGCTGGATCCTGGCGCCCTCCCTGGGCGTCGGCGATGTTGAGTTCGACTATTATCACGTAGCCGCATGGCCGTCCTATGCCGCACTGGGCAAGGCCTTTGAGGCGTACATGAACGGCGGTGGTATCGCCAGGGCCAACGCCACCATGGATGATGTTGCGCACTGCAGCTCACCCAACCTCTACGATGCCGTGAATATTATCGCTGCTCCCTAGGCGCACCCACCCGCCGCAATCAGCCCCACACAGGGCTGTGACTGCGGTGGGTTCTTCTCTATAATCCCCCACCTGCATTATCGGGCCTATAGCTCAGTTGGTTAGAGCAGTCGACTCATAATCGATTGGTCGTAGGTTCAAGTCCTACTGGGCCCACCATATTTTTCAAGGTGCATTCCGGTCACATAGGTTGCACTTTATTCCGAGGACATGGGTAACACTTTTGGAGCAAAGGGGTTCACACCCACTGGCTCCACCCTGTTCTCGGTCTGGTCAAAAAAGCCTAGATCATAATCCAAGAAGCTGGGGTCCGGCCTTCCGGCAAGCCAGACCCGGCCTTCAACTTCCCGTATTCCCACTGTTTGCCCGGCACATACTGTGCTCAGGTTGATTTTGCGTTTGCCGATGCAGATTCGGCCACATTGGGTCACGCGGACCAAGCGATCGTGATAAGGATATTCAGGCTCTTCAGGAGGTCGGTAGGCACGGACTGAAGGTGTATACAGGTCACCCGGGTATTGGCCGTTCAGCGACTGGTGCGGGCGCTCGTTATTGTAAACCTGCATGAAGCTATGGAAGCGATCTTGCTGTTGCAAGAAATTGAATGAGGCCGGTTTGCTGGCCTCCTTTTTCAGGGTCAAATTCATGCGCTCGTGGCGCCCATTCTGTTGCGTGCGTATTCCAGACCAAGCCTGCCACTGATTCCAGACGAAGCCTGCCACCCATTCCACGCGAATGCTGCCACTGATTCCACGGCAAAGCTGCCAACCTGGCAGCCTGCCTGAGGGCAGCCACAGGAGCGCACCGACGCGGGATAACTAACCGGTATTCTGACCCCTTCCAAACGGAGGGGAATAGATGCCAGCAAAGAGGTTATCCATGCGTAAAATCAAAGAAGTCCTGCGTCTTAAATGGGCGCAGGGCATGAGCAATCGCAAGATTGCCACCAGTTGCGGCATTGGCCGCCCCACGGTCAGCGAGTACCTGCGCCGGGCCGAAGAAGCCGGTCTGACCTGGCCCCTCCCTGCCGATCTGGACGACTCCTGTCTTGAGCGGCTCCTGTTCCCGCTGCCACCGGACCTGCCCGCCCAGGAACGGGGTATTCCGGACTGGTCGCATATCCACGGCGAGCTCAAGCACAAGGGTGTAACCCTGTTCCTGCTCTGGCAGGAGTACCGGGCCAGTCACCCCGACGGTTATCAGTACAGCTGGTTCTGTGAGCACTACCGGGCCTGGCAGGGCAAGCTGGATGTGGTCATGCGCCACGACCACCGCGCCGGCGAGAAGCTGTTTGTCGATTACGCTGGTCACACGGTACCGGTCATTGATCGATCCACCGGGGAGGTCCGCGAGGCACAGATCTTTGTGGCGGTGCTGGGGGCCTCCAACTACACCTATGCCGAGGCGACCTGGAGCCAGACCCTACCGGACTGGATTGGCTCCCATGTGCGCTGTTTGCACTTCCTGGGCGGCGTGCCCGAGCTGGTGGTGCCGGACAACCTGCGCTCTGGCGTGAGCAAGGCCCACCGCTATGAGCCCGACATCAACCCCACCTACCAGGATATGGCCTCGCACTACGGTGTCGCAATCTTGCCGGCTCGGGTCCGCAAACCTCGCGACAAGGCCAAGGCTGAAGGTGGCGTATTGATCGTCGAGCGCTGGATACTGGCCGCACTACGTCACCGTCAGTTCTTCTCCTTGGCCGAACTTAACGCCGTGATCGGCGAACTGCTGGAGAAGCTCAATGCCCGGCCCTTCAGGAAATTGCCGGGCTGCCGCCGGGAGCACTTCGAACAACTGGACCGACCGGCCCTACAGCCCCTGCCGGTAACACCCTACGTCTATGCCGAGTGGAAGAAGGCCCGGGTGCACATTGATTACCACATCGCCTTCGAAGGGCATTACTACTCCGTACCTTATGCTCTGATTAAGAGGGAGGTCGATATACGCATCACCCGCAATACCATCGAGTGCTTCCACAAAGGCAACCGGGTGGCCAGCCACCCGCGGTCGCACCACAAGGGGCGCCATACCACCGTCACCGCACATATGCCGGAGTCGCACCGCCAGGCCGGGGAGTGGTCGCCGGAACGGTTAATGCGATGGGCGTCGAAGACCGGGCCGGCAACGGAGAAGCTCATTCAGACGGTGCTCGGCTCGCGCAAACATCCGCAACAGGCTTACCGGTCCTGCCTGGGCATCCTGCGACTCGGCAAACCCTATGGCGATGAGCGCCTGGAGGCCGCCTGCCGGCGGGCATTAACGTTGGGCAGCTGCCGTTACAAGAGTATCGAGTCCATCCTCAAGCATCGGCTGGATGAGCAGCCGCTTGAGGCGCAACAGGAGCTGGCGCTACCCGATACCCACGACAATATCCGCGGCCCCGCGTACTACCACTGACAGGAGAACACCATGCTAAAGCATCCCACCCTGGATAAACTCCAGACACTCAAGTTTACCGGTATGGTTGCGGCCCTGACCGACCAGATGGCCACGCCGGATATCGATGACCTGGGGTTCGAGGAGCGTCTCGGCTTGCTGGTGGATAGGGAGATCACCGAGCGGGAGAACCGTCGCCTGACCAGCCGGCTGCGCCGCGCCAAACTCCGCCACAACGCTGCCCTGGAAGACATTGATTACCACAACCCCCGGGGCCTGGACAAAGGTCTGATCCAATCACTGGCGGCCTGCCAGTGGGCCAAAGAGCATCTCAACATCCTCGTCACCGGCCCCACGGGTGTAGGCAAGACCTGGCTGGCGTGTGCCTTGGCGCAGAAGGCCTGCCGCGAAGGCTACACGGCCCAGTACGTGCGTTTAACCCGGCTGCTGCGGGAGTTGATGATCGCCAAGGGGGACGGGCGCTACCCGAAGCTGCTGGCCAACCTCGCCAAAGTCGATGTCCTGATCCTGGACGACTGGGGCCTGATGAAGTTGAGTGCGGAGAACCGGCGGGACTTACTGGAGGTACTGGAAGACCGCCACGGTACGCGCTCGACTATCGCTACCAGCCAGCTGCCCGTCGATGAATGGCACGCTGTTATCGGTGATCCGACCCTGGCAGACGCCATTCTGGATCGCCTCGTGCACAACGCCTATAAGATCAATCTGAGAGGAGAATCTATGCGGAAACGCAAAGCAAAGTTGACGAGCACCACCGGTTCCGAGTAACAATGAAAACCCCGCGTCGCTACGCTCCGATGGGTGGCAGCTTTGCCCCGGTCCGGGTGGCAGCCTTCAGATGGAATGGGTGGCAGGCTTCAGCGGTATACGCAGGTTTCCGGTGAAGGCCAGTTTACATTCCAGCAACTACGCCAGAGCGCCCGCAATTTTACCGGCACCGAGTTGCAAAAAGAAATAGCCGTGCATCACCATATTCAGCCGTGGATGACGGATGTGACGACTGTACTCGAGTCACTTTCTCTCTCTCAGAAAAACCAGCAACACTATGCCGAACGGGTTGACTACTACGGAGCCAAACTTAAACGTCAATCGCTTGCTAACCAGCGCCTGTACTTGCTGTGCTATCTGCAGTCGCGGCACCAGCAGGGCCTGGAACGTATTGCGGAAGGGTTCATACATCACCTCCGGCAAGTGAAACAACGTGCGCATCAAATGGCCCAAGAACGGGTCTATCGGGATTGGCAAAAGGCAGCTCGCAATGTGAGCAAAGCTGCTGATATCTTACACCTGTTCGTTGATGACAGCATCGATCCTGATACGTCGTTTCAAGCTGTACAGCAACGGGCGTTCCAGTTTCTCAATGTCAGCGACCTGAACTCAGTCTGCCGATACCTGAGTAATCAGAAACAGTCGGCGGAGGAGGCATTTTGGCAGCACCTGGATACGGAGTCCACATTGCGAGCCGGACTGTTGCGTTCGCTCTTTTGCTGTCTGCGTTTTGACGGTACCGACAAAACGCGGCGGTTAGCCGGGGCCCTGGCCCAAGCTCGGTTGGATTTGGTCGCCGGTAATAGGCTCGGCGATGTCAGCATTGATCAGCGTTTACTACCGAAAGCCACACGGCCATTGCTGTCGAAACCCGATGGCAGTATAGACAAATCCAAGTATGAATGGTTTTTGTATCTGCAGATACCCAACCGCTTAAACGGCCAGTTGACGCTGCCGGAAGTCATTCGATATCGGGCGTTAGAGGATGATCTCGTGAAGCCAGAGATCTGGAAAAACCAGAAGGGGTCCTTGGTGGAGGGCACTCAGCAACCCAATATCAGCGAGGATCCGAAACGTCTGATTCCACGCATGGCGGATGAGCTGACCCTTCGGTTGCACGAAGTCAGCCACTATTTGGAGCGTTCAGATACCAGGGACGTAATTTTGCGACCGAAAGACGGCAAACATCACTGGCGGCTGCCTACAGCCAGCAAGAAGCACCTAGTGAATAACCCGTTCTTCCAGCAAATGAAAGCGGTCAGCATCGCCGATGTATTGCGCGTAGTGGATCGGGATACCGGGTTCATTGACGACTTCCAACATGTGCTGGGCTTGAGCTCGAAAAGCCGTCAGTACGAAGTGGATCTGCTGGCGATACTGATTGCCAATGCCACTAATCAGGGCATCTATGGCATCGCGCAGATTTCTGACTGCACCTATGAACAACTCAGCACTATCCAAGCGAACTACCTTCGGTTGGAAACCCTGAATGCGTCCAATGACCGCATCAACAACGCCACTACACGACTGAGTATCTTCAAGCACTACAACATTCAGGAAGATATTCTGCACGCCAGTGCCGATGGTCAGAAGTTCGAAGCCAAACGCGAGACATTCCGCACGCGGTACTCCTCAAAATACTTCGGGACCAGCAAAGGCGTGTCCGCGGTCAGTCTGAATGCCAATCATATGGCCATCAATGCCCGGGTAATCGGGGCCAATGAGCATGAATCCCATTACATCTTTGACCTGTTGATGAACAACAGTACTGAGATAGTCCCCGACATGCTCTCAACTGACACTCATGGAGTAAACCATGTGAACTTTGCCCTGCTCGACCTGTTCGGATATCGGTTCGCACCTCGATATGCCCAGGTCGGCAGGGTCATCAATGAACTATTCAACATCACCGAAGACAAGAACCAGCAAGTGCATATATCGTTGCGCAAGCCGATCAACACGCAGCGTATCATGGCTCACTGGGACACCATCCAGCGGATTGCCGTCTCTTTGGCTCAGCGCAAGACCAGTCAGGCCAGGTTAGTGCGTAAACTATCCGGTTACAAGCACAATCACCCATTACTGGAGGCATTGACCGAATATAACCGGCTGCTGAAAGCCCAATATCTGCTGAACTACATTGACGACGCCAGCCTTAGAAATCACGTTCAGCGAGCGTTGAACCGGGGTGAAGCCTATCACCAGCTGAGACGGGCGATTAGCCACGTCAATGGCGACCGATTCCGGGGTAATAGCGATGAGGAGATCCAGATCTGGAACGAAAGTGCCAGACTGGTGGCAAATGCCATCATCTACTTCAACTCAAAAGTGCTCAGTAATCTGCTGGACAGCTTTGAGGATCAAGGCAATGCAATGTCTCTGGAAACAGTAAAGCGGGCCTCACCTGTAGCCTGGGAGAATATCAACCTCCGGGGTAGATACACATTCGCACCGACAGGTGAATTGCCAAAACTTGAGGATCTAATGGCATCGATTGAAGGCTACCGGCCGACAATCGATAAGTAATGGGCCTCCAGAAACCACAGCTGGCGCGGCCTGCAGCGGTTTTTGCAATATTTGGAGGCAAAATCCCTAGGACCCCGATTACGGATACCGGCGATACAAGGCTGGCCCGATTGTCTGCCCAGTGGCAGGCTCCGGACAGCGATGGGCTTTCCGGCTTCATTCCCCTCGCCGAGGGTATGCGTGCTTTTGTTGCGCGCGTGGGGCTCATTCGCGCCGCCGAGCGCAGCCTCGATGTGCAGTATTACATCTGGCACGACGATACCAGCGGGCAACTGCTGGCCGGTGAATTGTTGCGGGCCGCTGATCGCGGTGTGCGCGTCAGATTGCTGCTGGATGACCTGGATACCGCCGGCAAGGACACCTTTCTCAGCCAGTTCGACACCCATCCGAATATCGAGGTCCGGGTGTATAACCCATTTGCCTACCGCGGCAACCGCGGTCTCGGTTTCGCCTCAGACCTGTCCCGACTGAATCACCGTATGCACAACAAGTCCCTCACGGCTGACAATCTGCTGACCGTGGTGGGCGGGCGCAATATCGGCAACGAGTACTTCAATGCGCAGGCGCACACGGCCTTTTCCGATCTCGATGTGCTGGCAATAGGGCCGGTTGTGGGCGCGGTGTCCGCCATGTTTGACCAGTACTGGAACAGTGATGTGGTTTACCCCATGGCGGCGTTTGCGCGCGAGGACGATATCGACGTCGAACGGCTCCCGGCTGCGCGCGAGGCGTTCGAAGCCGTGGCTCGTACGGCGATGGGTTCCGACTATGTCAGGGCCATTCAGGCGTCGCCCTGGCTGGAGCAATTGCAGCTGGATCAGCTGCAGTTTGTCTGGGGAGCGGCCACGGTCATTTTCGATGATCCGAACAAGCCCCTGAATCGCGAGGTGAATGCGGAGACCCACCTTGCGCCCCAGCTGCTCCCAATGCTGCAGGGAGCGTCCAGGGAGGTGCTCATCGTATCGCCGTATTTCGTCCCCGGCGATGCGCTGGTCAGCTTTCTCGCTGATCTGGAACAGCGTGGCGTCGACGTACGCATCCTGACCAACTCCCTGGCAGCAAACGATGTCGGGCTGGTCCATGCCGGCTATATGCGCTATCGCGAAGCCTTGCTGGAGGCCGGGGTCGCGCTGTACGAGTTTAAGCCGGAGCCCGGAGAGCAGGAAAGGCACAAACGCTGGACCGGGTCTTCAGCCGCCAGCCTGCACGCGAAAACGCTCGGATCCGATGCGGAACACCTGTTTGTCGGCTCCTTTAACCTGGACCCCAGATCAGTCGCCCTGAACACCGAAATGGGAATCATCATAGACAATGCGTCGCTGGCGGCACAGATGCGCGAGGCCTTTGAGCGTGTGGTGGCGCAGAACGCCTATGCGGTTGTGCTCGACGATGACGGGGACCTGCGTTGGCTGGACCCGGCGATGCCCGGCAGCGAGCCCCTGGCGCATGAGCCGAAAACCAGCTGGTGGCAGCGCTTCGTGGTGGGCACGCTGTCGTTGATTGTGCCGGAGAGCATGCTCTAGCGGGTCTGCGCCTCGCGACGACGGAACAGCGGTAGCGGCTGGTCAATACTCGCCTGGTACTGCTCGGAGAACACCCGTGACTGCCGCAGATACTCCTCGATGCGCGAGTCATCAGCGGGCTGGAAGGCATCAAAGCCACAGCGGCGGAGGTAATGCACCTGGTCGGGCATGAAGTGGCCGGTAGCGCGCAATTCCCCTCGATAGCCGCGTTCCCGCAGGTCACGCGCGTAGGAAAATCCGCGCCCATCCGTCAGTACCGGGAAGTCCACGGCAATGATCTCCAGCGTGTCCAGCGCGCCGGCCAGCTCCGCGACAACGTCCCCGGGTTGCAGCTGCACGGTGCGCAGCGCGCCCCCTGCGGCTGCCCGCCACTGGGGCAGGGTAGGGAAGTGATGTTGCGGCACCTGATCTGACTCTGCACGCGCCGGCAGCCAGTCGTCGCTGCAGAGGGTATCCTGCTTAATCAGCTTTGGCATAGACGCGCTCCTTGAATGGCTCAATCCCGACCCGGTTGTAGGTCTGCAGGAAGGTCTCATCGCCCTGTCGCAGGCTGACAAAGGTCGCGAGGAGATTTTCCACTACATCGGGGATGGCATCCTGACTGAAGGATGGGCCGAGAATCTTGCCGATTGCTGCATCTTTGGACTGGCTGCCGCCCAGGCTGACCTGATAGAACTCGGCGCCTTTCTTGTCGACGCCGAGGATACCGATGTGGCCGATGTGGTGATGCCCGCAGGCGTTCATGCAGCCGCTGATGTTGAGTTCCAGAGGCCCCAGATCGTACAGGTAGTCGAGATCTTCGAAACGTGCCTGAATTGCCTCCGCCACCGGGATGGACTTGGCGTTGGCCAGGGAGCAGTAGTCGCCGCCGGGGCAGCAGATGAGATCCGTCAGATAGCCGATATTGGCGGTCGCCAAACCGGCCTTCTGCAGGCGCTGCCAGAGACCGTAGAGGGCGGTTTCCTCAACGTCGGCCAGCACCATATTCTGTTGATGGGTGGTGCGCAGCTCGCCAAAGCTGTAACTGTCAGCGAGATCCGCCAGCAGGTCCAGCTGACGATCCGTGATGTCTCCCGGGGCAATCCCCGTTGCCTTCAGGGAAATGGTCACGGCGCGATACCCGGGCACGCGGTGCGGGTGGGTGTTGCGGGTGAGCCAGTTGCCGAAAATGGGGTCGGCGGCGGCGCGCGCCGCCAGCGCTTCCCGGGCGGCCTCACCGTCGATGTCCGCGTAGGGTGGGCTGGTGAAGAATGACTTTGCCCGCGCCACCTCGTCCTCTGTCAGCGTGCTGGGACCATCCCTGAGTTGCGCCCACTCGGCCTCAACGGCGTCGCGGAAAGCCTCAACACCCATGGCCTTGACCAGTATCTTGATACGTGCCTTGTATTTGTTGTCGCGCCGACCGTGCTGGTTGTAGACCCGCAGGATGGCCTCCAGGTAGGTGAGCAGGTGGCGTTTCTCCAGCCACTCGCAGACCACCGAGCCGATCACCGGGGTGCGCCCAAGGCCGCCGCCCACGAGCACCTTGAAGCCGAGCTCGCCTGCTGCGTTGGGCAGCAACTCGACGCCGATATCGTGGGCGTGGATCGCGGCGCGATCCTGTTCGCTGGCGCATACCGCGATCTTGAATTTGCGCGGCAGAAAGGCGAATTCGGGGTGCAGGGTTGACCATTGGCGAATGATCTCGCACCAGGGACGGGGATCCTCGCGTTCATCTGCCGCGACGCCGGCAAACTGGTCCGTGGTGGTGTTACGAATGCAGTTACCGCTGGTCTGTATCGCGTGCATCTGCACACTGGCCAGCTCCGCCAGAATGTCGGGCACTTCCTCAAGGACAGGCCAGTTGAGCTGGATATTCTGGCGGGTGCTGACGTGAGCGTAGCCCTTGTCGTAGTGGCGCGTAATGTGTGCCAGCTTGCGTACCTGGGTGCTGCTCAGCAGGCCGTAGGGCACGGCGATGCGCAGCATGGGCGCCAGGCGCTGTACGTAGAGACCGTTCTGCAGGCGCAATGGCAGAAACTCCGCATCGCTCAATTCGCCGGCAAGGTAGCGCCGGGTCTGGTCTCTGAATTGTGCCACGCGCTCGTCGACTATGCGCTGGTCGTACTGGTCGTAAATATACATCGATGGGCCCTGTCACCTGCCGCCAGTTTTGCGAGGCGGTACCTTACCAGAAAGCGCTGCGCCGAATTATGCTGATTTTTTATAAGTTTAGAACGTGAATCGCGGCCCGCTCGGCATGCCCGCGCCAGCACTGGCGGCGGACCTGAATCCGTTGGAAAGGCGGGGTTTCCTGCTATAATCGCCGGCGCCAGGCCCCGGCCTGGCCGGTAACCATGACTTCTCAGGAGCGCTTACTATGTCCGGATCCACGAACCAGAATGACGGCGTGGCAGACGCCATCGCCGCCACTGCCATCATCAGCATCGTGGTGTTTGCACTGTACCTGTGGCTCGCTGCCATGCCGGGTTAGGCGGCACTGCTGACTACGATCTGCACCACAGCCACCACGGCAACAATAAACAGTATCGTGAAGATCAGGCCGGCGGCGATAAACACGCCGATCCGGCCCTGACTGAAGTCCCTTTCCCTGTTGCGACTACTCTGTACGCCCAGGCCCGCGGCGAACACACTGCTGACCACCTGCCAGGGACGCAGGGGGGGCTTGTCTTGGGTTTCGCCCGGGGTTGCTTGCCGTGTCTCAGCCGGCTCAGACATGGTTGTCGACTCCTTACTCAGGGTTGATGTGATTTTGTGCACAGGGTCAGTAATCCAGCACCGGTGCCAGCCACCGTTCCACTTCATCCACGCTCATTCCCTTGCGGCGCGCCACACTGTTGACCTGGTCGCGACCGATCTTGCCAACCGCGAAATAGCGCGCCTCGGGGTGTGCAAAATAGAAACCGCTGACCGCGGACGCCGGTGACATTGCGTAGTTGTCTGACAAGGTTACACCACAGGTTGCCGGAGCTTGCAGCAATTCGAACAGGGTCGCTTTCTCAGTGTGGTCCGGGCACGCGGGGTAGCCGGGGGCAGGCCTGATTCCACGGTAGCGCTCACGCACCAGATCCTCGTTGCTCAGAGCTTCCTCGGGCGCATAGCCCCACAGTTCGGTGCGCACCCAGCGGTGCAGGTATTCGGCAAAGGACTCAGCCAGCCGATCAGCGAGTGATTTCAGCAGGATGCTGTTGTAATCGTCGTGCTCCGCCAGGTATTGCTCCGACAGCGCATCGACGCCGTGCCCGGTCGTGACGCAAAAGGCCCCGACATAGTCCGCTGCTGCACCCGGGGGTGCGACGTAATCGGCCAGGCACAGGTTTGGCTCCCCATTGGGCTTGTCCATTTGCTGGCGCAGGTGGTGCAGGGTGGCAAGAACCTCGCTGCGGCTCTCATCGGTAAACAGGTCGATATCATCGCTACCGTTGCGATTGGCGGGCCAGAATCCGAGGGTCGCGCTGGCGGTGATCAGTTTCTCGCTGATGAGCTTGTCCAGCATCGCCTGGGCGTCGGCAAACAGTGCGCGGGCCTGCTCGCCGACAACCTCGTCCTCGAGAATGCGGGGGTACTTGCCCGCCAGCTCCCAGGAAATGAAGAACGGTGTCCAGTCGATGGTCTCGACCAGTTTCTCCAGCGGGAAGTCCTCCAGTACCCGCGTGCCCAGAAAGCTGGGGCGGGGCGGAGTGTAGTTGTCCCAGTCCAGCGCCGGTGCACGGGCAACGGCTTCTTCGTATGCGAGTTGGCGGGTGCGTGGCTGGCGGTTGGCGACCCGCTCACGCACCTGGGCGTACTCATCGCGCCGCTCGGCAATGAATTGCGCTTTACCGCGCCCCAGCAGGGCCGTGGCAACGGAGACGCTGCGGGAGGCGTCAGGTACATAGACCACGGCGTCATTGCTGTAGCGTGGCTCGATCTTCACCGCGGTGTGCGCTTTCGATGTGGTCGCGCCGCCAATCATCAACGGCACGTGAAAGTCCTGCCGCTGCATCTCGCTGGCCACGTGCACCATCTCATCCAGCGACGGTGTGATCAGGCCTGACAGGCCGATGATATCCACCTGCTCTTCACGGGCGACCTGGAGAATCTTTTCGCAGTGCACCATGACGCCAAGGTCGATCACCTCAAAGTTATTGCACTGGAGCACCACACCGACGATGTTCTTGCCGATGTCATGCACATCCCCTTTGACCGTAGCCATGAGAATCTTGCCGTTGGTCTGCGTGGCCTCGGTTTTTTCCGCCTCGATGTAGGGTTGCAGGTAGGCCACTGCCTGTTTCATGACGCGGGCGCTCTTGACCACCTGTGGCAGAAACATCTTGCCGTCGCCGAAGAGGTCTCCGACTACGTTCATACCGTCCATCAAGGGGCCTTCAATCACCTCGATCGGCCGCTCGAAGGCGTGCCGGGCTTCCTCGGCGTCCTCTACGATCCAGGTGTTGATACCTTTGACCAATGCGTGCTCGATACGTTTCGCTACCGGGGCATCCCGCCAGCTGAGGTCTTCGACCCGCGCACTGCCACTGCCGCTGTCACGGTAGATCTCGGCGAGTTCCAGCAGCCGCTCTGTGGCGTTTTCGCTGCGATTGAGGATGACGTCCTCAACGGCGTCGCGGAGCTCGGCGGGCAGCTCGTCGTACACGGCAAGCTGCCCCGCATTGACAATACCCATGTTCATCCCGGCACGTATGGCGTGGTAGAGGAACACCGAGTGAATGGCTTCGCGGACCACATTGTTGCCGCGGAATGAGAAGGACACGTTGGACACACCCCCGGAGATCAACGCTCCGGGCAGGTGCTCGTGGATATAGCGCGTGGCTTCGATGAACTCCACGGCATAGTTGTTGTGCTCTTCGATACCCGTGGCGACTGCAAAGATATTCGGATCGAAAATGATATCGTTGGGGTTGAATCCGACCCGGTCGACCAGCAGGTCCCAGGAGCGCCGGCAAATCGCCTTGCGGCGCTCAAGGCTGTCAGCCTGGCCGTCCTCGTCAAAGGCCATGACCACCACGGCCGCACCGTAACGCTTGCAGAGCGTAGCCTGTTCAATGAACTCCGCCTCGCCAGCCTTCAGGCTGATGGAGTTGACGACCGGTTTGCCCTGAATGCATTTGAGCCCGGCTTCGATGACCGACCATTTGGAGGAGTCGACCATGATCGGCACGCGGGAGATGTCCGGCTCTGAGGCGACCAGGTCCAGAAAGGTCACCATGGCCTGCTCGGCATCGAGCATGCCCTCGTCCATGTTGATGTCGATAATCTGCGCGCCGTCTTCCACCTGGGTACGCGCCACGGCCAGCGCCGCTTCGTAGTCCCCGGATAAAATGAGGCGCTTGAACGCGGCGGAGCCGGTTACGTTGCAGCGTTCACCCACGTTGACGAAGAGGCTGTTGGCGTCGATGTTGAAGGGCTCCAGGCCCGACAGCCGACAGGCAGGGTGACGCTGGGGTAGCGGGCGCGGCGGCACGTCCTGCACCGCCCGTGCAATAGCTTCGATGTGGTGGGGCGTGGTGCCGCAACAGCCCCCCGCCAGGTTGAGAAAGCCGCGCTGGGCGAAGCCGCGAAAATCCGCGTACATATCCTCCGGCGATTCATCGTATTCGCCAAAGGCATTGGGCAGCCCGGCGTTCAGGTGGGCACTGAAGTAGCATTCGGCGACCGAGGACAGCTCCTCAAGAAACGGCCGGATTTCCTTAAAGCGGCGCCCACAGTTGCTGCCCACGATGAGTGGGTGGGCGTGGGCGATGGCGTTCCAGAACGCCTCCGGGCTTTGCCCGGACAGCACACGGCCACTGGTATCCGGAAATGTCACGGAGATCATCAGGGGCAGGCTCTGGCCCCGTTCGGCAAACACACCCTGGACGGCGAAGATGGCGGCCTTGGCATTCAGTGTATCGAAAATCGTCTCGATCATTATCAGGTCGACACCACCCTCAATGAGGGCACGGGCGGCCTCGCTGTAGTCAGCTACGAGGTCATCAAAGCGAATGTTGCGCGCGCCCGGGTTGTTCACATCCGGGGATATGGAGGCAGTGCGGGGGGTCGGCCCCAGTATGCCGGCAACAAAACGTGGCCGTGAGGGGTCGCGGGCGGTCATTTCGTCCGCAACCTGCCGCGCGATTCGTGCTCCGGCAAGATTTAACTCTGCCGCCAGTTCCGAGAGGTCGTAGTCTCCCTGCGCTACGCGGGTGCTGTTGAAGGTGTTGGTACCAATGATATCGGCGCCCGCCTCGAGGTAGCGCTTCTGAATGCGCGCGATGATGGCTGGCTGCGTGAGACACAGCAGATCGTTATTGCCTTTCAGGTCACCCGGGTGATCGGCAAAGCGCTCGCCGCGGTAGTCCGCTTCCTCCAGACCCTCCGCCTGCAGCATGGTCCCCATGGCGCCATCCAGGATCAGGATGCGCTCGCGCAGGGCCGCAGCAAGTGGGTGGTCTGAGTGGATATCCGGAGCCATGTCTGTACCTGTTTGTCGAGACACCGGTGCAGCAGCGACCGGCCTGTAAAAAGCCCGCAATCTTAACAGATATTGCTGCTCGCGTGGGCTGTGGGATTTCCGCTCGCACTGTCCCCGGGATCTTTGCTAGAATACTTGACCAATTTACTCGGAATGGAAGAGGGCCATGGTTACCATCACGGAATCAGCGCAGGGATATCTGGCGGAGCTGCTCGCCAAGCAGGAAGACGCCCTGGGTGTGCGGGTATTCATCAATCAGCCCGGAACCCCCAAGGCGGAAACCTGCATCGCCTACTGCCGTGAGAGCGACATCGTCGAAGGTGATGAAAAGCGCGACTTCGGCGCCATTACCGCCTGGTTCGATGCCCGCAGCCTACCTTTCCTGGAAGACGCCCTGGTCGACTATGCCAAGGACCGCATGGGCGGCCAGCTCACGATCAAGGCGCCCAATGCCAAACTTCCGCGTGTGGATGAAAACAGCCCCCTGGAGGACAGGATCAATTACATCCTCTACAACGAGGTGAACCCGGCCCTTGCTGCCCACGGTGGGGAAGTCAGCCTGGTTGAGTTGACACCGGACACCTACGCAATCCTCAAGTTCGGTGGCGGCTGCCAGGGCTGCGGCATGGTGGACCAGACCCTCAAGGGCGGCGTGGAAAAGACGCTTCTGGAGCAGCTTCCGGAGCTTCGCGGGGTACGCGACACTACCGACCACTCGGACCGCAGCAACGCCTACTACTGATCAGCGCCGCCGCTCAGCCCCGCGTTCAGGCCTTTTCAAGGCGTCGAGGCAGGGCATCACGCAGGGCGGCGTGCAATTTACGCAGGCAGGCCTCGGTATCCTCCCAGCCGATGCAGCCGTCGGTAATAGACACGCCGTACTGCAGGTCCTCGAGCTTCTCAGGGATAGACTGGCTGCCCGGGTTGAGGTGACTTTCGATCATCAGCCCGACAATCGAGCGATTGCCTTCCAGAATCTGGTTGCCGACGTTTTCCACCACGAGGGGCTGTAGTTCCGGCTGCTTGTTGGAATTGGCGTGGCTGCAATCCACCATGATATTCAGTGGCACGCCTGCCTTCTGCAGGGCCTCTTCGCAAAGTTTGATGTGCACCGAGTCGTAGTTGGGGCCGTTGCTGCCGCCGCGCAGAACGATATGGCCGTAGCGGTTGCCACGCGTCGTGATCACGGCCACCTCGCCGTCGCCATTGATACCGAGAAAGCGGTGCGGTTTGGCGACTGAATTCAGCGCATTGCTGGCCACCGTCAGGCCGCCGTCCGTGCCGTTCTTGAAACCCACGGCGGAAGACAGGCCGCTGGCCATTTCCCGGTGCGTCTGTGACTCCGTGGTGCGTGCGCCAATTGCCGACCAGCTGATCAGATCCTGCAGGTACTGGGGTGATATAGGGTCCAGTGCCTCGGTGGCCGTGGGCAGGCCCAGTTCCAGAATATCCAGCAGCAGCTTGCGACCGAGGTGCAAACCCTCTTCAATCTTGAAAGAATCGTCCAGGTAGGGGTCGTTAACCAGCCCCTTCCAGCCCACCGTGGTGCGCGGCTTCTCGAAGTACACACGCATCACGATGTACAGCGTGTCCTGCAGTTCATCCGCCAGTGCCTTGAGGCGACCTGCGTAGTCCATGGCTGCCTCGACATCGTGGATAGAGCAGGGGCCCACAACGACGAACAGCCGGTGATCCTTGCGGTCGAGAATGTTCTCGATGACTTCACGGCTGCCGGCAACCTGCGCGCGTGCCGCGGGGCTCATTGGCAGTGCCTGTTTCAACTTGGCAGGCGTGATCAGCACGTCCTGCGACGCGACATTGACGTTGTAGACTTCCGTATGGCTCATGACGTAGTTACCTGGTGACTGGCTTCTGGCGGACACACGGACGCGGGCCGCTGAGGCGCAGCATTCTATAGCAGCGTCGCGGCTTTGAACAGAAAGTGCCCGGGCGCGGTCAGGATAGTGGGGCGATAACCTCGTCAGCATAGCGCTTGACGCCGTCAATCTTCAGCGCGAGATCTTCCGTCTCCCCGTGATAGAACATCCAGGGCATGGTGAGGATGTGGGTGACACCGGCATCCTCAAGGCGCCGGTAGCCGTCGGCGTCCCAGGCGTCATTGGGCGTCGCCATAACCTCAAAGGGCTCATTCTCACGCCCGTATTCTTTGCGCCATTGATGAATACGCCCAATGCTCTCGATGATCTCGCTTGAGGGCTGCAGGTCGGTGACCCAGCCGTCTGCGAGGCGCGCGGCCCGGCGCATCGCCGGGTCGGATATACCGCCGATCCAGAAAGGGATACGCGCGCTGGGCGCGGGATTCATTTCCAGTCGGTCAAAATCGTAGTACTGGCCGTGGTATTCCACCATTTCACCCGTCCAGAGCAGACGCATGATTTCCAGCATCTCGTCGGTGCGCTTGCCGCGGGTTTTGAAATCCTGTTGCATGAGAGCGAACTCATCCGCGGACCAGCCGACACCGAAGGCCGGCGTTACCCGGTTATCGGACACGATAGCTGCCGTGCTGATCGCCTTGGCCACCATGAACGGGTTGCGCATCGGCAGCACGAAAATGTTGGTGGTAAAGCGCAGGCGTTTGGTGATGGTGGCCAGCGCACCGATCACCACCCAGGGGTCGGGCCAGTCGGTAAACGCGCCCCAGCGGCGACTTCCGTCCTCGGTGTAGGGGTAGGGCTGGCTGATCTGTTCCGGGTGAACCACGTGGTCCGAGAAGGACATGGCTTCCCAGCCGTAGTCATCCGCCACAGGTGCGATGTGTGTCAGGTGGGAAACCGTGCTGAACGATGTGGAGAGGACAAACTTCACAGGGAGACTCCGTAGGGGATCTTATTGTCATGAGGCACTCTAGCAAGATGCGGGTGCCGACAGCAGCGGGGCTGGCTGCCGCCGCGCAACGACCCGACGGTCGTCCAAAAAATCATACCCCGCTCAGCGCTCGGCAAGGTAAACGCGGAATTTGCGGTTCTCCGCCAGCACCTGCCAGTGCCGGAACCCCTGGCGTAAAGCGGCGCGATAGTCCAGGTGCCGGTTGGCCACCATACACAGGGCACCGCCCGGCGCCAGAGTGTGCGCTGCCTGCTGTATCAGGCGGCGTCCAACGAAGTCGTCTACGGTGTGCTGGATGTGGAAAGGCGGGTTGCACAGCACGAGTTCCGGTGCTGGCCCCGACCAGTCCAGCAGGCCGTCGCCGTGCAGGAACCTGGCGCTGTGGGTGGCGGTTTTCAACAAGCGACCGGCATTGACTCGCGCCGATGCAATGGCCTGGGCGGATTCGTCGCAAAACCACATCTCAGTTGCCAGCCCGGCCTCGAGCGCAGCCAGGCCTATAACGCCGTTGCCGCAGGCGAGGTCGACGGCGCGAGAAACCGGGCGCAGCCGTGACAGCTGGTCGAGAAGAAACCGTGTGCCGATATCAAGGCCGTCCCGGCTGAAAACGTTGGCCTCCGAATACAGCGTCATACCCAGCGCCTCAGAGGCATATTCCACGCCGGGCGCTGGCGCTTCAGGCACTGTCTGCATGCCGCCCTGCGTGCGCCAGAGATGTGCCTTGAGACGGCCACGCTCGCGCACCGTCGGGCCTATCCAGTACGCGAGTTCCCGCTCCAGGCCTACAGGCCTGTGCTTGTCCATGGCGGCAGCGAGGAGTAGCGAACCCGGCTGCAGTGCGCGGGCCAGGCTTGCCAGCTGCTGCTCCAGCAAGGCCTTTTGCTTGGGAATGCGCAGCAGCACCAGCTGGGGGCTCCCCTGGGGTTGCTGCGTGCTCCAGACAAGTTCAGGCGGCGCCAAACCGTTGTGCGCCGCGTTCAGCGTGCTGGCGCGGGCGGACAGCGCGGAGTCGGTCCACAGGGTTGTGGCGATGTCGCAGCCGGACAGGGCGGTGCAGAGGGCACCGTGCTCATCGTTGACCACGAGGGCCGCCGCGGGCCGTGATGGCAGGGCCGCCACTGCGTCCAGCAGCAGCAGGTCTGCCCCCGTCCACGCGCGCAGTTGCTCATTGCGACGCGCGGGATAGCGTTGCAGTACGTAGTCGCCCAGCGCAGATTGGCAGACTGCAACTGCGCCGGGTCCTGGAGGGTCAGCCGCCCCCGACATAGATTGTCAGTTGCTGCCCCGGGAAAATCGGTGAGCGTGCATTCAGGGAATTCCAGGCGAGAATGTCTTCAACCCGGACCTTGAAGCGGCCGGCGATCCGGTACAGCGAGTCACCGGGCCGCACTTTGTAATCCTTCACGGTGGGCATTTTGGTGCCCGCGCGACTGGCAACGCTCAAGGTGGCGTCGTCACTGCGCGGAATCATGAGCGTCGCGCCCTCGCGAATGAAATTGCTGTGCAGGTTGTTGGCTTCGCGCAACAGGTCCACGCGGGTGCCATAGAGTCGTGCGATACGGCTGAGGGTATCGCCCCTGCGTACCCGGTAGTGGGCCCACTGTACACGCTCATCCTTCCCCAGCTGTGCCAGCTGTTGCTGGAATGCGGTTGCCCGATCAGGTGGCAGCAACAACTCCTCTGCCTGCGGTGCCGTCGCCCAGCGCAGGTGCCCGGGGTTGAGCGCGTGCAGGCTGGCCTTGGGTACGCCTGCCAACTGGGCAGCGCGTGCCAGCTCCAGCTGGCCGCCGGTAGGCACAGCTACGAAAGCGGGGCGGTTCTGCAGCGGCGGCAGCTCCAACCCCCAGCGCTCGGGCTCTGCGATCAGGCTGCTCAGGGCCAGCAGGCGGGGCACGTAGTTGCGTGTCTCCCCCTGCAGGGGCAGGGACCAGAAGTCTGCCGGCCGCCCCCGGGCCTCGTTGCTCGCCACCGCCCGCGTGACGCGACCAACGCCACCGTTGTAAGCGGCGAGGGCATTGAGCCAGTCGCCGCCGAGCGTGGCGTGCAGATATTCCAGGTAGTCCAGCGCTGCACGGGTGGAGTCCCGCAGGTCCCGGCGCCCATCGAACCACCAGTCCGTGCTGACGCCCAGCGTTTTACCGGTGCTGGGTATGATCTGCCACAGGCCGACGGCCTGCTGCGACGACACCGCGAAAGGATCCAGCTGGCTTTCTACCAGAGGCAGCAGGGCGATTTCCAGCGGCATGCCGCGGCGTTCCACCTCTTCCACAATGTAGTGGAGATAGAGCTGCCCGCGTTCGGCGAGGACACGCTGCAGCGCCGCCGTCTGGCCCAGGTAGTAATCACGCGCATCAGCAACCCTCGGGTTTTCGGGAATCTGCCATTGCATGCCGTGCTGAATACGCCCCCAGAGGTCGTCCGGGTTGGTGTGGGGCAGTCGTACGCTGCGGTTCTCAAGGCCGCGTCGCGCCGCCACTGCAGTCGCCGATAGCGTCGCCGGGCTCGCTGACTCGGTGGGCTCATCCGGGGGCAGGCTCTGGCAGCCGGCGATCAGAATCAACCCAGAAACAACTAGAATTAAGTTCTTTAAATATTTGAATTTATGATAAATATTCAAAATTCGTCTTTCCACGATCGGAGCGCGGCAAAGACGGACTCGGGCGCGTCGCCCTGCCACTTCCCCTGGCGCTTGAGTGAGGCAATCAGAGCCGGTTCAGTACAGCGCAAAAACGGATTGGTGGCGCGCTCAACGGCGATTGACGAAGGTACCGTAGGCTCATTCTGCGCCCGTTGGCGGGCAACGCCACGGGTGCGTTCAGCAAGCGCGGCATTATCCGGATCGGCTGCGCCGGCAAAGCGCAGATTCGCCTGTGTGTATTCATGCGCGCAGTACACCTGGGTATCTGGAGGCAGTGCTGCCAGTGCGCTGAGTGAGGCGTGCATGACGGGTGCAGTTCCCTCAAACATGCGCCCACAGCCACCCGCAAACAGGGTGTCCCCGCAGAACAGCAGCGGTGGCGACGCATCGACGGCACCGCCGAAGTAGGCGATATGATCCAGGGTGTGGCCCGGAACAGCCAGGACCTTGAATGTTCTGCCCAGCACCTCCAGAGAGTCCCCTGCACCGACAGGGTGGGTGATGCCGGCAATGGCGGGGTTCTCCGGGCCGTAAACACGGGGCTGTGCGTACGCCAGCAGTGCGGACAGGCCACCGACGTGGTCGAAATGGTGATGGGTGACAAGAATGGTGGTCAACTGCAGCCCGCGTTGTTGCAGCACCCTGATCACGGGTTCGGCGTCGCCGGGGTCAACCACGGCACACGCGGTGCCATCGTGCAGCAGCCAGATATAGTTGTCGTTGAAGGCCGGTATCGGTTCAATTGTCAGCATGGACGACGTTCAAAACCCCTTCAAATGCATTAACATGGCCGCTCAATGAAACGAGAGCCGGTCAACGACCATGGGAACTGATGCGCGAGTGTAGCGACATTTCGGCCGAACTGGAATCCTGGTATGGCAGGGAAACAAACCGCCACCTGCACGCTGCCGTGAACAGGGCGCTGGAACCGCTGCTGGAAACCGCTTTTGGCTACCATTTGCTGCAGATCGGCCAGACCCGGGGACAGCCGCTCTACACCGGTAGCCGCATCGGCCATTGCGCCTACCTGGCGCCGGTGCCGGGCGCGGGTGTTTCCGCGGTGGCCCGCCACGATGAGCTGCCGGTAGAGAGTGACAGTGTCGATGTCGTTATCGCCCATCACTGCCTTGACTTCACCGAGCGCCCGCACGAGGTGCTACGCGAGTTGCACAGGGTACTGACTCCCCACGGGCAGTTGCTGTTGCTCGGGTTCAACCCGCTCGCGCCCGGTTGCGGCGCGCGCCGGCTGCGCGGTTTTACGGGGCATCCCCTGTGGCAGGGCCTGTCGCCCGTGAGTGCGCATCGACTGCTCGACTGGCTGCGCTTGCTGGGGCTGGAAACACAGTCATTGCGCTACCTGCATCCACTGCCAGTCATTGGCCAGGGGCGCCTTGCCCGCTATGCTCGGCGCGCCAACCAGTGGAGCGAGGCAGCCAGCCTGCCCCTGGGCGAGCTGTACCTCGTGCACGCCATCAAGCAGGTGGGCGGGCGTGTTTTGCCGGTGCGCCGGGTACGGCCCAGTGCACGTTTGATCGGGCTGGCGGTACCCAATCCGGCCGCTGCGCCGCGCGGGGACCACGCGGCATGAAGCAGGTGGATATCTTTACCGATGGCGCCTGCCGCGGGAATCCCGGGCCCGGCGGTTGGGGTGCGCTGCTGCGCTTTGCCGGCCGCGAGCGTCACCTGTACGGTGGAGCGCGAGATACGACCAATAATCGCATGGAATTACAGGCCGCCATCGAAGCGCTGCGCGCCCTCAAGGAGCCCTGCGAGGTCAATTTGACGACGGACTCCGTGTACGTGCGCGACGGCATCACCAAATGGCTGCCGAACTGGAAACAAAAGGGCTGGAAAACCGCCGCCCGGCAGCCGGTGAAAAACGTTGACCTGTGGCAGGCACTGGATGAGCAGAATCAGCGTCATCGCATTCACTGGCACTGGGTAAAGGGACATAGCGGTCACCAGGAAAACGAGATTGCTGACCAGCTCGCCAATCGCGGCATCGACGAGCTGCAAAACGTCGCCGAAGGCGCTGCAACGCGCCTCGCTGATCGATAAACACGCACAAATGGAAGCATGCTGTGAGACTGATCGTACTCGACACCGAGACCACTGGCCTGGAAGTGAGCCAGGGACACAGAATTATTGAGGTGGGCTGCGTTGAACTGGTCAACCGGCGCCTGACCGGCAACCACTTTCACCGCTACATCAACCCCGAGCGTGATATTGACCAGGGCGCCATTGAGGTGCACGGCATCACGCCCGAGTTTCTGGCAGACAAGCCGGTTTTCGCACAGATAGCCGCTGACTTTCTCGAGTTCGTGCGCGGCGCCGAGCTGATCATCCACAATGCGCCCTTCGACATCGGCTTTCTCGATGCGGAACTGCGCCGGCTGGATGAGCAGCATCCCGGCCTGGAGCAGCTGTGCACGGTGACCGACACCCTGGTGATGGCGCGCAAGCGCCATCCCGGGCAGCGCAACAACCTCGATGCGCTCTGCGGTCGCTACACGGTGGACAATTCCCAACGCGACCTGCACGGTGCGTTGTTGGACGCCGAGATCCTCGCCGACGTCTATCTGGCGATGACCGGCGGGCAAACCACATTTCAGCTTGCTGACCGCGGTCCGGGCGAGGAGGGTGGCGGTAAGCGAGAGGGTATCCAGCGGCTGCCCGCCGACCGCAAGCCGCTGCCGGTCATTGTCGCCAGCGCCGACGAGCTCGCCGCCCACGAGGCGCAGCTGCAGGCCATTGAACGCAGCAGTGGCGGTCGTGCCCTGTGGCGGGAGGTATTTCCCTCATGAGTGTCGAATTCCACAACCAGGCGCCACAATCTGTCGAGGAGGCCCTGCACCTGGTCTTCCAGGCAGGCCAACTGGTCAGCGACATGCGTGCGGAGCCGCTGATGCCCAGGTCCGATCTGCAGCAGCAGGGCTGGGTGGTTGTGCGCGAGCAGTTTCTCGGCTACTGGCACGGTCAACCGTGTTTCGCGGTGGAGATTGACAGCGGCGCAGAGCCGGATCCAATGCGCTTCGTGCGTGGCAGCCTTTACCAGTTGTTGGGACGGGTTGACGACGGACTCTTCGCGCTGGTCGGGCGCGCATCCCAGTTGCTTGCCTGGGAGCGTGACCATCAGTACTGCGGCCGCTGCGGATCGGCGATGACGCTGGATGTCCGCGAGCGCGCCATGCGCTGCGAGCCCTGCGCGACAATCGTCTATCCCCGTATCAACCCTTGTGTCATCACGCTGGTCACCCGTGGTGAAGAGCTCCTCCTGGCGCGCAACGCGAATTTCCCCGGCCAGATGTACAGCACGCTGGCCGGGTTTATTGAAGCCGGCGAGAGCGCAGAGGCTACGCTGCACCGAGAAGTCCGTGAAGAGGTGGGCGTGGAGGTCACAAGGCTGCGTTACTTCGGCTCACAGTCCTGGCCGTTCCCCAGCCAGCTGATGCTGGGCTTTTTCGCCGAGTACGCGGGTGGCGATATCGTCTGCGAGCCCGGTGAAATTGCCGACGCACGCTGGTTTCATTACAGTGCGCTGCCCCAGGTCCCGCCTCCCAGCTCCATTGCCGGGCAGCTTATCCGTCACTACATCAGCGAATTGACACGGGAGTAAACCTTTGGAATATCTCTACGAGTACGGCCTGTTTCTGGCCCAGGCACTGACCTTTGTGGTGGCGGCGCTGTTGCTGGTTGCTGGCGTGGTTGCCCTTGGTCAGCGGCACAAGGCCCGCGCTGAAGGCCACATCGAAATCCGTAAAGTGAACGAAAAATACCGTGATATCGCCGACGCCATGCGCGCCGCGATGACCGACCCCGCGGCGCAGAAACTGGCTGAGAAAGCTCGCCAGAAAGCGAAGAAGGCAGAAGCCAAAGCGGCGAAGAAGCGCGCAAAAAAGCAAGAATCTAAAGGAGAAAAATCGCGTAACAAATTGTTTATACTAGATTTTGATGGCGACATAAAAGCCAGCGCCTGCGATCAGTTACGGGAGGAAATCTCTGCTGTGCTACCGCATGTTGGCGAGGGTGACGAGATCCTTCTGCGGCTGGAAAGCCCCGGTGGAATGGTCCATGGCTATGGTCTTGCCGCCAGCCAACTGCAGCGGATCACCGCTGCGGGAGCACAGTTGACAGTGGCGGTAGACAAGGTGGCGGCCAGCGGCGGCTATATGATGGCCTGCGTCGCCCAGCGCATCATCGCCGCGCCGTTTGCGGTCCTCGGCTCCATCGGGGTGCTGGCGCAGCTGCCCAATTTCCATCGCCTGTTGAAGAAGCATGATATCGACTTCGAACTGCTCACTGCGGGGGAGTACAAGCGCACGTTGACGCTGTTTGGCGAGAATACCGATAAGGGTCGGGAGAAGTTCATTGAAGATCTGGAAAGAACGCACACCCTGTTCAAGGCCTTCGTGACGGAGAACCGGCCGGCGCTGGATATCGAGCAGGTTGCCACGGGTGAGGTCTGGTATGGGCGTGAAGCCGTTGCCATCGGACTGATTGATGACGTGCAGACCAGCGATGCCTACGTTCAGTCACAGCTGGAGGATCGCGATGTGTTCGAAGTGTCCTGGGTCGAGCGCAAGAACTGGCAGGACAAACTGGGGGTGGCGGCGCAGGGGGCGATTGAACGCGCGCTGCTGAAACTCTGGCAGCACAATCGCGGGCCTCACGCCTGAACGCGCGCTTCAGTAACCCACGTAGCGGTTGTAATCCAGCACGCCCGCGGCCAGCCCGTCCTGCTCGCGGAACAGCGCGTGAAGCCGGTCGCTGACCGCCCAGAACCAGGGTGAGTTGCGTCGTACGCCGTAGCGCTGACGCAGCAGGCTGAGGTCTTCCTGCGTACGCAGGGCAAGAATATCCTCGACGAACAGGGGGACCTGTTTTTCATGTACCTGGAAAAACTGGTTGGGGTGTGCGCCGATCAGGCCGGCAACCACCGTGACGGCGTCCTCCCCGGGCAGACGTCGCTCATCTTCCCGGAACAGTTGGGCAATGTTGCTGTAACCGGCATCGTGCAACAGGGTATAGGCCTCGTCGCGCCCCGGGCCAATGACATTGACGAAGCTCACCGCCGGCAGGAAGCTGTTGTGGCTCCCGCGGGCGCTGACCAGCTTATCGAAGGCGTCGACCATAGCCGGGCTGGCGCTGCGTCGGTAGTCGAAGTTGGCGGCCTCGGCGCCGTGCAGGCGCGCCCGCATCCAGCCGAGGAATTCTGACTTGGGGTCAGCGGACCTGAAAACCAGCGGCGTCTCCTGCTGCATGGCTTCGCTGTGCACAAAGGGGTGCTCACGCGCAGATTCCGGGGCGCCCCTGTACCAGTGCTGCCACAGCGCCTGGCGCTGGCTCGCCGGCAGGAACATCAGGAAGTTGAGTTCCCCCTCCATGCGCAGAAAGTCCATGTAAAGACGCGACTCCAACTGGTGTGACGCCGCGCCGTAGACGTCGAAATTGGCAACCAGCAGGTAATGGATACGCTCCAGTAGCGAATAGGTGATGAACCACGCCGTCTTGGGGGTTTCCCCGACGAATCCCTTGACCACGGAGGCTGTGTCTACGTGCCGGGCGATGGTCAGTGCAGCATTGGGGTTGCTGCCGTCACCGTCCCAGATGATTTCCAGGCCCGGACGCCGACCCTGCTCCACATACTGGCGTTCAAGGTACTCGGCCTTGGCGCGCATGTAGCGGTCATGCCCACGGGCGTAGCGCCGCCACTGCAGCAAATCGATAACGGTACCCGTGCGGGCTGCCGGCAGGCGCAGATTGCGCGCCTCGCGTTCGAGGAACGCGCCGTCCAGTTCCGGGTCGAGTTCGTCGGGGTCCATAAACATGACCCAGAAGCGGTCATCAATGACGTTCAGCGCAATCTGGCCGCGGCAGACCGGCCCCTTGATGAAATTCATGATGGTAAATTCGGCTTCCTCGAGCAGGAAGCGATAGCGGGAGCGGACCGGCAGTGCCGCGAAGGTTTTGAACGGGTTGCCCGCGGTCTTTTCATCGTAGCCGGGCAGGGTGGCAACGTCATAGTCTGGCGCGAGAAAGAGTGACCGATACCAGTCGCGGCGTTGCGCATCAAAACGGTAGGGCTGGTGGCTCTTGGCCGCTACCGTGATGGGCAGGCTTTGCAAGCGATAAAAGAAGGTGGTTTCACCGGGGTCGTCGAAGGGGCGGCGGGTAGCCAGCAGGTCGATCGGCTCGCCTGGCGGGCTCGCAGACCGCACCAGCCTGAACCAGCGCGGCTGCTCCTGCGCCTCCAGGTACAGCGTGGCCAGGAACAGGTGCTCATAGACATAGCGGGCCATCAGCCGTGACCTGTTGTCCTTGCCGTTCAGGAATTGCTCCCAGGCGACAATTTCCGCCTGCAAGTCAGGCGCCAGTGGCGCCTGCCGTCTTGCCGGTGCACCCGCGTCCAGCCAGCTCACCACTGTGGCGTGTTCGTCCGGCTGCAGAGCCGGCAGACCATAGGGCATACCCCACAGCGGGTAGTCCTCGGCAAACTGGTCGAAGTCGTCGGCTTGCACGCACTGTTGATCGCGGTGCAGCCGGAAATCGAAGCCTTTGGGCATGGGGCCGCTCGCGGGGAGGGGGTTTGCCTGCTTGAGGTCCAGCATGCGTCGCAGCACACCCCGGGCGGGGTCGGCGCTGTCCAGCACCGGGTAAAAGCCTTTTTTCCGCCATGCGGCTTCCCCCTGCGCGTCATCAAACAGCCGGGTCAGGTCGCCGGCCAGCAGGCGTGTGGAATCGTAGACCAGCGTCTGGTTGGCGCCGCGTACAAGCCCTTCGTGGGCTTCCAACTTGAGCTGGCAGGGTGCGTCATAGCAGGCATGGCACACCACACAGCGCTGCTCGATAATCCGGTGTGCGCGGTCGGCGAGTGCGTTGTCCGCGGCTGCCGTCGTGGGCAGCACAACAAGACTGAGCAGGCCGAGCAGCTTACTGCGCAGGTTCACAGTCGCCTCGCTGTATGATTGCACGGTTCATCAGCGCGTCCTGGTCACCGTTGTCGTCCGCCAGCACCGCGGCGCCGACATCCTGGTTCAGCGCACTGCAAGGGTCCTTCTCAGGCTCCAGGGTCAACCAGTACAGCACCGCGATAATCAGCAGTCCTGCAACCAGGGACAGCAAGGACAGATACCAGGGGTTTTTGAGCATAAGTGTGCAAACTCGGGGTTGGTTCCAGACGATCATAGCACGCATACTACAGGCCCTTCCGCAGCAGACTGCCGGTTCATTATGGAGTTGACCCAAGTTGTCTACAGCCTCGATCTTGTCGGTGTTGGGGTGTTCGCCATCAGCGGCGCCCTGGCGGCCGCAGAAAGGCGCCTCGATATTCTTGGGTTCCTGCTTTTTGGCACCGTCACGGGTATCGGCGGGGGTACGCTGCGTGACCTGCTGCTGCACACGGGTGAGGTGTTCTGGATTGGCGATACGGCCTACCTGTGGATGTGCGTTGCGGCGGGGGTAGCCACCTGGTTTCTGGCGCACCTCTTTGTATCCCTGCACCGTGTGTTGCTTTGGGCGGATGCCCTGGGGCTGGCGCTGTTTTCCGTGCTTGGCACCCAGAAAGCGCTGGCCTTTGATGCGCCGGTGCTGGTTGCCATCGGGATGGGCATGATGACTGCGACCTTTGGGTCACTGATCCGCGACGGGCTGCTCGGTCGCCCGCCGGTGTTGCTGGAGCCGGATATCTACGTCACCGCGGCCGCCTTGGGAGCGGTGAGCTATGTCGCCCTGGATGCGCAGCCCTGGGGGCAGCAGATCGCGTTGCCGGCTGCCGTGGCGGCGGCCTTCGCGCTGCGTGCCGCGGCGATTCTCTTCGACCTGCGTTTGCCGAAATACCAGCCCAAGAGCTCCGATTAGGCCGTTCAGCCCTTGCCAGTCGGCTTGTTGGGGCCCGCCTGGGAGTCCTTCTCCACGTATTCGATGATCTTGCTGGCGATATCGATACCGGTGGCCTTCTCAATGCCCTCCAGGCCAGGAGATGAGTTGACCTCGATCACCAGGGGGCCATGATTCGAGCGCAGGATATCCACGCCAGCGAGATCCAGCCCCATCACCCGCGCCGCCTTGACCGCCAGTCGGCGCTCTTCCGGGCGCAGCTTGATCACCTCTGCGGTGCCTCCGCGATGCAGGTTGGAGCGGTATTCCCCCTTCACCGCTTTGCGCTGCATGGCGGCGATCACCTTGTCGCCCACCACGAAGCAGCGGATGTCTGAGCCGCCTGCCTCGCGGATGAATTCCTGTACCAGGAAATCCGAGCCGATACCGCGAAAGGCATTGATCAAGGCTTCTGCCGCTTTTTTGGTTTCCGCCAGCAGCACGCCATTGCCGTGTGTGCTTTCAGTCAGCTTCAGGATCAGCGGGGCGCCGCCCACCGATTCGATGAGCTTGTCGGTGGCGCGCGCCGAGTGCGCGTAGCTGGTCACCGGCTGGCCGATACCGCGCCGCGCAAGTAGCTGGTGCGCGCGGAGTTTGTCGCGCGAGCGGGTGATGGCGATGGATTCATTCAGAGAATACACGTGTCCCACCTCGAACTGACGCAGAACCGCGCAGCCGTAGGAGGTGATGCTGGCGCCAATCCGCGGAATGACGGCCTCGAAATCCAGCGCCTCGACCCGTTCGGCGGAGTGCTGGTAGATGACCGTCGGGTCGTTGGCGGTGATGTTCATGTAGCACTTCAGCACATCAATGACACTGACATCGTGGCCGCGCGCCGCTGCCGCCTCTACCAGGCGACGTGTGGAGTAAAGCCTGCGGTTGCGCGACAGGATGCCAATTTTCATAGGGTGCCCTTGTGAGCCAGAGGAATGTGTTACCGGCCTCTATGATAGCTGGTCTGGGGCGAGTTTGCGCGTTTAGGGTGCACCGTCGGCCTCGATGAAGGCCTCCAGCACCTGCTCCACATAGCGGCAGTCCTCGGCGGTCATCGTGGGGTGGCAGGGCAGCATGATGCCAAACTCCATGATCTGGTCGCAGTTGGCCAGCCCCGCGGGATGCACACGGAAATCCCGGCCCTGCAGCATGGGCTGCCGGGTAATGTTGCCGGAGAAGATCACGCGGGAGAAGATACCGTTGTCCTCCAGATGTATTTGCAGCGCCTTGCGGCGCCAGCCGGTCTCGGGGCGAATCTGCAGCGGAAAGCAGATCCAGGTGGTTTCTGTCTCGGGCAGCGTCGTGGGGACGATGAACTTGTCAGCGTAGCGCTCGAAAAACCGGTAGTAACCCTGGAAACGCTCGTTGCGCAGGCGCCACAGTTCGTCGATGCGGTCCATCTGGCCGATGCCGAAGGCCGCCCCGGCTTCATTGGGAATGAACCCGTAGGCCAGGTCCTCAAAAATGAACAGGGAGTCGTAATCGAGGTTATCCAGCTTTTCCAGGAAGCGTCCGTCGCTCTCGCTGACCTTGGTGCCGAACATGTACTTTTCTGACGAGCGGCCCCAGGCGCGCAGGCTGAGAGCGGCATCCAGGTAGCGGTCATCATCGAAAAACACCATGCCGCCGTTGCCCAGCGCGGTGATGATGTGGAAGATCGAAAAACTGGTTATGGAAATGTCGGCGCGGGTGGCGGTTTTGCGCCCGCGCAGGCTGCCGCCCAGCGTGTCGGCAGAGTCGTGCACCAGCAGCAGGCCGTGTCGGTCCGCGATGCTGCGCAGGATATCCCAGTCGCAAATGCCGCCGATGAGGTCCGGAACCAGCAACGCGCGGGTATTCTCGGTGATCACCTCCTCCACACGGTCCACCAGAATCTGGTAGTCGTCCAGCCCTACATCAATGAACACCGGCTTGTAGCCCGCCTGGTAGATGCTGGCGACGTCGGTAGAGAAGGTGAGGGCAGGGGTGATGACTTCGGAGCCCGCCGGCAGGTTGAGCAGGCGCATGGCAATCATCAGGGCCGAAGAACCGGAGTTGACCATGACCCCGTGACGCTTGCCCATGAAGTCCGCAACGCGGCGTTCGAACTCACACACGCGATTGCCGGGCACCAGGCCCATCGGGTCGGCCAGCACCGCGTTCACATTGCTGATTTCCGCCTCGCCATACATCGCACCGCCGTAGCGCACGACACGTGGGGGGAGTTTGTTCTTGTTCATGCTGATATCCTCAGTCGTTATCGGTTTCAATAGCCCGCTTGCGTGTCGACCAGCCCCTGCAGGGGTTCGCCGCGAATAAATGCCTGCACATTGGCGATGAACGGCGCGAGTAGACGCTGGGCCATATTGGGCCCGCTCCAGGAAACATGGGCACTCAGCCTGATCTTTGGATGCCCGTAAATCCAGTGGCCCGCGGGCAGTGGCTCGGGGTCGACGACATCAAGAGAGGCCCGGGCCAGTTGGCCTGAATCCAGTGCGAGCCTCAATGCATCCTGATCGACCAGTGCGGCGCGAGACACATTGATCAAATGGGCGCCGGGCTTCATCGTGGCCAGCGCCTGGGCGTCGATCAGGCCGCGGCTTGCAGGCGTAGCGGGCAGGGCGAGTACCACATGGTCAGCCGCCTGCAACAATTCGGTCAGGTGTTCCACCAGTTGTACACCGGTCAGGGGGCTGTCTCGGTAGGAGCGCACCTTGGCGATGACCTGCATGTCGAAAGCCAATGCGCGCCGGGCGACGGCTTCGCCAATCGCGCCGAGGCCCACAAGCCCGAGGTTTTTTTGCTCAAGGCAGCCGAGATCCGCCAGGTACCACGCCTCGGGCGGCTCATTGATCCAGCGTGTCGGCAGCTGTTTTTCATGGCAGAGCATCATCGCCAGGACCCACTCGGCCATGGGGGTGGCTGTGGCGCCACGAGAGCAGGTGAGCACGGCATCCCCAACCAGCGACAGGGGGAAATTATCAATGCCGGTACCCAGCACGTGAATCCAGCGCAGCCCCCGGCAGGCGCTCAGGAGTGAGGGGAGGTCGCCACTACCGGTCGCTGTACACAGCAGCACATCGGCAGCAAGGGGCTGTTGCGCGAGGCTGGCATCACTGGGCACTATAAGCACCTCAATCCCGTGCCCCAGAGCCTGGAGCTGGTCAACCAGGCCGGGGATGTTGGGTTGTAGTGCGATGCGCATGGCGAGTTCTCCGGTGAGTTTGCCTGTGGTTGAGGCGTGACTGAAATCAGTGCCGCCCACTGAAACCCTTTTATATCTGGCTCAGCGAGGCGAGGCCAGCGCTGGCGGGCTGCCCGGCGCAGAAAACAAGCAACGGTTCAGGTCACCGGCCCCGGTGCGGACAAACAGGAGAGTGTCGATGACCAATATCGAACAATTGGTGGCCATTGAGGCCATTCGCGCGCTGAAGGCGCGCTATTTTCGTGCGCTGGACAGCAAGGACTGGCAGGCCTTCGAAGCCGTGTTCGCACCGGACCTTGTTGCCGACTTCCGCGCCGCGACGGGCGTCTATGATGACACCCTGCTGACCCACGGTGCGGCGGCCTATGTGGCGGGTCTCGCACCGGTTCTCGAGCAGGTGGTTACCGTGCATCATGGGCACACGCCTGAGATCACGATTGAGTCACCGACAACGGCCGCTGGTGTCTGGGCGATGGAGGACAAGTTATGGCCTGGGCCGGGCTCGGCTCTGCCCTTTGCCTGGCTACACGGTTACGGGCACTACCACGAGCGCTACGTCAAACTGGATGGGCACTGGCATATTCAGGCGATACGGCTGAGCCGGCTGCGCGTGGACAGGGGGTAGGGCTGTTGCGTCAGCCGCGCTGCAGCGGCTCATAGCGCAAATTGGGCCAGCAGGGCCGCGTGATCCGACAGGTCCCGCCAATGCCCATCGCGCAAGCGCTGGCAGCTGATCGGTTGTACGCCACGGTAATAAATCCGGTCGACCGGAAACACCGGTGCCCATACCGGGAAGGTGCGTGCATGCCTGCCCTGTAGCGCCAGGAAGGCTTCCTCGAGACCCAGCTGGGATTGCAGGTACTGCGCTCCGCGCTGGCGCCAGTCGTTGAAATCCCCGGCCAGGATCAGGGGCTCGTCATGCGGGACGTGGGCCTCTATCCGGCGCACCAGCGTCGCCAGCTGTGTGCGCCTTTCGCGCTCGAGCAGGCCAAGATGCACACACAGTGTGTGCAGGCGGGTGCCCGAACCCGGCAGCGCCAGGACGCTGTGCAGGATGCTTCGGCTGGAGCGGGGAAACAGCGACACATCGATGTTCTCCGTGCTCACGATGGGGAAGCGGCTCAGCAGGGCGTTGCCGTGATCCCCCTTACGGTAGATGGCATTGCGCGCGTAGGCGTAGTGCGGCCAGACCTGATCCGCCAGATATTCAAAATGCGGTTCTTCCGGGTAGCTGAAACGCTTCTGCCGTCGCGGACTGGCGTGCGCCCAGCCGTGTACCTCCTGCAGAAAAACCACGTCAGCGCCGGATTCCACGATTCGTTCACGAATGCCTTCCAGCACAAAGCGTCGGTTGCCAGTGCAAAACCCCTTGTGGATATTGTAGGTGAGCACGGTAACCTCCTGCCGTTTGGCGGGAGCAGGGTCATTTCGCATCGATTGATCCAACGTCACAGGCATCTGGCTACTACGAGAGAGCACCGCGTCAATTCACCGGCTGTTCAGCCGGCGAGACCAGAACGCTACCACACTTCTTCATGTTGGTCAGTGCAGGGGCGCTTGCACGCCACGGCGGACGTCATGCGCGCCGGTCACAGGCCATGCCGCGGACGACAGCCCAGGGCGCGAACGCCAGTTTGCAGGCGAAAATGTGTCCGGCGCCCTGTAAAAACCGGCAAATCTGTAATTATCAAAAGAATCCACAACTGCGTATAATATATATTATGTTAAATAAAGGATTCGGACACACAGTTATGCACAGGCCGGTGCGGGCTGGCGCCCCCTGCTTGCCCAGGGCTGTGTTGATGAGAGCCAGCCACCAGGCGTGACAGCGATAGGTCGCGCAAGCGGATGACCTCACTGTCGGCTCACAGGTCGCTGGGATACACTGACGTTCTCGCGCCTGCACCATGCGGCGATCACAAAGGAGGAACACGCACTGGATATCTGGGTTGATGCCGACGCCTGCCCGGGCATGGCGAAGGACATTCTGTTTCGGGCGGCCCGTCGCACCGGCCTGTGTTTGACCCTGGTGGCAAACCGTCCGCTACAAGTCCCTGCGGATGCGAATATCCGCTCGCTGCAGGTGAGCGCCGGTTTTGACGTGGCGGATGATGAGATCGTCAGGCTAGCGAAACCGGGAGACCTGGTCATTACCGCGGATATCCCACTGGCGGCCGAAGTGATTGCCCGGGGTGCCCTGGTGCTGACACCACGGGGTGAACGCTACACGACAGACAATATTCAGCCGAAACTCAATATGCGGGATTTCATGGACACCCTGCGTGCCAGCGGGATTCAGTCGGGCGGCCCGCCGGCACTCAACAATCAGGACAAACAACGCTTTGCCAACCAGCTTGACCAGATACTCGCCGCAACGCGACGCTAGCTGCGGGAGCCTGCCCGCCGGGGCTGACGACCCTCGTCTGGCGAAGCCCTGGATGCACCCTGTGGAGCACGTTGCAGAAGCGCTGGCTGTTGATCCCACGCGGGGACTGGCGGCAGACGAACTGCGGCGTCGTCGACAGCATTTCGGCCCCAATGTCTTCCGTGAGAGCAAGCCACGCCCTGCCCTGTCGATTCTGCTGGCCCAGCTGCGGAGCATTGTCGTGTTGCTGCTTTTCGTCGCTACCGGGATGGCCCTGTTTATGGGCGACACCATAGAGGCGATGGCCATTGCGGTTGTTATCGCGCTCAATACCGTGTTGGGCTTCACCACGGAATGGCGGGCAACACGCTCCATGGAGTCGCTGCGACGTATCGCCCGGACGGAGACCACGGTGCTGCGTGGCGGGCGTGCGGAGCGCATACCGGCCTCCGGGCTGGTACCCGGTGATGTGGTACTGCTGGAAGCCGGCGATGTGATACCGGCGGACCTCCGTTTACAGGAAGCCGCCCGGATGCAGGCGGATGAATCAGTGCTCACCGGCGAGTCACTTCCGGTACGGAAACAGGTCGACGCAGTTGCGGCAGAAGCATCGTTGCTGGAACGGCCGAATATTGCCTTCGGCGGCACCGCACTCACCCGTGGCAGCGGCAGCGGCCTTGTGGTTGCCACGGGAATGGATACCGAATTCGGCCGTATTTTCGCTCAGGTGAGCACCGCGCAGCCGCGCCAGACGCCGCTTGAAAAGCGCCTTGACGCGCTGGGCAAGCGTCTGGTGTGGCTGGTGCTGGTGATGGCCGTGATGCTGGCAGTGATTGGCGTCCTTACCGGTCGTGACCTCGCTCTCGCCATCGAGGTTGCGATTGCCCTGTCCGTTGCTGCGATCCCCGAGGGTCTGCCCATCGTGGCGACCATCGCGCTGGCTCGCGGCATGTGGCGCATGGCCCGACGCAACGCGCTGATTACCCGTCTGTCCGCGGTTGAAACACTCGGGGCGACCAGCGTTATTCTCACTGACAAGACCGGCACCCTCACGGAAAACCGGATGACGGTAACTCAGGTGCTGCTGGCCGACGCGGATATCGGCTTCCAGAGCGAAGGAGACAGCACCGGGGACACGGGGGTAACTCGCCGCCTGCTTGAACGCGCAGCTCTGTGCTGCAACGCCTCTCTGGGTGACGAGGCCGAGGACGAGAAGCATGCGACGGGTGATCCCACGGAACTGGCCCTGCTGGCTGCTGCCGCCCGACTGGGACTGGACCGCCCTGCTCTGCTGGCAGCCATGCCCGAGATTCGTGAGGAGCCTTTCAGTGCCGAAGACAAGCGCATGGCCACGATCCACCGCGATGCCGATGGCGTTTTCGCCGCCGTAAAGGGTGCGCCAGAGAGTGTGCTACCACTGTGTCGTGCACAACAGCAGGGCGAAGCCGTGCATGACCTGGATGATGCGGGCCGCCAGCATTGGTTACAGCGTGCAGAAGATCTGGCAGCCACCGGGCTGCGCACGCTGGCGATAGCCGAGCGACGGCTCGCGTCTGAGCAGGACTCACCGTACAGCGACCTCGTGCTACTCGGTCTTATTGGCATGGAAGATCCCCCGCGCAAGGGCGTGAAAGAGGCCATCGAACAGTGCCACGCCGCGGGGGTCACTGTGGTCATGGTGACCGGAGACCACGCGGCGACGGCCGCGCGCATCGCGCTGGACACGGGCATTGTCGCAGAGGGTCAGCCCCCCCGGGTTGTAGATGGCGAGGCCTTGCAGCAGGTCTTCGAAAGCGAGGCGACGGAGGAACTGCTGGACGTACGCGTGTTCGCACGTGTCACACCGGAGCAGAAACTCAAGCTCATTGATCTGCACCAGCGCGCAGACCGGGTCGTCGCCATGACGGGCGATGGGGTCAATGATGCGCCAGCGCTGAAAAAAGCCGATATTGGTGTGGCGATGGGTATTCGGGGCACAGCCATCGCGCGGGAATCCGCCGCCATGGTGTTACAGGATGACGAGTTTCGCACGATTGTCGCTGCCATTGCGCAAGGTCGGGCGATCTTCAGCAATATCCGCAAATTCGTTGTTTATCTGATGTCCTGCAATATCAGCGAAGTGCTGGTGGTCGTGCTGGCGACAGTCGCGGGTGCGCCATTGCCCCTGTTGCCCCTGCAGATCCTGTTTTTGAACCTGGTGACGGATGTGTTTCCGGCGCTGGCATTGGGTGTAGGGAAAGGTGCACCGGGTGCCATGCAACACCCGCCGCGATCCCCCGGGGAGCGTGTACTGATGCGCCAGCACTGGGTGCTCATCGGCCTGTATGCGGCACTGATTGGCCTGGTGGTACTGGGCGCGATGGCGGTCGGCCGTCTGATACTCGGTTTCGACGCCAGCAAGGCGGTGACCGTCTCCTTTCTCACCCTGGCCCTGGCGCAGATGTGGCACGTGTTCAATATTCGCGAGGACAGCGGGCGCTGGCTGCGCAATGAAATCACCGGCAACCCCTGGATCTGGGCGGCACTCGGGCTGTGCAGTGCACTTATCGCGGCTGCGGTGTACTTCCCCCCCCTTGCCGCGGTCCTGTCTCTCGTCCATCCAGGGCCCGATGGCTGGCTGCTGGTTGCGCTGGCGAGTGTGCTCCCGGTGTTGCTGGCCCCTCTCCTGCGCCGTCTGGCGCGGCGCTTCGGGTCACTGTGAGGCTGATCCTTTCGCCCGCCCCTGGCTATGAATCGATGCCGGGGTGCGAGTAGGCGGGCAGTATTGGATCCTCAATACGTTGGCACCCGTCGAGTGAGTAGACCGGTAGCGCATGCTGCAGCGGAAAATGCAGGCTGTAGGCAGTGAGCCCAGTGCGCTCAGCGGCCGGCAGGTGGCAGAGTGCGAGGCCGGTCTCCGCGATGTATTCAATGCGCTCAGTCGGGTAGCTTTCCGGAATGTACTCACTGGCTCCGGGTGTGCGGATAGCGGTGCTCGGGCTCAGGGTGTTTACGGCAATGTTGTCAGCCAGAAGCTCCGCGGCCAGACCCTGGGTCATGCGGTGCACCGCGGCCTTGATGGACGCATAGACAGTGCCTCCCCCCTGGGTCGCAAACACATCATAGGGGCGGGTCGGTGGCAGGGCAGTTACCGACCCCAGCGTGACAATCCAGCCAGCGCCACGTTTGCGCATTTCGGGTACTGCGTGCTGGATCAGCCGAAACGGCGCGCGCAGATAGTGATGAAAAGTACGCTCGAAGGTTGCCGGGTCCATGATCGCCGTCGGGGCGTATTCGGCTTTGCCGCCACTGTGGATCAGGATGTCCAGCCCACCGGTGAGTGCAATCGTGCGGCTTATCAGAGAGTCGAGATCCGTGTCACTTTCGAGGTCCGCCTGCAGCGGATAGGCCACTCCACCCTGCCCTTCAATCAGCGCTACGCTCTCATGCAGTGTGCCTGCATAGGTGCCCGCACTGTCGAGGCTGCGTGCCGTCAGCACGACCGTCGCGCCCTCGGCAGCAAGGCGCTGGGCAAGCGCACGACCGATGCCCCGGCTGGCACCCGTAACCAGAGCAACTTTACCGTCCAGCAGTGTTCCCATGTCAATGGCCTCCTGAATAAACTGTGTCTTTGGACTCTATTGCAGGACCCTTCAGATCCCCTCACCCTGCTCCACGAGCTCTCGCGCCAGCACGCTGCTGCCAAACGGGCTGAATGCGTGTGAGAGCGCTGTATCGATAGCCTGTGCACCCGACTCCGGGTCAAACCAGCGATCAATATGGGCCCAGTGGTGTGGGTGCACCATGTATGGCCCCAACAGGTCATCGACGGTGCGGAATTCCTGCTCCCATACCCAGGTCCATGGCGCACAGACAGCATGCTGCCAATCCACCGGGACAGCTCGGCTCAGGCGCCAGTTGCGAATTTCGCGAATGTGGTGTGGCATGGCGAGCAGGTCCCGTTCAAAGGCCTCTGCAGTCGTGTTCTCGCGGCCGGATTGCAGTCTGAAGAATGCTGTGCGTTTGATCCCGCCAGCCAGGTCGGGCTCCCGCAGACCGGCACCGACGGTTTCCAGCGCCAGTGCATGCACGGCACTGCAGTTCCGCGAGAGCTCAGGAAGAATCTGGCGCTGCCACACATCACTCGCCTGCGCCCGCGCCGCGGTGCTGGCATCCGGGTACAGCAGGTCCAGTGTCAGGTGCCCTGCTGCGTACTCGGGGGCGAGGTTGCTGCCGAGCTCGCTTGACGCCAGCCCCGGAAGTCGCGGCAGCCACAGGGAAAGCGCCTGTTGCAGTACATCCGCACTGTCCGCGCAAATCTGCAACTGTGCGGTCTCGCGGTAGCCTCTGCTGGCTGCCGTGGAGCGCTCGGCACCTGGCAGCGTGAGTTCCGCTGCGTCCGGCTCCATCAGGTAGGTGCGCCTGCGGGACAGACTCTGTTTATCGACAGCAGCCCAGAAATTGGCGACCTCTTTCGTCCCTGACTGTGCGCGCATGACCCACCAGGCCGCCGGGTCGGCAATGGTCCAGCGTAGCCAGAGTGTCACCGGCGCTTCGGTGATGGCGACCGGAGGCGACACGTGCAGAGACTGAAAGCGCATGCCACGTGCCTCCGCAGCCTCCCGATAGTGTGTCTGAAACAGCGCCTCGACTGCAGACAGATGCTGCGCTTTCACGACAATTTCGTCTTGTGCGATGATCATTGGGCGGACTTCACTGCTCATTATTGTCAACCCGCAAGCTATCTGCCGTGGCTGCTGTCGTCAATGTCACGGCATGCAAAGGCGTATAGAATCACAAGGAGGCATACCAGCGCGGTGGCTTGTCTGCCCGCTGAAGCACTGGTTCAATGCAAACCCCAGCAGGCGCTCACCGGGTCAGCAGTGAAATATAATCAAGAATCCAGGGAGTTGGCAGGACCATGACCGAAAACGCACTTCGTCAGCAATCCATTTACGACATACTGCGGCGCAGCGCCGCGCGCCACCCGCAAAAACTGGCCATTCGCCAGCACAGTGTTGGCTGGACCTATGAAGAGTTCCACCACCTGTGCCGTGCGGCGGCGGCTGGTCTGGCGGCGCGGGGTATCCAGCCCGGCGATCGTGTGGCGATTCTGTCGCGCAATTCCAATGCCTTTGCCGTGGCCCGATTCGCGATTGCTGCTGCCGGAGCAGTCCTGGTGCCTGTCAACTTCATGCTCAATGCGCAGGAGGCCGCCTATATCGTCGACCACAGCGAAGCGCGCCTGTTGCTCGTGGGGCCAACGGAAGTGGACAAGGCGCGAGCCGTTGCCAGTCTCTGCCCTCGTGTGGAGGCGCTACTGTGGCTGAATCTTGACAGTCCGCCAGCGGAGGGCCTGGGCGCTTTTTCGGAGTTGCTGCAGGTGGAGCCGCTGTCACAGCCGGTAGCGGTTGATGAGCGTACCCCCGCACAAATCATTTACACCAGCGGCACGGAGTCGGCTCCGAAGGGTGCGGTGCTCAGTCATGCCGCCGTGTTGTGGCAGTACGGCAGTATTCTTGCCGATGCCGAGGTCGCCGGCCACGACCGGCTGCTGCACGCCCTGCCGCTGTTTCACTGCGCGCAGTTGGACTGCTTCCTCGGCCCTTCATTACAGGCGGGTGGTACCAACATCATTACCGACGACAACAGCGCCGAGAACCTGTTGCGATTGCTGCAGGAGGAGCGCATCACGTCGTTTTTTGCACCACCGACTGTGTGGATATCACTGCTGCGGGCGCCCGGTTTTGACACTGCGGACCTCACCGCCTTGCGCAAGGGCTACTACGGGGCCTCGATCATGCCGGTGGAGGTGCTCAAGGAAATACAGGCGCGGCTGCCGCAACTCCGGTTGTGGAACCTCTACGGACAAACCGAGATTGCCCCAACGGCCACGATCCTCAAGCCGGAGGACCAGCTGCGAAAAGCCGGCTCGGCCGGCAAGCCGGTGCTACATGTGGAAACGCGCCTGGTGGATGACGCGGGGAATGACGTTGAGGTGGGCGCCATCGGAGAAGTGGTGCACCGCTCGCCGCAGCTCCTTACCGAGTACTTCAAGAACCCGGAAAAGACCGCTGAGGCCTTTGCCGGTGGCTGGTTCCACAGCGGCGACCTGGGAACTTTCGACGATGACGGCTACCTGACCATCGTTGACCGCAAAAAGGACATGATCAAAACCGGTGGTGAGAACGTCTCCGGTCGCGAGGTTGAAGAAACCATTTACCAGCTGCCATGGGTGGCTGAGGTCGCCGTGATCGGCCTGCCCCATCCGACCTGGGTGGAGGCTGTTGCGGCCGTGGTGGTGGCCAAGGCAGATGCTGGCAGCGCCGTCAATGAGCAGGCGGTCATCGAACATTGTCAGGGTCGTCTGGCAGGGTTCAAAGTCCCCAAGCGTGTGATTATCGCTTCCGATCTTCCGCGCAATCCCTCGGGAAAAATACTCAAGCGCACGCTGCGTGAGGCCCATGCAGCGGCCTTTACAGCCGGCTGATGGCGCACACTTTACTCCGGAACGGCAAGGCCCATGCTGGCGAGAATCTCTGCCGGTAAGGCGGGCGTCGACAGTGCGCTGAGGTGCTGAGCGCGACCCGCGGCCATCTGCTGTGTGACCTCGGGGTGGGTGGACACCCAGAATGCGCCGGCGACCACCTGGGGAAAAATGCGCTGCGCTGCCTCCAGGCCTGAAATACCGTCCGAGTGGAGCATGGCGTCCATCATAGCCCGGTGCTGCACACTGCCCTCGTCCTGCCCGCCGCCGCCATCGGCAAATATGCGGGTCGCCACCGGTCCGGGGAGAACCGCCGAGACGTGAATCGGCGCACCCTTCAACTGCATCTCCAGGAACAGGCATTCACTGTAGGAGATCATGGCGTGTTTGCTGAGAATGTATGAGGTCTGCAGCGGCATCATTCCCAGCCCGCCGATTGAGCAGGTATTGGCGATCCAGGCGCGCCTGCCACTGGCGAGCATACGGGGCGCAAAGGCGCGTACACCATGAATCGCGCCGTGGATATTGATCTGCAGTGTTTTCTCCCACTGCTCGCTGCTGAGCTCCCAACTGTAACCGACCGTTTCGACACCGGCATTGTTGAACAGCATTGTCACGTCGCCAAAGCGCGTATGAACCGCATCCGCCAGCGCATCTATGGCCGCGGGACGTGCCACATCCACATGCATTGCCGTTGCATCACCACCAGCCTCGCAGATCGCACCTGCGACGCTCTCTGCACGATCTGTCGCGATATCGGCCACAACCACCTGCATGCCGGCAGCTGCGGCACAGTGCGCGAGGCCCTCACCAATTCCGGAACCGGCTCCGGTAATGACGGCGACGTTGCCCTTCAGGGCCGCTAGTGGATCAGACATGCTTGATTCCTTGTTTGAGATTAGTCGAGATCGGCGACATTCAGCACCTTCTTGCCGCGGTTGTGGCCTTCCTGCAGAATGCTGTGGACGTCGGCGACCGCCGCCAATGGGTATTGCTCAATAGGTGGCAGCCTGATCTCCCCCTTGACCAGCAGCTGCGCGATTCTGGTCAATGTTGCGGCACAGTCGGTGTCGTCCATGGTTGAAAATACCCGTTTGACACCGCGTTCGGCGGCCATCGCGGCCGCTGCCGGGATATCCCCGTCATCGACCAGGGTGGGGATGCTGACGAAGGTGCCACCCGGTCTGACGAGGTCAAGGCCGTCGGGCAAGGTGCTGGCACCCACGGCGTCCATGAGGTAGTCGAGACCCCCGGACGCCCAGTCCGCGATCGCCCCGGAGATACTTTCACTGCGGTAGTCGATGACCCGTTCGGCGCCCAGCCCCTGCACGTACTCCACGTTGGATGTTGAACAGGTCGCCGCCACGCGTGCGCCTGCCCGGCGCGCAAATTGCACGGCGAAACTGCCCAGCCCACCTGATCCACCGTGGATAAGTGCCCATTGCCCGGGTGCCAGGCCACCCCGATCAAACAGGCCCTGCCACGCAGTCAGTGCGGCAACAGGCAGTGCCGCAGCCTCTGCAAAGCCGAGTCCCTCGGGAATGTGCGCCACCCGGTCGGCGTCGGCCAGCGTGTATTCCGCATAACTGCCCTGACCACCCTGGCCGTGATTGGTGGGGGTAAACACCCGGTCGCCCACCGTGAATCCGCGCACCCCCTCCCCTATCGCCGCCACCCGCCCGGCCGCGTCAAAGCCGATAATGTAGGGAAATACGTAAGGCCTGTATTGGGCCAGGTGCCCTTCGCGGTTTTTCCAGTCGGCAGGATTGACTCCCGCGCAGGCAACCTGAATCAGTAGTTGACCGGCCGCAGGTGTGGGTGTCGGAACCTCGGCTCTGCGGAAAACTTCCGGGCCGCCGGTCTTTTCTATGATCATGGCAAACATGTCAGTGTCCCTGCTGTCTATCGTTGATGGTGTTCTGCGGTGGCCGCCTGATTGCTCTCCCCGGCATGCTGTCCATGCGCAATTCTCCCTCGTCAATTACGGGCACGCCGTTGACCAACACGTAGCGCATGCCAACGGAGGGTTGTCGGGGGTTGGCAAAGGTGGCCCTGTCCTCCAGCGCGTTCAAATCAAAGATGGCGATATCGGCATCCATACCCACCTGCAGCCTGCCTTTTTTGCGCATCTGCGGCACCGAGGACTGCAGGATCGTTGCCGGTATCAGCGATGTCTTGCGCAGGGCTTCCGTCAGGCTCAGCGACTCGCTTTCGCGCACCCATTCGGCCAGCAGGCGGCTGAAGGTGCCGGCACTCCGGGGGTGGGCGTAGGCTGTTTCCGGCAGCGGCCACGCGTCATGGGGGATCAGCGCGCCCGTGTTCGCGTCGATCCAGGGCATGCTGTCGCTGGCTATCGCCCCGCCGGGGAGCAGAACCGAGGTGTCCAACACGCTGCGTTCCGCCGGTAAATCCAGAAAGTGTTTTACGATAATGGCACCGGGCTGCTCTGCGCGCAGGGCTTTGAAACTCTCTTCATTGAGCCTCTGGCCGTTGTATTCAATGTCCTGCGCCTTCACGCCCTTGGCCGCCATTGCATCCGGGCTGAACAGCGCCGAACCGATGGTGGTGCTGGCGGCGCCATAGGTATAGGCCTCTGTCGTTATCGGAACCCCGGAAGCGCGCGCCGACTGAATCATCCCGGCCGTAATATCAACGGCCCGCACACTGCTGCTGTTCAAGTGGCAGATGTGCGCCGGGTTTCCGGTACTGGCCGCCAGGGCTATAACCTGTCCGACACACTCCGCCGAGCTGTCGGGGTCCTGCGGATTGTCGCAGGAGATGTGCGTGAAGGTAGGTACGTTATGGCGAGCGGCCAGGCTGTGCACTGCAAGAAGTTCGCGAAACCCTCCCCCTGGCGCGTAGCCACCGTTTATCCCGATACCGAGTGCCCCGTCGCGCAACCCCTGTTCAAGATAGGCAGTGATGCTCTGCACCTGTTCACTCGATGCGGGTTCGCTAACCCAGCGCTTGCGGGCGAAGGCATCACGGAACCACTGCACCTCTGCGCGGGGTGTCAGCCCCTCAAACTCCGCGATGCGCGCGAAGGTCCAGGCGGCAGACGTGCCGTAATTCAGTGCCCTGCCCGCCTGCGCTTGTGATTGATACCACTCGTCGACCGGCAGCACACCGGATTCAAGCTCCAGTGTGGTGGTCACGCCATCGTAAGCATGCATTCTGTCTGCGACCAGCGACTGCCCATGAGAATGCAGGTCGATAAACCCGGGGGCAACGATCAGACCCGTGGCATCGATAGTGCGCTCACCGACCAGCTGCGCCCGGGAAATCTCAGCGATCTCTGCGCCGCGGACACCCAGGTTGCGGACCGCATCCAGCCCGGTCTCCGGGTCGATCACGCGTCCCCCGGCGATAACCAGATCATAGGGGACTTCCACGGCTGCCAGCGGACGACTCGCCAGGATCGCGAAGGCCAGCGCCGTCAGCAGTGCGGCGCCGAGATTGCCAGCAGGGTTCTTAGGCCCAGTGTGCGGGTGTTTCATGAGTTCCCCAACGGATTATGGTGACTACGTTACCGTGTTGCGTGCTGACTGCAATCGACAACCTGGTCAATTTAGCATACAACAGACAGCCAAGGGTTTGTGACCAGAGGATTGCGCGCACAGTTGGCCGGCGAACCCCGGGGCTGAGCTGCAGAATATGTCGTGGGAGGAACAGGGTGAACAAGGTAATGACAGGGCGCACTGAGGAGACGGCAACGAGCCGCTGGGCACGGTTTACGCCCATCCGCACGGGCGAGGAGTATGTACAAAGTCTGCGTGGCCGTGATGTGACGGTCTACCTGTTGGGGGAGCGGATCGCAGAGCCCGTGGATCACCCGATTATCCGTCCCTCCATCAACGCCCTGAGTGCCACCTACGACCTGGCTCTGGAAGAGCCTGAGCTGGCAACGGCGCATTCATCCTTGATAGATGCCCGGGTCAATCGCTTCCTGCACATTGTCGAATCACCGCAGGACCTGGTGATGAAAAATCGGATGCAGCGACGTCTGGGGCAGATCACAGGTACCTGCTTCCAACGCTGTGCCGGGCTGGATACGATCAGTGTCCTGCATTCCATCACCTGGGACATCGACCGCAAGTACGGCACGCAATACCACCGGCGCTATCTCGACTTCATGCGCGAAGCCCAGCGCCACAACGTCATTATTGGTGCCGGCATGACGGACCCCAAGGGGGACCGCAGTAAACGCCCTCACCAGCAATCCGACCCCGACCTGTTTTTGCACGTAACGGGCCGCACAGAGCAGGGCCTGTTTGTTACCGGCGCCAAAGCGCACATGACCGGTGGCCTGAACAGTCACTGGATCTGCGTAATGCCCACGATGAACCTGAGCGAGGCAGATCGTGACTATGCAGTCGTTGGCATGGTGCCCGGCGACGCTGAGGGACTCATCTACATCTACGGGCGCCAGAGCTGTGACACCCGCGCACTAGAGGCAGGCGACATCGACAAGGGGAATGCGCGCTTCGGCGGACAGGAAACTCTGGTGGTTTTCGACAATGTGTTCATACCCTGGGAGCATGTACTCATGGATGGCGAATACGAGTTTGCCCAGCCGATGGTGTCACGCTTTACCGCCTACCATCGCGCCAGCTATGTCTGCAAAACCGGCCTTGGCGATGTCATGGTCGGCGCTGCGGCATCTATCGCCGAATACAACGGGGCTGACGCCGCCAGTCACATCAAGGACAAACTGGTGGAGATGACGCATCTCAACGAAACCATCTATTCGTCGGCCATCGCGTCCTCCCACGAGGCGACGCAGCTGGACTCGGGTATCTGGATGAATGACGAAATGCTGGCGAATGTGTGCAAGCACAATGTCACACGCTTCCCCTACGAAATAGCACGCTTTGCCCAGGACCTCGCCGGCGGCCTGATGGTGACCCTGCCGTCCCAGGCGGACTTCGAGCATGAGGAAGCCGGGCCACTGTTGCACAAGTATTTCCTGGGACGCGCTGACATTCCGGTAGAGAGCCGCACCCGCATGCTGCGCCTGATCGAGAACATGACCCTGGGCCGCAACGCGGTGGGCTACCTCACAGAATCGCTGCACGGCGCCGGTTCACCACAGGCCCAGCGCATCCAGATTCTGCGTGGCATGGATCTGCCGCGCAAGAAACGCTATGCGCAGGACCTCGCCGGCATCGACATTATTGCAACGGACGCGGATGGCGATGCACGCTGAATGACTATCCGAGTTTAAGGCCGACCACGGCGATCTGGTCGCCATCAAGTTTCTTCACCACGAACTCAACGCTATCCAGCGAGACACGGTCGCCAACGACCGCCTTGTGATGAAACTGCCGGTTGATAAACTCGCCCACAGTGAGCGCCTGCAGGGCCTCCGGTACGGCAACACCGTACATCAGTGAAATATCGGCCAGGCGCGCGCCCGGTTTGAGGACAAAGTCGCCATAAAATGCCGAGGCTTTTTCTGAACTGCGTGCATCCACTGGTGTAAACAGGCGAGCGAGCGCCGGGGCGGCTCCGTCATTGCCCAGGACCATGACGTGGTCTTCCAGCTCGATGTCTTGCTCACGAGGGTTATCCAGCAACACCCCCTGGCGAACAACCCCCACCAACTGTGCGCCGCCGGACAGCGGCAGGCGCCCTGCCCGCATGTGAATGGCAAGGCTCCCCGCCACCGCCCGGTATACCAGAACCTCTTTCTCCTGCTCGTCGGGTATTCTCAGGACCAGATGTTCCGGGTCGACGAGCACCGGCGGCACCTCGATGCCCAACCAGCGGGCAATGGGCGCGATGGTCCACCCCTGGAGCACCAGCGAAACAAGCACCACGAAGAAAGCCAGCTCAAAGAAAATATCCGCATGCTCCAGCCCGGCGAGAGACGGAAACAGTGCGAGGATAATCGGCACTGCGCCGCGCAGGCCGCACCAACTGATGAACACCTGTTCGCGCCAGGGGAAGTGGAAAGGCAGCAATGCCAGGGCCACGGCCAGGGGGCGCGCGACAAAAATCAGCGCCAACGCAATGCCGAGAGCCGGGAGCACCAGGGGCAGCAGGCTGCTGGGGGTGACCAGCAGTCCGAGCATGAGAAACATGCCGATCTGCGCCAGCCAGGCGATGCCGTCGTGGAATCGGCGGATGTCCTTGGCGTGCGGCAACGATGCGTTGCCAATCAGGATGCCCACCAGGTAGATGGCCAGAAAGCCACTGCCGCCCCACAGGTTGGTTACCCCGAACACGCTGATGCCGCCGGCCAGCGCCAGCAGCGGATACATGGATACGGGCAGTGAGAGGCGTTTCAGGAGCCGCACAAGCAGATAGCCGCCGGCGAAGCCAATGGCGAGCCCCAGCCCCATCTGCTCCGCAAAGGCCGCCAGAATACGTATCCCGGGGTCTTCCGCCTGCAGTGACAGCAGTTCCACCAGCGTGATCGTCAGAAAGATCGCCATGGGGTCGTTACTGCCGGATTCCACCTCAAGCGTCGCGCTGGTACGTTCCTTGAGTTGCAAGCCCGCCGAGCGCAGCAGACCGAACACGGCTGCGGCGTCGGTGGAGCCGACGATGGCGCCGATCAAAAGAGACTCGAGCCAGCTGAGCCCCAAAATGACGTGTGTCACCAGCCCGGTGATACCGGCCGTCAGCACCACACCAATCGTCGCCAGTGACAGCGCCGGCCCCAGGCTGACCCTGAAGGTGTCGCGACGCGCGCCCTGCCCTCCATCGAAGATGATGATGGCAAGGGCGAGGCTACCGAACAGGAAGGCCTGGCTGACATCGTTGAACTGCAGACCGCCCAGCCCTTCTTCGCCGGCGAGCATGCCCAGCACAAGGAACACCAGCAGCACCGGGGCACCCACCCGACGGGAGAGCCCGCTGGCGATGACGCACATGAGTGCAAGCAGGGCACCCCAGAAAATCATGCTGTTGGTCAGTTCGATCGGGTTCACGCGCTCAAGGGGCCCTGGTCCGCTGGCTGCAACCGGTATGTTACACCAGTCCGGTAACGCGGGGATGGGAACACGCGCGAATCAGCGCTGTCTGAGACAACAGCCCGTACACCGTTACAATGGGATTGGATGCAACCCTGCGTGGGGTTACACTGCTGACTCAGTCTACAGGAGACACGAACTTTGCCTACCATACCGGCTTTCAGAGCGACCGACTTCCGCGCCCTCTTCCTGGGCGCTGTGGCCCTGCTGGTGGCAGGGCTGCCTGGGGTTGCGGGCGCCGCCATCGCCTATACGGACAGCCAGCGGGAAACCATTGTTGAGTTGATCGAACAGTTGGAGGAGCGCCATTACGCCAAGCTGGTCTACGATGACAACCTGTCCTCCCTGCACCTCGACAATTACATAGAAAGTCTGGACGGGGGCAAGATGTTCTTCACCCAGGCAGATCTGGCCGACTTTGAGCGCTACCGCACGGTCATGGATGAGGACCTCCACGAGGGTAACCTGCAGATCGGTTTTGATATCTTCAACCGCTTTCAGCAGCGCTTGCAGGAGCGTCTCGGCGGCATTGTGGAGACACTCGACGAGCGCGTAGCGTCCATGGATTTCACCGTGGACGAAGCCTATGAACTGGATGGCGAGGAACGCCCCTGGGCGCGCAGCGAGGAAGAGCTTGATGATCGCTGGCGTCGCCACCTCAAAAATCAGGTATTGAGCCTGCGACTTGCGGAGAAAGAGGCCGAGGACATTGTCCCGACGCTGGAGAAGCGCTATCGCAACCAGCTCAAGCGGATTGAACAGTACAACGCCCAGGATGTGTTCCAGGTCTATGCCAACGCTCTGACGGAACTGTATGACCCGCACACCAACTACCTGTCTCCCCGGCGCTCGGAAAACTTCAATATCAACATGAGCCTGTCGCTGGAAGGCATTGGCGCAGTACTGCAGATGGAGGACGAATACACCAAGGTTGCCCGGCTGGTCGCAGCAGGACCGGCGGACAAGCAGGGAGAGTTGCAACCGTCCGACCGGATCGTGGGCGTTGCGCAGGGCGAGGATGGCCCTTTTGAAGACGTGATTGGCTGGCGCCTGGACGAGGTGGTTGAGCTGATACGCGGCCCCAAAGATTCCACCGTTCGCCTGCAGGTGATTCCTGCCAAGGCCGCCTCCACGGATGCGCGCAAGGAAATCACCATCGTGCGCAACCAGGTCAAACTGGAGGAACAGTCGGCCCAGAAAAAAATTCTCGAAGTGCCCAGCGGAGACCACACAGCAAAGATCGGTGTGATCGATATTCCCGCGTTTTATATTGACTTCGAAGCCATGCGCCGCGGTGACGAGGACTACAAGAGCACCACCCGCGACGTGCACAAGCTGCTGACCGAACTGGAAGCCGAAGGTGTTGACGGCATCGTGATCGACCTGCGCCATAATGGAGGCGGCTCACTGCAGGAGGCCAACGAGCTGACCGGGTTGTTTATTGAGTACGGTCCAACCGTGCAGATCCGCCACTCCTCGCGACGGGTGTGGCGTGACGGCAAGCGCATGCGCGGCCCCTACTACGATGGCCCGCTGGTGGTTCTCATCAACCGCCTGAGCGCCTCTGCCTCGGAAATCTTTGCGGGCGCGATACAGGACTACCAGCGCGGCATCATTGTCGGGGACCGCTCTTTCGGCAAGGGAACCGTGCAGACCATGGTGCCGCTCACGGAAGGGCAACTGAAACTCACCGAGTCAAAGTTCTATCGCATTTCGGGAGACAGCACGCAGCACCGCGGGGTAGTGCCTGACGTGGTCTTCCCGTCGCTGTTCGACCCGGACGAGATTGGCGAGAGCGCACTGGATCACGCTCTCAACTGGGACCAGATCAATCCGGTCAAGCATCGGCGCTATGGTGACATCAACGCTGTTGTCCCGGAGCTGACCCGACTGTTCCGTGAACGCAGCGTGAGCAACCCGGATTTCGTCTACCTTGAAGAGCAGGTCCACCTGGCGGAAGAGGCACGCGCCGTGAAGGCGTTGCCGCTGAATGAAAAGGCCCGTATCGCCATGCGCGAGACGCAGGAAAACAAGGCCCTGGCGATTGAAAATCGTCGCCGGGCGGCCCTCGGCGAGGAGCTGCTGACCTCCCTCGATGATGAGTTTGGCGAGACCGATGAGGACGTCATCGAACCCGAAGACGACGGCGCTACAGAAGACCCGGAACACCCCGACGTGCTACTCACCGAGGCCGGTAACATCCTTGTAGACGCGTTGCTCCTGCGCCAGCAGCAGGTTGCACAGCACAGCGCAAGTCGCACTGGCGACAAATAACAGACGATGCAGCCTGCGGTGAAGGGCCGCAGGTATTTTCGCCCGCCGTCCATGGCCGGACGGTGAGCTCCAAGCTTGCAAGAGACAGGCACTGGCTGATGACAATGGATTGGATTGAAGGCTTGGGGGAGGTACTCCCGGTGACCCGCCTGGGCGACGATATGCGCGTGGTGGACATGTCCCCCGCAGCGTTGCGCATGCACGGCATGACCCTGGAGGAGGCGCGCGGCAAGACGCTGTCCGAACTCGCCCACCGCGAGTCGATGACCAACATTTTGCCCGGCGTCTGGCGGCGCAATACCCCGCTGATCAAGGACCCGGTTGGCGGCCTGCTGGAAGACGCCGCGCGCCTGTATGGCAATGCCACGGCCTGGGTCTGGCTGCTGACCCCTTCCGGCCGTATGTTTCGCGCCATTCTCAACGTCATCAAGCTGGACACCGGCTTTCTCACGTATCTGGCCAATGTGGAGGATCCGTTTACGCGCAGCCTGGTACGCGCGGAACCCGACGGCACCATTGTCGGCTCCCTTGGCGCACGCTGGACATTGGAAACCATGCGCGTTTTTGAGGACTTCATCGCGGGCGACAGTCTGCAGGAAATCGCACGCAGCCATGGGCTGACCACCAGCCGCGTGCGAGGCATACTGGACGATCTGGCGGACCAGACTGGCTACGCAACTGCCGGTGCCCTGCGCGCGGCTATCTATCGCAATTATGCTGACGAGATGGTGCCTGCCAGACAGACGATTTTCCCCGTGGTGACGGACACCGTGCCCGGTTTCCCGCGCTACGACCGGTCTCCGGTTTAGGCACCACCATGCCGCTGCCCTTCTCACAAGCCTGCGAAAACAACAAGGAGCCGATTCTGGTCCGTTTGCGGCAGCTCTTTGTCGATGCGGGGACGGTACTTGAGGTGGGCTCGGGGACAGGCCAGCATGCGGTGCATTTTGCCGCCGCCCTGCCCTACCTTCGCTGGCAACCGACAGATCATCCGGACAGTGTGGACAATTGTCGGGAGCGGGTGCGGGCGGCGGCGCTGCCCAATATCGCTGAACCGCTGGCACTGGATGTCGCCGAGCCCCTGTGGCCTGTGGTACACGCCGACATGGCCTATTCCGCCAATACGGCGCACATCATGTGCTGGACAGAAGTCGAGTCAATGTTCCGGGGGCTGGCCAGGGTGTTGCCGGCGCAAGGCGCGTTTTGCCTGTACGGCCCCTTCAGGTATGCCGGACGCTACACCAGCGCCAGTAACGCCGCCTTCGATGCCAGCTTGCAGGCCCGCGCCGCGCATAGGGGGCTGCGGGATCTTGATGACCTGCGGGTACTCGCCCGCGAGACCGGCTTTGAGCTGGAATCCGATACTGCAATGCCGGCGAACAACCAGCTGCTGGTATGGCGCAGACGCTAGCCGCGGGGCGGCGACATCTGTTATCCCGTGGTTTGCGGTGTGTCGGGCCCGAACCAGGCCAGCTCTGACTGCAGGTCCACCACAGAGCCGATGATAATCAGCGTGTGCGCCACGGGCCGTGACCTGGCGACGATCTCGCTGATGCTGCTCAGTGTCCCGGTAATGACGCGCTGTTCGGGCAGGGTCGCCCGTTCGATGACGGCCACCGGCGTGGCGGGGTCACGGCCATGCGCGACCAGCTCGCTGCAAATCACCTCCAAGCCGGCAAGGCCCATGTAGAACACCAGGGTTTCGTTGGGTGACAGGAACTCCTCCCAGCGATGCTCAAGGCGGTTGTCTTTCAGGTAGCCGGCGACGAACCGCACGGACTGTGCATGTTCACGGTGCGTCAGCGGAATGCCGGCGTAGCTCGCTGCGCCGCTGGCGGCGGTAATCCCCGGTACCACCTGAAACGGGATCTGATGCCGCGCAAGCAGTTCGATCTCCTCGCCGCCGCGGCCAAAGATAAAGGGATCCCCACCCTTCAGGCGCGCGACGCGACGGCCGTCACGGGCTAGATCCAGCAGGCGCTGGTTGATCCGGGTCTGCGGCACGCTGTGATCCGAGCGCTGTTTGCCCACATAGATGCGCTCCGCATCCCGCCGTGCCAGGTCGGTGATGGCCGGATTCACCAGCCTGTCGTAGAGCACAACATCCGCCGACTGTAATAGCCGCAGCGCTTTGAAGGTCATCAGGTCCGGGTCTCCCGGCCCGGCACCGATCAGGTAGACTTCTCCCTGATTCAGGCTCTTCGGGTTTCGCTGCTGTTGTGCCAGCAGTGCCGTCAGGCTGCTCTTCGCGTTCTCTGCATTCCCGGAGAGCACCTGTCCTGCGATCGGGCCATCGATGACCTGCTCCCAGAAGCGCCGCCGGTGTTCCACATCGGGAAGCGCCCGTGCCACGGTATCGCGCAAATCCCGTGCGAAAGCCGCCAGGCGACCGTAGGCGGCGGGCACCATGGCCTCTATGCGTCGCCGCAGCTGCCTTGCCAGCACCGGGCTGGCGCCGTTACTGCCGATGGCAATGACCAGCGGCGATCGGTCGACTATCGCGGGGAAGATGAAGCTGCACAGGTCGGGAGAGTCGACCACGTTGACGAGAATACCCGCCGCGGTCGCGTCGGCGGAGATGACGGCGTTGAGTGTCCGGTTCGGGGTGGCCACCACCACCAGCCGCGCGCCGGCAAGTTGCTCCACGCCCCGGTAGGGCTCTGCCAGCCAGCGGTGCTGGTGGTGCTCGGCAACCTCGCCTTGCAGCCCAAGGAGTAACAGAAGTTCCTCGCCCGCTTCCGGTGCCACAATCGTGACACATGCGCCTGCTGCCTGCAGGAGCCGCGCCTTGCGGGTCGCTACCTGGCCGCCGCCGATCAACACGACCGGCGCGCCCTGCAGCTTCAGGAACAGTGGCAGCGATTCGATGGCAGGAGCCTCCCGGTCGAGTATCGTCTCAGAGCTGGGTCAATCCGCCCATATAGGGCTGCAGCACGGCGGGTATGCTGACACTGCCGTCGGCCTGTTGGTAGTTTTCCAGCAGCGCCACCAGGGTGCGGCCCACCGCCAGTCCGGAGCCGTTCAGCGTGTGCAGCAGCTCTGGTTTGCCGCTTTCCGGGTTGCGCCAGCGGGCCTGCATGCGGCGCGCCTGGAAGTCACCGAAACTGCTGCAGGAAGAAATCTCCCGGTAGGTGTCCTGTGCCGGCAGCCACACCTCAAGGTCGTAGGTGCGTTGTGCAGAGAACCCGGTGTCGCCTGCGCACAGCGCCATTTTACGGTAGGGGAGCTCAAGCAACTGCAGAACGCGCTCGGCATGGCCGGTCAGCGCCTCCAGGGCTGCGGCCGATTGGGCGGGTCGGACCAGTTGCACCAGTTCGACCTTCTCGAACTGGTGCTGACGAATCATGCCGCGTGTGTCCCGGCCATAGCTGCCTGCCTCGCTGCGGAAGCAGGGGGTGTGACAGACGAAGCGCACCCCCTCCTCACCCAGTTCGCTGTCCTCAAAGATGCGGTCGCGGGCAATGTTGGTGACCGGCACTTCGGCTGTGGGTATGAGGTAGTAGTCCTGCTCGCCCTGCAGTTTGAACAGATCTTCCTCAAACTTCGGCAGTTGCCCGGTGCCGCGCAGGGAATCGCGGTTCACAATGTAGGGCACATAGACCTCTCGGTAACCATGCTCCCCGGTATGCAGATTGAGCATGAACTGGGTCAGTGCCCGGTGCAGGCGCGCGAGGGGCCCGTACATTACGGTGAAACGGGAGCCTGTAATCTTGCCCGCCGTTTCCGCATCCAGTTGCTGGAGTGCCTCGCCCAGCGCCACGTGGTCCCTGAGCGGAAAATCAAATGCCCGCGGGGCGCCGACACGTGCCACCTCGACATTGTCCTCTTCGCGCGCGCCATCCGGTACCTCGGGTGCCAGCAGGTTGGGTACACCCAACATGAAATCCTCGAGCCTGCCCTGTACTGCCTTCGCCTGTTCAGTCAGCTCATCCAGCTGTGAGGCTATCTTGTCCAACGTCAGGTTGACCTGGGCCTTGGCCTCATCGACGCTCATACCCTGTCCGACCAGTTGGCCGATGGTCTTGGAGGCGCGCTTGCGCTCGGCCAGCAGCGCCTGGCTGTCCATGTCGGCCTGCTTGCGCTGCGCATCAAGCGCCTCGAAAACGGCGACGTCGAAGCTAAAACCGCGTCGCGCCAGTTGCGCCGCGATTGCCTGCGGATCTTGTCGCACCGCCTTGATATCCAGCATCGTTCTGTTCCTGTTGTCTGTTGTGTCGGGCTGCTAGAGCAAGGCCCGGGTCAGGGTGATTGCGAGGCTGGCGCCGAAAATGCAGAACGTGACGCTGGCCAGCACATAGCCCAATGCCTGCAGCGTCTGTCCGGATTCCCAGAGCGCAAACGCCTCCAGTGAAAACGTCGAGAAGGTGGTAAACGCCCCGAGGAATCCCACCATGAGCAGGCCTCTCCAGTCCGGGTGCAGAACCTGCCTCTCCAGCAGGGCAAACACGACACCGATGGCGCAGGAGCCAAGGAGGTTGACCAGCAGTGTGCCCAGCGGAAAACCGCCCTGCCACTGCGCCTGGGTCCACTGTGAGAGCAGATAGCGCGAGACCGAGCCCGCTGCGCCCCCCAATGCAACGAAGACCAGGTACTTCATGGAATAACCCGCAGGGTGCAATTGCCAATGCGTATTGTACTGATTTTTAGCGGCAGGGGGCAGCGTCCGGGGGGCGCGTCAGTGTCACGACTTGTTCGGATAGCGTTGCCGGCTGCTGGTCTCGTCCAGGCTGCGCAGGTACTCGAGTTTTTCGGCGATCTTCTGCTCCAGGCCCCGTGCGACGGGAAAGTAATAGCGTCGGGCCTTGAGTGCTTCGGGAAAGTAGCTTTCCCCCGCTGCGTAGGCCCCCTCCTCGTCGTGTGCGTAGCGGTAATCTTCGCCGTGTCCCTCGGCTTTCATCAAGGCAGTCGGCGCATTACGCAGGTGCAAGGGCACCTCCACGCTGCCCTGACTCTGCACCTCCGCGAGGGCAGCCTTGTAGGCGCTGTAGACTGCGTTGCTCTTCGGCGCGCAGGCGAGATAGATGACCGCCTGTGCCAGCGCGAGTTCGCCTTCCGGGCTGCCCAGCCGCTCCTGTACCTGCCAGGCATCAAGGCACAGGGTGAGTGCGCGCGGGTCGGCGTTACCGATGTCCTCGCTGGCCATGCGCGCGATGCGTCGAGCCAGGTACAGCGGATCACAACCACCATCCAGCATACGGCACAGCCAGTAGACTGCAGCGTCTGGTGCCGAACCGCGCACGGCCTTGTGCAATGCACTGATCTGGTCGTAGAACAGGTCACCACCCTTGTCGAAGCGCCTCAGTGAGGCCTGCAAAACTTCCTCGAGCGTGACGGCGGTAATCCGGCGGCGACCGTGCTCCTCGGTGGCGAGGTCTGCAGCCAGTTCCAGCAGATTCAGTGCGCGGCGGGCATCACCGTCCGCCTGCTCGGCGATCTGTCGCAGGCAGTCACTGTCGATGGCCGTTGCCGGCACCAACAGCGCAACCCCGCGCAGCAGTACCTGTTGCAGGTCGTCGGATCCCAGCGATCGCAGCTTGTAGACACGCGCCCGCGACAACAGCGCGTTATTCAATTCGAAGGAAGGGTTTTCGGTGGTGGCGCCAACAAAGATCACGGTGCCGTCTTCCACGTGAGGCAGAAAGGCGTCCTGCTGACTCTTGTTGAACCGGTGCACCTCGTCCACAAACAGCACGGTGTCCCGCCCGGCGACGCGGTGCTGGCGCGCCTCTCCGATCGCCTCGCGAATCTCGCGCACACCGGCCAACACGGCTGAAAGCTGCAGAAAATGCGCGTCGGCGGCGCCCGCGACAATGCGTGCCAGGGTGGTCTTGCCGACCCCGGGCGGCCCCCAGAAGATCATTGAATGGAGTTGGCGTCGTTCGATCGCCTGGCGCAGCGGCTTGCCCGGTCCGAGCAGGTGTGACTGCCCCGCGAAGCTGTCCAGCGTGTCGGGCCGCAGGCGCGCTGCCAGGGGCTGGTAACCGGCTTCGCCCGCGGCGCTGAACAGATCCTCCGCCAAGGGTTACTCTGCCTGATAGAACAGGTCTGCACCGGGCGGCGGTGCGAAGTCGAACTCGGCAGGTGTCATCGGTGTTTGCGTGTCCAGCGCACTGAAGGTGATGACCACGCGCTGGTTGAGGTTATCCCGCACCTCCATGCCGAGAATGGTATTGCCTGCCAGCGAGAGCGCCAGTTCCCGGAACCCGCTGCCGGTGCCCGTGGGCACGAGGACAAAGCGCTGTTGCTCATCCCGATGCACGGTGTAGTCCCGCCGCAGCGCTTCGCTGTCGCCCCCCAGCACCTGCAGCGGCGTCATGGCTTCACTGCCCACGACCGGGCGGCGCGTCACGGTTTCCAGGTCGCGGTCGTGGTGCCACAGGTAGTCGCGGTTGGCGATGATCAACTGGCTGTCAGGCGCGCGTATCTCCCAGGCAAAGTAGCCGGGCCGCAGCAGCCGGAAACGCCCTTCCGACTCGCTTACGACGTCACCGTCCGCGGCGTACTGCCGCTGCTGGAACTCGCCCTGCAGGCGCTCGATGGGCTGCAGGGCCTGCAGCAGTTCGTCAACGGCTTCCGCACGCAGTGGCAAGGGCGCCAGGAGCATAAGCAGCGCGCAAAGACGCAATAATGTCAGTGAATTGGGCACTCTGTCAGTCCTGTGCAAAGAGGGTTCATTGGCTGGCTCACTCTGCCGGCGGCGGCGCGAGCACTTCGCGCTGCCCGTTGCTGCCCATTTCGCTGACCACTCCGGCCTGCTCCATGGTTTCGATAAGGCGCGCGGCCCGGTTGTAACCGATACGCAGCTTGCGCTGTACCGACGATATCGACGCCCGCCGACTCTGGGTCACATAGTGTACGGCCTCGTCATACAGGTTGTCGCTCTCTGGATCTTCGTCACCATTGCTGGCCTGGAGTTCCCCTGCCGTCACCGGCGTACTGCTGCCCTCGTCCAGCAGGCCCTCGATGTAACGGGGCTCTCCGCGTCGCTTCCAGTCCGCGACCACCCGGTGCACCTCTTCATCGGAACAGAACGCACCGTGCACCCGTGTAGGCAGCCCGGAACCCGGAGGCAGGTACAGCATGTCGCCGTGTCCCAACAACTGCTCTGCCCCGCCCTGGTCAAGAATGGTGCGCGAGTCGATCTTCGAGGACACCTGGAAGGCAATGCGGGTGGGAATATTGGCCTTGATCAGCCCGGTAATGACATCCACAGAGGGTCGCTGCGTGGCCAGGATCAGGTGAATACCAGCGGCACGCGCCTTCTGTGCGATCCGTGCAATAAGCTCTTCCACTTTTTTGCCCACGATCATCATCATGTCGGCGAACTCGTCGATCACAACCACGATGGAAGGCAGGCGCTCCAGCGGCGGTGCCTCCTGCTCCTCGTCGGTGAGCGCCAGGATCGGGTCGGGCTTCCACAGCGGGTCCGTGATCGGGGTGCCCTCGCGCTCTGCGTCTGCCAGCTTGCGGTTGTAGCCCGCCAGGTTGCGCACGCCCAGATGCGCCATCAGCTTGTAACGTCGCTCCATTTCCGCCACGCACCAGCGCAGCCCATTGGCTGCGTCTTTCATGTCGGTGATCACCGGCGTCAGCAAGTGTGGGATCCCGTCGTATACCGACAGTTCAAGCATTTTCGGGTCGACCATGATCAACCGCACATCGGCGGGGGTGGATTTGTACAGCAGACTGAGGAGCATGGCGTTAACCCCGACGGACTTGCCAGACCCTGTGGTACCTGCCACCAGCAGGTGGGGCATTTTGCCGAGGTCAGCCACCACGGGTTCGCCGGAAATGTCATGCCCCAGAGCCAGGGTCAGCGGCGAGCGTGACTGGTCGAAGGCACGTGAGGACAGCACCTCGCGGAAATTCACGATCTCCCGGTCTTCGTTGGGGATCTCGATCCCGACCACCGATTTACCGGGAATCACCTCCACCACCCGAACGCTGATGACGGCCAGTGACCGTGCCAGATCCTTGGCCAGGTTGGATATCCGTGACACTTTGATACCCGCAGCCGGCTGGATCTCAAACCGGGTGATCACCGGGCCCGGATATACGGCTACCACCTCTGCACTGATGCCGAAGTCCGCCAGTTTGAGCTCCAGCAAGCGCGACATGGCGGCCAGAGCCTCCTCGGAAAAGCCCTTTGTCGGGTCCTTGGTTTCCGCATCCAGCAGGCCCAGTGCGGGCAATTCGCCAGTAACCGGTGCATCGAACAATGGCTGCTGTTTTTCCTTTTCCGCACGGTCGCTCTTTTCAGGACGCGGCTTCAGGGGCTTGATCTTCGGGGGTTTGCGCTGTTTGCTGCGCTCAACATGCTCATCGATCACCGCCTTGCGCGCTTCCAGCGCCTTCTCACGCTGGCGACGGTCACGCACCCGGTCCAGCGTTGCCAGACACCAGTGCCGTATGCGCTGGGCGCCGTTAAGCGTCCAGCGTCCAAGGCGCTCCATGAGGCGTAACCAGCTGATGTCGGTGAAAATCGTGATTCCGAACAGGAAGACAGCGAGCAGAATGAGCCGGCTACCGATCGCACTGAAAGCCAGGCGAAAACCATCGCCAATCGCCTGCCCCAGAATGCCGCCGGCCCCCTGAGGCAAGCCGGACCCACCGCTGTCGTTCAGCGCTGCGAGCGCTGTGCCGGCAATCATGACCAGCACCAGCCCCAGGGACCGTATGCCAAACGTAACCCAGTCAAAGCGCTGGTGCCGGTGGCGCTGCAGCAGAATGACCAGGGCGCGGTAAGCCAGCAGGACGGGAAGCAGATAGGCCGCGAAACCGATCAGCGAAAAAGCCACGTCCGCCACCCAGGCGCCGGTGGGGCCACCGGCATTGAGGATGCGCGCCCCGGAGCCCGTCGCCGACCAGCCCGGGTCCCTTGGGCTGTAGGTAACGAGTGCCAACAACACATAGAGGCAGGCCGCGCTGACGCCAATGAAGGCGCCCTCCCGCAACCGCGGGCCCAGGACGCTGTGCTGACTGGATTTCTCAGGCACGCTTGAATTTCCCCTTACTGGCGTGGAAAAGACGTTTTCCACGCGCCACATCACTCAGCAATTGTGCCCCATTTTATGATTATATTCAAAAACTTATGGAAACTATTTAGAATCCACCTCGCCTTTGCCGCGGCGTGGTCTTTACATTAACATAGCCAGCCCAGCCGCTGCCGGATAACGCAGCATGCGTCAGCCGCAGAACAGGCGACATTTAACACCAGCAACCGGGAAATCACCACATGAGCGACATTCAACACCACCCCCTGATCATTCTCGGTTCCGGTCCGGCGGGTTACACGGCGGCTGTGTATGCGGCGCGGGCGAACCTGAAGCCGGTGGTGATCACCGGTATGCAGCAGGGTGGACAGCTGACGACTACCACCGAGGTGGAAAATTGGCCCGGGGGACATGCCGAGTTGCAGGGTCCAGAGTTGATGCAGCAGATGCAGGCCCACGTTGAGCGCTTTGAAACCTCCGTGGTATTCGACCACATCGAGCGCGTAGACCTGTCCTCCCGACCGTTTCAGCTTGAGGGCAGCAATCGCTACAGCTGCGATGCCCTGATTGTTTCGACCGGGGCCTCGGCGCAGTATCTGGGGCTGCCCAGCGAAGCCGCGTTCATGGGTAAGGGCGTGAGTGCCTGTGCCACCTGTGATGGATTTTTTTACCGCAACCAGAAAGTGGCCGTTATCGGTGGTGGCAATACGGCTGTCGAAGAGGCCCTGTACCTGGCCAATATTGCCTCAGAGGTCGTGCTGGTACACCGGCGTGACAGCCTCCGGGCGGAAAAAGTACTACAGGACCGCCTGTTCAAACGGGCTGAAGAAGGCAAGGTACGCCTGCTCTGGAACCACACGCTCGACGAGGTGCTGGGAGACACCAGCGGCGTGACGGGTATACGGGTGAAGGCCACGGCTGACGGTGCGACCAGCGAACTGGACCTCGCCGGGGTGTTCATTGCCATTGGCCACAAGCCGAACACGGAGATGTTTCAGGGGCAACTGGACATGAAGGACGGGTACATCACGATTCGCAGTGGCACCGAGGGCAATGCAACGGCCACGTCTGTATCCGGTGTTTTCGCGGCGGGTGATGTTGGTGATCACATCTATCGCCAGGCGATAACCTCCGCCGGATTCGGCTGCATGGCTGCGCTGGACGCCGAAAAATACCTGGACAACCTGGGTTAGGCCCATGCCGGGGATCGCCCGCCTGGCCCCCGGCGATGAGTTTCCGCCCTCCAGTCAGGCACTGACCTATCCCAACGGGTTGCTGGCAGCCGGCGGCGGACTGTCTCCCGAGCGCCTGACAGCGGCCTACCGTCGGGGGATCTTCCCCTGGTATGAGCCACCGCAACCCGTACTGTGGTGGACACCAGACCCGCGCTCGGTGCTCTACCTCGATGCCCTGCATGTGTCGCGTTCCCTGCGCAAGACCCTGCGCCAAACAACCCTGCAACTCAGCGTGGACCGGCGCTTCGCGTCGGTCATGGCTGCCTGTGCAGCGCCCCGGCGCGACAGCGACGGCACCTGGATCAGCCACGACATGCTGCAGGCCTACCAGGCCCTGCACCGGCGGGGCATCGCACACTCGATAGAGGTGCTCAGCGCCGGAGGCGAACTGGTCGGTGGTCTGTATGGTGTTGCGCTGGGGCGTGTGTTCTTTGGTGAGTCGATGTTCTCCCGCGTACCCAGCGCGTCCCGCATTGCCCTCGTGGCCCTTGTGTCCTTGCTGCGCCAGGCAGACTTCAGACTGATCGACTGCCAGGTGGAGAGCGCGCACATGAACAGAATGGGGGCACGGCTGATCAGCAGGCTGGACTTTGAAGCGGAGCTTGCCCAGAATGTTAATCAGTGTATTGACCCGACTATCTGGGTTTTGCCGGCCCATTGCGGAGACCTGCTGCCGTGACCTCATCCCTGCGGGATCTCAAGGTGTACACCACCTACCCCCACACCTGTAGCTACCTGAAGGATCAGGAAGCCACTACCCTGTTCATTGACCCGCGGCAGGAAATGGATCAGCTGCTGTACAGCCGGCTGTCACAAATGGGGTTCCGGCGCAGCGGCGACCACATCTACCGGCCACACTGTGGGCGTTGCAATGCCTGCATCCCGGCGCGGATTCCGGTGCACAGCTTTGTACCCAACCGCGCCCAGCGGCGCACCTGGCGGCGCAACGCAGACCTTCGCGTGGAACGCAGCGCACATATCGGCGATGAGGCCGCCTATGACCTGTACTACCGCTACATCGAGCAACGCCACGCCGATGGTGACATGTATCCCCCGGATCGCGATCAATACATGTCGTTCCTCAATGACGCCTGGGATTGCACCCGCTACTACCGGTTCTTCGCGGAAGAGCGCCTTCTGGGGATTGCCGTGGTGGATGTGCTGACCGATGGACTGTCAGCCATCTATACCTTCTTCGAGCCCGAAGAGGAGCGTCGCAGCCTGGGCAGTTATGCCATCCTCTGGCAAATCGAACAGGCGCGGCTTATGGGCCTGAACTACCTGTACCTGGGCTACTGGATTCGCAACTGCAACAAGATGTCCTACAAAACCGCGTACCGCCCCCTGGAACTCTATATCGACAGCGACTGGCGAGCGGCTGAGCCCGGGGTGTAGCCGCTCCCCCGGCTGCAGTATCGCTCAAAAATTCAGGCGCAGCTCGGCACCGTAGGTACGCGGCGCCCCGATATGCCCGTAGTCAAAGCCGAAGGTCTGCAGGTCCAGTGTGGATGTGTAGTACTCTTCATCGCTGACATTTTTCACCCAGACGCCCAGCTGCCAGCCCTCATGCTTCGAGAGGAAATCCAGGCGCAGGTTGTGCAGCCAGTATGCCTCCGAGGCTGTTCGTTCCGTGTTGTAGACATCAAAGTAGAAATCGTCAGTGAAGCTGGTATCCGCACGCAGGGTGATCGTCCCCTGCTCCAGCGTGGCGATATCCCAGCGCACGGTGAGATTGAAGTTACTTGCCGGGGCCAGCAGCAGGTCATTGCCGGCAAGGTCGACACCGCTCAATGCTCCTTCCTTCACCTCGGTCGACAGGAGACCGAGTCCCGCCTGGACGATCAGGCTCTGGCTGAGAGCAGCTTCTACTTCTACCTCCATACCGGCAATGGCAGATTCATCAATGTTGACCAGCGTCTGGATGATGCCGTCTATATTGAGGAATTGCTGGTTGTAATAGCGGTAATAGAATGCGGCCGCATTCAGGCGCAAGGCACCTTGCAGTAGCTCATGTTTCACACCCAGTTCGGCGCCGTCCAGGGTTTCAGGCTCCACGTAGGTCAATTCGGAGGGGTCGAGAAACGCCTGGGCATTGAACGCGCCAGAGCGATAGCCGTGGCTCACATTGCCGTAGATCAGCATGCCGGTTTCGCTGCTGTAGTCGAGCCCCAGTTTGCCGGTCCATTCACCCTCCGTCTCGGAGCGTTTACCGGCCCTTGCAAACACATCCTCGGGATCACCGGGAATCGTGTTGAGAATCGGTGTACCGTCAGCCGCCGCCAGAATGCGCCCAGAGAAGTCACTCAGCGCCGTTTCATCCCGGGTGTAGCGCAGCCCCAGGCGCAGGGTCCACGCCTCCGACAATGCGAGACTGCTGTCGAGGTACGCCGCCTGGCTGGTACGCTCCTGGGCAAAGGCATTGTCGAATTGGCAACTGGCGGGTGCGAAGTCTGCGAGACTGAATCCCAGGCCGTTCAGGGTGATCTCCGCATTCAGCCCCGCCTCGGTAACCGGCGCGCCGAGAAACGCGGTGCCGGCCACGTCAGCGCAGTCAAACGCATCAATGCGGCCGTCCAGATTCATATCCAGATCGCTGAAAAAACCGATGGTCGTGGCGTTGTAAACCTGCTCATTGGACCAGTAGAGACCGACGATGGAATTGAGGGGGCCATCACCATTCGACGCGAGCCGTAAGTCCTGCGTGTACTGTTCTGCCTCGCCATAATAGGGTATCGACAGCACATCCAGCGGTGAGCCGTCCGTGTCTTCGGGGTTAAGTGCCTCTCCGTCATCCAGGGAGGTTATCGATGTGAGCACGTAGCGATCGGACAGCTTCCAGGTCACGGTGAGCGCCAATGCCTGATTGGACAGCTCCCGCCTCGCGTCCTGATCGGACTCAAACTCCCAAAAGTCCAAACCCTTGCGCTGGTAATCGACCTTGTCCGTTGCACCGAGCGCGTTGTACAGCCCATAGACGCCACCGCCCAAACCGTCGGCTGAAATGTTGAAGGGCTGGATGCCGTAGTTCACCGCGCGCTGATCGGTTTTCGTATAGCGCAGTATCACCTCGAGAGTCTCCGATGGCTGCCAGGCCAGGGAGGCTCGCAGCCCGTACTCGTCAACGGCATTGCCATCCTCAACGCCGGGGTTCCGGTTATCGAACCAACCATCGGCTTCCGCCCACCTACCGGCAATGCGCAATCCGAGTGTATCTTCCCGCAGCGGTGCATCCACTGCAGCGCTGATATCCCGACGATTGAAGTTGCCGTAGCCGACTGTGAGGCCACCCTCGGTCTCGCTGTAGCCCGGCGTTCGGGTGATGTAGTTGACGGCGCCACCGGTGGAGTTTTTCCCGTAGAGCGTGCCCTGCGGGCCGCGGAGAACCTCGATGCGCTCGAGATCGAATAACTGTGCGCCCTGAATGGCGGGGTTGCCCTTATAGACCTCGTCAATGTAGGTCGCAACGGGGCTGGACTGGTTGAAGCTGTAATCGCTCATGGCCACGCCCCGCAAGGAGAAAATCGGAAAGCCATCGCCCGCTGTGTTCGTGGCTTGTAGATTGGGTATCTGCACTGCGATATCGGTAGCGTCGCGAAACCGGAACAGTTCACTGTCAGCGCCGGCAATCGCAGACACAGACATTGGCACATCCTGCAGGTTTTCACTGCGTTTCTGAGCGGTGACCACGACGTCTTCGAGTATCCCCTGTGCCGCAGTCGGCGCGGAGACCACACTGCACGCCACTGCCATCGCTGATGCGGCAACGTTGCGCAGGTTTCTGCAATTGCTCGTAGTGATTGCGCCCATCGCTGTTCCGCTGATCGCCGTTGGTGTTATTGAGATGAGCACACTGACGCGTTCAGCGCGCACCATGGCTGGAGACCTTGCCAGGTTTGTTTCAACCTGCGGTCGGCTATTAAATCATGATGTCTTGAGCGGTATGTGACGTTTTGCAACAGGGGGTAGTGTGCGGTTTCCGACGCCACTGTCCGGGGCCAGAAGCGCGCCGATTAAGCGATTAGGAACCTGGTCGCATGCCTTTCCCGGTATTCAGTCTCGACGCTCAGGGAACACGGTTTTCCAGTCGCGCTGCATGTCAATCACGGTCCAGCCCCGCTCGCGGGCTTCGTCCAGTCCTTTATCCAGCCTGCCGACGTGCGATTCCCTGTCGTAAGCCCATTCGCGTTCTGCATCCGTGTGGTGCAGGTACAGCATGAACCGTGGACCCTGCCCTGCAGCGGTGTATTGCAACATCTGTAGATCCCCGTCAGAGTTGCCCGAGGCAAAAATGGGCCGCCGTCCGATATGGCTGTTGATCCCAACAGGCTTGCCTTCTTTGTCATCGATAAACCGGATCTCAGGCATGCGCACCAGAACCGGCTTACCATCCCGCAATTCAAACTCCGTAACCACGCTACTGCCTGCGACCTGCTCCGGGGGTATGCCATAGACCGCTTCGGTCCAGGGGCGCATGAATTCAATGCCCCCGCCCGAGACGATGAATGTCTTGAAATCATTTGCCCGCAAGTACACCAGCAATTCCAGCATGGGCTGGTACACCATGTCAGTGAACAGCCGCCCGGTCTCCGGGTGCCGCGCACTCGCAATCCAGTCGCGCACCAGCACCGCGAATTCGTCGGTGGTCATGCCCGCGTGTGTCGTCATGATCAATTCATTGATCGCCGGCATGCCTCCGGCAAGCGCTGCCTTGACATCCCCTTTGAGCAGAGACGCAAAGGGCTCCTGGGATGCCCACTCCGGGTACTGCGGCGCCAGTGCCTTCACCCGGTCAATGGCAAAGAACAGCTGGAAATACATTGGCTGCTCGGCCCAGAGATTGCCGTCGTTGTCGAAGGTTGCGATGCGTTGTGCAGGAGCGACATAGTCCCCAGAGCCCTCCTGCGTAACTCGGTCAACAAATGCAACGATCGAGGATTTGGCTACCCCTTCCCGCCAGGACGGGAGCGGGTCAGGCTCCGCCGCCGACGCGAAACCCACAACAAGCAGTAAGGCCAGAACGGCAAGCAACTGCCCGGAAATATCCTGTTTCATCACGGCACCACGCACTCTCTCGTCAACTCAGGCTACAATCCTGCCTTGCTGAGGCGGTGAAGACAAGCAACCGTGCCTGCAGCGGCGTCCTGTTCCTCAGCAACCGTCACCAGGCTCGCGAGCCAGCGTGTAAAACTCGAGAGGGATTCGCCGCGCCGGCCAAAAACACAGGGAGGCATCATCACGTGTACATCGTTATTTCACCCGGAGGAACGCTGAAAGCTCTTCTGGGGATCATCCTGTTTCTGGTGATCGCCAGTAGCCTGGGCGTCGCCTGGTTTATTGCCTACCCGCCCGTTGAACGGGTGCCACTGTGGGTGAATCTCTTCAACCTTAATCTGGAAGCCAACATACCCACGCTCTTTTCCTCACTGCAACTGCTTGCCGCCTCCTGTCTGCTTTTTGGCATCGCCCATTGTCACCGCGCCAAGCAGCAAGCGAGCTTTTCCTGGTATCTGTTGGGCGTAATCTTTATTGGTCTGGCCATTGATGAAACGGCGGCGTTGCATGAGAACCTGACCGTTTATCTGAGATCAACGTTGGGGACCTCGGGCTATTTCTACTATGCCTGGGTGATTCCCTACGGTCTCGCCGCGCTGTTGCTCGCAGTACTCTTCGCCAATTTCCTCCTCCGCCTGCCTCGTGCAACGGGGGTGGGCTTTGTCGTCGCGGGGGGACTCTATCTGACGGGAAGCCTGGGTCTCGAAATGCTGGCGGGCAAATACATTTCCTCACCCGGAGCGCAGGAAATCACCTACTCGGTACTCTATACGGTGGAGGAAACATTCGAGATGCTGGGCATCGCGCTGTTTATCTACGCGCTTCTGAAATACATCACCCGAACATTCGTCCAACTGGACTACTCAGTGAGGGGTTGAGAACCTTCGTCATGCCAGCGATATGCTGGAGACAATGGAGGCTCGGGTCGGAATCGAACCGGCGTTGACGGATTTGCAATCCGCTGCATAACCACTCTGCCACCGAGCCTTGATTGTCACTGTACCAGCCGGTACAGATGGGGGTTGGAGCGGGAAACCGGGTTCGAACCGGCGACCTCAACCTTGGCAAGGTTGCGCTCTACCAACTGAGCTATTCCCGCTTTACTGCTTCGCTACTACTGTGTCCCCGGTCGCCGGAACCGCCGAGGCTTCGCGCCCCGCCACAACCCTGCCAAGGTTGCGCTCTACCCACTGAGCTATTCCCGCAACATCAAACAGCCGTGAGGGCCGCGTGAGGGCGCCTATTCTAGGGCCTGTTACCGCCCTGTCAAGAACAATGCAGGGCTCATTGTCCGCGCATGACCTCTGCCGCGGCGCGCAGATAAATCACCATGGACCACAAGGTGAGTACGGCGGCAGCGTAGAGCATGAAGTAACAGAGTGCCTGCAAGGCGTTGCCATGAACAGTGGGATCAATTGCCAGCAGGCCGATAATGGCGATCATCTGGAACGCGGTTTTCACCTTACCGATGTAAGATACGGCCACCGAGGTGCGCTGCCCGAGTTCCGCCATCCATTCACGCAGCGCCGAGACCACGATCTCCCGGCCGATGATCACGCTGGCCGCAAGGGTGAGCAGGATAGTGTTGTGGCGTTCCACCAGCAGCACTAGTGCCACCGCGACCATCAGCTTGTCGGCAACCGGGTCGAGGAACGCCCCGAACTTGGTCATCTGCCCCAGACGCCGGGCAAGGTAACCGTCCAGCCAGTCCGTCACCGCAGCGACGCTGAACACCGCCGCAGCGACAAGCAGATGGTGCTGGAACGGTAGATAGAACACCACAACCAACACCGGTATCAGGAATATCCGCATCAGGGTCAGCGTGTTAGGTATGTTGATGCTCAAGAGGGCGTTCGCTCCGTTACTGGCCACTGCCGTGGAGGTGATCGTATATCTGTTGCGCCAGGGTCGCACTAATTCCGTTGATTTTCTTCAACTCATCGACGTTGGCGTTCGCCACGCCGCTGGCACTGCCGAAATGCCGTAGCAGCTCCCGGCGGCGTTTGGCCCCTACTCCGGGAATCCCCTCCAGTGAGGACCGCTGGCGGGCCTTGTCGCGCCGCGCCCGATGCCCGGTTATGGCGAAGCGGTGTGCCTCGTCGCGTATCGATTGTATCAGGTGCAGCGCGGGGCTATCCCCGCGCAGCCGGGTTTCACGCCCTGTATCGCCACGGATCAGCGTTTCAAAACCGGCTTTGCGGGTGACCCCCTTGGCAACCCCGACGACCTCAATGCTGTTCAACTGCAATGCCTCGAGCACCTGCATGGCCTGCGCAACCTGCCCTTTGCCACCGTCGATGAAGAGGATGTCAGGCAGGCTACCCTCCCCGTCCTTCAGCCGTCGGTAGCGTCGCTCCAGCGCCTGCTGCATGGCCGCGTAGTCATCGCCGCCGGTAATGTCGTCAATATTGAAGCGCCGATAGTCGGATTTACGCGGCCCGTTCTGGTCAAAGACCACGCAGGAAGCCACCGTGGCCTCACCGGAGCTGTGGCTGATATCGAAGCATTCCATGCGTTCCGGCAGTGCTGGCAGATCCAGTAGTTCCTGTATCGCCTGCAGGCGCTCCAGGGTGGATTGCCGGCCGGCCAGATGTGACTGCAGATTGGTCTCGGCGGTCTGTCGGGCAAGCTGCATCCAGCGCGCTCTCGCATCGCGGACGTTGGCCCGGATACGCACGCGACGGCCGGCCTGATGGGTCAGGGCCGCCGCCAGGGCTTCGCTGTCATCCGGCAGGTCGGTGACGATGATCTCGCCCGGTATGGGCCGTCCGCCCGCCAGGTAAAACTGGGGCAGGAAGGCCGCGAGAACCTCAGCGCCTGTCTCGTCCAGTTTGAGAGGCGGGTACCAGGTTTTACTGCCCAGAACCTGCGCGTTGCGCACGAACAGCACCTGCACACAGGCCCGTCCTCCATCGACGGCGACGGCGAGTATGTCCAGTTCCCCGCTGGCACCCTCGATGCCCTGGCTGGCCTGGACATGCTGGAGCTGACTGATCTGGTCGCGATACACGGCAGCCTTTTCATACTCCAGCGCCGCCGCGGCCTGCTCCATGTCATCCGCGAGCCGCACAAGCAACTCCTGCGATTTACCCCCCAGAAACAACGCCGTGTTCTGGACCTGCTCTGCATACGCCTCGGCCGACACCAGGTTGACGCAGGGCGCCGTGCAACGGTCGATCTGGTGCTGCAGGCAGGGTCGCGAGCGATTGCGAAAGAAGCTGTCCTCGCACTGCCGTACGCGAAACACCTTTTGCAGGAAGTGCAGTGATTCACGCACCGACGAGGCTGAGGGATAGGGTCCGAAGTAGCTGCCCTTGCGCCGTTTCCGCCCCCGGTGCAGGCTCAGGCGGGGGAACTCGTCGTCGGTGGAAAGGTAGATGTACGGATAGGATTTGTCGTCACGCAGCAGTATGTTGTAGGGCGGCCTGTGGCTCTTGATCAGATTGTGTTCCAGCAGCAGGGCGTCCACTTCCGTCGAGGTGACCGTGACCTGGATGTCCCGGATTCGCGCCACCAGCGCCATGGTCTTGGTCGTGAGCCCGCTGGCGCGGAAATAACTGCTGACCCGCGCTTTCAGGTTGCGGGCCTTGCCCACATACAACAGTTCGGCGTCGGCACCGTACATCTGGTAAACGCCCGGGCGCGTGGTGAGCTGTTTCAGGAAGCTCTCGGCGTCGAAATCAGTCACCGCTCCACCCCGTAGACGCGCGGCTCCAGTTCCAGTTGCACCGCAAACTGCTGCGCGACGGTGGCCTGGATTTCGGCGGCCAGGGCCAGCAGGGGCGGTGCTGTATTCGCACCGTAGTTGACCAGCACCAGCGCGTGCCCGGGATGCACGCCGACGCCTCCCGACCGGCGGCCTTTCCAGCCCGCTTGTTCAATCAGCCAGGCCGCTGCCAGCTTGCAGTACCGGGCATCCAGCGGAAACACCGGCAAGTCCGGATGCCGGCCGCGCAGTGCATCGGCGTGATCTCGGGAGACAATCGGATTCTTGAAGAAACTGCCCACGTTGGGCTGCAGCGCTGGGTCTGGCAAGCGTGCGCGGCGCAGTGCGACCACGGCGTCGAATACCTCTTGCGGACTCGCATTGTCGCCGCAACCTCGCGCCCCCAGCGCCGCGCTCAGTGCGGGATAGTCGGTGTTGGTCGCCGGCCTGCGTGCCAGCCGCAGGTCGACATGGGTAATGACCACACTGTCAACCAGCGCCCGCTTGAACACGCTGTCCCGGTAGGCAAATTCACACTCGGCAGCGCTGAGGGTCAGCGGTGTGCCATCGCTAACACGGCGTGCGTGAACGGCGACCACAAAAGCGGCGACTTCACGGCCATAGGCACCGATATTCTGGATAGGCGCCGCGCCGACGGTGCCGGGGATCAGCGCCAGGTTCTCGAGGCCGTAGTAACCACGCGACAATGTCCACACCACGAGCGCGTGCCAGTTTTCACCGGCGCCAACGCGCAGTGTGATGAACTCGCGTCCGTCTTCCAGCAGCTCCCGCCCCGACAGCCGCACGAGCAGCGCCAAGGCACCCAGCTGCGGCTGCAGCACCACATTGCTGCCTTCGCCAAGCGGCAGCACCGGCAGTGCCCGGGCCCGCGCCCACGCCAGCGCGGACTCGACCTCGACGACCGAGCGTACGCTACGCAGTGCCTGCGCCTGTGCACGCAGGCGCAGGGTATTCGGCGGCTGCAGGGACTCGAGGGCATCATCCATGCTGCAGCAGCTCAGCCAGCAAACCGTCACTGGCCGCCTCGACCAGTTCCAGCACCCGCAGGAATCCGTCACCTTCGCCGTAGTACGGATCCGGTACTTCGCGTTCCGGAAGGTCGGGGGCAAAGTCCAGGAACAGCCCGATGTGCCCCGCGTAATCGAGCGGCGACTCCCGGCGCAGCACCTCGAGATTGGATTCGTCCATTGCCAGCATGTAATCGAAGGTGTAGTAGTCTTCCCAGCACAACGGGCGTGCGCGCAGGGCCTCCAGATCGTAACCACGACGTCGCGCGGCGGCGATACTGCGCGCATCCGGCGGCTTGCCGCTGTGCCAGTCAGCAGTGCCACAGGAGTCTGCGTATATGCGGTGCTCAAGCCCGCGGTCTGCAACCCGCTTCCGGAATACACCTTCGGCCGTGGGCGAGCGACAAATATTGCCCAGGCAGACGAACAGCACGCGCTGGGTAGACGGCGACGTGCTCACAGCGAGACTCCGAAGCGCGCGCGGACGGCTGCCAGGTCATCGGGCGTGTCCACCCCGCCAGGCACCTCGGCGACGGCCTCAGCAACGTGGATACTCACGCCGTGATACAGGGCTCGCAGCTGTTCCAGCTGTTCCAGCTGTTCCAGCGGCGCAGGCGACCAGCCAACATACTGATGGAGGAAGCTGACCCGGTAGGCATAGATACCCACGTGCCGGAACCAGACGCCTTCGGCGGGCAGGCTTGCGGCGGCTGCGGCAAAGGCATCACGCGGCCAGGGCACCGGTGCACGACTGAAATAGAGCGCCCTGCCCTGCGCGTCGCTCACGACTTTCACCGCATTCGGATCACGCAAGGTCTCCAGCGTTGTGATCGGTACGCACAGGGTGGCAATGCCGCATGCGGGGTGTGCCGCGAGATTGCCTGCGACCTGGTCGATGACGGCAGGCGGAATCAGGGGCTCATCACCCTGTACGTTGACCACTATGGCGTCCCCCGGCAGTTGCAGCATGTGCGCAACCTCTGCCAGGCGATCTGTCCCCGAGGGATGAGCGGCAGCGGTCAGCAACGCGTCGGCACCAAAGCGTTCCGCAGCCTGGACAATGCGCGCGTCGTCAGTCGCCACGACCACGCGGTCTGCTCCACTCTGCCGCGCCTGCTCCCAGACCCGCTGGACCATGGGCCGGCCTGCAATGTCCAGCAGGGGTTTGCCGGGCAGTCTGGTTGAGGCGTAGCGTGCGGGAATGACAACGGTGAAATGCATAGTGTCTACAGGCTCAAGGCGTCCGGGTAGCCAGTGCGGCAATACGGTCGACGACGGTCTCGGGCAAGCGCGCACTGATTTTCAGATACCAGTGATTTACGCCTGCGAACGCCCGACATTTTACCGCGTCCTTCTCCGTCATGATAACCGGCGCATCGTCCAGTACAGTGATATCTCTGGCACTGAACCGGTGGTGATCCGGAAAATTGTGTGCAATGACGCGATAGCCCATCGCCGTGAGCGTCGCCTGAAATTGCTGCGGCTGTCCGATGCCGGCGACCGCGTGCACCCGCGCACCCGCTCCGGGAGGGCTTTGCCCCGGCATGGGCCGCAGCGCAAACACACCGTCAACGTCCAGGGTTAAGCCTGTCTCTACCGCTGTGCCCCCGCGCCACAGCAGCGCATCCACTGTCTTGAGGCGAGACGGCGGTTCGCGCAGGGGTCCTGCCGGCAAACAGAAACCGTTGCCCAAGCCGCGCTCTGCATCCAGCACGGCGATCTCGAAGTCCCGCGCAAGAGCGTAATGCTGTAGGCCGTCATCGCAGAGCACGATATCCACAGGGTGCTGCGCCAACAGGCTGCGCACCGCCGCGGGCCGATCCGGATCGACAACACAGGGTGCGCCGGTGCGCTGGAAAATCAGCAGCGGTTCGTCGCCGCAATCGGCCGCGCTGCTGGTCGCAGAGACGGTATGCGGGAAGCTGCCGGACCCGTTGGCGCCGTAGCCGCGGCTGACCACGCCCGGTCGCAGGCCGCGCGCTTGCAGCGCCTCGACCAGCGCGACGATCACCGGGGTTTTGCCGGTGCCGCCCAGGGTAATATTGCCGACGATCACCACCGGGACTGGGGCCCGGTAGGCCTTGCACACCCCCAGGCGATAAAGCAGCCGCCGCAGCGCCGCCACAGCGCGGTAGACCGCTTCCAGCGGCCGCAACAGCCAGGTCCAGCACGCGCCTTCGTACCAGCCTCGCAGCAGGGCCGCTTCGATCCCTCGGCTAGTCACTGAACTCCTGATGATACAGCTGTGCGTACAGACCGCCCTGGGCCAGCAACTCCTCGTGACTGCCTGCGGCGACAATACGTCCCGCATCCATGACCACGATACGATCAGCCCGTTCTACCGTAGACAGGCGGTGCGCGATAACGATACTGGTGCGGTTGCGCATGATGGTATCCAGAGCCCGTTGAATACGGTGCTCCGATTCATTATCCAAAGCCGATGTCGCCTCGTCCAGGATGAGCACAGGCGCATCCTTGAGGATGGCGCGGGCAATCGCCAGCCGCTGGCGCTGGCCACCGCTCAGCCCACCGCCATCGTCACCCAGTTCGGTATCCAGTCCATCGGGGAGCCGCTCGATAAACTCCATCGCGTGGGCCGACTGGCAGGCCGCGATCACATCCTCCCGGCTGGCCCCCGACAGGTCGCCGTAGGCGACGTTGTTGATTACGCTGTCCTGGAACAGGGTGACGTCCTGAGACACCATCGCCAGCTGGCGGCGCAGGTTCGCCAATTCGTAATCCGCGATGGAGACCCCGTCCAGCGTGATGTCGCCGTTCTGCAGCGGGTAAAAACGTGCAAGCAGCTGGATCAGCGTGCTCTTGCCGCTGCCCGAGCGACCAACGAGTGCCACCGCCTCCCCCGCCCGGATACTCAGGTTGAGTCCGCTGAGGACCTCCTGCGTGGTGCCGGGGTAGCTGAAGCTGACGTCGCGCAGCACGATGTCGCCCCGGGCGCGGTCCACGCGATAGGTTCCCGTGTCCTGCTCGTCATCCAGATCCAGCTGCGCGAAGATGTCTTCGGCGGCGGCCAGCCCCCGCTGAATAATGCTCTGAATGCTGCTGACCTGGCGAATTGGCTTGCCCAGCAGGCCCGCGGCCGTCAAAAAAGCGACCAGGGAACCTGCGCTGAAGCCGCTGAGGATTTCCGGGTTGAGCGCGAACCAGACCAGTGCGCCCAGTGCGATGGACAGCATGGTCTGTATCACCGGGGTGCTGAACGCATCGACAAAGGCCAACTTGAGGCTTTGATTGCGGTTGTACTCACTGGCGGCAGCAAAGCGTGCGCTCTGCTGCGCCTGCCCCCCGAACAGGCGCACCTCCCGGTAGCCGCCAATACTCTCATTGGACACCTGGGTGACATCGCCCATGGAATCCTGAATCCGCCGACTGTAGCGCCGGAAATGCTTGCCGACAACGCTTACCACCACCGCAATACAGGGGGCGACCAGCATAAACACCAGGCTTAAACGCCAGTTGAGGTAGAACAGGTACCCCAAGAGGCCTATCACGGTGAGCCCCTCCCCGACCACCACTTTCAGTGCCTTCGTAGCGGCGCCAGTGATCTGCTCCACGTTGTAGGTGATCTTGGAAATCAGCACCCCCTGGCTATTGTTGTCATAATAGCTGCTGGGCGCCAGTTGCATCTTGTCGAACAATTCGATGCGCAGCTGGTGAATCAGATTGCGGGCTACGTGGTTCATGAAGTAGTTGCCGGCGAAGTACCCCATGGAACGGGTGAAGGCCAGCACGATCATGGCAATCGGCACACCGATGCGGGCAAATTCGAGCCGTGTCATGTCGCCCGCGTCCAGCAGCGCATAGGCAGCGCGCGCGACCAGGCCGGATTCGGCTTTGTCTGACTCATTCAGCGAATCGAGCAGGAACTGCATGAGGTCGGCCAACAGCACATTGCCGATGGAATAGACCACATAGCCGGCGATACTGAGCGCAAACAGATACCAGTAGGGCAACACATAGGAGAGCAGGCGCCGATACAGCTGCCAGTCGCTGGGTCGATCCTGGTCAGTCACTGGCGGCTGCCTCGGCAGGCATTCGAGTGCTGATGTTCATGTGTACAAAGCCCATCTGGCCCGCGGCATCCATGGCGCGCACCACATCCTGGTGGGCCGCCTGTGCATCGGCTGCAATCACCAGCGGCAGCGTCGTGTCACCGGCAGACACCTTGTAGATCGCCGCCTGCAGTGTCCGCACGCGGTTATCCACCAACGGCTGCCCGTTCACGCGGTAGCGCCCATCTTCATCCACCAAGACCTCCACCTGCTGCTCCGTGACCGCCCTGGGCTCGCCGGCGGCCTCAGGCAGGTCCAGGGTAAGCTGGGTCTCGCGGGTGAAGGTTGTCGACACCATGAAAAAAATGAGCAGGAGAAATACCACATCAATCAGCGGCGTGAGATTCACGCCGACTTCGGCGGCTTGCTGGCGGCGGAACCTCAAGTGCGCTCGTCCCGCCGCTCATCACTGTGCAGAGCGTCCATCAGTTTGATGGTCTCCTGTTCCAGCCCCACCACGATGGCGTCAATCCGACCGACGAAGTAGCGGTGCATGACCAGGGCCGGAATCGCTACCGCGAGGCCCGCCGCTGTGGTGATCAGCGCTTCGGAAATACCGCCGGCCAGGGCACTGGCATTACCTGTGCCCTGGGCCATGATCTGCGCGAAAACCTTGATCATGCCGACCACGGTGCCCAGCAGTCCAAGCAGGGGTGCGACCGCCGCAATGGTGCCCAGGGTATTCAGGTAGCGTTCCAGGTCGTGTACGACGTGGCTCGCGGCGTCCTGGATACTCTCCTTCATCACCTCGCGGCCGTGGTTGGCATTGGCCAACCCCGCTGCCAGTATGCGCCCCAACGGGGAAGACTGCCGCAGGCTGCGCAGACGCTGGGTGTCCAGCTCCCCGGCCTTCAGCTGCTTCCACACGGTAGCGAGCAGGTGCGGCGGCGCGATCTTTTTGGGATTCAGTGTGTACAGGCGCTCAACGCAGATCGCCAGCGCGAGGATAGAACAGAGCAGGATAAGCACCATCAGCCAACCGCCCGCCGTTACGAGTTCCAGCACAATCGATGTCCATTGCCAGTGTGGCCTGCATTATACGCACAGGCCAGAGGCCTGCGAAACTGCGCACTAGCGCTTCCAATAGCGCGGTTGCAGGGCCCGGTGCTGCAGCAGGACGGGGCGTTCACCGGGCTCCAGCACCCACTCAAGCGCCCCCGTATGCGCCGTACTCAGCGTGTCGATGTCCAACGCCTGATGTCGCTGCACCACGGTGGTGGCCGGGTGACCAAAAGCATTGGCCCGTCCATGGGTATAGATCACCCGCCGTGGTCGGACATGCCCAAGCCAGGCCCAGGACGACGAGGTCTTGCTCCCGTGATGCGCCGCCAGCGCAAGGTGGCTATGCAGGTGTTCGCCCCAGTAGCGGACCAGGGTTCTCTCCCTGCGCGCGCTGATATCACCCGGTAGCAGAAGTTCGGTACCGGGCAGCACGACACGCAGCACGCAGGAGCCATCGTTGCGACTGAGGTGCTCGCCGGGCGCCGGTGCCAGAAGTTGAAAGCGCACGTCCTCGCGCCATTGCCAGGCCTGCCCCGCGCGACAGGGTTGGGCGCCCCTGATGTCGGACAGGTCGGCGCCAACCAGAAGACCGGCAGGTGACAGCTCTGCCTGCAGAATAGCAAGTCCGGCACTGTGATCGTGGTCGCCGTGGCTGACCAGCAGCGTGTCAAGATGGCGGATACCGCGCTGGCGAAGTACCGGGATTACGGCGCGCTCAGCCACCGACACGCCGCCCGGAGGGCCTCCACCGGTATCGTAGAGCAGTGCGTGTTCCCGGTCGTACAGCAGCACTGACGTCCCCTGCCCGACATCCAGCACCATCACATGCACCGCCTGCGGACTGGCAACCCGGTGGTTGGCAAAGGGTAGCAGTAGAGGCAGCGGCAGTATGAGCAGCAATGCCTTGCGCGGCCAGCGCAGCGGTAGGCAGGCCAGCGCTGGTGCCGCAGCGGCCAGATACAAGGCAAGTGGTGTCGACGCAAGCATCCGGTATACGCCTGCCGGATAACGCGCCGCCACCGCTGTCGCCACTGGAAGCAGCTGCTCAAACGGCCACGCGGCGAGGCTCCAGAGCAGGTCGGCGAGGCCACTCCCCAGCAAAGCAGCAAGTGTTCCGGCAAGTACCAGAGGCACCACGAACGTCCCGACCATCGGCACCAGCAGGGCGTTGCTGATGGCAGCAACCAGGCTCGCGCCGCCAAACCATGCGCCGCTGACAGGCAGCATGGCAACGGCCATGAAGCCATGGGCAAGCCACCAGCCACCCCCCCTGCGCCGCCAGGCACTGAACCAGAGCAGGCACGCCACTGCGGAAAACGAAAGCCAGAAACCCGCGCCCAGCACGACCAATGGATTCAGGGCCACCAGCGCCACTGCGGCGAGCAACAGGTTGTGCCAGGTCAGCGCGGGACGGCCACACAGGCGCGCACAAAGCAGCGTGACCAGCATCAGCCACGCTCGTGATGTCGCCAGTGAAAATCCTGCCAATGCGGTGTACACGGTAGCGAGCATCAGTGCCGCCAGCGGCGCCGCCAGATGATTCCACCGGGAGATACCGAACACGAGCAGGAGACGGGCAAAAACGCTGCCCAGCAACAGGCCACAGGCGGCGACCATCCCGACATGCAGCCCTGAGATCACCAGCAGGTGGCCGACGCCGAATTGCTGGAATATCCGCCAGAGCCCGGGGTCCAGCGCGCTGCGATCGCCGACGGCCAACGCCGCGAGTATCTGCGAGGCTGGGCTGGCGCCCTGCGAACGGCTGATCCTTTCACTGAGATGCTGTCGCAGACGCTGGTGCGCGGTGGACCAGCCACCCGCCTCCAGGCGTTGCGCCGGCGCGGTGCTGCTGACGCTGCCCACCGCGTCAATGCCGGCTTCTGCGAGCCAGCGCTGGCGGTTACTCGCGCCGGGGTTCTCCAGACCCCATGGCAGGCGTAACCGAACCCGGAAACGCCAGCGTTCCCCCGGAAACAGCGTGAGGCCGCTGCCTTCCGTTAATAGCAGCTGTTGCGGGCCAGAACAGCCGTTGCCCAGCGGCTGCTCCAGCTCCAGATGGAAGCGTTGCCATTGGCGCCCCTCTGCCTCCACGTACCTATGCGGCAAGCCCGAGACACGACCTTCTACCCACAGCGGCAGGCGCTCGCAGGCAACCGGGAGCTGTTCTGCCTGCCAAGCGTGGGCGTGGCTGGCGCCCACCGCAAGGCCCATCAGCAGTGCGGCACACAACCTGTGGATACGGCTGCGTCGGTGCCAGGCAGCCACAGCGAGGATCGCGAACAGGGGCGGCAGCCAGGCTGGTCCCAATTGCGAGGCCAGGGAACAGAGCATCACCCCGACAAGAAACGCCGTCAGCAGCGCAGGCATCGGTGGTTTGCCGCGGGTTTTGCCGCCATAATATGCGCCGGATGGACCTGGTGGTTACCAGTGCGCACTGAAACACGTCGTAGCCCCCTTTATACACACCAAAATCAACCAGACTGCACATGCCACGAAAAACCCTGAAACAGTGGTTACCCACGCCCAGCCGCATCCGCAATATTGACAGCCTGCGCGTGCTGGGTGACTGGATTTACCAACCCAATCTGTGGCACATCAATCGTTTCTCTGCGTCCATGGCCTTTTTTGTCGGGGTCTTCGTCGCGTTTCTGCCGATACCCGGGCAGATGCTGGTGGCCGCCATACTGGCGGTGTTACTGCGTTGCAATCTGCCCATGTCGGTGGCTTTGGTGTGGATCACCAACCCGGTAACCATGCCAGCGATGTTCTACCTCTCCTACCGGGTAGGCGCACTGCTGATTGATGCGCCGGTGCATGTCCTGGAGTTTGAGCTCAGCCTTGGCTGGATAACAGATCGCATTGAGATGATCTGGAAGCCCCTGCTCGTGGGCAGCCTGCTCTGCGGCCTGCTGTTTGGCTCACTGGGTTATACGGCGGTCAACCTCCTGTGGCGCTGGCGGGTCGGCCATCACTGGCGCAAACGCCAGGCCCGTCGGCACAGCCGGGTGCAGACGTCTAAACGCGTTCCTGATGCAGAATCTGCGCCGGCGCAAGGCGTGCAGCGCGCCGCGCCGGATACAGCGCGGCCAACACGCAAAGTATAAATGCCACCAGCGACACCCACGCCACATCCGACACCAGTATTTCCACCGGGAGAAATGACACCGGGTACACGTCGGTACTGAGAAAACGCATCCCCAGCAGCTGTTCCAGCCCCATTACCAGACGGGGTATCCCGAGGCTCAACAGCACACCGGACAGGCTCCCAAGCAAGGCGCCGATAATGCCGATCATGGCACCCTGAAGAAGAAAGATGCCGGTGATGTCTGCTCCGGACGCACCCAGCGTGCGAAGAATTGCGATATCGCCCTGCTTGTCGAATACCACCAGCACCAGTGAGGAAACCACGTTAAACGCGGCAACCCCTATGATGGAGAACAACAGAATACTGACCAGATCCCGCGACAGCTGGATGGCGGAATACAGGTTTCCGTGTGTCATCATCCAGTTTGTGGTGTAGTAACCCACCGGCAGATCGGCCAGCAGAGACCAGCCAAGGCCGTGCACATTGAACAGATCCATCACGCGCACCTGCAGACCCGTTATCCCGCCCGAGAGCCCCGCCAGTTCCGAGGCCAGCTCCAAACGCACCACGGCAGCAGACTCGTCCAATTCCGTGCCGGTTGACAGCAGGCCAATCAGGGTTACTGCGGCAAACTGCGTCTCTGCCGGATTGGAGCTGTCCGCGCCGGGGACAATCAGGGTCAGCGAATCACCGGGTGCTGCGCCCAGCCGATGCGCAAGACCACTGCCCAGGAGCAGTCCCGAGGGCGCTGCGGTGAAGCGCTGCTGCAGATCGCGATCCAGCGCCGCCAGCAGCCCCTCGTGCCCCGCGCCGGGCAACCCGATGCCGATGCCGGTTTCAATGTCACGACCGCGCATGAACAGGGCGTCAAACTGTACAAACGGTTGCACCGATTGCACTTCCGGCCGTGCGCGTATTGCAGAGGCAACCGGCTGCCAGTCGATCAATGGCTCCGTGGCATAGACGCTGATGTGTGGCACCAGCGCCAGGATCCGCTCGCGCATCTCCTTGTCAAAACCGTTCATGACCGAGAGCACCGCAATCAGTAGAGCGATCGCGAGAATGAGGCCCAGCGCCGAGAGTGAGGCGAGGAAGGTCGACAGATAACCGCGCCCAAACGCAAAGCTGTAGCGCAGGGCGATGCGTCCCTGGTCACGCAGCCGCATCAGTCTGTTCCCACAGGGCACCCTGCCGCAACTCCAGCGTTCGATCCATGCGCCGCGCGATGTACGGATCGTGAGTGACCACGATGAAGCCGGTGCGTGCGGCGCTCAGGGAGTCAATCAGGGCGAGCACCTGCTGCGCCGACTCGGGGTCCAGATTACCCGTGGGTTCGTCCATCAGCACGCAATCAGGCCGGGTGACCAGGGCCCGGGCAATCGCCACCCGCTGACGTTCTCCACCCGACAACTCGCCGGGGCGATGCTGTAGGCGGTGGTGCATGCCGACCTGCTCCAGCACGGCCTCTGCTGACTTCCATGCACTGCGTCGCCGTGCCCCGCCAATCAACAATGGCATGGCGACGTTTTCCCTGGCGTCGAACTCCGGCAACAGGTGGTGAAACTGGTAGACAAAACCCAGGTGCTGGTTGCGCCAGCGGCACAGGGCGCGCTCCCCAAGCTCGGCAAGATCCTGACCGCGAATCAGTACCCGACCTGTCGTGGGCGTATCCAGGCCACCGAGCAGATTGAGCAGCGTCGATTTTCCGGAGCCCGAAGCGCCCACAATGGCGACCTTCTCCCCGTCACGCAGCGCCAGTTCTACCTGGCTGAGCACCTGCACCTCGCGAGTGCCATCCCGGTACACACGGCCCAACTGCTCGCAACGCAGCACCAACGATTCATTCATAACGTAACACCTCGGCCGGCGCGATACGCGAGGCCCGCCACGCGGGGTAAACACTCGCCAGGAGACTGAGCAGCAGGGATGCTGCAATCACCGCTGCGACGTCCTGCCACTGCAAACGCGCCGGTAACTCGCTGATAAAATAGACGGATGGATCAAACAATTTCACACCCAGCCACCGCTCCAGGGCTGCCGTGATCCGGGCAATGTGGCTCGCCAGTAACACGCCCAGGGCGGCGCCGACGCCAATGCCTGTGCAGGCAAGGCCCAGACCGTGGGCAAAGAAAATCGCCATAATGCCGCCGGCGCGGGCCCCCATCGTGCGTAACACCGCAATGTCACCGCGTTTTTCAGCCACTGCCATGACCAGTGTGGATACGATATTGAATGCCGCCACGGCGACCACACTCAACAGCAACAGCCCGACCATGATTTTCTCCATTTTGACCGCGCGGAACAGGCTGCCCTGGGTTTGTGTCCAGTCGCGGGCCAGCAAACCGGGAGCCAGGGACTGCTGGAGTGCGGCCAGCTGTCGCGGCGCCTGCATCAGGTCGCTGGTGCGCAGCTGTATACCGTCCACGCCAGCGCCCGCCCCGAACAGCCGCTGGCCGGTTTCCAGCGACACGTAGGCCTGGTAGCCATCCGGCTGGGCATTGACCGCGAACAGCCCGACCACACGCAGGCGTTTACTGCGCGGAAATGTGCCCAGCGGCGTGACCGTGAGGCTGGGTAGCGTGACATCCAGCGTATCGCCGGGTGCGACTCCCAGCCCGCGTGCCAAACCCGTGCCCAGCACGACGCTGAAGGGCTGTTGCAGGTCGGCCAGGGTGCCGGTCAGCATCGCTTCATTGACACTGGATACAGTGGCCTGGCGTTGCACATCGATAGCGGTCAGACTGGCTCCCCGCAGAGTCCCCTGACCGGAGAAAATCACCTTGTCTGTCAGGTACGGCGCAGCGGCGAGAACGCCGGGCTGCAGGACAAGCACTTCGGCCAGCTGCGGCCAGCCCTCGATGCGCCCCTCGGCTGCCACTACAAAACCGTGGGGCACCAGCGCCAGGATGCGATCACGCAGTTCCGCGGCGAAACCGTTCATGATGGAGAGCACGGTAATCAGGCTCGCCACGCCCAGCACCATGCCCAGCATGGACACTGTTGCTATGACGCTGGCAAAGCGGTTGCGCCGTCGGCTGAAGCTGTAGCGCAGACCAACGAAGATGGCGTAGTGGAAGCCCAGTGGAATGTACCTGCGCGTGGCCTGCGTTAGCGGTCCGCCGGATAGAAGCGCGTGTCATCCCGGTCATCGGCGTCACCGGTGTTACGCGTCTCCTTCTCACAGCGGCCGGGATCACCACCACAGATATCACAGGCGGTGTCGAAGCCGAGTGCGCCCATCCCGCCACAGGAACCCTTGATGGGCCCACGTCCCATGAGCACACCGACGGCCATAATACCCATGACAACCGCGATCAGCACTGCGGCGAGAACAAATTCGGTCATTGCAGTCATCCTTGCGGCTCCAGGCCGCTATTCTGTCAGGGTACTCTGATCCAGCCACGGCGCAAAGGCGCTGGAATACGATGGCACGATACGCTCCCCATCGCGACGCATCAAATACACGGCGAGGCCATGCTGCTCCGCCAGCGCGAGTGCCTCCTCAGCGCCGAGCACGGTAAGTGCGGTCGCCCAGCCATCCGCCGTCATGCAGTCCTCTGCCAGTACCGTGACGGACACCAGATCGTGTGCCACCGGATACCCCGTGCGTGGATCTATGCTGTGCGAGTAGCGCCGGCCCTCCAGTTCAAAGTAGTTCCGGTAGTCCCCCGAGGTCGCGACCGCAATGTCCTCCAGCGCAATCCCCAGCGCGACAGCCCGTGCACCAGGCTCGGGTCGTTCTATCGCTACTCGCCAAGCGTCACCGCGCGGACTGATTCCCGAGACGCGCATCTCGCCGCCCACTTCAACCAGGAAGTTGTCGATACCGTGTCCGCTGAGGGCAGCGGCCAGCACATCGACGGCGTACCCTTTGGCAATCGAGGACAGGTCCAGCTCCACGTCCCGGAGGCGCCGCAGACGCTGCAGGCCGCTGTCGAACTCAATGTGACGCTGCCCCACACGCTCGCGCGCTGCGTCGATCGCGCGCTTGTTGGGCAATTCCATACGGGGTTGGACCGGTCCGAAACCCCAGAGTTCGACCAGCGGCCCCACGGTGACATCGTAGGCACCACCGGACAGTTCGCCAATGTGCAGGGCCTGTGCCATGACCCGCCCAAAGTGCTCGGAAACCGGAACCCATTCGCCGACCGGACTGCGATTGAAGCGGCTGATCTCCGAATCGATCTGCCAGGTGGACATGCTGTTGTTCAGGTCGACCAGCAGGCCCTCAAGCACGGCCTGCAGCTGTTCGGGGCGTGCTGATTCCTTGGAGGGTAGATACGTGATGTGCCAGGTCGTGCCCATGGTGGCGCCCGACAGGGCCACACCGGTACGCGGCTGCGAACACGCGGAAACCAGCAGCAACAGCAACGCCAGTATGGCGCCGGCCGCCCTACAAAAAAGCCACCCCGAAGAGTGGCTTGCACTGTGCCGATGGCGCTGCATCAGCCGCCGAAGTCGTCCAGCAGAATGTTTTCCGGCTCCACGCCCATGTCTGTGAGCATGCGCACTACCGCGGCATTCATCATTGGCGGACCGCACATGTAGTACTCGCAGTCCTCGGGTGCGGGGTGGTCCTTCAGGTATTCCTCGTACAGGACGTTGTGGATAAAGCCGGTCAGGCCTTCCCAGTTGTCCTCGGGCTGCGGATCCGACAGGGCCACGTGCCACTCAAAGTTGTCGTTCTCTGCAGCGAGCTGGTCGTAGTCCTCGACGTAGAACATTTCACGCAGCGAACGCGCGCCGTACCAGAAGGAAATCTTGCGCTTGCTCTGCAGGCGCTTTAGCTGGTCGAAAATATGTGAGCGCATGGGCGCCATGCCCGCGCCACCGCCGATGAAGATCATCTCTGCATCGGTATCCTTGGCAAAAAACTCGCCAAAAGGCCCATAGACCTTCACCTTGTCGCCCGGCTTCAGGTTAAACACCCAGGACGACATCACGCCAGGCGGAATACCTTCGCTGCCCGGAGGCGGAGTGGCGATACGGATGTTGAATTTGACGACGCCGCGCTCTTCCGGGTAGTTGGCCATGGAATAGGCACGGATGGTGGTCTCGTCAACGTGGGATTCCAGCTTGAAGAAACCGAAGCGCTCCCAGTCGCCGCGGTACTCCTCCTCGATCTCAAAGTCCTTGTACTTGACCACGTGCGGCGGGCATTCGAGCTGCACATAGCCCCCGGCGCGGAAATCGACGTTCTCGCCCTCCGGCAGCTTCAGCGTCAACTCCTTGATGAAGGTCGCTACATTGGGGTTGCTCTCTACCGTGCACTCCCACTGCTTGACGCCGAACACTTCTTCCGGCACCTCGATTTTCATGTCCTGCTTGACGGCTGTCTGGCAGCTCAGGCGCCAGCCTTCCTGGGCGTCACGCTTGGTGAAGTGGCTCTCCTCGGTGGGCAGCATGGCGCCGCCACCCTCGGTGATGATGCACTTGCACTGAGCACAGGTGCCACCGCCGCCGCAGGCCGAGGGCAGGAACAACCCGCTTTCGGACAGGGTTTGCAACAACTTGCCACCGGCGGGTACATGAATGGTCTTCTCACCATTGATCTCAATGGCGACTTCGCCACTACTGACCAGGCGAGAGCGTGCGCTCAGAATGACGGCGACCAGGGCGAGCACGATCGCCGTGAACATGGTAACACCGAGGATGATCGTCAGGTTCATAACAGCACTTCCGCCTAGAGATTCATACCACCGAAAGACATAAAGCCAAGTGACATCAGACCCACCGTAATGAAGGTGATGCCCAAGCCCTGCAGGCCGTCGGGCACGTCACTGTACTTGAGCTTTTCGCGAATGCCTGCGAGGGCGACGATGGCGAGTGCCCAACCGACGCCGGCGCCCGCACCGAACACCACGCTTTCACCGAAGCTGTAGTCGCGCTCCACCATGAACAGCGCCGCACCCAGAATGGCACAGTTTACTGTAATCAATGGCAGGAAGACGCCGAGCGCGTTGTACAGAACCGGGACATATTTGTCGAGAAACATCTCCATGATCTGGACGATGGCCGCGATTACGCCGATATAGGACAACAGCCCGAGGAAGCTGAGGTCGACATCCGGCAGCCCTGCCCAGGCCAGCGCGCCGTCCGCCAGCAGGTAGTTGTAGATCAGGTTGTTCACCGGCACCGTGATGGTGAGCACGACGATCACCGCGATGCCGAGGCCGATTGCCGCCTGTACCTTTTTGGAGATAGCCAGGAAGGTACACATACCGAGAAAGAAGGCCAGCGCCATGTTCTCGATGAACACGGCCCGGATAAACAGGCTCAGATACTGTTCCATTACGCACCCTCCTCGGCAGCTGTGTGCTTGGCCATGCGGAAGTCAGGCTCTTCAACCTGCTTCTTGTCGACGCTGCGCAGTATCCAGATGAAACCACCAATCAGGAAGAACGCGCTGGGTGGCAGCAATAACAGGCCGTTGGGGTTGTACCAGCCGCCTTCCGTGACCAGCGGCAACACCTCCATGCCGAACAGCTTGCCCGAGCCAAACAGCTCGCGCACAAAGGCGACCGCGAGCAGCACCGTGCTGTAGCCAAGGCCATTGCCGATACCGTCGAAGAAACTGGGCAACGGCGGATTCTTCATGGCGAACGCTTCCGCGCGCCCCATGACGATGCAGTTGGTTATGATCAGGCCGACAAACACCGAAAGCTGTTTGCTGATGTCGTAGGCGACGGCCTTCAGCACCTGGTCAACCACGATCACCAGTGAAGCGATAATCGTCATCTGCACGATAATGCGGATGCTGCCCGGTATCTGGGTGCGTATCGCGGAGATAAAGAGATTGGAAAACGCTGTCACCAGCGTCAGTGCGATACACATCACCACGGTGACCTGCAGCGACGACGTGACCGCCAATGCCGAGCAGATACCAAGGATCTGCAGCGCAATCGGATTGTTCTTGAAAATAGGTGTAACGAGGGTGTCCTTGACCGAAGACATCTCAGGCCTCCCCTGCTTTGAGATTATTGAGGAACGGTTCGTAGCCCTGCTCACCAAGCCAGAAGTGAACCAGCTGGGTTACACCGCGTGACGTCAGCGTTGCACCGGACAAACCGTCCACGCGCCAGGGCGCGTCCGGGCTGCCGGGGTCTACGCTACCCTTCGCCAGGGACAGAGCCACTTCGCCGTCGCGGTAAACCTTTTTGCCCGGCCACTGTGCTTTCCAGCGCGGGTTATCCACTTCACCACCCAGACCGGGCGTTTCGCCGTGCTCATAGAAACCGAGGCCGGCGACGGTATTGGCATCGGACTCCAACGCGATGAAGCCATACAGGGTTGACCAGAGTCCGTAGCCGCGTACGGGCAGGATCAGCTTGTCGATGTCGCCCCCGCCATCTTCCACGAGATAGACCAGCGCATAGTGCTCACGGCTGCCGATACCGGCGATGTCTTCCGTCTTGCTCAGATCCGTGGACTTCCCGGGCTCCTTCGCCGCCTTGGTCTGTTCATAGCTGGCCGGGTCCACGGCGTCTGTGAACTGCCCTGTGCGCAGGTCCACCACGCGGGTCTTCACCTGCGCGAACTGCTCCTCAACAGAACGCGACTCATCGAGCATACCCGCGGCCGCGAGGATATTGCGTTTGCGATCCAGGGTCTTGTTTGCTTCCTGTGCCGGCTTGAGCATAACCGCGGCGGTCGAGACCACCACAGAGCAGACGATACAGAGCGCAAAGGCAACCAGCAGGGTCTTACTGATGCCGTCATTCTTAGACACGGGCAAGCCTCCGTTTGATATTCGACTGGATCACAAAGTGGTCCATCAGCGGCGCAAACAGGTTGGCGAAAAGAATCGCCAGCATGATGCCCTCGGGGAACGCCGGGTTCACCACCCGGATCAGCACACACATCACGCCGATCAGGATACCGTAGGCGAACTTCCCGGTATTGGTGTAGGCCGCAGACACCGGATCCGTCGCCATGAACATCATGCCGAAGGCGAAACCACCCACCACCAGATGCCAGTAGAAAGGCATATTGAACATGGGGTTGGTTTCGGACCCGATCAGGTTGAACAGTGAAGACAGGGCCACCATACCGATGAACACACCTGCGACGATACGCCACGACGCAACGCGCATCAGCATCAGCACGGCACCGCCGATCAGAATGGCCAGCGTGGAGGTTTCGCCGATAGAGCCGTGAATATTGCCGAGAAAGGCCTGCATCCAGGTGATCTGTTCCTGGGCAAGGCCAGCCATGCCGTCGGAGGCGACAATGGACAGCGGTGTGGCGCCGGTATAGCCGTCCACTGCCGTCCAGACGCCGTCACCGGACATCTGAGCGGGATAAGCGAAGTACAGGAAGGCCCGTCCGGTCAACGCAGGGTTGAGGAAGTTCTTCCCGGTGCCGCCGAACACTTCCTTGCCAATCACCACACCGAAGCTGATGCCCAGAGCAACCTGCCACAGGGGTACGTCCGGGGGGCAGATCAGCGCGAACAGAATGGACGTGACGAAGAAGCCTTCGTTCACCTCGTGCCCGCGTTTCATGGCAAACAGGACTTCCCAGAACCCACCGACCAAAAAGGTGGTGGCATAGATAGGCAGGAAGTAGAGGGCGCCGAAGAAGAAGCAATCCCAGAGACTGGAAGCGTCGTAGCCACCGAACGCAGCGATCAGGCTACCCCGCCAGCCGTCTACCTGACCGCCAGTGGCCGCAAGAATGTCGTTGGCCTGGAAGCCCAGGTTGTACATGCCGTAGAACATGGCGGGGAACGTTGCGAACCAGACGGTGATCATGATGCGCTTCAGATCCACGCCATCGCGCACATGCGCCGTGCTCCGCGTTACCGAGGACGGCGAATAGAAGATCGTGTCAATCGCTTCGTACAGCGGATACCACTGCTTGAAGCGGCCGCCTTCTTCAAAGTGGTGTTCTACACCATCAAGGATCTTACGCAGTCCCACGGCTTAACCCTCCTTCTCGATGCGCGTCAGGTTGTCCCGCAAGATGGGACCGTACTCGTATTTGCCGGGGCACACATACGTGCACAGCGCGAGGTCTTCTTCATCCAGGTCCAGGCAGCCGAGTGACTGCGCGGTTTCCGTGTCGCCGACGATCAGTGCCCGCAGCAGGTGCGTCGGCAGATAGTCCTGGGGAACCACCGTCTCATAGGTGCCCACCGGCACCATGGCACGCTGGCTGCCATTGGTTGTGGTGGTCATTGCCAGCGGCTTGAGGCCAAACAGGCTGCTGAGGTAGATCCCGAGGTTTGAATGCTTCTCCACGCCGGGGGACAGCCATCCCATGAAGGCGCGCTGACGCCCCTCCAGTAGCACGGAAACCTGATTGTGGTAGCGCCCGAGGTAGGCCGTGGGCGCCTGCACACGGCGGCCGCCCAGTACCGAGCCGGAAATGATGCGATTTTCACCGTCTTTCAACTCTCCGGCACACAGCGCCTGCAGGTCCGCGCCCAGACGGGTGCGCAACAGGCGCGGTTTGTTCACCTGCGGTCCGCTGAGTGCGATAACACGCGATGTGCAGATGGATCCGTCAAGAAACAATCGACCGAAGGCGATCACGTCCTGGTAGCCGATGGTCCACACCACTTTGGTCGCGGTGACACCGCCCTCCAGGAAGTGGATGTGGGTGCCCGCCAGACCTGCCGGATGCGGGCCCGCGAACTCGGCCACCTGAATGGTCGGCGCCTGTCCCGAGGGCAGATTGGCACCGGGCGCCGTACACAGGTAGACGGGTCCAGCAGTCAGCTGCGCCAGAATATCCTGCCCCAGGGCAAACGCCTCTGCCTCGGCGGCAATCACCACCGCCGGATCGGGGGCGAGCGGGTGGGTGTCGATCGCGGTGATAAAGATCGCGGCGGCCTCGGCGTCCAGCGCCGGGACCCGGCTGAAGGGACGTGTCCGCAGCGCGGTCCACTGCCCTGCCTGGTTGAGGTGTTCACGAATGGCCGGGCCGCCCAGCCCACGGACCTGGTCGGCGCTGTAGGCGGTAAAGCTCTCGGAGGCGTCGCCCTCCACCTCGATGACCACGGATTGCAGCACGCGGCGTGCCCCCCGGTTGATCGCCGACACCACACCGCCCGCAGGTGCTGTATAACGCACGCCGGCCGTCTTTTTGTCGGTGAACAGCAGCTGGCCGGCCTTTACCCGGTCGCCCTCGGCGACTTCCATGGTGGGCTTCATGCCGACGTAGTCGGGCCCGACCAGGGCGACAGCGCGCGCTGGGGGAGCGTCTTCAATCGATTGCTGGGGGGCCCCCTGGATGGGAATATCCATGCCCCGCTTGATCTTGATCATACGATCTGCCTACAGGTTCGTCAGTATTTGTGGCGGCCAGAGCCGTGCGAAGGGGTTGGCACCCCAAAGCGGGCAGAGGCGAGGCGCCGGGTCTTCCGCGCGCCTGGCCAGGCCGGAGAAATCAAGCGCAGCCGCCCGGTCCCGGGCCGCGCGCATTATAACAGAAGCCCGCGCCAAAACACCACCGCGCAAGCGCCCCGTCACGCCATTTCCGCCCATCGCGGCGGCCGCCCGCTATGTTTCTCAGGCATTCTTCGGGTAGCGGGCGTAGCGTATCCCTGACACCTGCTCGAGAATCCGGTAGACCTGGCAGCTGTAGCCAAACTCGTTGTCGTACCAGAGGTACAACACCGCCTGAGTGCCGTTAACGATGGTGGCCTGGGCGTCAAAGATGCAGGCGTGCCGGGAGCCGACAAAATCGCTAGACACCACCTCGGGAGAATTGGAATAGTCGATCTGCTTGCGCATCGACGAGTGCAGCGCCATGTGCCGCATGTACTCGTTGACCTCTTCCTTGGTCGTGGCCCGACCCAGCGTGAGGTTGAGGATGGCCATGGAGACATTGGGGATCGGCACACGAATGGCATTGCCGGTGAGCTTGCCGGCGAGCTGCGGCAGCACCTTGGCCACTGCCTTGGCGGCGCCCGTCTCGGTGATGACCATGTTCAGCGGCGCGCTGCGGCCGCGCCGGTCAGCCTTGTGGTAGTTGTCGATCAGGTTCTGGTCGTTGGTGTAGGCGTGCACGGTTTCGACGTGCCCGCTGATGATGCCGTAACGGTCATCCATTGCCTTCAGCGGCGGCACGATGGCGTTGGTGGTGCAGGATGCCGCAGAAATGATGCTGTCGGAGGCGTCGATCATGTCGTTGTTGATGCCGGCAACCACATTCTTCATGTCGCCCTTGCCAGGTGCCGTGAGGATGACCTTGGCTACGCCCTTGGATTTAAGGTGCCGAGACAGGCCGGCCTCGTCGCGCCATACCCCGGTGTTGTCGACCACAATCGCGTCGTTGATGCCGTACTCGGTGTAGTCGATGCTGTCGGGCGAGTCGGCGTAAATGACCTTGACCTCGTTGCCGTTAGCCACAAACGACTGGCGCTCTTCATCCACGCGGATGGTGCCGTCAAACGCTCCATGCACCGAATCACGCCGCAGCAGGCTGGCGCGTTTCACCAGGTCGTCGGGGGCTGACCCCTTGCGCACGACAACGGCCCGCAGACGCAGCGATTCGCCGCCATCCGTCTTGTCGATCAGAATGCGTGCCATAAGGCGGCCAATGCGGCCGAAGCCGTACAGCACCACATCCACCGGGCCACGCCCCGGCTCTGGCTTGGCGCCAATCAGGTCGGCGACCTGCTGGCGTACATAATCGTCGACACTGAGGCCGGCGCCTTCACCTTTGTCGTAATACTGCACCGCGAGACGGCCGATATCGATATGCGCAGGCCCCAGGTCCAGGGCCGAGAGGGACTTGATGATGGGGAAGGTCTCAAACTCGGAGAGCTCGTTCTCCTCCACCTGCCGCACGTAGCGGTGGTCCTTCATGATCTGGGTGACAGACTGGTTCACCAGTGACTTGCCGTAGATGTAGCACTTTACATTCTTGCGGCGGGACAGCTCACCGACCAGGGGAATCATGCCTTCGGCCAGCGCTTCGCGCTCTTTCCAGTCTCTGAAATAGTCGTCGGGGCGCTCTCGCTTGCGTTCGTTCACTCGTCTGTCACCTGTATGAGGGGGAATCAGGGCTGCAACGGGCGCGTATTATCCCGCCGCATCCCGGTGAGGGCAAGGCACAGTGGTACTTTTCACCCAGCGCTTTACAATAACCGCCCCTTCCGCAGTGAAACGCCAGGCTTTATGTACAGATCCCTGCTCGCCAGCACCCCCTGGCCCGCCAAATCCGGCATCCGCACCGCCATCGGTCCCTTCCACGGCTGTGCCGAGGCCCGGCTGATTGCGGAGGTGGCGCGGCCCGACAGCCTGCTCCTGGTCATCACCGCGGACACCAGTTCAGCCCTGGCGCTGGAGCGGGAGCTGCCGTTCTTCCTGGCCGAGCCCGTCGACATACTGGCGTTTCCCGACTGGGAGACACTGCCCTACGACAATTTCTCGCCGCACCAGGACATCGTCTCCGAGCGACTGGAGACCCTGTACCGACTGCCCACGCTCACAGCGGGCATTCTCGTGGTACCCATCTCCACGCTGATGCACCGGCTGCCACCGGTGCATTATGTGGCGGGCTCGAGCCTGGTGCTGGAGCCCGGGCAGGTACTGGACCGCGAGTCCTTCCGGCGGAACCTGGAGCGCAATGGTTACCGCAATGTCGAAACCGTCTACGAGCACGGTGAATTCGCCCTGCGCGGCTCGCTGCTGGACATCTATCCCATGGGCAGCGAGCTGCCCTTTCGGGTGGATCTGCTGGACGACGAGGTCGACAGTTTGCGGACGTTCAGCCCCGACACTCAGCGCACGCTGGAGAAAGTCGCCGCCATCAACCTGTTACCTGCTCGCGAATACCCGCTGAATCCCGCGGCCATTGAGCGGTTCCGGCTGAACTGGTACGAAGCCTTCGATGTCGACCACGACGCCTGCCCCACCTACCGCGAAGTCAGTGCGGGTCGTGCACCCGGCGGCTGCGAGTACTATCTGCCGCTGTTTTTCGAGCACTGCGCCAGCCTTTTCGACTACCTCCCGGAAGGCACCCCGGTCATTGCGATCGGCGACCACTACCGCGCCGCGCAGCGCTTCTGGGAAGATGCAGGGCACCGATACACCGAGTACGGCATCGATCCCCGGCGCCCCCTGCTCCCTCCCGCGCGCTGCTTCACCCCGGTGGAAGAGCTTTACCAGCTACTGGGCCAGTGCCCGGTGCTGGAGCTGCGACGCAATCCGGAGGCGCCGACACATGTGGCCAGCCCCTCACAACCCCTGCCCGACCTGAGCACCGAGGGCGCGCGCCAGACACCTGCCGAGCGGCTGCAGCACTTCATGGAACAGCATACGGCGCCGCTATTGCTGTGCGCGGAATCCGCCGGCCGCAGGGAGATCCTGCTGGAAAATCTTGCCGCCCACGGCCTGACGCCCCCCGAGGTGGCGGACTGGGCCGAATTCCTGGCCTCGGGACTGCGCTTCGCCATCAGCACCGCACCGATTGATCGCGGCATGTACTTTGGCGCGGACCAGCCGGCACTGGTTTGCGAAGCGCAGCTGTTCGGCAACCGGGTCGCCCAGCGGCGGCGCCGGCGCAAGGTCGATGAAGCCCACGCGGAAAATGTGTTTCGCGATATCAATGAGCTCCGCGAGGGTGTGCCAGTGGTGCACCTGGAGCACGGTGTGGGTCGCTACCTCGGACTGCAGACCCTTGAGGTGGATGGCGCCGACAATGAATTCCTGACGCTGGAATACGCGCAGGGCAGCAAGCTTTACGTGCCCGTCGCCTCACTTCACCTGGTAAGCCGCTACGCAGGCAGCGATCCAGAACTCGCCCCGCTGCACAAGCTGGGCTCTGACCAGTGGGAAAAAGCCAGGCGCAAGGCTACAGAGAAGGCCAGTGATGTGGCAGCGCAGCTGTTGGATGTATATGCACGCCGCGAGGCCCGCAAGGGCTTCTGCTTCGAGATACCTGCCCTCGAGTACGAGCAGTTTGCCGCAAGCTTTCCCTTTGAAGAGACTGCGGACCAGGCGGCCGCGATCGACGCGGTTATCGCCGACATGACGGCCGAACGTGTCATGGATCGGCTCGTGTGCGGCGATGTTGGCTTCGGCAAGACCGAGGTTGCCATGCGCGCCGCCTTCATCGCTGCGCGCAACGGCAAGCAGGTCGCCGTACTGGTACCGACCACCCTGCTCGCCCAACAGCACTTCAACTCCTTCGCCGATCGTTTTGCGGACTGGCCGGTGACCGTGGAGGTCGTTTCACGCTTCAAGAGCGGCAAAGACCTGGGTGGGGTGTTGCAGCGGGTCAGCAATGGCGACATCGACATTCTCATCGGCACCCACAAGCTACTCTCCAGCGACTTCCGCTTTCACGACCTCGGCCTGCTGATCATTGATGAGGAGCACCGCTTTGGGGTCAAGCAGAAGGAAGCCATCAAGGCCCTGCGCGCCGAGGTGGATATTCTCACACTGACCGCAACCCCCATCCCGCGCACACTCAACATGGCACTGGGCGGTATGCGCGACCTGTCTGTCATCGCCACGCCACCGGCGCGCCGCCTGTCGATCAAGACCTTTGTCCGGGAACACAACATCGCCCTCATTCGCGAGGCCGTGTTGCGTGAGACCCTGCGCGGCGGGCAGGTGTACTACCTGCACAATGAGGTGAAGAGCATCGAGGAGGCCGGCCGCAAGCTGCGGGAGCTGCTGCCGGATCTGTCCATCGGCGTTGCCCACGGGCAGATGCGCGAGGCCGAACTGGAGCAGGTCATGTCCGCGTTCTACCACCAGCGCCACCATATCCTGCTGTGCACGACCATCATTGAAACCGGGATCGACGTGCCGACCGCCAATACCATCATTATCGAACGCGCCGACAAATTCGGCCTCGCCCAGCTGCATCAGCTGCGCGGGCGGGTTGGCCGCTCGCACCACCAGGCTTATGCCTACCTGCTGTGCCCACCGCGCTCGGCAATCACACCCGATGCGGAAAAACGCCTCGAAGCCATCGAAGCCGCGGGAGACCTCGGTGCCGGCTACCTGCTGGCGACCCACGACCTGGAAATTCGCGGTGCGGGCGAACTGCTGGGCGACGAACAGAGCGGGCAAATTCACAGCGTGGGCTTCGCGTTGTACATGCGCATGCTGGAGCGGGCCGTGGCGGCACTGCGGCGCGGGGAGATTCCCAACACGGACGCGCCCCTGGATGCAGGTACCGAGATCAACCTGCATATACCGGCGCTGATCCCCGAGGACTACCTGCCGGATATCAACACGCGGCTGGTGTTGTACAAGCGCATCGCGGCCGCTGACAGCGAGCAGGCACTGCGCGATATTCAGGTGGAGATGATCGACCGCTTCGGCCTGCTGCCGCAGCAGGTGAAAAACCTGGTGCAGGTGGCCAGATTGCGCATCCGTGCCGATCAGCTGGGTATAGCAGGCATTGAGGTTGGCCCCGGCGGTGGTAACATCGACTTTCGGGAGTCCACCCGGGTGAATCCGCTGAGCCTCGTCAAGCTGGTGCAGTCCGATCCCAAGGGGTACCAGCTGGCCGGCGCCATGCGCCTGCGCTTCAAGCGCCCGCTGGATGAGCCCGAACAGCGCCAGCAGTTCGCCGACCAGCTGCTGGACACCTTTGCCGCCGATGCCACGGAAGATGCAGCCTGATGACTCCCCGCCCTGTTCAGACCCTGTTCGCTCTGCTTGCGATGGCGCTACCGACGATGCCCACCCAGGCACAGGGTGGGAGTGAGCAGAACTGGTATCAGGTGGAATTGCTGATCGTTGCACACACCGGTCCGGGAGCGCCACGTTCGGAACAGTGGGACGCCCTGCCCCGTTTACAGTACCCGGACGCCGTGCGTTTTCTGATCGATCCCCAGCGCTTGCAGGCCAACCTGGAGCGCACAGCCGATGCGCTGCACAGCCGGGTCGATAAGCGCGGCAAGCAGCTTATCCAGCTGCGTGGCGGAGAGGCCGACGGCGCAGCGGCAGACATGCCGGCAGCGGCGGTTGTCGACACGCCGACACCGTTGCCAGAAGAGGCGGTGGAACCCGGGGCCGAGGTTGGCGCTGCGGATCTGGCAGCGCTTCCCCGCCTGCCCACGCCGTTCATGCTGCTACCGGCCCAAGCCAGGGAGTTTCGCGGCAAAGCAGCCTATATGGAACGCAACGGCCCCTACCGAATACTGTTTCATGAGGTGTGGTGGCAACCGGTGGGTAGCGCCAGGGCAGCCCTGCCTATCGTGCTTGACCACTCTGGCGATGACCAGGCCTACCCCGCCCTGCAGGGCACGATCAGGCTGCACCGCTCCCGCTTCCTGCATGTCGACACTCAGCTTTGGCTGAACACCAACGGCGATTACCTGCCCGGCACCTGGCGTATGCCGGCGCCACCACTGGCGCCGGCCTCGTTGGAGCTGATCGCGGCGCCGGTGCTGCCCGCAAACCCGGCCGTCCCCGAGGCACCCGTGGGCTACAACCCGCAGTGGGATGCCGCGGCAGGGCTGCTGGACGCCCCGGAGCCGGAATCTGGCCCCACCTATCCTTATCGTCACGCGGTGCTTCTGCAGCAGCAGCGGCGCATGCGCTCCAACGAGGTGCACTACATCGACCACCCCTTGTTCGGCCTGGTCATCAAACTGACACCACTGGATGCGGATACGCTGTACAGCGCGACCTACGATCAGGCCGTGCTTGAGCTCATCACAGGCCCTGTGCACCCAACCGAGGCAGCAGACAGCCCAGCAGGCGCCTGACCACGGCGGCCTCGCGCTGCAGGATATCGCGCATCGTATCCTGCGTCAGGGGCAAGTCACCCAGCCCGGCAGCGGGGTTGACCACCATGCAAATAGTTGCATAAGCGATGCCACACTCCCTCGCCAGCGCGGCCTCGGGCATGCCGGTCATGCCGACAATGTCACACCCGTCACTCGCCAGGCGCCGCACTTCAGCAGCAGTTTCCAGCCTGGGGCCCTGTGTCACGGCGTGCACGCCGGAGGGCTCATGTGGAATGCCCGCGGATTCCGCTGCCTCGATAATGGCCAGGCGCAAGGCATGATCGTAGGGATAGGTGAAATCGATATGCTGCAGCGCGCCGCTGCGGCCATCGTCAAACGTGTGCTCCCGTCCCCAGGTGTAATCCACAATCTGGTCCGGCACCACCAGCCGCCCCGGCTGCATGTCGGGACTGATACCGCCGACGGCGTTGATGGCAACCACGTGGGTAACCCCGAGGCCGCGCAGCGCCTCGATATTCGCCCGGTAATTGACAAGGTGCGGCGGAATCGCCCGGGGGCTGCCGTGGCGCTGGAGAAAAAACACGCGCTGACCCTCGACTACGCCTTCCTGCACAGGCCGCGAGGGGCTGCCGTAGGTATTGTCTCCAGAGTGCTCACGCAGCAGCTGCAAACCGTCGACCTGATGGATACCTGTGCCGCCGATAATCCCGAGACACAATGGTGCTTGCGCGGTGCTTTCCGTCATGAGTGCTCTCCACGCACAGCCTGCGCCAGCTCGGGTGGCGCGCTGTCCAGATGCAGGGTCCGGGTCGGGAACGCCACATCGGCGCCGTGCTCATGAATAATGTCGAGGATTTTCAACAAGACATCCTGCTTGATGGCGTGATACTCGACCCAGACTGTGGTGCGTGTGAAGGCATAGACGAAAAAGTCGAGCGACGAGGGCCCGAAGGACACGAAATTCACGATCAGGGTGCGATTGAGGTCGATTTCGGGATGTTCTTCCAGCATCTGCCGGACGTCAGCAACAATGGACGCGAGTTTGGCTGAATCCTGATAGCGCACGCCGATCGTTTCATATATCCGCCGATTGAACATGCGCGACGGATTTTCCACCGCAATCTGGGTGAATACCGCGTTTGGCACATAGAGCGGACGCTGATCGAAGGTGCGGATGCGGGTCAGGCGCCAACCGATATCCTCCACCGTCCCCTCAATTTCCCGGTCCGGTGAGCGAATCCAGTCACCGGGGGTAAAGGGGCGATCGAGGTAGATACTCATTCCACCGAAAAAGTTCGCCATCAGGTCCTTCGCGGCAAAACCGACCGCTATCCCGCCGATCCCGCCGAAGGCCAGCAGTCCCGAGATGGACACACCGACACTCTGCAGGGCCATCAGGCCGGCCAGTATCCAGAGGATTACCCGGATGAGTTTCGCCGTGGAGCGCACTGCGGCCTTGTCGGTGGAGGCCTTGTGTCCGCGCGCGGGAGACAGTAGCTCCTCTTCCGCACCGAATATCAGGCGTTGCAGGAACCAGGCCAGCATGAGAATCAGTAGCGTGTCATAGGCGCGCAGTATAAAGGCCTGCACATCCGCGGCGATCGACACCCTGCCCAGGATCAGCATCAGGGCGATGACCCAGAGCGCGACACGCAGCGGTGTTTCCAGCGCAGTGATTACCACGTCGTCCCAGCGATTACTGCTGGTTTTCGCCACGCGGTGCAGGCGGCGCAGCAGGACACCGAGCAGCAGGTGAAGGAGCATGGCGAGCAGGAGTAGCCCACCGATCGCTACCAGCGGCGCATCAAGGCCATAGGTCGCCAATAGTCGCGACAGCGTTTGCTCTGTAGCTTCCACGTTACATCAGGCTCCTGGTTTCCCGGGGTTAGACAATTTTCTTCTGTGGCCAGGCACTTGTCAGAGCCGCGCAGTATAACAGCGCCTCCGCCCCTTCGACACGTGCCGAGAGACATCCGCAAGCGACTGATCTGTCGCGGAAAATTCAGAGAGATGGAAAGCGCTATGAAAACCGGCGTTTTTAGATCGACAACACATAATGGACAGCGCAGGTCGGCATGGTATGTTGCAGGTGACACTGAGGACTCACGAAGGGAGCGCACACATGTTGAATCCCACTGTTGGCAGCTGGTACCGGGATATCGAAACGGGAGAGCTGTTCGAAGTTGTCGCCCTGGACGAGGCCGCGCGCACCGTGGAGACACAGTTCCTCGATGGCGAGGTCACAGAATACGACCTTGAGGTCTGGCGCATGCTGCAGTTGCAACGCGCGGCCGCACCGGAGGACTGGCGAACGCCCTTCGAACTCGACGACGATGACGGCCTGGATCCGGACCTGCCCTACCACCCCGAGGAATGGAACAACCCGCTGTCCACCATCGAACCCGACACCATGCTCGGTGTGGAGGATATTTAAGCCTGCTTGTCGCTGTCGCGTATTACTGTATATAATCCCAGTCACTGTACAAATACACAGATGGACGGGGTATGGACAAACTTACGCAGCGACAGCAGCAGGTGCTGGACATCATCCGCCAGCATATCGACCAGACCGGCTATCCACCCACCCGCGCCGATATCGCCAGGGAGCTGGGTTTCAAGTCGGCCAACGCTGCCGAGGAACACCTGAAGGCACTTGCGCGCAAGGGTGCGATCGAAATCATTGCCGGCGCCTCTCGTGGCATCCGGTTGCCCGAAAACCCAGGCCTTCCCATCATCGGGCGCGTTGCAGCAGGCAACCCGGTGCTCGCGCAGGAACATATCGAGGATTATTGCGCCATCCCAGCCAACTTCTTTCATCCGGCAGCAGACTACCTGCTAAGGGTCACGGGCGACAGCATGCAGGATGTCGGCATACTGGATGGAGACCTGCTGGCGGTGCACCGCAGCAGCGAAGCCCGCAATGGCGCCATTGTCGTCGCCCGCATTGAGGATGAAGTGACCGTGAAACGCTTTCAGCGCGGCAGCAGCCGGCACCTGGTAGAGTTGCACGCCGAGAACCCGGCCTATGCGCCAATCACGGTTGATTTGCGCACGCAGGCGTTCGCGATTGAGGGGTTGAGCGTCGGCATCCTCCGACGCTAGCGGTCGTCGTCAGCCGGGTCAGTGGACGGTGCGCGCCCGGCTTTCACTGTCTTCGGGGCGCTCTTTTTCGTTGATGCTGGCCGCGGCCTGCATGCCGGCCTGAATCATCACCTTCGCAACTTCCAGGCCATTGTCCATCAGGTAATCCCGCGCCTCGTCTGAGAACTGGATGCGCAGGAGAGGCTCGGAATCGTCCTCGGCGCGTTGCAGGACAATTTCACCTTCGCCGAGATCAACAATTTCCAACAGGGCTGTGGCCACAAGAGGCTCCTCTTTTTGCATCGATTGCCAGTGTAACAGGGGGCAGATGCGACCGCCAACGGGCACTCTCTAGCATTCGTCCAACAGGTCACCCATACGGGAAAACGCAGCTTCAAGCTGGTCCGCTGCGACCTGCAGTGTGTCCCAATCCAGCTGGCCAGAGGTGCTCACCGCAAGGTTGCCTACCATCCGCCTGGCCGGCTCCGCCGCGGGCTGCTGCAGCAACCGGAACAGCCACCCCTGTGTTTCAAGTTGCGCAAACTCCGTCACCTCTGCCGGTTGCGCCTTGCCCGGCGCTGCCGGCGGCAGTTCCGCAACACAGTGCGGCGGCTGCGGCGGCAATTGTGCGGGCTTCTGCAAATCGAGCAGGAACCAGCCATAGGCCGTCAGCAGGTGCTCCCGCACGGCTGGCCCGAAAGCCTGCGCCAGGGTGTTGGCTGGCACATTTTCTGCGCACCGCGCCTGCTCCCACGCCTGCAGCAGCAGCCGGCCGAGGTACAGCGCATGATTGGCCTGGCCCCGGAGACTGCTCATGTGCGCTTGCGAGCCGCCTTGCGCTTGGGCGCGGCGCTCTTCTTTCGCGGTGCGCCTTTCGCTGCGGCCGGGCTCTTGCCCTCTTCCGTCTGCCACTTGCCATTGCGGTAGACCGCTCGCCATCCCGTCGGTTTGCCGTCGCGCTCGGTCATCACATACTGCTCAGCCGCTTTCCGACTGTAGCGCACCTGGGTGCGGTTGCCGTCGTCGTCCTCGACTGGCGCCGAGAACAGGAAACTGTACTTGGGGTCGATCTCGTTCTTGTGGGGCAGCAGTTCATCCACGAAGGGCGCCCGGGTCTCCCGGTTGCGCGGGAACTGGCTGGCAGCCAGAAACAGCCCGGCCGCACCGTCGCGCAGGATGTAGTGGTCATCCACCTTCTCGCAGGCCAGCTCCGGCATGGGCACCGGGTCCATTTTCGGCGGTGCCGCTTCCCCGTTGCGCAGCAGTTTGCGCGTGTTCTTGCACGCTTCCGCCGTGCAGCCGAAGTACTTGCCGAAACGGCCGGTCTTGAGCTGCATCTCTGCGCCACATTTGTCACAGGCCAGCGTAGGACCATCATAGCCTTTGATCTTGAACTTGCCGGTCTCGACTTCGTAACCGGGACAGTCAGGATTGTTGCCGCAGACGTGCAGTTTGCGCTGCTCGTCGATCAGGTAGCTGTCCATTGCCGCATTACACAGCGTGCAGCGATGCTTCTTTCTCAACAGGCGGGATTCGGCCTCGTCGTCCGCGTCCTCGCGAATGGCCTCGTCGCCCGGTGTCAGGTTGATAGTGTTCTTGCAGCGCTCCTTTGGTGGCAGTGCATAACCGGAGCAGCCCAGGAACACGCCGGTGCTGGCGGTGCGGATCTGCATGGGCCTGCCGCACTTGCTGCAGGGTATATCCGTCGGTGTCGGCTCATTGGGCTGCATCCCGACGGGTTCCGCCTCTTCCGCCTTTTCCAGCAGTTGCCGAAAATCGGCGTAGAAACTGTCCAGAAGATCCCGCCAGTCGAGTTCGCCCTGAGCCACCGTATCCAGCCGTTCCTCCATGCTCGCGGTGAAGCCATAGTCGAGCAGTTCGGTGAAGCTGTTCTGCAGGCGCTGGGTGACGATATCACCCATCTTCTCGGCGTAGAAACGCTTGTTCTCGAGGCGTACGTACCCGCGATCCTGGATCGTTGAAATAATCGAGGCGTAGGTGGACGGGCGGCCAATGCCGCGCTTTTCAAGTTCTCGCACCAGGCTGGCTTCGCCGTAGCGCGGTGCGGGCTTGGTAAAGTGCTGCGCCGGGTCCAGGGCGACCAGTTTCAGCGTGTCCGACTTCTGGATATCGGGAAGAACCTCGTCTTCTCCCTTGCGTCCGGCGGCCCCCTGCACACGGGTGTAACCATCAAAGCGAATGATGCGCCCTTTGGCCGACAGCTCGTAGTCGCCTGCGGTGACCGTGATGGTCGTTGCAGTGTACTCAGCGGGCGTCATCTGGCCTGCGACAAACTGCCGCCAGATCATTTCATACAGGCGCTCGGCATCGCGTTCCATGCCCTGCAGACCCGATTGCAGCAGGTTGACGTCGGAGGGGCGAATCGCCTCGTGGGCTTCCTGCGCGCCCTCCTTGCTGCTGTAACGGTTGGGCGTTGGGGGCAGGTAAGCGGGAGGAAACTCTGCCGCGATGTAGTCGCGACAGGCCTGCACCGCGTCTTCACTGAGGTTGGTGGAATCGGTACGCATGTACGTGATGTAGCCAGCCTCGTACAGCCGTTGTGCCATCATCATCGTTTTCTTCACCGAAAAGCCCAGGCGTGTACTGGCCGCCTGCTGCAGGGTGGAGGTAATGAAGGGTGCTGGCGCTTTCGACCGGGTGGGCTTGTCCTCCCGGTCGCTGACCACGTAGGGCAGCTTTTCAAGCGCTTCGGTTGCCGCCCGCGCTGCCTCCTCGCTGGTCGGGCGGAAGGCCGCGCCAGCCTGCTTGCGCACCTGAAAGCGCACCGCCTCAGCATCGGCGGGCTGCAGGTCGGCATGTATCTCCCAGTACTCCTCGGGTACGAAGGCACGGATCTCGCGTTCACGCTCGACGATCAGGCGCACGGCGACGGATTGCACCCGGCCCGCCGAAAGACCGCGGGCCACCTTGGCCCACAGCAGGGGTGAAACCATATAGCCGACAACGCGATCGAGAAAGCGCCGCGCCTGCTGCGCATTGACCCGGTTCTGGTCCAGATGCGCAGGGTGCTTGAATGCTTCGCCGATGGCTTTCTTGGTGATCTCGTTAAACACCACGCGTTGATAGCGCGATTCATCACCCCCGATCGCTTCACGCAGGTGCCAGGCGATCGCCTCCCCTTCCCTGTCGAGGTCGGTTGCGAGGTAAATGGCATCGCTGCTGGCGGCCAGCTTACGCAGTTCGGCCACGACCTTTTCCTTCCCCGGCAGGATCTGGTAGTCCGCCTGCCAGCCATGTTCGGGATCAATGCCCATTCGGCGCACCAACTGCTCACGCGACTTGGCCTTGCGGTGCTGGGCCTTCTCCTCGGGTGACATCTTGCGGGTAATGGCCGCCTGGGCGGCGCGCTCCTTGGCATCCACCGGGGTGGCGCTGCCCGCTGTCGGCAGGTCTCTGATGTGTCCGATACTGGATTTGACGATAAAATCCGGGCCCAGATACTTGTTGATCGTTTTCGCCTTGGCTGGCGATTCGACAATAACCAGTGATTTACCCATAGACTCCCGCGTGATCTCGCTTGGTGTGGGTCAGCGGACGCCTGCATTCACCTGCCGGCGCCCGTCAAAAAAGTCGCATATATAAAGACCCTGTCCCTCCGGGTCAAGGAATCTGTTGCGCCCAGTCCTTCAGAACAGCTGCTATCTGCTCTACGGTAGCCGCATCGCCGGCTTCTTGCCAGTACAGCCCACAGCTGTCCTCATGCACGCTCGCCGCAAGGATGCTGTCAGGCGCCGCGAGCAGCGCAGCAGGAACCGGTTCATGTTTCGCCCCGACGGCCTGCCACCCGCCAGCGCGCAACTGCCAGACACAGCGCCGGCGCCCCTTGCCGCTGGAAGGCGGCAGCCGCAGCCCGTAATAAATGACGTCGGATGCCTGGCTCTGCTGTGGTAACGCTGGCCCGGGCTGCTCGCGAAACTCGACAAAAAGCCCGTTGAGTGCAGCGGTCTCCCGCAGGGTGACCTGCAGGCGCTGTCGCTTGCTGGGGAGGAAATGCGTGAGCGGCGCGATGGCCACCAGCAAGGCGAAGGCGATCAGCAAGTAATTCAAGGCAGGTCCTGACTCAGGTCAACGATCGGGGGCAAAGTCGCACCTCCTGCTGCTGGAGGCGCTTGTCCGGCACGCATTGTATGCTATAACAGGCGCTGAATTCTGTTCACGATGACGAGGGGCCTATGTCCAACTACAAGAAACTGATTATTGCCGTGGACCTGAGTGAAGATTCCGCGGACGTGGCCCAGCGCGCACGCGGCGTCGCACAGGGTAGCGGTGCCGAGCTGCATCTCATACACGTCATTGAGCCTCTGAGCTTTGCCTATGGCGGCGACATCCCCATGGATTTTTCCGGTATCCAGGACGAAATCCATCAACAGGCCGCGCAGCAACTGGCGCGTTTCGGGGAGCAGTACGGAATTGCCGCCGACCGCCAGCACATCGTACTCGGCCGCCCGGAAGTGGAGATCCACAGCAAGGCAGAGGAAATCGGCGCCGACCTCATCGTAGTGGGCAGTCACGGCCGTTACGGACTGGCACTCCTCATGGGCTCTACTGCCAACGGCGTCCTGCATGGCGCGTCCTGTGATGTGCTCGCCGTCAGAGTCGGCAACCGGTCCTGAGCCCTGCTGCGCCGCGGCTCGCGGCGCGTTACACCTGCCCGCCGTCATCGCCATCGATGAAATCCAGTAGTTGCTGGGGCGAAAACGGCCAGTCCAGCTCGCGCCCGTCCTGCCGGTACAGCACCGGGATGCGGGTTGCGTAGCGCACAAACAGCTGCTCATCCTCGCTGATATCCACGGCATCGTAGTGGCTGATCAGCGCCTCCTGCACAGCCAGATCCAGTAAGGCAGCCGCCTGTTCGCACAGGTGACAGGCAGACGTCCCGTAGAGTGTGAGTGGACTTTGACAAAGCTCTGGCACCTGCAGTCTCCCTGTTGTTTAATGCGGCTCGCCTGCTCCACACCTCACCCAAACGCAGGATTGCGGCCGCAGGCAGTCGGAGGTTATGATTCTTCAGTACAGCATAATGAACCGCACCATTGCGAAGCCAGGGAGTACCTGACGTGGCACTGTTTTCCCAACCCACCGCCCGCGCGCTGGCCATACTCGATCTGCTGATGGCGAACCCGCAACAGGCCTTTGGTTTGACGGAAATGACGCGTCGCCTGAACCTCAACAAGGCCACCTGTCACGCCATCCTGACCACCATGGCCAATTACGGCTTCCTGGTCCAACACCCCAAAACCAAGGCGTATCGCCTCGGCCCTTCCATTATAGCTGCAGGTAACGCCGCATTCGCGCAGTTTCCCGTGCTGGAATACGCGAGGCCGGAACTGGAGGGCCTCAACAGCGACCTGAACCTCGGCTTTGCCGTCACCGCACGTTCGAAGCTCCATCAGGTCCTGCTGGCGCTGTATGGCAACGCCACCCCGCTGATGGACTCCTTCCAGCTGGGGCTGCGCCTGCCCAACGCTGCGCCTGTTGCGGCGTGTTTTACCGCCTTCTCCCCAGCGAAGCAGCTCGAAGCCTGGCTGACCCGGGCACACGAGTCACGGGGCGGGTACAACGAGCGCCTGGACCAAAAGCTGCGGGTGTCGGTGATTGCTATTCGGGCCCGGGGTTATGAGGTCACGCTGAAAACCCGTGCGGAGGAAGAACTGACCCGGGAGCTGACCCGCATTCACCAGTCCTGGAGCCTGCAGGAGCTGGAAGAGGCCACCAACAAGTACCAGCAGGGCATCTGTGTCGAGCATTACCACCTCGACCGTATCGACCCCAAGGCCCGCTACGAGGTCAGCACCATTGCGGTGCCGGTGTTTGTTTACCGGCAGGTGCCGGTCATGTGTTTTGTGGCCGGTTCGATGGATTCACCCATTACCGGCGCCCAGATCGAGGATATCGCCCAGCGCATGAAGCAGTCGGCTGACCGTGTAACCCGGCTCGCCAGCGGCCACGAGCCCGGCGCAAATCCCTGACACCTTGAGCGATCGTCCCGAATACACGGCGCGCAAGGCCTTTTTCGACCGCGTTCTCACCGTCTACGGCCGCAAGCCCGTGCTTGAAGCCCTGCGCACGCCGGGACTGTCATTGCATGCACTGCATGTCGCCGACAGCAACCGGGAGGACGGGGTGATGGCAGAGATTCTGCGCGATGCGGCGCGACGCGGCCTCGCGGTGCAGCGTCACAACCGGGCAGAACTCGCCAGAATATCGCGCAACGGGCGCCAGGATCAGGGCATCGCACTGGATATCCTGTGCCCCGCCTTTGCCCGCGTAGATGACTACCTGGCAGGTCCGGACCTCGCGAACCAGCGCCTGCTCGCACTCGACGGCATCACCAACCCGCAGAATCTGGGGATGATTGTCCGTTCCGCCGCCGCCGGAAACATCGATGGGATCGTGCTGGCGAGACGCGGCAACGCCGCGCTGGGCCCACTGGTCATCAAGGCCAGCGCCGGCACGCTATACCGCGCCCCCATCCTGTTTTGCGAATCGTTACCCACTGCGCTGGAAGCCTGCAAGGCCCGGAATTTCAAGGTGTGCTCGCTGCGTGCGGACGCCCGTCAGAGCCTGTTCGACTACCGGCCTTCAGGCAACTGTGTGTACATCCTGGGCAACGAAACCGAGGGCGTCTCCGAGGCGAGCGAGCGCCTGGCGGACGAGGCCCTGTGCATCCCCATGCGCAACGGCGTTGAATCCCTCAACGTTGCCGTGACGGCGAGCCTCATCGCCTTCTGCGGCAGCCTCGGGCGCTAGCGCCGGAATCCCGTGCGCGGACTTACTTGGAGAGGAACGCCATCGCCTGCTCCAGCCCCTGGAGGGTGAGCGGGTACATGTGACCCTCCAGCAACTTGTGGGTCATCGCCGTAGACTGGGCGTACTCCCACTCGTCACGCGGCACCGGATTGATCCAGGCCACTTTTTCGTAGGTCTGCTTGAGTCGCCGCATCCACACCTCGCCCGACTCCTCGTTCCAGTGCTCTACCGAGCCACCGGGCTGTGCAATCTCGTAGGGCGACATGGCGGCGTCGCCGACAAAAATCACTTTGTAGTCGTGGCTGTACTTGTGCATGACGTCCAGCAGCGACACGCGCTCGTTTTGCCGGCGCACGTTGTTACGCCACACACTTTCGTAAATGAAGTTGTGAAAGTAGAAGTATTCCATGTGCTTGAATTCACTGCGCGCGGCCGAAAACAGCTCCTCACAGACACGCACATGCGGATCCATCGATCCCCCGACATCGAAAAACAGCAGCACTTTCACGGCGTTGTGCCGCTCGGGCACCATCTTGATATCCAGAAGGCCTGCATTACGCGCCGTCGAGCGAATGGTATCGTCGAGATCCAATTCATCGGCTGCACCGGTTCGCGCAAATTTGCGCAAGCGGCGCATCGCGACCTTGATATTCCGCGTGCCCAGTTCAACACTGTCGTCGAGATTGCGGAACTCGCGCTTGTCCCAGACCTTCACGGCCTTGCGATTACCGCCGTTCGGGCCCACGCGGATACCCTCGGGATGATAACCCTGCTGACCGAAAGGCGAAGTGCCGCCGGTACCGATCCATTTGTTGCCACCCTGGTGCCGTTTCTTCTGCTCCTCCAGGCGCTTCTTGAATTCCTCGATCAGCTTTTCCAGTCCGCCCAGGGATTCGATTTTCGCGCGGTCCTCCTCGGACAGCTGCTTCATGAACTCGGCGCGTAGCCAGTCGTCGGGGATGATCGCCTCGATGACGTCATCCAGGCCCTCCAGATCCTTGAAGTGTGCGCCGAAGGCCCTGTCAAAGCGGTCAAAGTACTTCTCATCCTTCACCAGGCAGGTGCGGCTGAAGTAGTAAAAGTCATCGATCGACGCGAAAACCACGTGCTGCCGGATGCCGCTAAGCAGATCCAGCAGTTCTCGCGTGGTCACCGGCACCCCGGCATCCCGCAGACCATGAAAAAAGTTGACCAGCATGTGTCAGCGCGTCTCGCGACGGTGCATGAATGCCAGGCGCTCCAGCAAGTGCACATCCTGCTCGTTTTTCAGCAGCGCGCCGTAGAGGGGGGGAATCGCCTTGCTGGCATCGCGGTTCTTCAGAACCTCATCAGGGATGTCGTCCGCGAGGATAAGCTTCAACCAATCGATCAGCTCGGAGGTCGATGGCTTTTTCTTCAAGCCGGGAATGGAGCGCAGATCGAAGAACACCTCCATCGCCTCCTGCACCAGTTCCTGGGCTATGCCCGGGTGATGCACGTCGATGATCGCGCGCATGGTGTCTCGGTCAGGGAAGTTGATGAAGTGGAAGAAGCAGCGGCGCAGGAACGCATCCGGCAGTTCCTTCTCGTTGTTGCTGGTGATGATGATGATGGGGCGGTGGCGGGCACGCACGGTCTCGCCGGTTTCGTAGACGAAAAACTCCATGCGATCCAGTTCAACCAGCAGGTCGTTGGGGAACTCGATGTCCGCCTTGTCGATCTCATCGATCAACAGCACGACCTGCTCCTCAGCCTCGAAGGCCTCCCACAGTTTGCCCTTCTTGATGTAGTTGCCGATGTCGTGCACCTTCTCGTTACCGAGCTGGGAGTCCCGCAGGCGCGAGACCGCATCGTACTCATACAGGCCCTGCTGGGCCTTGGTGGTGGATTTGATATGCCACTGGATCAGCCGCTTGCCCAGACCGAGCGCCACCTCCTCCGCAAGCATGGTTTTCCCCGTGCCCGGCTCACCCTTGATCAACAAAGGGCGCGCCAGGGTCACCGCCGCGTTAACAGCCATGCGCAGATCGTCGGTCGCGACGTAGCGCTCGGTTCCCTCAAATTGCATCATCTGTTCAATACCCGTAAAAAAACAAAGCCGCCAAGGGTAGCGAGCGCCGCGCGCCTAATCAAGGGGATTTCCCTTTCCCTTCATCTTCATCCGCTGTGGCGCTCAGCCCGGCCACGACGGTCTCATCCGCGGCGCCACGTGAGGCATCAAAACGACGCTGCCAGATGGCTAGCTTGCGCTTGCGACGACGCCGGTAAACCCACAGAGCGACTGCAACTGCCAGCAACAACACAACCGCCAGCGTCAGTGCCGGGCGCTGTAAATCCTGTTCCGGCACCATTGGCGGGCGGGTGCTGATGGCCGGTGCTGCCTCCTCGGCAATCACCTCGATATAGAGCGGGAGTTCCCGTTGCAGGGTCTCACCGCGCAGCTGCACCAACAGCTGGTAACGCCCACCGCGTTCAAAGGCCGGGATGCTGACGCGATATTCCCCGTTCGCAGGAACCGGGTAGCGCCCGGTTACGTCGATCAGCTCGCTGTAAGCCTCCGGTCCGGTGATCTGCACCGACAGTGTGAATAGCTGCAGCAGGTCGGGCCGGGCGATGACGCCATCGCCGTCGCGCAGGCGGATGCCCAGCTCTGTAACGCGCCCCGCGGGAAGACTGTTGGGCAGTGGGTCGACTTCCAGCTTGAGATCCGAGATCACCGATACCCGGCTCCGGGCACCATCCGGCGCGACCAGTGTCCAGGCACCACGCTCCGGGGCGGTCACCGTGACGAGGGCAAACTGGCTGCTTTGAAACCAATCGACTCCGTCGGCATTCTGCGCCGGACGATACACGCTGCCGCCCGGGCTGGTCAGGGTCACCTCCGCACCGGGTTCCTGCAGGAACACCAGGGCGGTAAACTCGTCCACTGTGTCATCGATCAGGAAGATATTGCCGACAATCGGCACCCGCGCCGTGGGCGCCACCATCTCCAGCGACTGCACAAAGATTTCTGTCAGTTGCGCCGCTGTACGCGCCTTCTCTGCAATCCCCGTGGTGCTGTTGGCCAGTGCGCGTAAAAAGGTCCAGTCGGCCTCCTCCGACAGCGCGATGGTGTGCACGGGTATGCCCGTCGCACCTAGCTTGGGCGCCGTCGCAGCGAGGAGGTCACGCGCTGCAGCGGCATTTGCCATCGGCGACGGTGACAGATCGACCTTGCCGTCGGTCAACAGCACGACGCTGGTGCGGTAGGTGGGATCCATACTGCCGATGTCGTAGGTCGCCGCAGCCAGCGCCGCGGGGATATTGGTGCGCTGCCCTGAGTTGTCAATGCGCGCCACAGCCTCGAGTGCGCGCTCCCGCCACCGGGCATCGACCACCTGGTGCGGGACAATCTGCTGTACGTCTTCACCGAATATCCAGACGCCGGCGCGGGCGCCATCGGGCAGGAGGCGAACGATCAGCTCAAGTGCGGGACCGCGCAGGTTGTCGGGATCGGACTCTTTCATGCTCCCCGAAATATCGATCAGCAGGCGCAGGTCCGGCTGTGGCCCGATGGGGGGTTGCGCGTGGAGCGCAGTCGGTGTGCCAAGCAGTACGGCAAGAAACAGGAAAATACGCGGGAATAATGCTTTGCTTCCAAACTGAACGGACATAACAGCTCCTCCGGATCATTGATCGCCAGGTGCATGCCGTGCGCGGCGCAACACGGTTATTCTCAGTAGCAGGGTGACTACCAGCGCGAGCCCCAACGCGGCGACCAGCGGGCGCACTGCGTGGGCGGCGGCCTCGGGGCCCGCTGTCAGCAGCTGGAACGCAGCCACGATAAGCGCGGGGGCAAACGTATCCACCCCCTCATAGGGATAGGCCGGCGTCATCAGCAGCGCGGCACCTGCCAGTAGCAGCAGCCAGCGCCAGGCCGGTGACCAGACCCGCCGTAGCCACCAGAACATCGCGACCAGCGCCAGCAGGGCCGTCCCCAGGTAAACCAGGGTGGCGATAAGGTAGTCCGGCTGTTCCGTCATCGCGTGCCCTCCTCTACCCAGTGCACAATCTGCTCTTCGTAGCTGTCCGGGTGCACATGCAGCTCCGAGACTACACGCCCGCGCACGGAAATGCCCGCCCTGTGCACCGTGGCAGCATCGCCGGAAAGCAGCGGGTGCCAGGGATGCAGTGGCTCCCCACGCGCGCGCAGGCGGTAGGCACAGGTGGCAGGCAACCAGCTCAGCGCGTCCGCGATATTGGCCGGACCCAGTGTAATACAGTCCGCCACCAGACTGCTGCGATGCCGGTAATCTCGACAGCGACAGGTCTCGGTATCGAGAAACCGGCAGCTCACCCGGGTGTAGAACACCTCACCGCTGTCGGCATCCTCCAGTTTGTGCAGGCAACAGCGGGCGCAGCCATCGCAGAGCGCCTCCCATTGCGCCGCATTGAGGGATTCCAGCGGCTGCTCCCACCACTCAGTCACGGGCGCTCTCCCGCTGTGTGTACACTGCGTCCGCAGGGGGCATTTGCAGGAAAAACCCCTGCGACTCAATACTGGCCAGGACGTCGGCCGCGTTCACGCGAGCCAGCTTGCGCGTTGGCGAGATCGCCAGTACCAGTACAGGCTGCGGTTCGCCGAAGCGCGCGAGCAGCGTCTCGGGCACGCGCGCACAGCCCTCTGCCTTGTCCACGTAAAGGTACATTTCAGGCTTCAGCGGGCTGCGGAACACCTGGCAGATACGCGTCACGACACCCTCTCCCGCAACCGTTGGCGCAGGGGCACGATCACCCGCTCGTGACGCCAGCCGGACCAGCTCGGTGGGTCCTCCAGCGCCTCTCCCCGATGCTGCCGCAACAGGACTTCGTAGTCGCGGGCGGCAAGCAATGCCTCGGGCACCGTGCCGAGTTCGGCAGCGATCTCCCTGGACCACTGTTTCAACGCCTGCAGGGACTTGCGCCCGGCGGGATCCAGCGGCTGCGGCAGACGCTGCGGCAGCGCCTCTTCCGGGAGTTCACGCTGCGCAGCCAGCAGCTGCAGCAGCGCCGCACCATCACGGCGCAGTGAACCCGGGCTCAGCAGGCCGAGTTTTTCCAGCGATGTGTGTGATTGCGGATCTTTCTCCGCAAGTCCGAGACAGGCGGCATCGTCTATAATCCAGCCGCGCGGCTTGTCCCGCTGGCGGGCTGTTGCATCGCGCCAGGCGCACAGTGCATACAGGCGCCCTGTCGCGCGCCGGTCCAGCTTCCAGGCTGACTTGATCCTGGATACACCATGATCACCGGGCGCGCGGTAGGCCGCGAGCGCATCCTCGCCATCCGCAAGCACCCACTCGAACTTGCCCTGCGCCTCACAATCCGCCGCCAGCCGACGCCACAGCGGCAACAAATGGGCTACATCCTGTGCAGCGTACTCACACTGCGCTGCAGTGAGCGGGCGCTGCAGCCAGTCTGAGCGGGTCTCTTCCTTGGGCACATCCACGCCCTCACAGGCCAGCACCAGCGCGCGGTAGCCCATACCAAAACCCAGATTCAGCAACCCCGCGGCGCGCTGGGTGTCGAACAGAGGCTCGGGCAGCACGCCCAACCAGCGATCAAACACTTCCAGGTCTTCGCTCGGGGAATGCAGTACCTTGACGGTCTCCGCGGCTTGCAGCAGTTCCCTCAGAGGTTGCAGGTCGCTCACCTGCAGGGGGTCTACCAGCCAGGCTTCCTCGCCAAAACACAGTTGCACCAGCGCCACCTGCGGGTAGAAGGTGCTGCGGCGCATGAATTCGGTATCAACCGCAACCGCGGGTGCACCGCTGAAGCGTTGCAGCAAGGTCCGCAACGCATGATCAGATTCAATCAACTGCCACTGCATTCAGCCGTCTCCACTCATCTGGCGTCGGCCACTGAACGCGTGTGCCAGCGTATTGCCATCAACGTATTCCAACTCACCGCCGAGCGGCACGCCGTGCGCAATACGTGAAACCCGAATGCCCCGGGGCAACAACATATCCGATAGATAGTAGGCGGTTGCTTCACCCTCCACCGTGGGGTTGGTGGCCAGAATAACCTCGGTGATGCCTTCATCAACCACCCGCTGCTGGAACCTGTCTAGCCCGATCTCAGCAGGGCCTATGCCGTCGATGGGTGACAGATGACCCATCAGCACAAAATACAGGCCGCGATAACTACCGCTCTGTTCTACAGCGAGCACGTCAGCCGGGGTTTCCAGTACGCATATGGTCTGCCGGTCGCGGCGTGGATCGCTGCAGATTTCGCAGACATCGTGCTCACTGAAGTTCCTGCACAGGGTACAGTGATCAATGCGGTCCATCGCGACACGCAGTGCTTCGGCCAGTGCCAGTGCGCCGGCGCGGTCGCGCTCCAGCAGGTGCATAGACATGCGCTGGGCAGACTTCGGACCAACGCCGGGCAGGCAACGCAGGGCATCGATCAACTGCGCCAGGACGGGGCTGAACTTCATGGCGCGCTCAAAACGGCAACTTGAAACCGGGCGGCAGGTTGAGCCCGGCGGCCAGACCGGCCATGGACTCCCGGTTCTGCTCTTCCACCCGACGCACGGCATCGTTGACCGCCGCGGCGAGCAGGTCCTCCAGTACCTCGCGCGATTCGCTGAGAACGCTGTCGTCAATACGCACGCGCTTGACATCATGGCGACCATTCATCGTCACCCGAACAAGGCCCGCGGCCGCCTCGCCGGTCACCTCTTTCTGTGCCAGTTCTTCCTGCGCCTTCTGCATGTCGGCCTGCATTTTCTGGGCCTGTTGCATCAGGTCGGTAATGCCTTTCATGTCGTGTCCTCAGGGTTCCAGGGGCGTAATAGAGGTGCGATCCAGTTCGCCATCAAAGCGCTGAATCAGCCGTTGCACACGCGCATCAGACTCGATCGCCACCTCAGCCGCCCGTTGCCGTTCCTGCTTGTGCCGCGCCGTGCGCATCGCCGGCGTTTCCGAGGCGGGCCGCCCTGGCTCTATGGACACTGACACCGGTGTATCGAAGTAGTTCTGCAATGCGAGGCGAATACGCTCTGCGTGTCCCGGGTTGAACAGCCCCATCTGGTTGTCGTCGAGTACGAAACGGAAGTCGTTGCCCTGCTGCGACTCAAGAGCGCAGTGTGAAGCGATGCTCAAGACCATGCCAGCGAGACCCAGCCGATCCAGCAAGTCCGGCCAGTCGGCACAGGCGGTCAGGGCCGGTGGACTGGCGCGGTCGAGTTGCAGCCGCGCACCGGCGGTAGCCCTGGTCGGCTCCGCAGCGGACACCGATGCCACGGCTGGGGACTCAGCCGCCGCAGGAGGCTCAGCCGCTGCAGGCGATTCGATAACCGCCGCCGCAGCCTCCTCAGCAGGTGCGGCAGACTGCCGCGCGGCAGCGCTGCCGTGTTTTGATGGCGCTGGGCCGGCCGTGCCGGATGCACCGTCTGCGGATGGAATCAGGCTGCCATCATCGGGCAGAACCAGTGGGCGGAAGGCGAGCATACGCAACACGGTCATTTCAAACCCACTGCGAGGATCAGCGGCATGCGGGAGATCGCGCTTGCCGTTCAGGGCCATCTGGTAAAACAACTGCGCGTCTTCCGCCGTCAGCGACAGGGCCAGACGCGCCACGCGCTCGCTGTCTCCACGGCTATTGTCAGTGTGGTCGGGCAGCATCTGCGCCACCGCAACACGGTGCAGGAGTGACAGCAATTCATCGAGACCGGACTCAAAGTCCGGCGCGTGCTCCGCCATATGCGCCACCGCGGCCAGAGCGGCTGCGGCATCTCCCGCCGCTACCGCCTCCAGCACGGCATAGACGAAGGTCATGTCCACGGTGCCCAACATGCTGCGCACGCCCGCCTCGGTGATCGCCCCCGCGCCAAAGGCAATCGCCTGGTCTGTGAGGCTCAAGGCGTCGCGCATACTCCCGTCTGCCGACCGCCCAAGCAGCCACAGTGCGGGCTCCTCGTAGCGAATCATCTCGGCATCAAGCACCGCGGCCAAATGGGCTGCAATCTGCTCTGGAACCATGTTTTTCAGGTTGAATTGCAGACAGCGCGAAAGCACGGTAGCCGGCAGTTTCTGCGGATCTGTGGTGGCGAGCAGGAACTTGACGTGAGGCGGCGGCTCTTCGAGCGTTTTCAGCAAAGCGTTGAAACTGCTGTTGGACAGCATGTGCACTTCGTCAATCAGGTAGACCTTGTAGCGCGATCGTGTGGGGGCATACTGCACGTTTTCCAGCAGGTCGCGCGTGTCTTCCACCTTGGTACGCGAGGCGGCATCCACTTCCAGCAGATCGACACTGCGTCCCTCGGCAATTTCCAGGCAAGAGCTACACGACCCGCAGGGTTCAGAGCTGACCCCTGCTTCGCAGTTGAGGCTTTTCGCGAGTATCCGTGCGATTGTGGTTTTGCCGACGCCGCGGGTGCCAGTGAACAGGTAGGCGTGATGGAGCCTGTCGTGATCCAGCGCGTTTATCAGCGCCTGTAATACATGCTCCTGGCCCACCATTTCGCTGAACCGACGGGGCCGCCACTTGCGTGCGAGTACCTGATACGACATGTCAAACTGGCCTTGCCGAAAAGCGCAAAGGATACACCACCCCCGGTGACGGGGCACAGGCAATTCGGGAAAGAGGCAACCCGGGCAGCCACACCCCGGCACACGCATCAGTAACTACCGTTGCTCCCTTCCGGGCCTGGCGGGGTTCGCTACCTGGCGTTGCGAGGGGACCACCCGGGTCGCCGGGCGGCATTCTCCCTGAATCCCCGGCTGGCTGCAACCGGCGCGTTACGCGGGGCGCTACCCGCCAACGTCAAGCGGCTGCCGCATCACTTGTGATGTTGGTGCTTCCCCTAGCATGTTAAATCCTCTAACATTACATGTTAAAGCTATTAACATACAGGCGTTCGCATGCCCCAACCCGCTCGCTCTCGTTACTCCACCTTGGTGCTCAGTTGTGCCGCCGCCCTGTTACTGACTACTGCACTGACCGCAGGGATTACGCTGCGCGCGGGCTCGGCAGGGCAGCCTGCGCCTGCCCCCCTCCCGGTCACCGTGCTGCCCTTTATCGAGGAACAGAGTTATCGCGAGACGTTGCGGCTCTCGGGCCTGGTGCAGGCGAAAGCCAGGGCACAGCTCGCGTTTGAAATCCCCGGCCTGCTTCTGGCGCTTGAGGCCGAGGAAGGCCTCCCGGTCACCGCCGGGGAAGTCCTCGGGCAACTGGATACACGCCAGCTACAGGCGCAACGGGATGTCGCCGCAGCTGACCTGGCCAGTATCGATGCAGAGCTGCAACTGGCCCGCCTGCGCCTCGAGCGCAGTGCACGACTGCGGGAGACCGGTGCGGTGTCAGCACAGGAATTTGACGAAACGCGGTTGACCGCGGAGGCGCTGGCCAGCCGCCATTCTGCCCTGCTTGCGCGGCTGGAAACCCTCGACATCAATCTGGAAAAGTCTGCCCTGCGCGCACCCTATGACGGTGTTGTGGCAGCGCGCCACCTGGATCCTGGCACCGTGCTGCAGGCTGGAGAACCGGTTCTGCAGCTCGTCTCCGTTGACAGCCTGGAAGCCCGCATCGGTATCCCCGCGAGCCACCTTGATGAACTCGAGCCCGGACAACGCTACCTCCTGAATCTGCGCAGCGGAGACATCAGTGCCACACTGCGGGCTCTGCGCCGTGACCTCGACACCCGCACACACACGGCCCTGGCGGTGTTTGACCTGCCACCGACCGCGACAGTGCTGGATGGCGAAACCGTCAGCCTGAGCCTGCAGCGCACCGTGCGGGCACGCGGCGGCTGGGTGCCCATCAGCGCACTGCTCGAGGGCGAACGGGGTGCCTGGACGGTGCTGCGGATCAGTGAGCGGCAGGACGGGGCCCAGGTTGCGCTGCGGGAAGCAGTCGAAGTGCTGTCCGTCGACGACAACAGGGCTTTTGTGCGAGGCAGCCTGCTGGACGGCCAGCCTGTGGTCGCCGATGGCGTACATCGCATTGCCGCAGGCACCGCGGTACAGGCACAGGAGCGCTGAACATGCTGGCGCGCCTGCTCTACAACAACACACGCTATTTTACCCTGCTGGTGCTGGTCATTCTTGCCGTCGGGATCGCCAGTTTGCGCTCCATCGCTCGCCAGGAAGACCCGACCATCACCAACTTTGTCGCCCACGTGACAACCTTTTATCCGGGTGCCGACCCCGCCCGCGTCGAGGCGATCATTACGCGGCCGCTGGAGGATGCGCTGCGCCAGATCGCGGAGATCGACGAGCTCAACTCAAGCTCGGCAACCGGGGTCTCCAGTCTCACCGTCTCCCTGGTGGAAAGTCTGTCCGATACCGACATAGAGCGCAGCTGGTCGGAAATTCGGGATGCACTGGCGGATGCTGCAGCGCAGTTTCCCCCGGGCGCGAGCGCACCGTTGTTTGATGACGACCGGCTCAAGTCCTACACCATGCTGGTGGCTCTGCGGGCTGCAACGGCGAATACCGCGCCACTTTCATTGATACACCGTGTCGCGCTGGATTTTGCCGACGCGGCCCGCAATTTCAACGGCACCGAGCGGGTTGACCTCTTCGGTGAGCCCCGCGAGGAAATTCGGGTGGCGATCGATGAGGTGGCGCTGGCGAGTACCGGCCTGAGCGCGGCGGATGTTGCCGCCGCCCTGCGCGGCGCCGACCCGCGGATAGCCGCGGGTCGCAGTACCGGACATGGCAACGATTTCCTCATTGAAGTCGATGGCACGTTTGACGGCACCGCGCAAATACGTGACGTGCTGCTGCGGATAACGGCGGATGGCGGCACGATCCGCGTCGGCGATATCGCGGAGGTGTATCGCGCACACGCCACCCCGCCAGATTCCCGGGTACTGGTCGAGGGCACCGAGGGCATTCTGATCGGCGTCGCCATGAAAGATGGATTGCAGGTGGACCGCTGGGCAGCGGATTTTACCGCGTTCCTTGATAACTACAGAGCCCTGGCGCCGCAGGGCGTCAGCATCGACATCAGCTACGACCAGAGCGTGTACACCGACGAGCGCCTGCGCAGCGTGGTGGGCGACCTGGCGCTTGGCGTGACGCTGGTGCTGCTCGTGCTGCTGTTCACTATGGGCTGGCGCGCCGCGGTGGTGGTCGCATGCATCCTGCCCCTGTGCACACTGTTTTCGATCACAGTGCTTTATCACTCGGGAATTGCCATCCACCAGATGTCCGTCACCGGCCTGGTTGTTGCGCTGGGCCTGCTGGTCGATGGTTCAATCGTGATGACCGATGAGATCCGCAAGCGTCTGGTGGACCACGGCGACAGCCCACTCTCATCCATCACCGGGGCCGTATCCCGCCTGCGCATTCCCCTGCTCTCCTCCACTGTGACTACGGTGCTGGCATTTACGCCGATGGTGATCTTGCCGGGACCTGCGGGGGACTTTATGGGTTCGATTGCCATCGCCGTGGTCATAATGCTGACCGGTTCCCTGCTGCTGGCACTGATTGTCACTCCGGTGCTCGCCGCATGGCTGTTGCCCAGGGGGCTCGCGCGCAGCGGCCATTGGTGGGAGATGGGTATTGACAGCGGTACGCCCGGCGCACTGCTGGTACGTGCATTGGACTGGTCGCTGCAAAATCCGGCCAGCTCGGTGGCCCTGGCGCTGGTGTTGCCAGTCACGGGGTTTCTCACCTTCCCCACGCTCACCGCACAGTTCTTCCCCGGCACCGACCGGGACCAGATGTACCTGCAGGTCAAGCTGCCCGATGGGCGATCCATTGACGACACCACCGCCCTGGTCCAGCGGCTCGACCAGGACCTGCGCCGGGAGCCGCTGGTGCGGCGGGTGGACTGGACCATTGGCGAGAGCGCACCGCCGTTCTACTACAACATGTTCCGCACCCGCGAAGCGATGCCCAGCTGGGCGGAGGCACTGGTACTGACAACCGATGCCCGCGCGACCGATGACCTCATCCGCCGACTGCAGCGCGCTGTTGATCGGGACTACCCGGAGGCCCGCATCATCGTCCGTGGCATCGACCAGGGACCGCCCGTGATGGCGCCGCTGGAAGTTGAGGTCTATGGCGATAATCTTGATGTGCTGCGCGAACTCGGCGAGGCGTTCCGGTTGCGCATGGAGCAACTCCCGGATGTCACCCACACCAATACCAGCCTCGCTGCCGGGGCACCAAAGTGGGTATTCCACGGCGACACCATGCGCATGGAGATGGCGGGCGTCAGCCAGCGCGATGTCGCGACCGCCCTGGAAGCGGCACTGCAGGGCATCAGCGGCGGCGAAGTGCTCGAGGGAACAGAACGGCTGCCGGTCGTCGCCCGGCTGGACGAAGCGCGCTGGCACAGCCCCGGAGATGTCGGCAGCCTGCACCTGCCTTTGCGCGGCGGTGCCGGCGACAACGGCCTGCCCGGTGTGACCCTGCACAGCCTGGGGAGCTTCTCGCTGGAGCCTGCCCGCAGCCCCATCAGTCGCAAACAGGGTGAACGCACCAATACGGTACAGGCTTACCTGACCCGCGGCGTACTGCCCGAGGAGGCACTTGAGCAGCTGCGCACGGACCTGTTGGCCAACCCGATTGCCATGCCCGAAGGCTATCGCTATGGCTTTGGTGGCGACAGTGACGAACGCGCCGGTGTGGTCAATGAGATCATGGCACCGATGGGGATGATTGTCGCACTGCTGATCGCCACCATCGTCCTGACCTTCAATTCCTGGCGACTGTCCGCTGTCGCGGGGGTCGTCTGCGTCTGCTCCATCGGGCTCAGCCTGCTGTCGCTGGCGATTTTCCAGTATCCCTTCGGCATTCAGGCTCTGATCGGCGTTATTGGATCGATCGGGGTATCGATCAACGCCGCGATTATCATTATGACGGCGCTGCAGGAAGACAGTGGCGCCATGAGCGGTGGCCGCTATGCCGTGCGACGCGTCGTCATGGATTCCAGTCGGCACATCACCTCGACCACAGTCACGACCTTCGGCGGCTTCCTGCCGCTGATCCTGGAGGGCAGCCAGTTCTGGCCGCCCTTCGCCATGTCCATCGCCGGGGGTGTTCTGCTGTCCACAGTGGTATCGTTCTTCCTGGTGCCACAATTGTTCGTGCTACTCAAACACGGAAAGGCTCACACAGAAGCGCAATCCACGCCCTCGACGCCGAAGGATGTGATCTCATGAACAGCCGGGCAACCGCCTATCACCATGGCGACCTGCGCAACGCCCTGATTCTCGCCGCCGCCGAGCTGATCGAGGAGCGGGGCAGCGCAGACTTCGCCATGGTGGATGCTGCGCGCCGTGCCGGCGTCAGCAGCGCGGCGCCCTATCGGCATTTCCGCGACAAGACAGCGCTGCTCGACGCCGTCATCGACTTCGCCTTCTTCGCCCTGGGCGAGCAGGTAGAAGCCGCCGTACAGAGGCAGCCATCCGGCAGTGCCGAGGCCATCATCGCCATCGGCAAAGCCTATATCCGGTTCATGCGCGAGCATCGCGCCTTCTACGGTCTGATGTGGGGAGACGCCGGGATACGCGCGCTACAGGAGCGGCCCAGTGACGAACGCAGCGCCGCCGGGTTCTACGTGTTGATGTCGGCGGTTGAGGCCTGGTGCGCGCAGAATCCTGTGGATGAACGCGATGTGCTGCAGCTGTCCATCAAGCTGTGGTCGATGGCGCACGGGCTTGCGGGTATTGCCCTGTATGGCCACGTGGAGCGTTTCCTGCCCCAGGCAGACGTTTTCTCACTCCTGGAGAGCAGCACGCATACCTTTCTCGAAGGCTTGCGCAAGCGCTGCTGACCGCGTGCCCGGAGATTCGGTATAGTGGCAGCGCCCACAGACAGCCGCAGAGAAAAACCATGACGCGCAACACAAGCTACTCACCGCAGGCCCCCGATCGGGCATCGCTGGAGGACAGCGAAGGTGATCTGCTCCTTGAATTCGGCACCGACTGGTGTGGCCACTGCCAGGCCGCGCAAGCGGGCATTGCCCGGGCACTGAGCCAGCCCCCCGCGCTGACCCACCTGAAAATCGAAGACGGCAAGGGCCGCCCACTGGGTCGCTCCTACAGCGTCAAACTGTGGCCGACGCTGATCCTGTTGCGCAACGGGCAGGAAATTGCCCGCTGTGTGCGCCCGGTGGAGGCCGCCGATGTAAACCGGCTGCTGCAGGCCTGACGGCACAGCGGCGGTGAGCAACGCAGCGCCAACGTGTTGGGCAGAACGGTTTCGCGCGCTCGACGCACTGCTTTATCGCCATCGCCCTCTGTGGCAGCTGCGGCCCTTTCACCACCGTTCGCTGCCCTGGTGGGAAAACGAAGCGACCCTCGCCGAAGCGCTGCACGCACTGGATGAAGCCCAGTTGACGGTGCTGGAAGGCGATATGGAGCGCCGTCTGCGCTGGTTGCGCCCCTGGCTGGGCGACGCGGCCGATCGGCTGTCACAGCTCGTGGCGTTGCCCCTGCTGCCAGGTCGTCGTCTGGATATTCCAGCGCGCCTCGACACCGGGGTACCCGGACGCAAGTGGCAGCAGATTACGGCGTTTGCAGCGCGGATGGCGCCGCGGGCGGAACAGCCCGTATTGGAATGGTGCGCCGGCAAGGGGCACCTCGGCCGCCTGCTCGCAGTGGCGGACCAACGGCAGGTTGTCAGCCTGGAGCGTGATGCGACGCTGTGTGCCCAAGGCCAGCGTCTCGCTGCGGGCTGGGGTGCTCCGGTGCAATTTCACGAAGTCGATGTGCTTGGCGATGCCGCCGCACACTTTCTACCCGCCAACGGCCACGCCGTGGCACTGCATGCGTGTGGCGACCTGCACACGCGGCTCATGACACTCTGGCTGAGCAGCCGCTGTGAGCGCCTGACCCTGTCTCCCTGCTGCTACGACGCGATCGCCGGCGACCGCTATCGCCCCGTATCCCGCGAGGCCGCCAGCAGCCGTCTCCGGTTGAGCCGCGCGGACCTGCAATTCACCCAGCAGGAAACTGTCACCGGAGGCCGCGCCACGCGCAGGAGGCGTCAACGCGAAATCCTGTGGCGCCTGGCCTTCGATGAATGGCAGCGCAATGTCACCGGCATTGACCGCTACCTCCCGCTCCCGGCTGTGCCCTACCGTCTCGCGCGCGGGAGCTTTGGCGGTTTTCTGCGCACGGCCGCCGCCCTCAAGGCACTGCCACCGGCAACGGACCTCGACGAACACCACTGGCTGCAACGGGGCCTGCAGCGTCGCGACCTGGTACGCCGTATTGAGCTGGTTGCCCATGCGTTTCGCCGCCCGCTGGAAATATGGCTGGTGCTGGACCGGGCGCTGCTGCTCCAGGAACAGGGCGCCGACGTGCGCCTGGGCACGTTTTGCGACTACGCGCTGACCCCCCGCAACCTGTTGCTCGATGCCCGACAGACACAGCATGCCTGACCTTCGACAACCGCGTCGCCTGCAGTGTCAGGCCCTGGCAATGCTGGGCGTTACTACCCTACTGCTATTGCTGCCGGGCGAGATGTTGAGCCTGCTTGAAGGCTGGTTACCCACGATCGAAGCGCCGGTACTGCAGACCGGCTCATCGGATAAACTCGTACACGGGGTGCTGTTCGCACTGTGCGGCTTTACCGCGATGCGCGCCTGGGGCCGCAGCGCCGAGCGCTGGATCTACGTATTCCTCGCATTGTCCGGTTATGGCGCTGCCACTGAGATCCTGCAGCTCGCAGTACCGGGACGGGCCGCGAGCGGCGGCGATTTGCTGGCGGACGTACTGGGCGCGCTCGCGGGCATTGCCCTTGGCTATTACCGCAACAGGTGCCAGGAAAGCCGCCCGGCTACAGGCCTGTGAAATTCCTGTGGGAGCGCTATACTTTGCGGTTTTAGATGCTCGAGAGGCGGTGCGGCAGGCGCAGCTCATGGTAAAGAAGCTACCCGACAAAGCGGATCTGCGCGCCGACCTCGACCGCGAGACACAGCGGTTTCTGCAGGAAGGTGGGAAGGTAAAATCTGTGCCGCCGGGTGTGAGCGGCAAAGACCCCCTCGCCCCGCCGCTGTATCTGACGCGCCGATTGTTTGCCGAACCACGCTCGGAGCGCACACTGGTACCCGAGGTGGTCGCCGCGATAGAGGAACGCCGGAAAGCGCTGCAGAAGCAGCAGCCGGCCAGCAAGGGCCGCGTGCAACCCAGGCCGCGGCGGAAGATTCTCTACGATGACTTCGGCGAGCCACTGCGCCAGATCTGGGTTGACGATTAGGGCTATTCTCGCCCGGCATTATCACCGGATCCGGGCTCAAGCCCCTCCGCCATGCCCTGCCCTCCTTCAGCGGTGAGCGCGAAGCGGTTTTGCGGTATGTACACCGTGAGACGCTGGCCGGCAATCAACTCACCGGCGCGCAGCGCCTTGCCGTCAATGACGGCGCGCCATTTGGGTCCCACGCGAACCGTCGTTTCATGCCCCTGGCTGCCATCCACGTGGACAGTACGCAAGGTCATCCGGTTGCCCGTCACGCGCAAGACGTCAACCTCAGCCTGCGCGTACAGGGTGCCGTCCCGCGCATAGATACCACGACAAATCTGCTCGATATCCGGGTAGCTTTTGTGCACCGCCGGCGACCACTGGAGCGTGGCGCAGGTTGGCAGACGGGTGTCAATATCGTACTGGGCCTGCGTCAGGCCAGTGGCGAGCGTGCAGCACAGCCCGATAACGCCAGCACCAATCCTCTTCATAGAGTCCTCCACAGATTCGCCTGCGACCACCGCGACATCGCGGCACCCCCGCCCCGCAACCTGGCGTCTATACTTTGACGAGGCAGGCAATCTGCTGCAGGGGTGACATCGTATATAGACTAACGTTTATCCGGGATTTCTACCATGATTGAGCTGCATGAGAAAATCGATGTGCCCCGTCCAGTACGCGAGGCGTTCGACTATGTGAAGGACTTCCGCACCACGCAGGAATGGGATGCAACGGCCAGTGCTGCAGAGAAGCTGTCCGCAGGGCCCGTTGAGGTAGGTACACGCTTCCGCGTGACCTGCGACATGCCGGTTGGCTCGGTTGACCTGCTGTATACAGTCACGCACCTTGAGCAGGACAAATCCATTGAGCTGCACGGCAGCTGCCGGCTGTTCGAAGTGAACGATGTTATTCATTTTTCGTCATCGTCGACCGGCACACATATCGACTACCGGGCCACCTTCAACTTTCATGTGCCCTTGGGCCCAACGGTGGCAGCACTGCGCAAAGGCATGGAAAAAATGGGTTACGAGTCCGTGCAGGGGTTGAAGACTGCGCTGGAGGACAACTACCCCGCACCGACAGTGTCCGCAAGCAATGCGCGGGCTGACCGCTGGGTCCTGCCAGGCGTCGCGCGCTTCAGCCGACGGGGCTACACACTGGGCAAACGCCACTGGAACCCCATCTCGGCCTGGATGGGCGACAAGCACGTGGTGATTACCGGGGCCACGTCCGGGCTGGGGCTGGCAACAGCGCGCTCGCTTGCCGAGCGCGGCGCAGCGCTCACGCTGGTGATTCGTAACGAGTCACGTGCGCAGGACCTCGTCAACACCCTGCAGCGCGAGACCGGCAACCCGAATATCTCGGTCGAGATCGCCGATCTGAGCCTGATGTCCGAGGTCCAGCGTCTGGTCGAGCGACTGCTGCGCACAGGCCGACCTATCGATGTACTGGTGAATAACGCGGGCGCGCTGTTCAACGAGCGCGCGGAAACCGCTGAAGGTCTGGAACAGAGTTTCGCCTTGTTGTTGCTCTCCCCTTACCGGCTGACGCTGGGGGTCAAGCCGCTCCTGCAGGCAGCACCGCAGGCACGCGTGATCAACGTGGTTTCGGGTGGCATGTACACGCAACCCCTGAAGGTCCGCTGGCTCCAGGCCCGGGAACAGAACTACTCGGGGAGCGTTGCCTACGCGCGCTGCAAACGCGCGCTGATGGTGCTCTCCGAGCAGTGGGCCGAGGCCTGGAAGGATGAGAATATCGTCGTCAACGCCATGCATCCCGGCTGGGCGGATACACCCGGTGTGGAATCGGCCCTGCCCGGTTTCCACCGTATCACCCGGCGTATTCTGCGCAGCCCGGAAGAAGGTGCGGATACCATTGTCTGGCTCGCCGCCGCGACAGAAGCGGCAAAAGTCACTGGTGCACTGTTCCTCGACCGCGAGCCACGCACGACGCACTTGCTGAGCAAGACTGAGGGCGATGCGCAGGAGCGTGAGGCGCTGCAACCCTACCTTGAGTCCATCTCGGTAACGGCACCGCGTAAAAGCCGAGCGCCCCGCAGCGCCGGCAACGGCAAGCGGGCGGCGGTGGCTGGTTAAGTCGCTATACCGCGCGACGGGTTTGTCACCGCCGCTGCTTGCATCGACAGGTTCCTCTGGCTACGGTAGAGCGCTTCTTTGAGGGTTCTACCATGTCTGACACAACCGTTCTGCCATTCACTGTCGATATCCCTGACGCCGATCTGGACGATTTGCGGCGCCGCCTGGGCACCACCCGCTGGCCTGACCCGCAAACCTGCGACGACTGGAGCCAGGGTATCCCGCTCGCCTACACGCAGGAACTGGCGCAGTACTGGGCGCAGGACTATGACTGGCGGCGCTGCGAGGCGGAACTGAACCGCTGGCCGCAATTCCGTACGCGTCTCGGCGGCATCGACATCCACTTCCTGCACTGCCGTTCACCCCACCCCGACGCACTGCCACTGATTATCTCACACGGCTGGCCCGGGTCAGTGCTTGAGTTCCGTCATATTATCGATGCACTGGTCGACCCGGTCGCACACGGCGGCGACGCAGCGGATGCATTCCATGTCGTGATTCCCTCGCTGCCGGGCTACGGATTCTCGGGCAAACCAGCGGCCACCGGGACCTCCGTCGAAGTGATTGGACGCCTGTGGGGTGAACTCATGGCACGTCTGGGTTACGACCGCTATGTCGCCCAGGGTGGTGACTGGGGCAGTGTAATCACACAGAGCATCGGGCAGACCGAAACCCGTCACTGCGCGGGCATTCACATCACCATGCCCATCGTGTCACCCGACCCCGACACGATGAACGACCTGACTGCGAACGAGCAGTCTGCGCTTGATGGCATGACCTATTACGCACAGTGGGATTCCGGCTACTCAAAGCAGCAGTCCACCCGGCCGCAGACCCTGGGCTACGGACTCGCCGACTCACCTGTGGGGCAGATGGCGTGGATCATTGAAAAGTTCTGGGCCTGGACGGACTGCGAGCGCAGCGGCGTCAAACATCCCGAGAACGTGATCAGCCGCGATGAACTGCTGGACAACGTGATGCTCTACTGGCTGAACAATGCCGGGGCGAGTTCCGCACGCCTGTACTGGGAGAGCTTCAACAACCCCTCTCTGGAACCGATCACGATGCCCACTGGCTGCTCCATCTTTCCGAAAGAGATTTTTCGCAGCAGTCGACGCTGGGCGGAGCAGCGTTTCCACAACCTCATTCACTGGAACGAGCTGTCCAGTGGCGGGCACTTCGCCGCCCTGGAACAGCCGGAAGTGATGGTCAATGAACTGCGCACCTGCTTTCGCAGCCTGCGCTGACGCACACGACACAACAGGACCCCATGCATGTTCGACAACCGCGACCGGAGCAAGGCGGTATTCAGCCCCTTTGCTTCCGAAGAAGTGTCACCCCCTTTCTCCCCACACTGGGAGGCCAAACGCAGGGCAGCAGAGGCGCTGCGCGCGCTGACTGAAACCCTCGTAACGAGTGATGCGGATACCGAGCGCCTGAATGCGCTGGCACAGCGCCTTGAGCAGGAGAACGCTGCGCTCGGCGCCCAGCCGCGCCTCTACGGCCTGGAGGCCTTCATCGCCGACGGGAAACACGGTGGCCACGGAGAGGTGAACCATGAGCTGAACGCGCTGGGCGGGTGGAGCAACCCCCTCTCACCGGCGCTCAACATGTGGCTGAAGGGACGTGAAGCCTTCGGCACGGTCCGCTGTGGCCACGCCTACGAAGGCCCACCCGGGTTCATTCACGGTGGCTTCATTGCCGCCATTTTCGACCAGTTTCTCGGTATGGCACAGCTGGCGGGAGATAACCCGGGGATGACCGGCACCTTGACCGTGCGCTACCACCGGCCGACACCGCTGAACACCGACCTGTCGCTGCGCGCGACGCTGCAGGATTCCACCGGGCGCAAAACCGTGGTCACTGGCGAAATGCTGGTGGGGGGTGAGGTCACGGCAAGCTGTGAGGGGCTGTTTATCAGGCCACAGAAGGCGCTGTTGAGTACACCCTAGGGCGCTCAGCCCTCAGCCGTCGAAACTTTCACTGGTGTTCAGACTGGCGGAAAACGGCACGGGCGTGAAACGCCTGGGTGTGTCCTGCTCACCCGGTCTGTCCTCCAGCGGCTCGCACCTGCGCCCTGCTGAGGATACTGCATAGGCACGCCGCGGAAGCGGCTCATCGCGACGCGCAACGCTGAATCCCGGGGTATCCAGCGGGTGCGCCACGGGCTCTGTTTTTTCCGGCTGAGGCGGCACCGCAGCACCGCCCAGCACCGCCGGTGGCACGGGTCTACGTCGACGATCGCCCGCACGGGCCGCACGGCCAGGAGGGCGTTTCACCGAAACACCGCCACTGCCGATGAACTCCAGGCCCTGCAGCGCCGCATCACTGCCTTCTGCCAGCAGCGCGCGGGGCGCGGCTGGCACGCTCTCCGGCAGCGGGGCCACCTCGCCCTGCCGTTCCTGCGCCTGCCAGTGGGTGTCACCCTGCAGGGCCCGCTGGCGCAGCACCGCGTTGGCGCAATCCCTCCAGCGGCCGAAATGGACGGACAGCGCCGGATCCGGCATACGGTGCTTGCGAAACTCGCGCTGCGCGGCCATGAAGTGCTGCTTGACCGCGCGATAGTGATAGATATGGTCTTCGGTATTCAGATGCAGCGCCTGCCCGCCCGCACGAAAAATCACCATCTTCGGCGGCAGAACCCCCTGCAGGCTGTGCAGGAGATCGGCAATGAAGCAGAGCCTGAAAGCATCGTGCTGATTGGTTTTACCCTGCGTATCACAGGGTATGTAGAGATGGTTACCCAGCTCTGAATAACCGCGAGTGCGCATCAGCAGCTGGCTGGACGCGGCCAATGGCCCCACCGCGAGCTGGCCGTTGACAATAAACTGCGCGCCGCTGCGCATGGCAGCGAGGGTATCACTGCGCCGCAGGGCTTCCGGCGCGTCCCAGTCCACCAAGGTGACCTGCCGACCGTTCCTGGCAAGCACAGCGGCGACGGCGTCCTGCCGGCTGGCGCTGTCACCGGGCACGGCACTGCCCGGGTCCGGGGCAACACCGTGCGCCGGATTCTCGATCGTCAGGCGCTCCATCCAGCTGGCGAAGGGTGACTCCTTGAACAGAACCATATCTTCGGAGGTGAAGGTCAGTGTTCTGTCAACGCTGTAGAGGTACATGGGTGAGGGGCATTCCCTTGTTTGTTGTCACCTGCCGGCGCGAGTAGCGGCACTGCCCCCGCTTTATAGCGAATCGCGGCGCGGGTGTCCACGCCGCTGCCTAGCCGCGCTTGTACACCAGCGCACCGCCCACCCAGGTCGCGTCCACCTTGAGTTCCCGCATAGCCATGGGGTCGCGCAGCGGACTGCCGTCCAGCAACACCAGATCCGCGAATTTCCCCGGTTCCAGCGAGCCCCGATTATCCTCCTGGAAGATCTGCCAGGCGGCGTCGATGGTCACCGCACGCAGCGCGGTCATCACATCTACGCGCTGTTCCGGGCCCAGCACGTCGCCGGCAAAGGTCTGCCGATGTACCAGGCTCCACGCCGCCTGCAGAGGCCGCATCGGGGTCACCGGGGTATCCATGTGGGAGCTGAAGCGCAGGCCCGCCGTCTGTGCCCAGGCAGCCGGGCTGATCTGTGCTGCACGCTCCGGGCCGATGAAGATGTCGCGGTGGCGGTCACCCCAGAAGAACGTATGGGCCGCGAAAAAGCTCGGCGTCACCCCCAGTTCTGCCATGCGCTGGATCTGGTCCTCGCGGGCCATTTGCGCGTGAATCAGGATCAGCCGCGGATCTGCGACGGGATGTTCTGCCTGTGCCGCGGCAAACGCGTCCAGGATGTCGTCGATCGAGGCATCGCCATTACCATGCACCGCAATTTGCTGCCCTGCGGCGTGCAGTGACGCAATCTTCTCGAACAGGCGCTCCCTGGGCACCGCCGCATAGCCCCGGTAATCCGCATCGCCGTGGAACGGCGTGTGATAGGGGCGCGTAAGGTAGCCGGTAAAGCCCTGGATACTGCCGTCTGCGACGATCTTTACCGCACCCACGTCAATGCGCGGTGCAGCGAGGTCGGCGCTGTCGAAGGTACCCGCCGCGATCGCCTCACCGTAGTCATCCTCCATGGGAAAAATCATCAGTCGCAGGGGGATCAGGCCGAGGTGGCTGGCGAGCTTGAAGCCGGTCACCATCTGCGGCGCTGCACCGCCCGCCTGCGCCGTAGTGACACCGTACTCGGCGTACTCGCGTACCGCGGCGCTCACCATGCGCAGGAAATCCAGCGCACCGAGATCAAGCATGCGTGCGGCCACAGGCAGGCGGGCTGTCTCCTCCAGCAGGCCGGTCAACTCACCGCTGTCGGGGTCACGCGCAATCACCCCCCCTTCCGGGTCCGGCGTTTCCGGGCCGATGCCCACGGCTTCCAGCGCAAGGCTATTGGCGACCACCATGTGCCCGGAAATGTGCAGGAGCGCGACCGGGCGCCCGGGCGCGACCGCATCCAGCTCCTCACGGGTGGGGTGCCGACGCTCTGCCAGCAGGGTGTCGTCGTAACCGAATCCGGTGACCCACTCGCCCTCCGGCACCACGGCGGCCCTGGCGCGCAGCGCGTCCAGCAGCCCCGCCATATCCTTGATCTCACCAATCGGCGGACTGTTCAGGTCGACGGCGACCGTGTTCATTGCGGAGCCGGGGAAGTGCCCGTGCGCATCAATAAAGCCCGGCATCAGGGTCCGGCCCGCGAGGTCGATCACCTCGGTGCGGTCGTCCACCAAGGCCATGATGTCCTCGTTGCTGCCCAGCGCCTCGATGTGCTCGCCGCGCACCGACAGTGCCTGTACGACCCGGTTGTTGGCATCCATCGTGAGGACGTCGCCATTGACGAACACCTGGTGCTCGGGCGGAGCCGGCAAGCGGGTGGCGATCGAAAACAGTGTGAACATGCCCAGGGCAAATGTGATCCCCAGCAACACCCAGGTTTTCCAATTCATAGCGTGGTCTCCCTAGTACGCTGCAGGGGCTTCATGCCGCAGTGCCGATTACAATATCGGCCAGACGGGCCCGGTGCCAGGCACCGTCACCCCACAACATCTGGGAATGCTTCTGGCGCTTGAAGTACAGGTGCACATAGCACTCCCAGGTAAAACCGATGCCACCGTGGCTCTGTACCGAGCGGCTACTGGCGTAGGCCGCCATGTCACTCGCCGACGCCTTGGCCATGTGTGCGTACTGCGCCGCTTTCTCCGGCTCGCTGTCGCAGGCACAGGCGGCGTTGTAGACCAGGGACTTCGCCTCGTCGATCTGCACCATCACCTCTACCAACGGGTGCTTGATGGCCTGGAAAAAACCCAGCGGCCGGTCAAACTGCTTGCGCGTGCTGACGTACTCCACCGTGGTCTGCAACTGCCATTCGCCGGCACCGACCATATCGGCAGCCACCAGGGTCCAGATCGCCGGCATGGCCTGGTGCAGGGCCGACAGCGCGTTGCCACTGACCTCGATGCCCGCTGCGCCATCGAACACGATATGCGCCTGATCCCGGGTGAGGTCGACAATGCCGTCGGCCTCGGCAGTGACGCCTGCCGCATGGGCGTCGACCCAGAAAAGACCGTAACCCGCATCGGTGCTGGCACACACCAGCAACCGCTCGCACTTGCCCGCATCCTGCACGAACCAGGCAGTGCCATAAAGCCCGCCATCGCGGTATTCGACCTCGGTCGCGGCGGGGTCCCAGGCGCCGTGCCTGTCCGTCAGGGCAAGGGTCGCGGCTTTGCCGGCGGCAATATCTGCCAGTCCCACGGCCCCCGCCTCGCCACAGGCCACCAGCACGTAGGTCGCATTCAGGGTACCCAACAGCGGACAGGGGAAGGCCGCACGACCCACCTCTTCAACCAGCCCGGCGACCGCGGCCACCGGCATGCCGACACCCCCCGCTTCCTCCGGCACGGCGAGCACGGTCCAGCCGAGTTCCACCAACTGCGCCCAGAGCGCCTCATCCCACTGGCAGGTCGGCGCCCGCCCGGGAGTGGGGTCTGCGGCGACCAGCGCATGCAGCCTGTCGGTGGGGAAATGCTCACGGAAAAACTTGCGCGCAGAGTCCTTGAGCAGCGCAGCCTCTTCACCGAAGCCGTAGTTGTTGGGTTGTGTCATCGGTATTCTCCTTGCAACGGCTTCAACTTACTTCGATTTGGGCAGGCCGAGCACACGCTCGCCGAGGATATTGCGCTGTACCTCGCTGGTGCCTGCGGCGATGGTCATGCCGTAGGAATTCATGTAGGACAGCGGCCATTGCCCCCCTGCGGGCGCATTGCTGTCTCCCATATACAGCGATGACGCCATGCCCTCCACCTCGACCGCCAGGGAAGCGATCGACTGGGCAATCTCACTGGCAAGGAGCTTGTTCTGCAGCGGCAGACGCATGGGATGGTCCAGCAGCGCCTGCACGCGCGAGCGCCGTTGGTTCTGCTTCAGCCCCTCTTCACGAATAAGCTGACGCATCAACTTGTCGCGCAGCAGTGGGTCGTCGGCTGCTGCGCCGGCACCCCGGCGTGTCTGCCGCGCGAGCTCGATAACGGCGGACGTCGTGATGTTGTGGCTGGAGCGGTTCTTCATGCCACCGGAGCGCGGGGTCTGCAACTCGCCGGCGCCGCGTTCGTGCAGCAGCGTGGTCATCGCCACCTGCCACCCCTTGCCCAACTCATCCAGGCGATAGCGGTCGTCAACCTCGAGATTGTCGAAAATCACTTCATTGAAGCCGGTTTCACCGGTGATCTTGATCAGCGGCCGCACAGTCACGCCGTTACCCAGTGCGGCACGGATGGGTACGACGAAGTACGAGAGTCCATCGTACTTGTGTGACTTGTCGGTGCGCAGGAGGATGATCATCCACTCGGCAAAGTGCGCAAGGGAGGTCCACACCTTGTGGCCATTAATCACCCACCGGTCGCCGCGCTTTTCCGCAAAGGTCTGCACACTGGCCAGGTCGGAACCCGCACCGGGCTCACTGAACCCCTGGCACCAGATATCCTCACCGGAGAAAAGCCGGGGCAGAAGCTCTGCTTTGACCGCTTCCTGCGCATGGTAAAAGACCGTCGGCGCCGCCATGCCGAGACCGATCACATTGGGAAAGAACGGCGTGCGGGCGGCCAGCATTTCTTCATTGGCCACGCGCTGGCAGTCCTTGCGCCCGCCGCCCCCGACTGCTTCCGGGTAGTCGCAGCCGACCAGGCCCGCGTCATAGGCGGCCTTCTGCCAGGCCTGCAGGTAGCCCAGCTGCTCTGTGGTCATGATCTCAAGCGGGGTCTGCGGCAAGCGCACCGGCGGCTCACCGGGCTTGTTGGCAGCCAGCCAGTCGCGGCAATAGGCGCGGAATTCGGCCTGGGCAGGGGTATCTTTACGGGCAGAAGCGTCGGACATGCTCTTTTCCTGTCAGTTTGATGCGTATGCAAAAAGCGCCAAAGTGTGGGCGATTTGCCCGCGGGAGGCAAGTTGCACCGGGCGCTGCGCGCCTTACCCGCGGTTGTCCCGCGCCCGCGCTCAGTAATGAGGCGGCGCCTCGCGACCCTCCGGGCGTGCGTCATCGAGGGCCGCAGCCTGCTCATCCTGCCGCTCCTTGAGCAGCTGCAGCTGCCGACGCAGCACCAGCAGATCCTGTTGCTGGCCGGTCAGAGCCGCCTGCAGCGCCTGCAGCGCATCCTCCTGGAAGGCGACCTGGCTCTGCAGGTCTTCGACCATCTGCAGCAATTCCTTTTTCTTCACGGGGTGCCTCCTTGTGGCGCCATTCAATTGCAGCGCCGAGGCTAATATACTGCCGGGGACCGCTCAACAAGGAAATCCCCGTGCCGCGACGCGACGCCCAGAACTCCCGCCTTGTCTACTCCACCGACGGGGGCCGGCTGTGCCCACAGTGCCAGCGCCCGGAAGCCAGCTGTGTGTGCGGCAGGGATCGCCCCGCCACAGTGGGTGACGGCATCGTGCGCCTGCACCGGGAAACGAAGGGGCGCGGGGGCAAGGCCGTTACGCTGATTCGCGGACTGCCGCTCACCGGCGAAGCGCTCAAATCCCTTGCCAAGGCCCTGAAGCAGAAGTGCGGAGTGGGTGGATCGGTCAAGGACGATGTGGTGGAAATCCAGGGTGACCAACGTCAGCTGCTGAAAACCGAGTTGGAGCGACGCGGCTTTACAGTAAAGATCGCAGGCGGCTGATTCGATACTTTTATCGAATTTTAACTATTCATTTGCCACATTTAACAGACTTTAGACGACGTTATTCACTGGACCTGAGGCATAGAAAAAGCCAGTTACACAGTCTTCCGCATCCATTTAGTAAATAATTACTCGCAACCCGTTATTTTTGTTGGATTTATCCTATTCCTGTGCTAAAAAAGACCTCAGGCGCATCCGGGTGTTCGAGCCGCACTACCGGGCAGGGTACTCACAATAACAGCGCCGATAGAGGATTGAGACACGATACGGCGGTAGAGCATTCAATCGGCTTCCCGAGAGGATACGGCCCATGTACGTCACGGCAGAACACCTGAGAGACCAAGTCATCCGGCCCACACTGAAATACCTCGGCGTGTGGACACCGGCCTGTGAAGACTTCCTGCTTCAGGCCGCCATCGCGGCACCGGAACTGGGCCTGTTCTCGCAGCGCAGCAACGGGCTCGGCCTCTACCACATTACCGCAGCGCAGCACCGCGATATCTGGGATCGCTACCTGGCCTATCGCCCGGAAATGGCGAGCCGCATCCGGGGGCTTGCCAGCCAGCGCGCCTTCCTGAGCGATCCGGACGGCGAATTGCAGACCAACCTCGGCTACTGCACCGCCATAGCCTGGCTGCTGTACCAGCGTTCCCGGGCCAGTGCCGAGGAACCACAGCACACCGCGGCAGCCGCTAGCGCCTGACCGCAGGGTCGACCGCTGCCTGCAGCCCTTCCCAGACCGGCAAATCCTCCGGGCGGTCTATGTCCTGCAGGGCCGTAAGCAGTTGTACACTGTAGCCCGCCGCCTGCGCTCCGTTGAGGGTCTCCTCCAGCACGGTTTCCGAGCCCCACCGCACGTTCGCGAACACCCCGTCAGATACCGGGCGGCGCACACCGATCAAGACAAACCCGCCGTCCAGTGCCGGCCCTAACACAAGGTCGACGTGTTGCAGTGCGCGCGTCGCAGCGCGCAGGTAGCCGGCGTCGATCTCCGGGCAATCGCTGCCCACCAGTAACACCGCTGCGGCCCGTCGCAGCCCGCTTGCCAGCGCGCACTGCATGCGATGACCCAGGTCGTCGCCCCGCTGCAGGCAGATCTGGCTCACCCCCTCACCCAGGCAGCGCCGGAACAGCGGATGGTCGACACCGCCTGCCGCCCACAGCTCCACTGTCCCGAGACCCGCCTGCAACAGCCTGCGACTGGTCCACAACACAAGGGCCTCGTGCAGGGCGCACGCCTGTTCCGCACTGAGCACCGGTTGCATGCGGGTTTTCACCCGGCCGGGGACCGGGAGCCGGGCAAACTGCTGCAGCAAGACACTCACCGCGGCGCCCCGTAGTACTGCCGCCACAAGCGCTCGGGGCTTACCCCCAGTGCGAAGGCCAGCCGCAGCCGCCACATCTGCAGGACGGTGCGGGCCACGCCGCGCTGCTCCCAGCGCCGACTCGCCGTTTGTACCCGCAGGCCGCGAGGCACCAGGGGCCTGTGCTGCCGGCGCAAACGCGCACTCAGCTCGACGTCTTCCATCAGGGGGATCGCGGCGTAGCCTCCTGCCGCCTCGAACACATCGCGACGCACGAACAGCAACTGGTCACCCGTGCCAATGCCGCTTGCCCGGGAGCGCCAGCTGATCGCCCGCTCGATCACCCTGAACACGGCGCGTCTGCCATCCAGGCACACGGCAAAGAAACCCCAGGCCGGGCGCGCAGAGAGCGCCGTCGACAGCGCATCGCCGGCAAACAGGGGGTAAGTGTCGGCGTGCAGGAACAACAGATACTCTCCCCGCGCGGTCTGCGCCCCCAGGTTCATCTGTGCCGCCCTGCCGGCTGCGGTCATCAGCAACGCGGTCGCACCGGGCAAGGCCTGCGCCACACTGTCATCGACACTGCCGCCGTCGACCACAATACGCTCAGCCCGGGGAAAGGCCGCGCTCAATGCATCCAGCAGGCCCTTGATACGCGGCCCCTCGTTGAGCACCGGGATCACAAAACTGAATTGTGGCGCAGCCGTCACCGCCAGCGCTCAATACGCGCGCTGACGTTCACGTTCCGTCAGCAGACTGCCAGCCGTGCCCAACTGGTACTGGAAAACCACGTTGTAGGCCAGCACGGCCTGTACGTAGTTGCGGGTTTCCCGAAAAGGAATGGTTTCGATCCAGACATCTACCGGTACCGTCTCATCCTGCGGATTCAGCCACCGTGTCACCCGGTGTGGGCCGGCATTGTAGGCCGCCAGCGCCAGCACCCGATTGCCGTCGTAACGGTCCAGCAACTGCCGATAATACGCGCTGCCAAGCAACACGTTGTGTTCGACATCAAACAGCGCGCTGTCGGAATGCGGCGTACCGAGGCTGGCGGCAACCTCCCGGCCAGTGGCAGGCATAACCTGCATCAGGCCGCGCGCACCCACTGGCGACCGCGCACCGGCGTAAAACGCACTTTCACGCCGGGCAATGGCCATGAGCTCAGTCGTTGCCACGCCCCGCTGTGACGCCATTCGGGCAAAGGTGTCGCGGTAAGGCAGCGGAAAGCGCAGGTCCAGCGCATCCCAGGCCTGGGCGCGGTTCGCCGCATCGATTGCCATGCGGTGCCAACCGAGATCAGCGGCCAATGCCGCTAGCTCCACCTGCTCCTCTGCGGTGGTCATCTGCAGCACCTGGTACCACTCGGAGTGCGCCAGGTTTTCCTTGTCGTGATGGTAGAGTTCTTCGATGCGCTGCACCACAGGCAGCTCGCGCAAGGGCGCCATCCGCTCCGCAGGCAGGGTGACGACCTGGGGGTTGAACTGATACGGCAGGGCGAGGCGGTCGGCGGCGAGAAAGCCATAGTAGTCGCGCTCTGCAGCCAGTTCCCTGAACAGCGCCTCGGCGAGCGCCCTGTCGCCACTGCGCTCAAAGAGCACGGCTCGCCAGTAGCGCCAGGCCGGTTGCGCCTTGCCCTCGCTGGAGAGCTTCTGCAGGTTTGCCGCCAGTGCCTGCCAGTCCTGTTCCTCCAGTGCCCAGCGCATGCGGACTTCAACCAGCAGATCGTCGTTCAGCCTGGCGAGCGCCGCCTCCACCCAATCCAGGTTGGCGGCGGAGCGTGCAAACAGGCTGCGCAGCGCCAGCTCGCGCTCCGCGAGGGCCTGCTGCTCCGCTGAAAATGCCATGCGTGCCTGAAAATACTGCCACTGCGCCAACGCCGCCTCCGGTCTGTAGCGCGCAAAATAGGCGGTGCCGTGTGCAACGATGTCAGCCGCTTTCGGATTGTCACTCGGGGCGAGCCGGGACTTCATCTGATCGGGATTTACATAGGCCTGCAGCAGCCGTTCGGACCAGGGCTGGAGGTCATCACTGCCCTTGCGTGCCACGTAGGTCATGAGGCTGCGCTGCCGCGCGTCGAAGGCTTTCAGCAACCGCGCCCAGACCACCTCGTCCTGCAGCTGCCCGGCTTTCTGCCAGGCCGCAAACAACGGATCACAGGCTTTGGGGCGCGACTCACCATGGACCCAGAGCCGCTCGGCCCCCTCCCAGGCCACCAGTGGGTCTCCGGCGGCAAGCTTCGCCCGCAAAAAGTAGCATTTCAGCTCGATACTGTTGGGCTCAGTTGGCATGACGGCGAGAAAATCATCCCAGCGCTGTTCCTGACCCGCGCGTTGCAGGTAGATCGCCAGGAACCGGTTCGGCAGCGGCGTGCCCGCGCTGCGCTGCAAAAACAACCGGGCATCCCCGGGGCGCACTGCGCTGGGCTTGCGACTGAGCTCAAAATAGTCGAGGTACATGGCCAGCGGATAGCTGTCGAGCGCCGGACGCAGCGCCCGGTATTCGGTCCACTGGCCGCGGTCGATAGCCACTACAGCATCGCTATAGCGCTCACGATCCGCGGGAAGGTTCGACGCCTGAACAGCCGACGTCGTTACCAGATACTGGAGTGCCAGAACACTCGCGATACACCGCCACCGCAATCGGGCATCCCTCTTGAAAAAACCACCGCGCTGCACGGCCGTGCAGCGGTATTCCACGGTGCAGAGAGTGATACGGGGACGGGGGATTTGCAAGGGGGTGCGGGTATTGGTGCCCCCGCCAGCGCCCATTGGGCAGTAGCATTCCGTGACATTGAATCGCATTCAACCCTATTTTTATAGACCTTTTTCTTCTTTTCTTGTGCCAACCCGGTGTACGCTGTAGCATCAGATCACATGCTTAATGTAGGTATAGACGTAGGTATGCCAAAACGGGTCCCGGAACTGTCACCCCTGCAGCTGAAGCGAAAGGCACTGACGCCAGGCTTTCACGCCGTCGGCGGCGTGGCCGGGCTGCACTTGAGTGTGTCTCCTACCCTGGCCGCCTCATGGATTCTCAAGAAGACGGTGGGCAGTCGCCGCCAGGAGATGGGGTTGGGTGGCTACCCAGACGTGACTCTGGCAATGGCTCGGGACAAGGCCCGTGCCTACGCGGAACTGATCAGCCAGGGCATTGACCCACTGGCCGAAAAACGTGCTACCAGATCAGCGCTGATACTCGCTCAGGCAAAGGATTTGACCTTCAAGCAAGTCGCGACCCGATATATCGCCAAGAAGAGCAGGGAGTTCAAAACCGCCAAGCAAACCCAAAAGCTGACCAATCAGCTTGCGAGCTATGCCTACCCCTTTATTGGCCACATGATAGTGAGCGAGATTCAGCGCGCAAACATAGTACGCATGCTGGAGCCGATCTGGCAGGAAAAGACCGAGACGGCGACCAGACTGAGGGCCAGCGTGGAGCGAATCCTTGATCTGGCTGCCGCCGAGGGCCTGCGAACCGGCGACAATCCAGCCCGGTGGGCGGGCAATCTCTCACTATCGCTGCCCAATCCTGGCAAGGTATCGACCGTGAGGCATTACAAGGCACTGTCGCTGGCGGATATGCCCGCATTTATGCAACGACTCACCGAACAAAAGTACATGAGTGCGAAGGCGCTACAGTTCTGTATTCTGACTGCCGCCCGATCCGGGGAAGTGCGCGGTGCGACTTGGAACGAGGTGGATCTTCACGCAAAGGTTTGGACTATCCCGGCAGAGCGCATGAAGGGCGGCAGGGCTCACAAGGTGCCGTTATGCACCAGCGCAGTGTCTCTGCTGGAATCCTTGTCCAGGGACAGCGAATATCTATTTCACAATACAAAAGGCGGCCCGCTGTCAGATGTGAGCGTCAGCAAGGTACCCAAGCAGCTTGGGCATGACGTAACTGTCCACGGTTTCCGCGCCACCTTCCGCACCTGGGCGCAGGAGCATACAAACTACCGCGACGAAGTCTGCGAACTGGCCCTGGCCCACGTGAACAGCGACAGCACCCGAGCCGCGTACGCGCGTTCGGAGTTACTTGATAAGCGCCGCCTGCTGATGCAGGACTGGGAGCGGTTTTGCCGGGAGGGGCTGCCGGCGCGGGGTAAGGTGATCAGAATCGGGAACGCAGAGTGATGAACGTCGATCCATAGCGTCCGCAGCGGGTGCAGCTCCACAAGGCTGCTCCATCAGAGAAGCCTGCAAGAAACCACGGGCGGTACCGGTGCTACAGTTTTGGCATGTCCGGAGCCCAGGAATTCCGCTTGCGCTAGCGTATCCCAACGGATACGATTGCCCCATGTATTTCATTCAACGGACAGAAGAATTCGATGACTGGCTTGCCAAGCTCAAGGATCTGAGGGCCAAGGCAAAGATTATTGCCCGGATCCGATCCGCAGAGTTTGGAAACCTTGGAGATGTAGAGCCTATCGGGGAGAGACTGAGCGAGTTTCGAATTCACTACGGTCCCGGGTACAGAATTTACTTCAAACAAAAGGGAAAGGTCCTGCTGTTGGTCCTATGCGGTGGCACAAAGAACTCCCAGAAGAAGGACATTGAGCGGGCAAAGTCACTGGCCAGGAAGTACGAGGATATCTTAGATGAGTGGTCTTAAACGATTTGACGCTGCAGACTATCTGGGTAGCGAAGAAATGATTGCAGAGTATCTTTCCGCTGCCATGGAAGACGAAAATCCAGACGTATTTCTTGCGGCTGTTTCCGACGTCGCAAAAGCTCGTGGCATGACCGCGATTGCCAACAGCACTGGTCTGGGCCGCGAGAGTTTATACAAGGCTTTGACCCCGGGCGCCAAGCCTCGCTACGAGACGATTGTAAAAGTCCTGCATGGTTTAGGAGTAAAACTAACGGTTCAGCCGTGATCGTCAACGAGGAGCCGAGCATCTCTTCACCAACTCATGAAAGAGTATCCTTGCCGCGACTACCCCGTTGTTCATCCTCGTGCAATGGCGGGCGCCAACAGCCGCGACTGGGCAAGGGCAAGGCCACTACGGTGCTGTAGGGAAGCGCTTCCCACTCAACAAACTTCTTTGGAAACCGGAAATCTCGGGCGGCCTGCAGCAGTGCGTTCAGGGCTTCGTGGGCTGGTGCCGAACCTCGTGTCTGCACGGATAACACCCGCCCATCCCGGTCCACATCGAACTCCAGCAGTACCTGCTGGGGCGCCAGGTCAATGAGGCATCCACCATTGAATGCCAGGTCATAGGGCAAGCGAAACGTCATCGAACCTGGCTGTAGGTACCGTGGTGGGAGGCCGATACCTGGCCCGGAACTGGCATAAATAAGCAGCGGCTCGAGCAGCAGGAAAATACCCAGCAAGACAGCACTGGTCTTCAAGGTGCCCCCCTCCCTTTCAACACTCCGACGTTGGCCGGCAATCGACGCTGCTCTGCGATCATCCGTGCGGTATTGCCATCTTCATCACGTAAGCCCGGGTCAGCGCCCGCTGCCAGCAGCAGGCTCACACTGTTCTCCCCCAGCCAGACCGCCGCGGCGCGATGCAGTGGTGTCGCACCCCGCTCATCCCGCACATTCGGTTCAGCACCGGCTTCCAGTAGCAGGGCCACGATCTCCGGCGAATGCACCGCAAGATGCAGGGCAGTTTCGCCATCGATGTTGCGCGCATTGATGTCCTCTTGCGCCTGCACCAGGGGCGCCAGCGATGGCGCGGGGAATCCCGGTGCAAACACCGCCCGGTGCAGCGGTGTTGCGTCGTCATACGCACTCGCGTTGGCCAGCCTTGCATCCGCGGATAATCGCGCCAGCGCAGTTCTCGCTCCCTGCCGCGCGGCGGAGTGCAGGGCGGTGTTGCCACGGTTGTCGCGAATAAGGAGGTCAGCGCCGGCATCAATCAGGATCTGCAGCCCGGCGGGACTGACCAGGGCGGCGAGGTGCAGAATTGGGCGGCCAGTGTAGTCGGCACTCGATCGGGGGTTGGCCCCCTCCGACAGTGCCTGCCGGATCCGATCGGGATCGTCGCAGTACAGCGCCGCGCTCAGGCGCTCGTCGGGGCTGTCTTCTCGACTGTGCTCCTGCCCGCAAGCCGCTGAATCCCCTGCCCAATATTTCTGATACTGCGTCCAGATCAGGCTTTTCAGCTCCTCGACGCCGGATTCTGCAAGCGCCATGGGAGCATCACCACGCGGGCCCCGGTAGCTCAGCGGGACAAGTTCGTGATCATTCAGCAGCAACACTGGCGGGATCGATTCTTCAAACCCACCAAACCCGCCAAAATCAGGAAAGTCGGAATACGGAACAGTGCGCGCCATGTCCACTACCCGCTTCATGTTCGCAGCAATGCTGTCCAGATCCGGAAACCCATTGTCCACAGGATATGATGGCTTCAACGCGGCCCCGGTATGTACCCGAAAATCATCCTGCAATCGCGCGATGACCCGGGCGTGGGGCTCCAGCGTGTCCTGCAGGTAGCCTCCCAGCCGGGCAGCGTCGCTGAAGTGCGCGCGCAGCTGATAGCCGCCCGCCTCACCGGAGCTGCCCCCGTAGCCGCCCAGGAATCGCAGGCCAGACTGTCCCGACTCCACCGTAAGGTGGACGAAGAAACCCGGCGCCCGATAGCCCCGCCGGGTCAGGTCATCATGCAGGTCCTGCATGAAGTCCCGGTACTTCACCCGGTCGACGTCAATACAGTCCGGGTCGGGGAGATAATCCATCAGCTTGGGGGCAGGATGCAGGTGGAAGTCGCGCCACAAGGCCAGCTCGAGGTTGCGCAGCGTATCGTACGTTACAACAGGGCAATTCGCAGGGCGTGCCGGTGTTCCCATGGTAGCCATGTCGAGTTGCAGGATAGCTCTGCGATCCGGAGTCTGCGATGAGCTGCGCTGGTACTCCAGGTTCACCAGCAACGCCAGCTTGCCATTGCCTGCGACTGCAGCGTGGGTGATGCGCTGTGATCGCACGCCGAAACCGAAGTGGCGGCGCCAGGGGACATCCGCACCGGCTTCAGCCAGCAGTGCCCAGCCACCTTCACCACCGAAATGGAGGAACCTCCCATCAGGCAGCCATTCTGGAGGCCGATGCTCTGGCAGCAAGTGCCGCCGCAGCAAGCCTCCGTCCGCGGTGGCGAAAACAAGCAGCTCATTGATACCCCGGCGATCATCCCCCTCTGAATGCGCAAACAGCAATACACGATCTTCTCCCACACCAAGCAGGCTGGCATCGAACCGATCCGCTGACGCTGAAGCTGACGCAATATCGACCCGGTGCAGCAGCTGGCCGTCGCGATCGAGACGACGCACCTCGTAACGCCTGGGGTCGTCCCCGTCGGGCCGGGACAGCACCGCCAAGCCGCCCCCATTGACCAGTGACAGACCACTGTCCGCGACGGCCCCCGGCAAATCTGCCCGCCACAGGATTTCACCGTCCCGGTTCCGGGACCATATCTGCCACTGCCCATCGGCCTCGTGCACCGTATAGAGTCGCTGACCCGTCTCGTCCGGCAGGATTCCACGGAAGGCGGTCACCTCGAACCCCCGTTCGGGCTCAAGGGGTTCCCCGTCACGCAGAGACAGTTTGTGCGACACCGCGCGGCCGCTTCCCTCCGGGTCACGCACCTGTTGCCACAGGAGGAGGAAATCGTCGTCGGCAACGATGTCAGTCACCGCGTCGGGATAGGCAAGCTGGCGCTGCCAGCGCAGCCCTCCCTCACTGTCAAAGGCAAGCAGATAATGCTTTACCTCAAACATCGGTTCACCGTGATCCGTCCAGGAACGCCGGACAGTGCCGGACAACAGAAAGCCTCCACTGGAATCCAACGCGAACACACCGTCCTCGAAGTACGGCGGCAAGTCATGCAGCTGTATGACACTCTCGCCCTCGGCTATACCGTGGTACGGACGCTCCGGCCAACTGTAGTCATCACAGCCGTACTGCGCCTCCAGTGTGCGGGCATTGACCGCGGTCTCACCGCAACCGGCATGCCTGGCAATCAGGGTCGGGATTGACCCCCGGTAGACTCGCTCGATGGATTCAACCTTCTGGCCGGGACCGGGCAGGTTGCGTAAGTCCGCAAGGTAGGCAGCTTCAGCGACGCGAATCACATCCGCCTCGTCGGGCCAATCTGCCGCAGGCAGGGCGACATCCTTCGCGGCCAGCAGTTGGCAATAGATGCCCACCAGCTCGCCTTCCCGGTCGAAGTGGAAGTTGCAGCTCTTGTTAGACGCTCGCACGCCGTCGATGAACTGGCCCGCTGCCAAGGTCAGCCAGGCGGCGCCGCTACCCCCGAGATTGGACTGCAGAAATGTATACCAGTCCAGGGTGTAGCGCTCAGGCGGGGGACGACACAGATGCCGCTCCAGCGTTTCCATCAGCCGCGTTCCGGCAGCGCCCGGGTCAGCGGCGAGACGATCCAGATCCTCCCTCGGGAGCAGCCCCGAAGGGGCTGCCGACACCTCACCTTCTGGCGCCGGGTAAACCAATAACCACTGATTCGACTCCCATCTCTCACGGAAGTAAGCCGAGTCGTAGTGGACCGCACCTGGGACTTCGCTACGTTCGCAGCCCTGCAGCGACCCGGTAGCATATGTCGCCGGACTCTGCAGCGACCAGCTAACAAGGACAGCCCCTGGAAGGTGACGGAGTCTGCGAATGTGTTTGAAGATGTCTTTATTAATCTTTGCGCGCTCTGGATCAGACGTCTGAGATTCTGTGATACCACAGCGGCTCACCACAAACAAACATCGGGTGTGTGGACGCGCTTCTGACCACCGCACCTGCGCTTAACCCTCGATGGCGCGAGGGCAGAGCTGTTTGAGTTGGTAGTTCAGGTCTCTCACGGTGTTTTACCTGTCTCGGTTAGTGTTTCTGATCAGGCGGGGGGACTAACCCAACGCATCCGGAAACCGGCAAGGATCACGGGACACCACTCCCTTACGACCTGAAAGCACCTGTAAACAGGCTACACAACTGATCTCCTGGGGGAGATTCCTGTTGTGTATACACGCGTGGCCCCAGGGGGCCGAGTGACAATGGTAGTGGTATAAGCACCTCCTTTGAGTTGAGCGACGACGGTCGCGATGTAGAGAATGGACTGCCGACCCTGAGGTCGGTGCGCCGTAAGCAGTCCTGGACGCACGGGCCCGTTGTGACCGGATGGTCGAGGGCGGGCCCCCTCTGTGCCACTGAGCCGCAGTGGCCACGGGTAATTCGGTCTACGGTAGGCAGTCTACGAACACGTCACGTGCGCGTCCTGCCGAAAATCGGCCTGGCGACGGCGTACTTTCTGGGCTCGGGGCCATCGTCACTACCCCGCTACGCTCGCTAGTGACGATGGCGGGCCTGGTACTCGGGTGATCTCTGGGTCAATAATGCATGGGGTTGCGGCCGATGCAAGGGGAAACCCCGTCACCGCCGGTCGGGGTTTGTGGTTACACTGTAACCAGTCTACTGCGGTTAAGTTATCGCCATTCGAGAGGGATTTAGCGCCGTGGACCCAGACCCAGGGTCTGCTGGATCAAGGCACCCTGGGACTCGATTATTGACTGGTGCGGAGTTCAGGCAAGCGAATTTCTATGTAGGCATTTATGTAGGTATAAAAATTAAAACTCTTTAAGGCTCTTCATCATTAAAGGGGGACACCGGGGTTCATTAAACTGATTTTGCGGAATCATTTAATGGAGAACCCCCGATGTCCCACGCAGGATTAATACTAGGCCTTCCGGAGCTGGAGGTCGAACGCGTTGATCGCAATGATGCGATCGCTGTCTATGCCAAACCCAGGAAACGGCCCTGCTGCCTGCACTGCCAGCATCCGAAGATCCGGATCAAGGCGACCTACCAGCGAACCCTGAAGCACACACGTCAGGGGAATCAGCTGATCACCCTGTATCTCAAAGCACCGAAGTATCACTGCCCCCGCTGTGGTCGCTACTTCCGCCACCGATTCAAGGGCGTGCGGCCGCGCTATAGGGCTTCGGAAGCTTTTCGGCTTGAGGTCTTCGAGACCCACGACGGCGGCGTCACCCAGGCCAAACTGACACGCACGCATGGCATCAGCGCGGCGACCACCGAACGCTGGTATCACGCACACTGCCAACGACGGGTATCCGAGATGTCGAACCGGCCCTGCCCCAAGGTCCTGGGCATCGACGAGCACTTCTTCACCCGCAAACGGGGCTTTGCCACAACCCTCGTGGATCTGCGCCGCAACAAAGTCTTTGATGTGCGCCTGGGGCGCTCCGAGGCCAGCTTGGACGGTTATTTGCGGCGATTGCCGGGGAAGGACAACGTGAAACTCATCGTCATGGACCTGTCGGAAACCTACCGCAACATCGCTCGGCAGTACTTCCCCAGCGCAAAGATTGTCGCCGACCGATTCCACGTCATTCGTCTGGTCAACCAGCATTTCCTGAAAGTCTGGTCCGACGTGCACCCCGAAGGTCGCAAGAACCGAGGGCTTGTGAATCTCATGCGACGCCACGCGTGGCGCCTAAAGCCGGAGCAGCGCGAAAACCTGCAGCGCTACCTGAGCGACTATCCGGTCCTGGCAGCGCTCTACGGGGCCAGACAGCGCCTCAACACGCTGCTGCTACTCAAAAACCTCAAGAAGAAAACGGCCCAGACGAAGCTACCCGAACTGCTGGAACTGATCGAGCAGCTGCGGCAAAGCCCGCTCAGGCGACTGGCCAAGACCCTGACATCTTGGCTAGAGCCCATCGTCATGATGTGGCGATTCAGCAAGAGCAACGGGCCCACCGAGGGCTTTCACAACAAGATGGAGATGATGTCCAGGCGAGCTTATGGATTTAGAAACTTTGAAAACTATCGACTGCGGGTCTTAACCCACTGTGGATGGGATGGCATTATCAACCGAGTTTAGTGAAAACCGGTGCATCCCCCTTTAAGTGGGTAGAGCCCTCTTTAACCCATTGATTTATATGGCTATTTGGTGCCCCCGCCAGGACTCAAACCTGGGACCTACCCCTTAGGAGGGGGTCGCTCTATTCAACTGAGCTACGGGGGCGCTGCGGGCCGCGAGTATAGCAGCCCGTTCGCGCTGTTGGCACCTTTCGAGCCCGGTACTAGCCGCCAATATCCAGGCAGATCTTGCCGAAGTGCTGTTGGGATTCCTGGTGACGGAAGGCGTCTGCCAGTTGCTCCAACGGGTAGCTGCTGTCGATGACGGGTTTGAGGCCGCCCGCCTCCACCGCTGCCAGCATGTCCAGCTGTTGCGCCCTGCTGCCCACGGTAATGCCGCTGATGCGGGCGTTCTTCTGGAACAGCTCCGCTGTCGGCACTTCGCCGGCAAGACCCGTCAACACGCCTATCATGCTGATACAGCCATCAAAAGCCACCGCCTTCACGGATTGTGGCAGCGTACCTGGCCCGCCAACTTCCACCACCAGGTCGGCACCGCGGCCATCGGTAATCTCCTGCACCCGCTGGCCCCAGGCGGGCACCTCGCGGTAATTGATCAGCTGTTCCGCGCCGAGTTCGCCGAGCCGCTGCAGCTTGGCATCAGACGACGAGGTGGCGATCACCCGGCAACCCATCTGGCGTGCAAACTGCAGGGCGAACACGGACACCCCGCCACTGCCCTGCACCAGCACCCAGTCCCCGGGCCGCAGATGCGTTTCCACCACCAGGGCCCGCCACGCGGTCAACCCGGCGCAGGTCAATGTGGCCGCCTCGGCGTAGCTCAGCCCCGCTGGCATGCGCGTGAAACCCTGTGCCGGCATGGTGACGACTTCAGCGGCAAACCCATCCACATGGTCGCCGGGCACGCCGAGCACTTTCTGCAGGTCGGGCCGCCCGTCCTGCCAGGCGGGAAAGAAACAGCTCAGTACGTCATCGCCCACCGCAAAGTCAGTAACGCCCTCGCCCACGGCGGTGACGACGCCGGCGCCGTCGGACATCGGGATGCGGCCGTCGTCCGTGGGCAGCATGCCCAGCGCTACCACGTAGTCGTGAAAATTCAGGGAACTGGCGCGCACTTGCACCTGTATTTCGCCATACCCCGGCGGGCGGACATCCCGCTCGATCAATCTCAGCCTGTCGAGGCCACCGGGTTTGGAAACAGCAACTGCACGCATGTGGGTTCTCCTTGATGCGGGTACGGGTCTTCGCTGGCGCCGGAATGCCTCTCAGGCGCTGCCGCGCACAATAAGGCCCGCAATGTAGGCAATATGCAGGGCGACGACAAGTAGCGTGAGTTGAACCCGCATGCGGGAGTACCAACCCCGATCGGTGCTGCTGCCGCGTTCATACCAGAGAGTTGCGAGGTGGGCCAACGCCAGCAGCCCGGCGGCGATCAGTGCCTGCGCCGTAAGCACACTGCACACCGCGAACAACACCAGGCCGTTACTGACCAGCAAGCGTAGTGCCTTGTCGCCACCCACCCGTCGCTGCGCCGTCCCCCAGAGCGACCCGGCCATGAAACACAGGATGGCAAGCGAATATACGATGAAACCCTGCTGTGACAGCGCACGGAGATAATCCTGCAACAGCCAGATGCCGGCGGCACTGACAGCGAAAGGTATCAGCCCGGCATAGCCGAGCGCCGTGACCAGACGTGTCACTGCGACAGTCCTGTCAGTCCTGTACTTTGCTGATCACGAGCAGTATCTCGCCGACCCGCACGCCAAACTTGCTCATGATGGACTCATTGATCAGAGTCGTCGGGTTGACGAGGTACATGCGGTCATCGATGCGCAGGTCCAGCGTGCCGTCGTTCCAGGGAATCTGCAGCACGTAATCCAGGAACATGCTGTTGCCGGCTACCGTAATCTCGCCCTCGCCCACCACGTCACCGGCGGTGCCGATATAGCGACCATCGCCCGCAGGCGTGAGCGTCCAGACCCTGCGGTCGGGTTCACCGTCGTCAAACAGGAAATCCTCTTCCAGTGTGCCGATCCCGTCTTTCCAGTAGGCCTTGATATCGGCATTGAAGTAGCGAATGACCTTGCCGCTGCGGTCCTTGATAACACCGTGGGCCGTGAGTTGGCCGTTAAAGAACGTTTCCGGCACCAGAGTCGGCTGATTGTCGGTGTAGTCGTCCACGGTTACCGCACCGCAGCCGGACAGGCCCGGCAGCAGGGACAACAGGAGCAGAAACGGAAGCAAGGGGCGCATGGAGAGCCTCTAAGGTAGTGGGTTCCTGCTACCTTACGCGCTGGGCCTCCAGAGGGATCACCTGAGCAGAGTGCCTAGAGGGTATAGTGCGCACCGACGTGGCGGCTGCAGGCCTGGCTGCCGCTGTATTCCAGCAGCCGCGCCTGAATTGCAGACTGGTCGCGCTCGAGGATGCCGAACATGAGCCCGTCGAAGTAGCCCAGCGCCTTGGCATAGATCACATCGCCGGCCTCGGCATCGTAGTTACCCAGCACCTCGTTCACCTGGTCGGCGTACTCGTCCTCGCTGAGAAAGCCGAGTGCGTCCTGCGCCAACACACAGCTCAGCTGCCGGGACGCGGCGAACTCCTCTGCACCGAGGGAGAGCGCATGAGACTGGGTGGTGACAACGAGCAATAGTGCAGCAACAAGTGATCGCATGGTACGCTGGGCCTTCCTCAGGGGAAACGTCATTGCGCGCAACATTACGACCGCTTTATGACATCCGTATGACAAGAATATGAAGAATGTGGGGAGCACTGGACCATGAATCTGCGTGTCATTGTATGGGGCACCGGCAATGTCGGACGCCCGGCGATCAGGGCCGTACTGTCTCATCCCGGCCTTGAGCTCGCCGGCGTTGTGGTTTCCAATCCGGAAAAAGTCGGGGTTGATGCCGGGCTCCTGGCAGGGGTTGCCCCGGTGGGCGTGGTGGCGACCAGCGACGCTGCCGGGCTGCTGGCGCAGCAACCCGATGCCGTTGTCTACACCGCGACGGCCGACACCCGGCCCGAGGAGGCCATGCGCGACCTGCTGCAATGCCTTGATGCGGGCTGCAACGTTGTCTCCAGCGCCTTTTACAACCTGCTGCACCCGGCCTCCAGCTTCGCCGAGGTGCTGCAGCCCATCGAGGCGGCCTGCCAGCGCAGCGGCGCATCGCTGTTCGTTTCAGGGATCGACCCCGGCTGGGCGATGGATATGCTGCCCATCATTGCCAGCGGCACCAGCTCCGCAATCACCGAAATTCGCAGCCGGGAGATCTTCAATTACGCGCTGTATGACCAACCCCGTGTCGTGCGCGAGGTGATCGGCTTTGGTAGCGACATGCAGACCCTGCCGTTAATGCTGCACGATTTTGCCATCGAAATGGTCTGGGGCCCCATGGTGCGCCTGGTCGGTGACGCCCTCGGTCACCCCGTATCCGCAATCGAGGTCGTCGTGGAGCGACGCGCGCTGGAACGGGACATTACTGTCGAGGGCATGGGCTTGTTTCAGGCGGGCACCCAGGGCGCGTTCCGCTTCGAAGTACGCGGGCTGCACCAGGGCCACGCGCTGTTTGTACTGGAGCACATCACCCGCATTGATGACAGCTGCGCACGTGACTGGCCCTACCCACCGCACGGGGGTGGCTGTCACCAGGTGATCGTCAGTGGCAACCCCACCGTCACACTCAGCCTGCATGCGGAGGACCGCTTCGAACCCGGCGCGGCTGGCGGCGGCAACGCATCCGCAGCCTGCTGGCTGGTGAATGCAATTCCCGCGGTGGTCGCCGCGAGCGCCGGCGTCGTGACAGTGCTGGATATCCCCCGCATTGACGGCAGCAGCCAGCTGGGGATGGAGTTGCCCTGAAACTATCACCAAAAAAAACGCCAGCTCAAGGCTGGCGCAAAAGGGGATTCGGCTTCGCTTACAGCGACCCGGAGACCGTCCAACCTTCGTACCAGAAGCTGGTGGCTGAGGGGTCAACTGCACCCGCGTAGTCCGTAGCCTCGAAGAAGTCGGGGTCCGCCAGGCTGGCCGGATAGGTTGCATTGATGTCCGAGATGTCCAGAACGCCGACTGCAGACGCTTCAGCGGCTTGCGCTGCGTAATTGGCGTCCAGTTCGACATCAGGAACCAGCGCAGGCAACAGCACCACGTCACCGCTGTTGTCACAGTCCGCCACGACGTTGGTGTACACCAGCTCGGTACCCACCTGGGCAGCGCGGCTCGCGTCAACACAGGTCGTTTCCGCCGTGAATGCGTCGTCGTAGGTGAACACGGAGTGGTGGATGAACCCGCCAGAGGTCGCCTTGAATACCGCACCCGTGGCATTGGAGCCACCACCGATAAAGGTCGCGTTGGCAATAGTGGGCAGGGAGAGGAAGTCCAGTGTACCTTCCGTATCAGCCTCAATCACGTTTCCTGTCGCGTCTGGGCCCTGGTCGACCAGCACAAACTGCAGGTTGCCGCTCCAGCCTTCGTCCCAGTCAACCGAGTCATCCTGGTTACCGGTCAGCACCATGTAGCGCACGCTGACGTTGCCGCCGTAGAACTCGATGCCATCGTCAGCGTTGGCATTCACCTGGATGTACTCCATCTCGGTGCCGCTGCCGACGCCGATCAGGGAGATACCGTTGATCTCGTTACCCGTGGCGAACTCGAAACCACCTTCAGTGACGACGACGTAGCGCAGCACGCCGCTGCTGTCGTCGGGGCTGTAGCCTCCGCCGAAGCCGGATTCACCCTCGGAGTCGACGTTGCAGGCGACTGCGCCCTGGTCTGCGGTCAAACACTCGTTGTGCGGCGCGTAACCGTGCATGATGAGGCCGCCCCACTCCCCTGAGCCATCAAAGCCTGCGTCATCCGAGCTGAACACGATGGGCGCCGCAGCGGTGCCCTCCGCCATGATTTTGGAGCCGCGTGTGATGATCAGGTTGGCAAAGCTCCCGGTCTGTCCCTTGATCTGTGTGCCCGGTTCAATCGTCAGGGTCACATTCGTGACAGGGTTACCGCTGGCCAGCGTGCCCTCGTCGATAGACATCTCCTGGTTACCATTGCCCACGGTAACCCGCGACTCCATGTACCAGACCTTGTCGCTGGTCAACGTACGGTCAACGAGAACGGTAGACGGCATCTGACACACATCGTTGCCGTCCGCGTCTTTCGGACGCGCGGAAGACCAGTCGGGGCAGACTGAGGCACTGCCTGAACCGTCACCGCCGCCATCCACTGGCGGGTTCACGATTTCAGTGGGGGCATCAATATTGATGGTGGCGCTGTCACCTTCAGAACATCCATACAGGCCGCCAACTGAGCCGAGCATCGCCGTGGCGATTGCCAATTTCTTCAGTTTCATAGTTACTCCTCGGGTTTCCTGGTTCATAAAAAAATCCTGCTTGCGCCGGAACGCGTGCCTGTTATCAGAATTGCCAATCAAATCCTGCCTTCACTTCATACCCGCGCTTGTAGCTTTGGAACACGTTCCCTCCCTGGGTGAACTCCAGTTCACTGTCGAGCAGGTTTTCCAGCTTCACGCGGAAGGTGAAGGTGTCGGAGAGCGAGTAGCGGTAGACGAGGTTGACATCCATGCGGGGCTCGAGAATGACGTCCGGCTGCCCGGAAACACCGACATCCACGATGGTCTCCCCACTCTGGTTCAACAGCAGCGTCAGTTCGTGACCGCGCGCGATGTCGTCGTAGCCGACGATCAGGTTGAAGGTGTAATCCGGCGCACCCTGCAGTGAACGCGTGCTGGCGTTCTGCAGCGTCACCTCGGAATCAATCAGGCTGGCGTTGGTGGCGAGGAACACGCTGCGCGTGAAGCTGTCATCCAGCGCAAAGTCCTTCCGCCCATCTATTTCAACGCCCAGGATTTCGGCAGACTCGGCGTTCTGGAAGGTGCGGGAGTTGCCGGCCGTGCCTGACGCGGGCTGTACCACGCGCTCGATCGGATCCTTCATATCCTTGTAGAACAGGGCGATGCTCAAGGACTCCTGGTCAGACCAGTACTTTTCCCAGCGCACGTCGTAGTTGGTCACATCCGACACCTGCAGGTTCGGGTTCCCCCGAACGCGGAAGTTGAACTCGCGATCGTAAAACGTCGCGTTGGACGTTTCCTTGAAATCCGGACGCGCTACCGTGCGCGACATCCCGAAGCGCAGCTGCTGGTCATCGGTGATGAACCAGTTGAAGCTCAGGGTCGGCAACAGCGAGTCTTCCGCCAGCACGGATTGCTCCGGGCCCTGGTCACCCGACAGGGAGAAGGTGTCGGTGATCTGCTCGAACTCTTCATAGCGGAGCCCAACAACCAGCTGGTACTTCAGGTTCCATAGGGCATCATATGAAAAGTAGACGCTGTTCAGATCGAGCTCGGCGTCGTAGCTGTCGCTGGGGAGCGTCTTGTCCTGGAAGGTGAAGCCGGTGCTCGGAATGCCCGTGATGGTTTCGCTGTTGACGACATCGGAGACGTCGAGATTCGGGGCGTTATCGTCAATGGCCAGCAGACCACCACCGAAGCCGTAGGTGTCGGAATCCGAGTCCCGCTCACGACTGATGCCGTTAACGCCGAAGGACAGTGAAGACTCCAATGCACCGTTGGAGAACAGGTAATTGACGTCCACAGAGCCGTCAAGATTGTCATCCACCAGGTCATCGTAGCGGCGGGTCAGTTCGGGCACCTGCAGGTTGTAGATGCCGTCATCACCCTGCAGGTCGAAGCGCACATCGCGGCGGTCAGGCGCGTAGCGCTCGGCCCGGCTGCCGGTCAGCTGCCAGTTGAGCGTCCAGGACTCCTCATCACCGAGGATGTGCTCGCCGGCGAGCTGCTGGGAAATGAACTGCCGCTCCTCCCACTCAATGGACCAGCTGATGGAGGGGTTGAGTTCATCGCCGTCAAACCCTTCCTCGACCCGGACCGACTCGCTGGTGACCCGCGACAGCACGGTATTGGAGGTAAAGCTGGAGGCGCCCATGTTCAACCCCAGGGACAAGAGGCCGCTGGCGTCAACATCGTTGTCGAACTGCTCGAAGCGGTAATCGTCCAGCACCATGGACGCGTTCAGGCCGCCGTAGGTGCGGCGGATGCCGTCTTTGCGAACGCCGCGTTCATTCTTGTAGTTGCCGGCAACAAAGTAACCGAATTCCGCACCCCAATCCGGGAGATCGAACACGTCCCCGTAGTTCGCACCCATCGACAGGTCGGGCACCGCGGTTTCGGTGTCGTACTGGAAGCCATCCGTGATGGCGTTTGCGCCCAGCTTCCCGAGCTCGCGCTCGACCGCAGGGCCGTAGAACTCTGAGTACTTCAGTGCCTGCGACACGGCGTAGGCAATGGCGGGTCTCTGGCGTGCGCCATCGTCCCAGCCGAAGACGTCGAAATCGCCGCTGGCCGGATCGACATAGGCATCGTCCAGGGTTACGCCATCCACGTAGCCCAGCTGCAACGAGACACTGCCCCCACGCTCATTCGGGAACGTCCGGGTGTTGATTTCCAAGTTGCCGCCCGTGCTCTCACCGGGCATGGACGCCAGGTAACTTTTGCGGATATCAAGCTGCTCGACCATGCTGCTGGGGAACAGATCGAGGGGCACGCTGCGTTTGGTCGGGTTGGTACTGGGCAAGGTCGCCCCGTTGAGTGTGCTGCTGACATAGCGGTCGCCCAATCCGCGAATGAATACGAACTGGTCATCCTGCACCGTCACACTCGGAACACGGATCACCGAAGCCGCGACATCGGTATCGCCAGAGCGTGCGAGCTGCTCCACGTCCAGTGTGTTGATGACGTTGGTCGCGAATCGCTCAGACTCCTGCATGCCGCCGGCGGGCAGGCTGGCGATGACCGTCACTTCCTCGATCTGCGGCACGCCAATCGCGAGTGACTGCGCTGCCGCGGAACGCAGCACGAAATTTGACTGCTTCTCGGCGTTGGCGATAACGCGGTATTCCTCGATGTTCTGCGTACCGAGGTCAGGGTGGCTGATAGTCAGGCTGTAAATACCGCGCGGCGCCTCGAGCTGGTAGCGCCCGTTCTCGTCGGTCGTGGCTGTTCGCTCAACACCGCCGCCCAGCGCAACCAGGGCACCCGCAACCGGCTGGCCCCCTGATTCCACACGGCCGGTGATCCGCCCCGTGGTGGCGCGACTGCGTTGTGCAGCAGTTTCAGCGGCAAAGTAGGATTCTACCGAGGCCGAGGCCTCCGAGTCGGAGCCAAGCGTCACCAGTACATCCGCAAGCTGCCCGTCAGCAGTGTTGAAGCGAAAGCTGTGCAGTGTCCGGCCACCGTCGAGGATCTGCACGCTGTGCGCGCCGGATGACAGATCGAAGTAGGCGAAGCCACCGTCGTCTACGGGCTTGCTCACCGCGCCGTCCAGTACCACGGTCAGCCCCGCTGCGGAGGCCCCATCGCGGCTGACCTGTACCACAAGTTCATCGGCTGCCTGCACGATAACACTGGAACAAATGAGGATGGCTGCGGCGCCGATATGAGAAAACGATGGTTTCATTCTTGCTTCCCGATGCATGAGCAACATTTGAGCCGGGGCTGCGATCAGCGCGCCGGCTCAGGACAGGGGCAAGAATAAGGTGGGTAAATGACAGTTGTGTGATTGATATATGACGTTTTTGTTGCACGGAATATCGAGCAAGGCGACGGGTCACCACGCCTTATCGGTCAAGAAAATTTCATGGTTCTGTCGCCGGACTGCAACAGCAGCCATGCACCTTGGCCATCAAACCGCACACGGAGATGCTCCCATGCAGACAGACAAGTTTCGATCGTCATTGACTCAGAAAGAGCGGGAACGGCGTGAAATACAGCGCCAGATCGACCACTTCATCCAGCGCGGTGGACGCATCGCCGTTATCGAGCAAGCACAGGGGCGCAGTGCGCAGTACACTTGGCAGCGAGATCATGATGAGGCCCTGACACTGTTCTACTCCTGACGGGAGCCCGTGACAGATGCTGGATGTACAGGAAATACTGCAGACGCATTATCCCCAGTTTGTATCACGCCATAAGCGCCTGGCTCGCAGCGCCACGCGCTTTCTGGGCTATCTGTTCTACACGCAGCGGTTCGCCCAGTTTTCGCGTGAACATCCAGATCTCAGGGGCATAGAGTTCGTCGATCGCGTGCTGCAGTACTTCGACTTCACTCTCAAGGTTACGCCGGGTGAGCTGGCTCGGGTACCGGCCTCAGGACGCATTGCTATCGTTGCCAATCACCCCCTGGGGTCCTTGGACGGGCTCGCGCTCCTGCAGCAGGTGGGGCGCATCAGGCAGGACGTCAAGGTGGTCGCCAACGCGCTCTTGAGCGCGATAAAACCACTGGAGACTCTGCTCTTGCCAGTCCATAACATGGGGGGCGGCACTCCAAAGAGAAACCTGCAGCGCATTCGGGAACACCTCGAATCCGAGGGGGTTTTGATTATTTTTCCCGCGGGCGAGGTGTCCCGCTTCGGCATCAAGGGTGTCAAAGACGGTGAATGGAACCCAGGCTTCATACGCATCGCTGAGTCTGCTCGCGCACCCGTCTTGCCTGTCTACGTCGCTGGGCGCAATTCCGTGTTCTTTTACAGCCTCTCGTTCCTGTCACGACCCCTCTCAACACTCTGGCTGGTGCGTGAGATGTTCAAGCAGGAACACAACACGATCGCAGCGCGCGTGGGAGCGCCGATTCCCTGGGCTAACTATAGCCAGGTGTCCTCTTCTCCTCGTGTTCTGGCGGATCTCTTCAGACGGCATGTTTATCGCCTCGCACGAAACGCGCGCCCGATCTTCCAGGGTGCTGAGGCAATCGCGGACCCTGAGAATCGCACGTTGCTGCAGCAGGAAATGGAGACCAGCGAGCTACTCGGCACCACACCGGATGGTATGCAGATTCGTTTGTGCAGAATGGATTCCGCCCCGTGTGTCATGCGCGAGATCGGGCGTCTGAGAGAGTTGGCATTTCGCGCGCTGGGCGAAGGCTCCGGTCTGCCAAGGGACATCGATCGATTCGATCGCGAATACCTCCAGCTGACGCTGTGGGACCCAAAGGCTCGAGAAATTGCCGGCGCCTACCGACTCGGCCGCGCACGGATGCTGATTGCTGCGGGTGGATTGGCGGCATTGTACTCCCATTCACTGTTTCGCTTTGGTAGAAGCATGGATACCTACCTGCGAGAAGGACTGGAATTGGGTCGCAGCTTTGTACAGACGCACTACCAAACCCGCCACAGCCTGGACTACCTCTGGCTGGGCATCGGTGCTTACCTGCGTCGCTACCCCGGTTGTCGCTATCTGTTCGGACCCGCGTCCATCAGCCCGCTCTATGGGGAGCAAGCCACGACAATGATCTGTGGGTATTATGCCACCTACGGCGCTAACACCGCGCTCTCCGTACAGCCACGTCGCCCGTTTCGCCCACAGCAACCCTACACACCCAGCGGTGACCAGGAGCAGGATTTGCTGGCACTGCGTCAGCATCTCTCAGGTCTCGGCCTGCAGATTCCGACCCTGTTCAAACATTACGCCAACGTTGCGGAGCCCGACGGGATGTGGATGACAGCCTTCAATATCGACCCGACGTTTGGCCACTGTGTGGACGCTTTCGTGATGGTTGACCTCAACCGGCTAAAACCCAAAAAGCGACAACGGTATCTCGAGTCTCCGCGACTCTCGCGACCACCACATAACACGGCCCATCAATCATGTTGTTGAACGCCAGGCACCGCTGCGGCGCGCGAGCCACTCCACCAGAGATTTAGGCGCGTAGTTGCCCTGCGCATACCGTTCTCGGACGGAGGCATGAAGTACGGCGTCATCGGGAATAGGTCGGCTGTAGCGGCCCAGGGCACGCCAGAAACGTTGGTAGGAGCGATGTGCGGTCGCCGTGCTGTCCAGCACGAGAGGGTCCAGCAGGTGCGGCTCCAGGCGAAGCCCACTGCGCTCTGCCTCCTTGGCCATCCAGTGCAGCGGGATATCGCTGAGCCGCTTGCCAGCGTCGTCAGCCGGGTAGCCACCACCGACATCGGCATGCACGCCAGCAAACCAGACCTGCTGCATATCGGCACTCTCGCTGGGTGCCCACAGTGTGGGTTCGAAATCGCTGCGCTCTTCGTCGATGGACACCGCATGCCGTGCGACCCTCACGTTGCTCCCAAGCACGGGATCGTAAAACAGGTCCTTCTCCTCGGCGAAGGCGAGCACACGCGTGGGAATGCCCAGGGCGCCTACCGTGTCCCAAACGCCGATGAAATCGACCGTGGCACGCTGACCACCAACGGCAAAGCGCTGCCGCCACTGCTCTGAGGTCACTGAACCGGGTGGCGCGTTGCGCTGCTTGTACAATGTGAAGGCCTCCGGAATACGGTTGGCCTCGGAGCGCCGCAGAATACCGCAGTTGTTGAGCATGCCGGCCAGGCAGCGCACCGTGTAGGCGCCACGGCTGAAACCGAACAGAAACAGGCGGTCTCCCGGGTCGAAATTCTGCACGATGAAGCGGTAGCCATCCTGGATATTCTTGGTCATCCCCAGCCCCGTAACGCCGCCGCTCGCCTGGGCATAGTAGGAGCCGACACCCCAATCGTAGAAAACCACCTGCCTGCGGCCATTCGCGGCGCGGGGACTGATCGCCCGGGCGATACGCAACACATTGGTGGGGTTTTCGTCCTCCGGATCGTTCCAGGTGCCATCGGCGCAAATCACAATATGCTTGCCGGACGTCGCCATACTCCCCCCTCGATGTGCACAGCCGGGCTTGTCCTTGCAGTGTACACCCTGTTTGGTTATAACCGGATGGAGCTTTGCTCCAAATAGATGTTTGCGAGGCCTGTGTCAGTCTGTTTAGATGGAACTGCGCCCGCAGGGTGCAGAGTTCCAACAGGAGGCAGTATCTATGAGAAGACAGAAACGCGACATGAGTTCCAGGGCGTACGACCGCGGTTATCAAGCCGGTGTTACGGGCCGGAGTATCGACTTTTGTCCGCACGCCAACGAGGAACACCGTCAGCAGTGGGTATCAGGTTGGCGAGAGGGTCGTGTTGACCAATGGGACGGCCTGACCGGCGTGTCAGGCGTACACAAACTTCGCGTCAGCTGACGCAATGCAGTGTGCAGGGTGCCTCATGGGCCCCCTGCACCGGTTTCAGGTTCGCAGGCTGCTCTGCGCCAGGTCGAGAAGCTCGCGGACGGCCACAGCGAACATCGCAAAGTCCGGTGAGTCCGTGGTGTGTAGCTCGGTCACCATATCCTGCCAGCGCGACAACAGCGCTGCCTGCTGCGCTTCCCAGGTTTCCAGGCATGCCTCGAGGGACCCTTCTGGGGTGAGATAGCGCAGTGCCCCGACAGCCAGCGTACGCTGCTGCCACTCCAGATCCTCAAGATACGTATCGCGCGCCAGCGCCTGCCACTCGTTCTCGATTTTGCTGGCCAGTATCTGCCCACTGAACCAGTCCAGTTGCAGTCGCTCACCCATGTCGAAGTACAGCTCGGCCACGTGCATCAGCGGTGCATCCGTCTCCCGCGCCGCCTGAATTATGCCCAGGGCGGTGTAGCCCTGCAGAGCACCCGCCACGGCCTCGGCCAGCGAGGCATCGACACCCGCTTCCTGCCACTGCTGCGACATGGCACGGTACTGCTCTGCCGCCCGCCCGCGCAACATGGTCGGAAGCGCCTCGCGCAGCTGCGCGACACCGTCTGCAAATTCGGCGATGGCACGTGTCGGCGCCATTTCATGGCGTCGATTCCGCAGCAGCCAGCGGCTGGCACGGCGTACCAGCCGAATCAGGCAATGCATCATGGCCTGTTGCACCGTTGCATCAACCACGTAGTCCAGCGCCTCGATACGCCCCCATAACTCATCGACGGCATAGATGTGCATCACCGCGGTATAGGCCCTGGCAACGTCTGCCACCGGCGCGCCAGTGGCTTTGCGCTGCCGCGGTACAAAATTGAATCCCACACGATTGACGATGTCATTCGCCACCTGGGTACACATGATTTCACGGCGCAGGCCGTGCTCGGCCACTTCATCCGGATAGCGCTGCACCAGCTGCGCTGGAAACGCTGTGGCCACTGCTGCGGCCAGATGCGGGTCCAGGCCGAGGTCAGAGGCGATCAGCTCTTCCTTGAGGATGGCCTTGCTGTAAGACACCAGTACCGCCAGTTCGGGGCGCGTCAACCCCTGTCCCTGGGCTCGCCTGTCGGCAAGTTCCTGGTCGGTGGGGATAAACTCCAGCTGCCGGTTGAGCTTGCCCGCGGCTTCCAGATTGCTGATATAGCGCCGGTATTCGCCGCTGCGCTCCTGCACCTCCGCCTCGGCAAGGCTGATCGCCTGCGTCTGACGGTAGTTGTTCTGCAGCACCAGCGCCGCCACGCCGTCAGTCATGTCCTCAAGCAGCACGTTGCGCTGTTTGCCGGTAAGGTCACCGCGTTCCACGACAGCATTGAGCAGGATCTTGATATTGACCTCGTGGTCGGAGCAGTCCACCCCGCCCGCGTTGTCGATAAAGTCGGTGTTGGAGCGCCCGCCCGCCAGGCCATACTCGACCCGGGCCAGCTGCGTCATGCCCAGGTTGCCGCCCTCGCCGATGACCCGACAGCGCAGCTCGCTGGCGTTGATGCGCAGACCGTCGTTGGCCTTGTCGCCGACGTCCGTGTGGGATTCGCTGCTGGCCTTGACATAAGTACCGATGCCCCCGTTCCAGAGCAGATCCACCTCTGCGCGCAGCAGTTGCGAGATGAGTTCGTTCGGGGTCAGCCTGTCGACAGCAATATCGAATCTCGACTGCATCTGTGGTGAAATGAACACCGACTTCGCGCCGCGATCGAATATACCGCCGCCCGCGGATATCAGGGTGGTGTCATAGTCAGCCCAACTCGAGCGTGGCTGTGCGAACAGACGCTGGCGCTCGGCGTAACTGGCGGCGGCATCCGGCTCGGGATCGACAAATATATGCTGGTGATTGAAGGCCGCGACAAGGCGTATGTGTGGGGAGAGCAGCATACCGTTGCCAAACACGTCCCCCGCCATATCACCGATACCCACTACGGTGAAATCTGTTTGCTGGACGTTGATACCCAGCTCACGGAAGTGCCGTTGCACTGACACCCAGGCGCCGCGCGCCGTGATGGCCATTTTCTTGTGGTCATAACCGGCGCTGCCGCCGGAGGCAAAGGCATCCCCGAGCCAGAAACCATACTCACGCGCCAGCGCGTTCGCAATGTCGGAAAAGGTCGCCGTGCCCTTGTCTGCCGCTACCACCAGGTAGGGGTCCTCATCGTCTTTGGCGACCACCAGCGGCGGACGCAGAATGCCGCCCTCACCGCGATTGTCAGTAATATCCAGCAGACCGCGGATGAATATCTGGTAACAGGCTACGCCCTCAGCCTGCACCTCATCCCGCGACATGCCCGGGGTCAGGCACTTCGCGACGAAGCCCCCCTTCGCGCCGACCGGCACAATCACCGCATTCTTCACCTGCTGGGCTTTGACCAGGCCGAGCACCTCGGTACGAAAATCCTCCAGCCGGTCCGACCAGCGCAGCCCACCACGCGCCACTTTGCCACCGCGCAGGTGCACGCCCTCGACACGGGGTGAATAGACGTAGATTTCATACAGCGGCACGGGGCGGGGCACATCGGGTATGTCGCGCGGGCTCAGTTTGAATGAGAAGTAGGGCTTGAACTTGCCGTCGATTCCGGGCTGGAAGAAATTCGTGCGCAGGGTCGCCTTGATGACCTTCACATACTGGCGGATGATCCGATCCTGGCCGAGGTTCTGTACCTCGTCCAGAGCCGCGAGCAACCTGTCCTCCACGGCCTGCTCCCGCTGGTGGCGCCATTCATCGTCGCCATCAAATGCCGGCGAAAACCGGGTCAGGAACAGTTCCACCAGGCCGCCGGTGATCTGCAGATGATCCGCCATGGTCTCGGCGATGTAATCCACACTGTAGGGAAACTGTATCTGGCGCAGGTAGCGCGCGTAGGCACGCAACAGCGCGATCTCCCGCCAACTCAGCCGGGTTCCCAGCAGAAGTCGGTTGAAGGAGTCACTTTCAGCCTCGCCGAACCAGATGCGTTCTCAGGCATCCTCGAACTCTTCGCGCACCTGCTCAAGGTCGATATTGTCCGACAGCGAATAGCTGAGCGTGAACTCCTGAATCCAGTACCGGGTATCGTCGGCGGCGCGTATGCCATAGGGCCGCTCAGTGATGACCCTCAAACCCAGATTCTCCAGGATCGGCAACACATCCGACAGCGGCAGTGACTCACCGCGGTGGTAGAGCCGCAGGCGCAGGCGATCCTCATCCTCTTCGAGCTTGCGCGTCAGGTTCATCCCCAGCTTCTGCCCGGCTCGAAGGCTCAACAGGTGCTTGATATCCAGCACGGCGACGCGAGGATCAAAGTCGTCACGGTAGCCCGGCGGGAAGCCCGGCCCGAGTTCACGCGCGTGCTGCTCTCCCAGTTCCTCGCCAAACTCCTCAATCAGGCGCAGTCGCAGCCGGTCTTCCCATGCCAGTGTTGCCTGCACGATCTGCTCCTCAATCTCGTTGACATCCCACGCCCTGCGCACCGCGGGGTCTACCCGCAGGACAAAGTGACAGCGCACCAGCACCGACTCGGAAAAATAGGTCGTGAACTCCGATTCCTCGGCGCCCAGCGCGCGACACAGGATGTCCTGCATAACGCAGCGCTGCTGCGTGCTGTAGCGATCACGCGGCATGTACACCAGGCAGCTGAAGAATTTGCCGTGTACATCCCGACGCACAAACAGGCGGGTCTGGCGCCGCTCCTGGATGCGGTTGACGGAGAGCACCGTACTGCGCAGTTCGTCAACGCTCGACTGAAACAGCTCGTCACGCGGAAACAGCTCCAGCACGCGAGCGAGTTCCCGGCCATCGTGCTCGCGCGGATCCAGCCCCGAGCCCTCCACGACCTGCGCAACCTTGCGTCGCAGGATCGGGATCAGGTTTGGGTTCATGGTGTATACCGCCGAGGTGTACAGGCCAATGAACCGGTGCTGGCCGGCCACATCACCGGCCGCATCAAACACCTTGATCTCGATGTAGTCGGGATAGGCCTGGCGGTGAACGCGGGAGCGCAGTCCGGACTTGGCAAAACTCAGCTGACGCCTGCGCAGTTCCTCGGGGGACATCGCATGCAGATCCGCTTGCAAATCCTGGGCACCCCGTGTGTCGCGCTGACGCAGAATGCCCAACCGCTCGGCCGGATCTTCATGGACAGAGTAGTCCGGTCCCTCCCGGGTTACCTGCAGGTATTCATAGCCCAGAAACGTCACGCGATCCTGCTGCAGCCAGTCGATAAACTCCAGCGCTTCGCTGCGGCTCTCGACATCCTGGCCCGCATTGGCGCTGACTGCGTCACGCGCCAACTGCAGGCGCTCGCGCATTGCCGCAAAGTCGTCGACCACCAGGGCAACTTCCCGCAGGATATCCCGCAGGGCGTCATGCAGTTCACCCAGTTGATCGGGGCGTGAGTGCCGACCGATTTCGAAGAACAGCAGGCTCTCATGAGACACCCGGGATGCCTCATCGGGCATGGCACCAAGCACGGCCTCCAATGCGCCCTCGGCATCACGGACGACCAACAGGTTGCAGCTCGCCAGGGCATGAATGCGGATATTGCGCTGGTTCAACTCGCCACGCACAGAGGCCGTGCAAAAGGGCAAATCCCGACAAAGAATGGCGATTACCGTGCTTTTGCTTTCCCAGCCGTGATCCTGCAGGGTCGGGTTGAAGATACGCACCTTGGGTTCTGGCGCGTCCCAATCAGCCATGAAGTGAAGCAGGCCATACAGCGAGCCGTAGAGGTCATCAATCGATCGATGCCGCAGGTCTTCCGCGGGGTAGCGGGAAAAGAAATCGTCTGCGAGCTCGTGCAGGGACGCGCGATCATCCTCGGCGGCCTGCGCGTCGATGCGCACAGACAGCTCCCTGAGCAGGTTTTTCTTGAATTCGTCCCACGCCATGCTGCACTGCTCCCGCGCCCTGGGCGACTGTTTTTTTTCTCTTCGCCATGCCCAGTCTACCCTAAAGGGCTCCCCGGGCGTGATGTCTGCGGAGGGAACTTTTACACAGCGACGGGGCTCCAAGGGCTGCGTTGGAGCGGGCGTGAAGTCGCACAGGGTATTGGCTACAATACGCGCCCAGCCGCAGACGCGGTAGTGTCAACAATTAAAGGAGACTGCGTGGCTAGCGCTGAACTGAGAACGCTGGAAAGCTGGTTGAGTGGCCAGATCATCGGGCAATCGCATCTGGTCGAACGTTTGATCATCGCCCTGCTGGCAGATGGCCACCTGCTGGTGGAGGGCGCACCGGGGCTCGCCAAAACCCGCGCCATCAAGGCCCTGGCAGATGGCATCGAGGGCAGCTTCCACCGCATTCAGTTCACCCCGGACCTGCTGCCTGGGGATATCACCGGCACGGAAATCTATCGCCCCCAGGAAGGCAGCTTCCATTTCCAGCGCGGCCCGGTCTTTCACAACCTGGTGCTTGCGGACGAAGTCAACCGTGCGCCAGCGAAAGTGCAGTCGGCGCTGCTCGAGGCCATGGCGGAACGCCAGGTGAGCGTCGGCGCTGAAACCTGGGCGCTCCCGGCGCTGTTCCTGGTGATGGCGACCCAGAACCCGATTGAACAGGAGGGCACCTACCCTCTCCCCGAGGCACAGCTGGACCGTTTCCTGATGCACGTGAAAGTTGGATACCCGGATGCCGCGGCAGAGGCGGAGATTCTGCGCCTGACGCGCGCTGAAGCGCGCAGTGGCGGTGCTCCCACGCCCACGCCGCTGCCTCAACAAAGTGTCTTCGACGCGCGCAATGAAGCACTCGGCCTGCACATGGCCGACACCGTTGAAAATTACATCGTGCAACTGGTGGTTGCCACCCGCCAGGCGGCTGCGTACAACGAGCAGCTGGGAAACTGGATCGAGTACGGCGCCAGCCCCCGCGCCACGATTGCGCTGGACCGCTGCGCCCGTGCCTACGCCTGGCTGCGTGGACGCGACTTTGTCAGCCCGGATGACGTGCAGGCAATCGCCGCCGACGTGCTGCGTCACCGGTTGATTCTCAGCTTTGAAGCGGAGGCCAAAGGCATCACCCCGGACCACGTCATCGACGAGTTGCTGACTCTCGTCCCCGCCGCGTAGGGCTGCCCAGGTGAGCATCGCCGATGCCACAGGGCCCGCGACCGGCGCCTACGCAACACTCGATGCACTGATCGGGTTGCGCTTTTCCGCTGCGCATCTGAGCCTGTCTCGCCGCACCAGGGCGCTGGCGGCCCTGACCGGGCCGAACAAGGCCAATTTCCGCGGTCGCGGCATTGATTTCGAAGAGGTGCGCACTTACCAGGCGGGCGATGATATCCGTACTATCGACTGGCGTGTCACCGCCCGCACGGGCAGCGCTCACACCCGGGTATTTCGCGAGGAGCGCGAACGGCCGGTGCTCGTCGTCGTCGACCAACGGCAGCACCTGTTTTTCGGGTCGCACTGCTGCTTCAAGTCGGTGCTTGCCGCTCACCTCGCCGGACTGCTCGCCTGGAGCGCACTGGGCAACGGCGATCGGGTTGGCGGTGTCGTCTTCAACGAAGCGTCCCATCAGGAGGTACGGCCCAGGCGCAGCCGCAAAACGGTGCTGGCCCTGCTCTCACACATCGTCAACTTCAACGCGCAACTGCCCGATATCAGGCGGCAGCATCCACCCCGTGGCTTGGCCGCCATGCTGGAGACACTGCGCCACATCGCCCGACCGGGAACCAGCCTCTATCTGATCAGCGACTTTCATGATGCGGCAGAGCCCGCCGTGCGCGAGCACCTCTTTCGTCTGGCACAGCACACGGAGATTACGGCCATCGCCTGCAGCGACCCTCTGGAGTCCATGCTGCCGCCACCCGGCCGCTACGCCGTCACCGATGGCTCGCGCAGAGCCGAACTGATCACCAGTGATCGTCAGTTGCGCGCCCGCTACACCGCCCTCGCCGCAGAGCGCACGGCGGCGTTACAGACGGAGCTGCAGCGGCTGGGGATTCCATTGCTTGCTGCCAGCACAGAAAACTCGCCTTTTCTGCTGCTGCAGCGCTATTTTGGGGAACCGCGCGCATGACGCCGCAAGACCCGCTTGCCGCCCTGCACCCCCTGCGCACGCCCGAGCCCATCGCGCTCTGGCCGCCTGCGCCGGGCTGGTGGCTTCTCGCAGCGCTGGGCTGCGCCGCGTTGGCCACGCTGGGCTGGCATGTGTGGAGGCGGCACAGACGCAACCGTTATCGACGTCTGGCGCGGGCCGAACTGCGCACCATCGCAGATCAGCATGCTGCCGGGCAGGATCCGGCAGCCACACTGTGTGCGATCAATGTGCTGCTCAAGGGCGTTTGCCTGCAGGTGTATCCACGACGCACCGTCGCAGCGCTGAGCGGCGCGGCCTGGCTGGACTTCCTGAATACGGAGTTTCTTGCAGCGGGCAGTGAACAGCGCTTTCCCGATGCCATCGCGCGGGCACACGCGGCCGACCCGGGATTCGTTGATGTTCCGGCCCTGCTCGCCTGCGCTGACGCCTGGTTGCGCCGACACCGGGGTGGCCGCGCATGATCACCTGGCTATGGCCCTGGATGGCGCTGCTGCTGCCACTGCCGTTGCTGATCCGGCGCTGGTTGCCGGCAGCGCGTAGCGAGGCGGCCGCGCTGCGCGCACCGTTTTTCGAGGACTGGCAGGCACTGGAGCAATCGCGCGGCAGTTTGGGGGGCACCACAGGCCTGCCTCCACTGGTTCTGCTCTGGCTGCTCTGGCTGTGCCTGCTCACCGCCGCCGCCCGCCCCACCTGGATTGGTGAGCCTGTGCAATTGCCCGCCAGCGGTCGCGACCTGATGCTCGCCGTGGATATCTCCGGCAGCATGCGGGTTGAGGATATGCAGGTCGGCAATAATCTGGTGCGTCGCGTGGACGCGGTGAAAGCCGTCGGCGCCGAATTCATCGAGCGTCGTCGCGGCGACCGGGTAGGGCTTATTCTGTTCGGCAGCAATGCCTACGTGCAATCTCCGCTGAGTTTTGATATCGCAACGGTGGAACGTTTCCTGCGTGAGGCCCAGATCGGTTTTGCTGGCCAGGAGACCGCCATCGGTGACGCCATTGGGCTCGCCGTCAAACGTTTGCGCGAACGCCCCGCAGAAAGCCGCGTGCTGGTCCTTCTGACCGATGGGCAGGACACTGCCAGCAGTGTTGACCCCATGGACGCGGCGCGGTTGGCCCAGGGCCTCGGTATCCGCGTGTACACGATCGGCATTGGTGCCGATCAGCTGGCGATTCCCGGTCTCTTCGGGTCCAGCTTTGGCAGCCGTCGCGTCAACCCGTCTGCGGATCTTGACGAGGAGAGCCTGCAGGCCATCGCCGAGATGACCGGAGGACGCTATTTCCGCGCGCGAGACCCGCAGGAGCTCGCCGGCATCTACCAGCTGCTCGATCAACTGGAGCCGGTGGAAGTTGACGCCGCGACCTATCGCCCGCGGCAGGCACTGGGTCACTGGCCATTGTTATTCGCCCTGCTCATCAGTTTCGGGCTTGCCGCGCGTCACCTGTGGCGACTGCGCGGCAGTGGCGCCCTGGTCACAGGGGAGACTGCCCGTGGATAACCCCGAGGTTTTCCTGCATTTCATGCGCCCTGCTTGGCTGCTCTGGGGCATTCCTGCCATTCCGCTGGCCTGGATGCTGTGGCGGCAGGGGCAGCGGGCCGGCGACTGGACGCGGGTTATCGACGCACGCCTGCTTTCTTACCTGGCACCCGATGCGGGGACCCGCGCTGGCCACCGCCGACGGGTACTCTGGTGCGCCCTGCTGGGGTGGCTGCTGGCCGCAGTTGCGGCGGCAGGGCCGAGCCTGAAGCAGATTCCACACCCGGTAGAGCAGGTGCAGGATGCACTGGTATTGGTTCTGGACTTGTCCTACTCCATGAAAGCTGCCGACCAGGCCCCCTCGCGACTGGACCGGGCACGGCAGAAACTGCTCGACCTGCTGCAGCAGCGCGACGAAGGCCAGACCGGACTGGTGGCCTACGCGGGCGATGCGCATGTGGTAACCCCGCTGACAGACGACACCGCAACCATTGCCAACCTGTTGCCCGCGCTGAATCCCGACATGATGCCCTTGCCGGGCAGTAATACCTCCGCCGCGATTGCGCTCGCGCTGGAGCTGTTGACCTCTGCAGGCACCACGCACGGGCGCCTGCTGTTGCTGACCGATGGCGTGAGCGATGACCAGAGCCGGCGTATCCAGGGGCTGCTGGAGGGCTCATCCGCCCGCCTTTCCATACTCGCCCTCGGCACCCGAAGTGGCGCCCCGATGCCGCTTCCCCGGGGCGGATTCGTGCGCGATGACAGCGGGGCGATTGTCATGCCTGGTCTGGATGAAAGCCAGCTTACAGTCCTGGCCGCCGCCACAGGTGGCCTTTACAGCAAACTGCGGGTTGACGACAGCGACCTGCGTTATCTGCTCTCCCAGCCAGTCCTCACCCGCGAAACACGCATCGCTGACAACCGCAGTGCAGACGCCTGGGAGGACCAGGGCTACTGGCTGATTGTTGCACTCCTGCCCCTCGGCCTCGCCCTCTTCCGCCGTGGCTGGCTGCTCACGCTCGTCCCCCTGCTGTTCTTCTTCCAACCGTCCCCCGCAGATGCCGGGGTCTGGGAAGATTTATGGCTGACACCGGACCAGCAGGGGCAAAAAGCGCTTGAAGCAGATGATCCGGAAAGCGCTGCTGCGCTGTTCAGGGACCCTGACTGGAAGGGCACCGCGGCCTACCAGAGTGGCGACTTTGACCTGGCCGCCGAGCTGTTTGCTGCAGAGGAAAACGCGGACAGCTGGTACAACCGCGGCAATGCGCTGGCGCGCAGTGGTCAGCTGGAGGCTGCCATGAACGCCTACCGGAAGTCACTGGAGCTGGATCCGGATAAGGACGATGCCAAAGCCAATCTGGCGCTATTGGAGAAGCTGCAACGTCAGCAGGAGCAGGCGCAAGAGCCCGGAGAATCCGCTGAACAGGAGCCTGGGAATTCGCCGCCCGAACAAGGCGGCGGCGATGCGGCTGACCCCTCTGACAAAGGAGAGGACGCCGCAGACGATGCGCCACCGCAGGACCCCGGCAGTGAGCCAGAGGGCAAACAGCGGGACCCGGACGAGAATGACAACGCAACGGCAGGTGCTTCACCGGAGGAGGAAACACCGCCGCAAGAGACGGCACAGCAACCGGCAGAAAACGAGCGGCCCGCGCAGCCTGGCTCACTGCAAAACGTTCCGGTACCCGAGTTGTCCATGGAGGAAGCCGAGCGCAATCAGGCTATGGAGCAGTGGCTGCGACGGGTGCCCGACGATCCCTCTGGATTGCTGCGTGAAAAGTTCCGCTATGAGAGTCGTAAACGGCAACAACAACCGGGGACAGGCAATGATGTTGAGTGGTAAGCGTTTCTGGGTGCTGCTGGTGCTTGCTCTGTGGCTGGCTCCAGTGCAGGCGGCGCTGGAAGTCGCTGTCGACCGGCAACAGGTGGCCCTCGGCGACAGCCTCAGGCTGGTCATTACCGCCACCGCGAACGAAGATCTCGACGCGCTGGACCTGCGTCGCTTGTTGGCGGATTTCGAGGTGCTGCAGCGCAGTAAAACGAGCAGCACCAGTATCATCAACGGCCAGCGCACCCAGACGCGACAACTCCTGCTTGACCTGAGCCCCCGACGCCAGGGGCTGCTGGCGATTCCGGGCCTGCGCATTGGCGCCTCGACCAGTGAGCCCATAGCCATCGAGGTGGGGCCGCCACCCGAGCCCACTGACAGTGAGGAGACCGTCGTGGTCACCGCTGAAGTCGATCGCGATGCCGTGTATGTACAGGGGCAGCTGCTGCTCACCGTGCGTATTCAGCAGGCGATTAACCTGGATTCCCGCAGCGTCAGCGAGTTGCAGCTCGACAATGCCTATGTGCAGCCCCTGGAGCAGAACTCCTTTCAACGCACGATAGACGGCCGACCCTGGCTGGTGCATGAAATACGTTACGCGATCTTCCCGGAACAGAGTGGCACGCTGGTTATCCCGGCTCAGGTGTTTTCCGGCCGTGAGAGTGCCGGCCGACGCAGCGTATTTGACTTCGGTACGGGCGGGCGTCAGATCCAGCGCCGCACCGAGCCGGTGACCGTGCGCGTACTGCCGCGACCCAGCGGATTCCCCGCCGACGCCACCTGGCTGCCTGCGAGCAATCTGAGCATCGAGGAATCCTGGTCCACAGCGCCGGAATCACTGCAGGTGGGCGAGTCGGCAACGCGTACCATCACCCTGCGTGGCGAGGGCCTGCAGGGTGCGCAGCTGCCTCCGGTGACATTTACCACCCAGGAGGGCCTGCGCTATTACCCGGATCAGCCCGACGTGGTAGACAGCGAGTCCGGCAGCGGGCTGGTCGGGCAGCGCCGGGACAGCGCCGCGCTGGTAGCCAGCCGCGCCGGAGACTTCACGCTCCCCGAGCTTCGCATCCCCTGGTGGGATGTCGAGCAGGAGGTACTGCGCTTCGCCGTGGTGCCCGAGCGCAGGATTACGATCGCCGCGGCTGCGACGTCACGTGGCGCGCAGGCATCGGCGGTACCCGCCGATGCAACGTCCCCGCAGGCACTTCCCTCCAATGCATCGACGTCGGCTGCGGCACAAGGCCTGCTCTGGCAGAGCCTGGCAGTGGTCTTTGCAACACTCTGGCTGGCGACTGTGTTCCTGCTCTGGCGGCGGCGCCCGGTGTCCACACCACAGGCCGAGCCGGACCCGCGCGCAGCTGGCAGCGAGACGCGTGCCTTCAAGCACTTACAGGCCGCCTGTGCCAGCGACAGCGCGGCGGCTGCGCGCGTGGCGCTGATCGACTGGGCCCGGACCGTACTCGGCGCCGACCGGCCCATACGCACTGCAGACATAGCCCGTCAGTTCGGAGACCCGACACTGACACAGGCCATTGCAGATCTGGAAGAGGCACTCTATCGGCGCGGGGCCAATCCCTGGCGCGGCACGGAACTTGCCGCCGCTGTCACCGCGCTGCGGCGTCAGCAGCCCGGTGAAAAAAACGGCAGCCACAGTGCATTCCCCCTCTACCCGGCTGCGAAGCCCGCCCGCTGATCAGTCTCCGAGCGACTTCTGCAGAACCTCAAACACATCGGGAGACAAGCCGGGTAACGCGGACAGCCCGACGAGTACGGCGCGCATCTGCTCACCCCTGTCCCGGTACTTGCGCCAGCGCGTAAGCGGCGCAAGCATACGCGCCGCCAGCTGCGGATTCAGGGCATTGAGCTGTGTAACCTTGTCCGCCAGCAGACGGTACCCAGCGCCGTCCGCCCGGTGGAAGGCGACCGGGTTGCCATTGGCGAACGCGCCGATGAGGGCGCGCACCTTGTTGGGATTGTGCAGATCGAACGCCGGGTGCGGCACAAGCCCCTGCACGCGTTCGAGCGTATCAGGCACGGGAACCAGGGCCTGCAGCTGCAGCCATTTATTCACCACCAGGGGTTCGTGCTCCCAGTCGCGGTAAAACTGTTGCAGAGCCGCATCGCTGCGGTCATCGCGACCGTGGAACGCCAGGGCTTGCAGGGCAGCAAGCCGGTCGGTCATGTTAGTGGCCTCCCGGAACTGGGTGGCGGCCAGTGCCAGACCCTCAGCGGTGCCTAGCGCGAGGTAATCCAGGCATAGGTTACGCAGGCGGCGCGCGCCTGTCTGCGCCGCATCGGGCGCGTAGGGCGCCGTGCTCTGCAAACGCTGGTAGCAGGCCTGCAGCGCCTCCCTGTGCGTTGTGGCAATGGCATAACGCACCGCCTGCCGAGCGGCATGGATGGCGTCGACATCCGCCCCACCCGCCTCCGCCGCGAGGTCTGCCAGATACGTTTCGCTGGGCAGCGTGATCATCTCCGCGACCAGCGCGGGATCCAGCGCAGGATCCTGCAAGAGCTGCCCGCAGGCCTCCAGATAGCCCGATTCCACGTCGATTGCGTCACCCGCCGTGTAGGCGGCCTGCCCCTGCGCGATCACCCGCAACGCGTATTGCTGGGCCGCGTCCCAACGCACGAAGCCATCCGCCTCGCGATTCATGAGGGCGCGCAGATCGTCACTGGAGTAGGCATACTCCAGGCGCACCGGGGCGGAGAAGCCGCGCAGCAGCGCGGGCACAGGCGCTTCGCTGACCTGTTCGAACACAAAGGTTTGCTCGGGCTGGTTCAGCACCAGCACCCGGTGGGTTTGCAGGGCTGAGGCCGGGTCGTCTGTCGCCAGACGAAGCGGCAGGTTACCCGCGCTCCCCAGCAGGCCCAGCGCGACCGGAATCATCATCGGCAATTTCACCGGCTGTCCGGGTGTGGATGGGCAGGACTGTCGCAGGGTCAGATGAAACTGCTGTGCCTCCGGGTCATAGGCACCTTCAGCGGACAGTACCGGGGTGCCGGCCTGTGAATACCAGAGCCGGAACTGCTGCAGGTCTACGCCGGAGGCGTCTTCCATGGCTCGCACAAAATCTTCGCAGGTGACGGCCTGTCCGTCGTGACGCTGAAAATAGAGGTCAGACCCGGCGCGGAAGCGTTGTGCTCCCAACAGGGTATGTATCATGCGCACGACTTCCGCGCCCTTCTCGTAGATCGTAGCGGTGTAGAAATTCGAAATCTCGATAAAGGACTCCGGTCGCACCGGATGCGCCAGTGGACCCGCGTCCTCCGCAAACTGGGTGTTGCGCAAGTCATTGACCTCGGCCACCCGTTTAACGGTGGGTGACCCCATGTCTGCCGAGAAACTTGCGTCCCGGAAGACCGTAAAACCCTCTTTCAGGCTCAGCTGAAACCAGTCGCGGCAGGTCACCCGGTTCCCCGACCAGTTGTGAAAGTACTCGTGGGCAACAATTGCCTGCACTCTCTGGAATTCGCTGTCTGTGGTCACCTCCGGGCTACACAAAACACAGGAGCTGTTGAAAATGTTCAGCCCCTTGTTTTCCATCGCGCCCATATTGAAGTCGTCGACCGCGACGATATTGAAAATATCCAGATCATACTCACGCCCGTACACCGCCTCGTCCCAGCGCATGGACTGCTTCAGCGAAAGCATGGCGTGGTCGCATTTATCGAGGTCTTTCTCCTCCACGTAAATGTGCAGAGCCACCTTGCGACCGCTCGCGGTGACAAACCGGTCATCGACACTGCGCAGATCGCCGGCCACCAGCGCAAACAGGTAGGCGGGTTTGGGAAAAGGATCGTGCCAGTGCGCCCGGTGGCGGCCATTGCCCAGGGCACGCAAGGACACCGGGTTGCCGTTGCTGAGTAACACCGGGTAGCGCGTGGCATCCGCTTCCACCGTCACATCAAACACCGCCATTACGTCCGGGCGATCCAGGTACCAGGTGATCTTGCGGAACCCTTCCGCCTCACACTGTGTACAGAACATACTGCGCGACTTGTACAGGCCTTCGAGCGCTGTGTTGTTCTGGGGCTGAATGCGGCATTGCGACTGCAGCCTGAACGCGTCGGGCACCTGCCCGATGCGCAGACCTGCATCATCCAGCACATAGTCTTCCGGCGACAATGCGCGACCGTCGATCGCGAGGGACACCAGTTCCAGTTGCTGGCCCTGCAGTTCCAGTGGATTAGCGCCCGTGACCGCCGGGTTACGCCGTATGTGCAGGCAGGCACTCACCAGCGCGTGATCCTCATGCAGGTCAAACGCGAGCTCCGTGCGCTCGATGAAAAACGCAGGTGGCTGATAGTCACGCAGGTAGACTGCGCCGGGCTTTGCGTCGCGCATGCGAATCCTCAATGTTCCGTGAGGGCGACCTGATAGCCGCCGAATTTACGCAGGTTGATGACACCGGTATCAAATAGCAGGTACTGGCCCTTGATGCCCTGCAGCGTACCCGAGACCCGGGGCGTCTTGTCGAAGTTGAAGGAGGACACTTTGCCGGGATAGGCCAGCACCGGGTAGTCGATCAGTGTTTCCTGCGCTTGCAGAGGCGCTATCGCCTGCAGGCCATGAGCGCCTTGCAACTCCGCAATACCCGAGGCACAGGCTTCCATCAGGCGCTGGCGCTCGGATGCCAGATCCGCTGGATCGGCAGGGCCTTTCAGCATGGCCTGCCAATTGGTCTTGTCAGCGACGTGACCCTTGAACAGGCTTTCGACGAGACCCGACTGGAAGCGGCTGGCGACCCGGAAAATCGGCAGCGCCTGCGTGGCTCCCTGATCCATCCAGCGGGTGGGTACCTGACTGTGCCGCGTGATACCCACCTTGAGACCGGATGTGTTGGCGAGATAGACAATGTGATCGATCATGCAGTTCGCCAGCCCCCACTCGGGTTCGCGGCAGGTGCCCTGGTCGTAGTGGCACTTCTCGGGACTCATGATGCAACTGTCACACTGCGCAAGCCGACGGAAACACGGGTAACAATAACCCTGGTTGAAGCTCTTGCTGGTCAGGCGATCGCAGTGGATGCAGTGAATTTCACCGAGGTATTCCAGGGTAAGAGACTTACCCAACAAGTCGTTCAGCGGCAGGCGCGCATCACCCAATACCAGCGTGTAGGACACGGGCTGGCTCAGTTCGGTGGCCATTTTGCGCAGCGCGCCGCGCGCCAGCTCCTGCCCCATGTCACTGCCCCTCCTGCGAATCACGCCAGCGCAGGGGCTCGGGATCATCGCAGGTATCGCGGGCTTTGCTGCCCTTGTCGATGTAGCCGATCCGCTGCTCCGGCGGCAGATGCAGCTCCCCCCAGGCAATCAGCGCCTGCATGGCATGAGCGCGCTGCTCCGGCGTAACCGGGCGGCCGTCGGGCCAGCGCCCCAGCTCCACGGAGCGTCGCATGCTCTGGTAGATCTCCGGCGACAGCTGTTTGATGATGTCCTGGTAATTCATGACGGCCCCGGCTGCGGCAAAAGCCCTGATTATAACCGTCCGGACGCTCCGCTGTCGCCGCTGCGCCGCGCCAGCAGCGCAAGAAACACGCCAAGCAGCGCGCCCGACAACAGGCCAGCAACGTGCGCGGCGTTGGCGATGGCGCCGAAACCGAGCACCTCAACCACCCCAGCGATACAGAGCAGCAACCACCCCACCATCAGCAACATGATGGGACGACTGGGTTCGAAACCCCAGGCAGGTTGCAGGCGTGCTCCGCAAAAACTGAAGCCGAGCAGACCATAAACCACACCGGACATGCCGCCAAAGATGGAGGGCCCGCCAAACAGGTACTGGGAGCCATTCGAGACCAGCGCGATGCAGATGAACAGCCCCAGCATGTGTACCGAGCCCAGGCGCCGCTCGATCCTGGCACCCAACTCCCATAGCCAGAGGCTGTTGAACACGATATGCAACCAGCCAAAGTGCAGGAACGCCGGGGTGAGCAGGCGCCAGTACTCCCTGCCCATTTCCCCAAAGCGCAGGCTATCGCCGCTGATAACAAACGGGGTGAAGGTGAACAGGGACAGTCGCTGCGCGGAGGCTCCGAGATACACCAGCAGGAACCCTGCCACGCTGAGCAATAGCAACAGCAGCGTAACCGGTGCCTCGCGCCAGACACCCCGCCCCAGCCGCGACTGGGCATGCGAAGGGGCTGCACGCAGCTCAAGCTGGATGTCACCGGCCCGCCAGGCGGCATAAACGGCGCTCGCCGCCTCCACCTGGGATGGGTCTGCCACCTCCAGCACCTGTTCCCCGCCGGCCTCGTAGACGCGGCAGCGCACACCTTGTTGCTGCAGGAACACAACCACCGGGCGCAAATCCTCTCCCGCGGGTGCCCGCAGCACGACATGCCCCTCGTGCATCAGTTCACCAGCGCCGTATTCCAGCGCAGTTTATCGCGGCAACTGGCATAGAAACTGTGACCCAGCGGGTGCAGCAGCGTGAGCCGGTGTGGCTTCTTGGTGACCAGTACGGAATCGCCGGGACGGGCAGTCATGTTGACCTGTCCATCGCAGGTGACGGGCGGATGAATCCGGTTGCGCTCGAGAATATCGAGGCGAATCTCACTGTTCCCGTCCACGACGATGGGCCGGCTGCTGAGCGCGTGAGGAAACATCGGGACAAGGACCACCGCGTCCAACGTGGGGTGCATGATGGGACCACCCCCGGACAGCGAGTAGGCCGTTGACCCGGTGGGTGTGGAAATGATCAGGCCGTCAGCCCGTTGCCGGTACACGAAAACGCCGTTGATCGACAATTCGAACTCGATCATCTGCGCGGATGTTCCCGAGTTGACCACGACGTCATTGAGCGCATCCGCCCGCCCTACCGTCTTGCCGTCACGCACCACGCGGGCATCGAGCAGAAAGCGGCTTTCGCGGGTGTACTCGCCGGCCAGCACCGCGGGGACCTGCTGGGCAATGTCGTCAGGGCTGATATCGGTCAGAAAGCCGAGGCGCCCGCGGTTGACCCCGAGCACCGGTGTTTCATATTTGGCCAGGGTACGCGCCGCGCTCAGCAGGCTGCCATCGCCCCCGACCACGATGACCAGATCGCTGTCCTCACCGATGGCATCGAGGCTGGCGCGGGGGATGGATTGGTCTGCCACCAGCTCGGCAAGACGCGACTCCAGCACCAGATCCTTGCCCAGCGCCTGCAGCAGATGCACCAGCTCGTCCAGAACGTCGGTCAGCCCCTCCTGCTGGCTGCGGCCAACCAGCCCAATCCTGTCGAATTTCGTGTGCATGACCACCCCTACCTGCCCTGTGCTACGCGGGCAACATTATACCCACGTAAAATCGGCGCGGGATAACCACGGAAAACCGGCGCAGGCTCGCGGAGACGCCGCTGCCCGCTTTACCAGACTCAGGGCCGGCTGAGCCCCACGTTGTTTTTTTCCAGAACCTGCTCCGCGCGATAGCTGGAGCGCACGAACACACCGGACACCACCTCGAGGAAGCCCTTGTCCAGGCCCCACTGGCGGTACTTCTCGAAATCCTGTGGCGACACATAGCGCTCGATGGGGTAGTGATTGATCGTGGGCTGCAGATACTGCCCGAAAGTCAGAATATCCACGCCGGCTGCGCGCAAATCATCCATCGCCTCGAGGATCTCGTCTTCACTTTCCCCAAGACCGAGCATGAGGCTGGTTTTCGTGAGCACATCAGGCCGATACTGCTTGGCGTGGGCCAGCACGGCAATGGTCTGTTCATAGCTGGCCCGGGGATCACGCACCGGGTGGGTCAGTCGACGCACCGTTTCGACGTTCTGTGCGAAGACTTCGATGCCCGAATCGAGGACCGTCTCCACATCGGCGAGTACACCCAGAAAGTCAGGGGTGAGGGCTTCCACGGCAGTCTCTGGATTCTCCAACTTCACCGCGCGTACGCAGGCGGCGTAGTGCCCGGCTCCCCCGTCCGGCAGATCATCACGATTCACCGACGTCAGTACCACGTACTTGAGGCCCATCAGCTGCACGGAACGGGCGGTGTTGGCGGGCTCCTCAGGGTCGAGCCAGCCTCGCGGATTACCGGTGTTGACCGCGCAAAAGCGACAGGCACGGGTGCACACGTCACCCATCAGCATGATGGTGGCGGTGCCGGCACTCCAGCACTCACTCATGTTGGGGCACTTGGCTTCTTCACAGACGGTAGCGAGCCGGTGCTCATGCACGATGGACCTTACGCGGTCGTAGGTGGCACCGCCGCGCACGCGAATGCGCAACCACTCCGGCTTGGGCAGGCGAGCGCCGGCGGTTGCAGCGGTTTTGATACCGTCTTTGATGGCGGTAATGCCCCGTTCATTGACGTACTTGCCACCGCTGGGCACCTGCACCAGGGGTATCAGTTTGTTATCTGCCATGTTGCTGTCCTGTCGCCTGTGCTTGAGCGGCCTGGCCCTGCCCGCAAGCCAACAATTATAGCCGACTCCTGCATCCCGCGCAGGGCCCCTTGCGAGGGGCAGAGGGAGCAGACGCCTGCATGTGGCCCGAGGTACAATCAGCGCAACGTAGTGCAAAGAGAGCGATTATGGCAACCCTCACATTTTACGGCGCCGCGCAGGAAGTCACGGGCTCCTGTCACCTGCTGGAATCCAAGGCCTGCGGGCGGGTCCTTCTGGATTGCGGCCTGCGCCAGGGCGGCGATGCGGTCGAGCGTATCCACAACGAACGCTTCAGCTTTCGCCCCGACAGTATTGACGCTGTCGTCCTGTCCCACGCCCATCTGGATCACTGCGGGATGTTGCCGCTGCTGGTACACCAGGGTTTCCGCGGGCCGATTCACTGCACCCGCGCCACGGCGGATCTGCTGCCCATCATGTTGCACGACGCCGTCGGCCTCTATCTGCGCGACCTTGAGCGTGAAAACCTGCGGGCCGCGCGACGGGGTCGAAAAACCCGCGAACCGGTGTATGACGAGCAGGATGTCGAGCGGGTTCTCAAACAACTGGAGCCCAGTCGCTACCGCAAACCGTTCAAACTTGGCCAGCATTGCAGCGTTACCCTGCACGATGCCGGACACATTCTCGGTTCAGCGGTCGTGGAAATCGTGCTCACGGAGAATGCCACCGAAAAGCGGCTGGTCTTTTCCGGTGACCTCGGGCGCAAGGGTTCGGTACTGATGAACGACCCCGCCACGCTGGAGAAAGCCGATATCGTGCTCATGGAAAGCACCTATGGCGACCGGGATCATCGCTACGAGGATGATTCCATGGAGGAGTTTGCCCAGATACTTCACGAGACCTGGAACCAGGGTGGCAGCGTGATGATCCCCTCCTTTGCCGTCGGTCGCACGCAGGAAATTCTGTTCCACCTCGGGCGCCTGCACCACGCGGGCCAACTCGACAACTGGCAGGTATTTCTCGACAGCCCAATGGCCATCGAGGTCACCCGGGTCTACGACCGCTGGCTGGACATCATGGACGGGGAGGATATCCGCGAGCTGTCGGACGTACACAAGGAATCATTAGCCGACTTCCTGCCTCGCCTGCAGCTGACCGCCGATACGGAGCAGTCGATGGCCATCAATCGCATCAAGGGTGGCGCGATCATCATTGCCGGCAGCGGCATGTGCACGGGTGGTCGTATCCGTCATCACTTCAAACAGCGTATCTGGGACGATCGCAATACCGTGATATTCGCCGGGTTTCAGGCCCGCGGGACACTCGGCCGCCTACTGGTCGATGGCATGCAGACCGTCAAGCTGTTCGGTGAAGAGTATGCCGTCAAGGCGCGCATAGAGACGCTGGGCTGTTTCTCGGCGCACGCCGGACAGAGCGAGCTGCTGGCCTGGGCCGCGAATTTTGAGGAGTCGGCGCGACTGGTGCTGGTACACGGCGAACCGGACGCCCAGGACGCCCTCGCATCGCTGCTTTGGGAGCGACACCAACGACGGGCAGCGATACCCGCCGAAGGTGACAGTATTGCATTCTGAGGCCTTTCTGATGCTGGCCGCGAGAACCGCGGCCAGTCCAGATTACGCGGCGGTCGTGAAGGGCTCTGCGTAAAACTGGCCGTACCACTTGCGGAACCGCGCAATCGGGCCGTCGCCATCGCAGAGTACCGGTTGCGGACGGAACATCTTGTTTTCCCAGATGGGTTTGTCTTCATCCAGTTGCTTACAGATATCCCGGATGATCGCTGCGTTGACACCACCAGCCTTGACCTCGCCATCCACCAGCGGCTGCGTAAAAGCAAAGCGAACATGTACCGTTTCATCGTCGATGGGTGTCACATTACCCATCAGAAACGTGCTGGCGATACCCTCGAAACGCGTGAAGCCCTGCCCCGGACCGATATTCTTGGAGGTTATGCTGCCTTTCACCATACCCCGGGGCGTTTTCATATCCGCACGCTGCACACCCAGCGAGTAGTGCTGATCATAGGTCAGCTCAGTTTCCGGGAAGGTCGCGGTCTGGTGTACATAACGGAAGTGGGCAGAATCGGCACCATTCTCCGCCATCTCCTGGCAGGCCGTTTTGATAACCCATTCAAAGCGCTGCAGAGGCGCCCATTCAGCGCTGTTGGCCTCTTCAAAGGACTCCACCTCCCACAGGGGTGCAACCCCCTCGGGATGGTACCAGGCGTAGATCACCTGATTGTCCTCTACCACGGGATAGGACTCCAGGCACTGTTTGCCAACAACCTTGGGCGGCATGTTTTTCGCGTACGGGACATCGGTACAGTAACCCGCGGCGTCGAACTTCCAGGCGTGAAAGGGACAGACAATGCTTTCGCCTTCGATGCGCCCGCCCTGCCCACTGCTTTCATTGATGCCGTACCCCAGGTGTGCGCCGAGGTGGGGACAGTACGCATCGAGCAGTACCGCACGGCCCGATTCGGTGCGGAAGAGCACCATTTCACGGCCGAAGTAATTGACCGCGCGAGACTGCCCTACTGCGAGCTCATCGCTGTAGGAGACAACAAACCAGCCGAAGGGTATCGGCATCGGGGGACGTGGTTTCGGCATTGCAAACTCCTTGGCAACCGTGCGGACGCTGCGGCCCGGCTCACTAAAACTCAACAACCGATGATAGACGTTTTTGCCCGCGCGCTTAAACGGCGCGGTGCAAGTGCTTATACCGACTCGCACCCCGGTGGCGCGAAGGCTGGCGAATCGCCCGGAGGAACACGCAGGCTGACCAGTCGGCTTGCCCCGATAACGCGCCCCGGGCTAGTCTTCGCAGCCAGACTCTGAACTTCAGCAGGCTACGCATGCGCACAACCCGGCAGAACTTCCAGACGGCACAGCGGATCCGCCGCTGATGCCTGCATTATCGCTGCGGTCGCTCGCGCGCGCCACGTCGCTGCCCGCGGGCGGGACCGCGGAACCCCTGGAGGATATCCGCGGTATCGCAACCATCACCGGCGTGGGAGAAACCGCCGTGAGCGGGCCCTCAGGCCGCGACCCACGGCAGATGGCACTGGAAGCGGTGGCAGCAGCGATAGCCGATGCCGGCTTACAACCGCAGGACATTGATGGGCTGATGGTGTCCGGACACATCGCAGACCAGATCACGCCAGATGACTTCCACCGCCACTTTGGTACCCTGGGTCCTCTCTGGTTCAGCACCGAGGGCGGCGCTATGATCTGGGCTGCCACCTGCGCGCATGAGGCGGCAATGGCCATGCGCGCCAGGCGGGCCACGCATATCGTCAATGTGTTCGCAGTCGACTGGGCCACGCGCCGGGCCGCGGGCACAGGAACACCGGGAGACTGGCACGCCGGGGAAGACATGAAGGCACACCTTGAAGTGCCTCTGGGCTGGTACCCACAGCCTGTCTATTTCGCCACCTTCGCCCGGCGGTACATGCACGAGTATCAGCTCACCGAGGCACAGCTCGCCGCCATCCCGCTCACCTTTCGCCGCCATGCAAACGGACATCCTGGCGCGGTGATGCGGGATCGCGGCCTGACGCTGGAGGCCTACCTCGCCCGACCACCACTGGCGGGCCCATTACGACGCGAAGACTGCTGCCTGATTTCCGACGGTGCAGCGGCCTGGGTCATGAGTCCCTCGGAGCGCGCGGCGGACATGCCCCGGATTCCGATCCATATCGATGGTGTGGGGCACGGGCGAATCGCCGGTGCGCCCTACATCAGCCAGCAACTGGACCTGACCGCTACCCCGCAGGTTTTCGCGGCACCCTGGGCCTACGCCATGGCGGAAACGGCACCTGCCGAGGTCGACGTTATTGCCGTCTACGACTGTTTTTCCAGCACGGCGCTGATGCAGATTGAGGACCTGGGCTTCTGCCGCAAGGGCGAGGGCGGCAGCTTCGTGCAGGAAGATCGCCTGCACTATGCACGCACGCGGCGACAGGGCGGCATACCCTGCAATACGCACGGCGGGCTGCTGTCCCACGGCTATTTACTCGGTGCCTCCCACGTCGTGGAACTGGTGCGACAGCTGCGTGGTAGCGCCGCCAACCAGGTCACCGATGCGCAACGCGCTGTATATGCAGGATTTACCGCGGACGAAGCGGCCACACTGGTGCTGTCCCGGGGGGGCGCATGAACGGGCCCGATCTCGACCACCCGCTGGCCGGGCCATTCTGGTCGGCTGCAGCCCGGAAGGAGCTGCAGGTCACCTGGTGCGCCGCCTGCGACCGCGCGGTCTGGTACCCGCGTCCACACTGCCCGCACTGCGACGGAAACCTGCACTGGCGCAGGCTGTCCGGTGAAGCGTCGCTGATCAGCTGGTGCGAGGTCGCCGGAGGATTGAACCCGCAGTTCCGCGAAGCCTATACCTGTGCCCTGGTGAGCCCGCTGGAAGCACCGGATATTCGCATCGTCATGCGGGTGACTGAGAACACGACACCCGCCCTGCGCTGCGATATGCCGGGCCGCGTCGACTTCGTCTACCTGCAGCAGACCAACGGGGCACCCTATCTCGCCCCCGCCTTTACGCCCTACGCATAGTGCACCGGGCCGGTTACGCTTTGCGCCGCGGCGCAGTATGATCCGGACACCGGCGATCACTGAGGCTGGAACGCAACCTGAACTATTGACACGCATGGAGTGAACACATGTCCGAACACGTTGTAATGACCGACATTGACGATGGCGTCCTGACCATCACGCTAAACCGTCCGGCCGCAAAAAACGCGGTAAACAAAGCGGTAGCCGAGGGCATAGCCGCCGCTATCGACGAGCTTGAGAGTAATTCGGCGTTGCGCGTGGCGATACTCACCGGTGCAGGTGGCACCTTCTGCTCCGGCATGGACCTGAAAGCCTTCGTCACCGGCGAACTCCCCATCGTTGAAGGACGCGGATTTGCCGGTCTCTGCGAATATACACCCGCCAAGCCCCTGATCGCCGCGATCGAGGGCTATGCGCTGGCCGGCGGCTTCGAGCTGGCGATCAGTTGCGACCTGGTCGTCGCCGCTGATGATTCCAAGTTCGGCATTCCCGAAGTGAAACGCGGACTCGCGGCCGGCGCCGGTGGGCTGGTCAAGCTGCCCAAGCAGATTCCCTCCCGCATTGCCAAGGAACTGGCGCTGACCGGCGATTTCATCTCCGCACATCGCGCATTTGACCTGGGTCTGATCAACGAAGTGGTGCCCGCTGGCAGTGCGCTGGATGCTGCAAAAGCCCTCGCCCGCAAAATCGCCGCCAACGGCCCGCTGGCAGTCGCCCTGAGCAAACAGGTGGTGGACGGCGCCCAGGACTGGAGTAGCGACGAAATGTTCGCCAAACAGCAGGCCATCATTCAACCCATTTTCACCAGTGAGGACGCCATCGAGGGCGCCACCGCGTTCGCGGAGAAGCGCGCGCCACAGTGGAAAGGCCGCTGAACGCGGCACCCCGGAAACCACGATACTTGAGGACTATACCAATGTCAGAAGCATGGATTATCGATGCCTGCCGAACACCACGCGGCATCGGCAAAAAGGGCAAGGGCGCACTCGCCGACCAGCATCCGCAACACCTTGCGGCAACCGTCCTGCGCGCGCTCGCCGAGCGCAATCAACTGAACACCGCCGAAGTCGATGACATTATATTCGGCACCAGCACCCAGCGCGGCCAGCAGGGTGCGGACCTCGCCCGCATGGCAGCTCTGGACGCGGGTTACGACGTTCGCTCCTCCGGTGTGACCCTGGACCGGTTCTGTGGGTCAGGCATCACCTCGGTGAGCATGGCGGCCGCCTCGATCATGTCGGGAATGGAAGACCTGGTGATCGGCGGCGGCTGTGAAATGATGTCGACCTTTGGCAGCGACCCCAATCAGTCACCCTTTATCGACAGCGACAATCTGCGCCTGCGGGAGAAACACCCGCAGCCGCATCAGGGCGTGTGTGCTGACGCCATTGCCACGCTGGAAGGCATCGACCGACACGCGGTCGACAGCCTCGCCGCGCTGTCTCAGCAGCGCGCGGCACATGCCATCAGCAACGGCCACTTCGAACGCAGCCTGATTCCCGTCTATCGTCTCGACGGCAGCCTGGCGCTGGACCATGAAGAGTTCCCGCGCCCGAATACCACACTGGCAACCCTGTCGGAACTCAAACCCTCCTTTGAAGCGCTGGCAGACTACCCTCTGGACGAGGCCGGCACCACATTCCGCAAGCTGGTCAACCAGGCCTACCCCGACCTGAAGATCAACCACGTGCACCACGCCGGCAACTCCTCCGGTGTTGTAGACGGTGCCGCGGCTATCCTGCTGGCATCTCCCGCCTATGCGCAGGCGCATGGGATGAAGCCCCGGGCCCGCATTGTGGCCATGGCGAACATGGGTGACTCTCCCACGCTCATGCTCAATGCCCCGGTACCGGCCGCGCGCAAGGTACTGGCGAAAGCCGGCCTGCAGCTGTCGGACATCGACCTGTTCGAAATCAACGAAGCGTTTGCCGTGGTTGCGGAAAAGTTTATCCGTGACCTCAAGCTCGATCGGGAGAAGGTGAACGTCAACGGCGGGGCAATGGCACTGGGGCACCCGATTGGCGCTACTGGTTCCATACTGATCGGCACGTTGCTCGACGAACTGGAGCGCCAGGACAAGCAGTTTGGCCTGGTCACCATGTGCGCCGCGGGCGGCATGGCCCCGGCAATTATCATCGAGCGCATCTGAACGCGCGAAAGGCACAAAAAAAGCCACCCGAGGGTGGCTTTTTTTGTAATTGGCGGAGCGGACGGGGCTCGAACCCGCGACCCCCGGCGTGACAGGCCGGTATTCTGACCAACTGAACTACCGCTCCAGAAAGTCCTCGGTTGATGGTGGGTGGTGACGGGATCGAACCGCCGACCCTCTGCTTGTAAGGCAGATGCTCTCCCAGCTGAGCTAACCACCCCCTGACCGAGAACGCGCATTATAGAGATAAAAAAAAGGCTGTCAAACGTTCCGGAATAAAAATCGCGGATTTTTTCCAACGCTGAAAAAACCCGTGTTTGATAGTAATATTTCGCGTTTCCTCAATCCGTTTGCTGCGCGTTATGGCTGCTCTGGTCACGCATGGCAACACAACCCACAGGCTCTGGCTGCATGGACATCTACAAGGAGTTTCACTTCGAGGCGGCGCACCGCTTGCCCAACGTACCGGCAGGCCACAAGTGTGCACGTCTGCATGGCCATTCATTTCAGGTACGCCTGGTGGTGTCTGGTGAGGCCAGCGAGCCCAGTGGCTGGGTCATGGACTTCGGCGACATCAAGAGCGCCTTCAAGCCCATTCTCGAGCAGTTGGACCACTACTACCTGAACGACATACCCGGGCTGGAAAACCCCACCAGCGAGAATATTGCGCGCTGGATATGGAACGCCCTGAAACCCGAGTTACCGGAACTGGCGCAGGTTGAAATCCGGGAAACCTGCACATCAGGTTGCGTCTACCGCGGGCAATAGCGTGTCACCAACGCGTTACATCCCGGTAACATGAAAGTTTTTGGTTGACGTTTGCAAAGACACTATTGCCGAAGGGTTCCGTCGCGGGTCATGCAGATGTTACCCGCGAACACCGCTCCGCGCTGTTCCCGCGCCGGGCCGGGGGTTACCATTGGTAGCACACAAGGAAAAGGTTATGCACATTGGCCGCACTGCCGTCGTGCCCTGCAAGCTTAGCATGGGAACCCAATGCCGAGTATCAGGAATATTCTGTAAGTCATTGTAAATAAAGTTAAATTTAGGTTTGATTGTTTTTTAACCAATCTGTAACATGCCGCCCGACCACTGGGCTGAGGCCGGGATTAAACAAATTACTCACCGAGTTATCCACAGAATCTGTGGAAAAAAGATGAAAAAATGACCCTGTTACCCAACCCTGGAGCAAGACCTCAGTGGATGCCGTGACGTGGATATCGCTGCTGGGCATCTGCCTGCTGGGCGCCATGGCACCGGGACCCAGCCTGGCGGTCATCCTGCGCTGTACCGCGCGCGCCGGCCGCCGTGCCGGCCTCGCTGCGGCGCTGGCACATGCAGCGGCCATCGGCTGCTATGCGGCATTGACCGTGAGCGGCCTCGCCCTGGCCCTGCAGCGCTCGCCAGACCTGTTCACCGCCGTACAGACCGCCGGCGCAGCATGGCTGCTCTATCTGGGTCTTAGCGGCCTGCGCCAGTGGTCAGCCAGCGCCACGGCGACCCTGCAGGCCACTGCGGCCGCCCCACAGTCGCTGGCACAGTCAGCATCCGAGGGGTTTCTGGTGGCCCTCCTGAACCCCAAGGTCGGACTCTTCATGGTCGCCCTGTTCAGCCAGTTCCTGCCCGCTAGCCCCGGTATGGCGACGCAGGCCCTGATGACAGCCACGGTTATCGCGACGGACGCAGGTTGGTATTGCCTGGTGGCCTTCTCGGTGAGCCGACCGCGCTGGCTGGCCATTCTGCGCAGCAGAGCCTCCCTGATTGACCGGCTGCTCAACACCCTGCTGGCCGTACTCGGTGCCGCGATGCTACTGCACCTCGCCCGGCAAGCCCTGACAGGCTAATGCAGGGTGGTTTCCGGTTCGCGCACGATGATCGCCTGCAGGCGCTGCCCGAGCATGATGACGTAACCCTCATGGCGCTCGACACCATCAAAGCTGTAGTCGAACCGATACTGGCGCCAGACCCGCCAGCGACGCTGCTCATCGCGGCTCAGGGAGATGCGATTGAGATGCACAGTCTGGTCGAGCAGCTGGAAATCATCGCGCTTTCCCGCCCTGTCCACAGCGGCGACCGCCAGCTCCCGCACCCTGATCGAGGCCAGAAACCAGGTGCACAGGAGCCCCAGCAGCAGCAATGCAAAGACGTCGCCCAGCGTGAACAGCACCTTTAATGACCCCTGCCGCAGCTGCGCTGCATGTCAACCGTCAAGAAACGCAACCACACGCTGGTTGAAGCGCGTCGGCTGTTCGGCGTGCAACCAGTGCCCACACCCCGCGAGCGCCGTGATTTCCGCATTCGGGAACAGGGCCTCGATGTGCGGGCGATAGGCGTCCTGCACGTAGTCGGACAGCTCGCCGCGAATAAACAGCGTGCGGCCGTCAAAGGGCGCGACGGGCTCCGGTGCGGCAAGCAACGCCGGGTACTGCTCGCGTAGCACTCGGTGATTGAAGCGCCACCGGTAAACACCGCCCTCATCGCGCTGCAGGCTAAGCAGCAGGAACTGAATGACCGTGTCTTCTTTCAGGTGTTGCGCCATCACCTTCGCCGCGTCGGCGCGACTGCTGCAACCTGCCTCCGCCACCGCGGCGACGGCGGCGAACACAGCCTGGTGGGAGGGCGGATAGGCTACCGGCGCGATGTCCGCCACGACCAGTGCGTCGACCCGGTAGGGTGAATCCAGCGCCAGTTGCATCGCCACCTTGCCACCGAGGGAATGACCGACAAAGTGTGCCGTTTCAAGGCCCCTGTGGGTCATCCACCGGTCCACGGCCTGCGCCAGATCCGGTAAAGACATACTGTCGGTCCAGCGCGAGCGCCCATGGTTTGGCAGGTCCAGACTGTGCACCCGATAGTGATCCTGCAGCGCCCGGGACACGCCCCCCAGATTGCTGCCCATGCCAAACAAACCGTGCAAAAGCACCACGTCGGGGCCGTCACCCGCCACCGAGTCGAATACTTCAGCTGTCATTATCGCTGCCTCTCCCTCGAGATTTTGCTAGTATGGCCGCACTATAAACGAACTGGAGTCCTTATGCGTTATTTCCGGAGCGCGCGCCGTCTGGGCACTCTACTGCTACTGCTCGCAGGTCTCGTGGCCTGCGGCGGTGCCACGTACAACCCCACTGTATTCCCTTACGAGCTGGATGAGGAGCGCCTCGCCCAGACCAAAGTGAAAACTGTAGTGATCGCCCACGTCAACCTCGGCCCGCCCTCGCGCAGCTACCTTGAGAAAGAGGCCCCACGCATCGACGGCATGGTAGCCACCTACCTCAAGGACAACGGCTACAAGGTGATTCCCCAGCGCGAATTCACGCAGCACTGGAACACGGCCGTGCGCGCCTTCGGTGACCCGGTCGACCCGACCACCGGCCGCATGAACATGAACACCTTCGTACAGATCATGCAAAGCGTGCGCGATCAATTACGGGAAAATACTGAAGCAGACGCGGTCGTTTTCACCGACCTGCTGGAGTCCGAGGTACCGTTTTCCTCCGGGCTGAATCGTGTAGCCCGCTGGCACGGTGTCACCCGCAAACCGACATTGCAGGGCCCCGGCAGCGGTGTGTCCACTGAGTTTGACTGGAACCAGGGCGCCGCGGTGGCCTCGCTGCAGATCAGCATCTATGACATGGAACTGAAGCGTATTTTCGCCAGTGTCGGGGGTCTCGACGTCACGGATGCAATCGACTCGCGCTCGTCGGGCGGGCGTTTCGTGCGTCGGCGCAACATTCTGGAGAGCGATGCCTTCGTCAACGAGGGGATTGCCCTGGCGCTGCACCCCTTCGTGGAAATGGACGACTGGCCCGGCAATCCCTGAAGGCGCCGGGCAGACTGCGCGCAATCAATCCTCGAAGGTTGCCTGACGTTTGTTTGCCTGAGCCTCAACACCGGCCATCAGGTCGACCTGGCTAAGCATCCCCGCGTTCCAGGTAGCGATGTGATTCAAGCCGTCACGCACGCTGTGGTCGCGCGCGTACACAATCATCTCCTTGGTGCCGCGCACGGCCAGGGGTGACTTGCGCGCGATGCTGCGCGCAATCTCAGTCACCTCGCGCAGGAGCGTGGCCTGGTCCGGGTACACCCGGTTCACGAACCCCACCTCACGGGCTTCCTCAGCATCCATGTTGCGGCCGGTGTACGCCAGTTCACGCACGATACCATCGGCCACCAGCTTCGGCATGCGCTGCAGTGTACCCACGTCGGCGGTCATGCCGATGTCTATTTCGCGAATGGCGAACCACGCGTCCTCGGTGGCGTAGCGCATGTCGCAGCAGCAGACGAGATCCACACCACCGCCGATACAGGTATTGTGAATGGCGGCCAGAACCGGTTTGCGACACTGCTCGATGGCACTCAGGTTGTCCTGCATACGCAGCACATTGCGCCGGAACTCCTCGGCCTGCCGCGCCGGGTCGCTGGAGTGGCCCTTGATATCGCTGAACATGGCCAGATCCAACCCCGCACAAAAATGCCTGCCATTGCCTGACAGCACGACCGCGCGCACGCCGGGTTCGGCATCCAGCCATTCAAAGCAGGCCTGCAACTCGGGCCACATCACGGCATTCATCGAATTGGCCTTGTCGGGACGATTCAGTGCTACGGTAGCCACCTGCTGTTCAACCGTCAGGGCAAGGGTTTCAAATTCGGGTATCACCATCTGTACGTTTCTCCTCGTTAACTAACGCGCCGAACTCACCAGCGAATGACGAAATCAGACGTCTCAAGAGCCGGCAAGGTCTTGGCACTGCCATCCCGGGTGCCGATGTACAGGAACGACACCACCTCCTCCGCCGGCTCAAGCCCGAGCGCGGCGCCCACATAAGGATCGAAAGCGGCAGCGCCCGTGCGCCAGATGCCGGCGTAACCCAGCGCCTCGGCGGCGAGCAGAATGGCGTGCGCGGCGCACCCTGCCGACAGGCGCTGTTCCGACAGCGGCACTTTGGGATGCTCCTGCAGGCGGGCCACCACCACCACCAGCAACGGCGCCCGCAGTGGAGCGGTGCGCGCCTTCTCCCGCGCCGAACTGTGCGCCCCCGGATCCCGCTGCAGCAGGCAGCGCTCCAGCACCTCACCGAAATCCTCGCGCCGCTCCCCTTCTATGATGATAAATCGCCAGGGGCGCAGCCAGGCGTGATCCGGTGCTCGCAGGCCGGCCTGGAGCATCTGTTCCAACTCCTCGCCGGTGGGCGCCGGGGTTGTCAGGCGTGGAGCAGAATTGCGGGTCTGGAGGTGGTGCAGGACATCACTCATGGCAAAACTCGGGCGGCTTTTTGCAGGCGCACATGATAGCAGCAATCGACAGCCCGCTGACAAAACGACAAACCGGGCACTGGGTGATGCATTTTTCCGGAGGTGAAGGTATCATCGGAAACGTCGATGTGCCAGGTGTAAACTTCACGGGTCGAAGGGTGGCAAAACCGGTAATAATTCGGTTGTCCACAGCCCGCTAAACCACGACACTGCGAGAAAACAATGATAGCGCAGCGCACGCACGGGGACATGCGCACAAGCAGTAGCGAACGACTACGTATAATTAAAAGGAGCACCAACATGAAACGCACTAATGTACCTCACTGCATGAAAAGGACCCCGCTCGCCGTTGGCGTATCCGCCCTGCTCGGCACCGTCATGGCGGCATCGTTCTCAACCACCGTCCAGGCACAGGAAGAAGCAAGGCGCAGCACCTCGGCCCTGCTGGAAGAAGTGGTTGTCACCGCGCGAAAGCGTGAAGAAGGTTCACAGGAAGTCCCCCTGTCCATCTCCGCCCTGGGTGCAGACCAGCTGGAGTCCCTGAAAATCCGCGACCTCACCAACCTGTCGGTACGCCTGCCCAACGTGGCACTGGACGATGTCGGCACAGCGCGCGGTACGGCAAACTTTGCCATCCGCGGGCTGGGCGTCAACAGCTCGATCCCGGGTATCGACCCCACCGTGGGTGTTGTAGTGGATGGCGTCTACATCGGCCTCAACAGTGGCATTCTGTTCGACACCTTCGACCTGGAAAGCGTTGAAGTGCTGCGTGGTCCGCAGGGCACTCTGTTCGGCCGCAACGTCACCGGCGGCGCCGTGCTGCTGAACAGCAAAAAGCCCGGTGAAGAATTTGAATTCAGCGCCCGTGCCGCCATTGACCAGGGGCCGGAGGGCGGCCCCAGCCGCTATGCGATGGCCAGTGTGGGCGGCCCCCTGAACGACATGTTCGCGGCACGCTTCACTGCCTACCATAATGACGACGACGGTTTCGTGGAGAACCAGTTCGACGGTGAGGACATCGGCGCCATCCGCCAGACCATGGTGCGTCCGGTCGTGGTCTTTACACCCACCGATGACCTCGAGTTGATCATGCGCTATGAGTACAGCAAGGTCACCGGCGACGGCCCCGTCGGCCAGAGCCACACCAACGGCTCCGGCGTACCCGGCACACCGTTTAACGCCGACCGCGAAAGCTTCGATGTGTCGATCGATGAACCTGGCTCACAGGACAACGAGACCAACGCGTTGACCATCGAGATGAACTACGACGTCGCCTTCGGTGACGGCACCATCACCAACATCTACGGTGTGCGCGACTACCACGGCAAGGGGGTCGGCGACATCGACGCTCAACCGGTGTGGCTGTTCCACGCACCGTCCTGGATTGACTACCGCCAGGTCAGCAACGAATTGCGCTACAACGGACTGTTCGCCGATCGTTTCAACGTCACCACCGGGGTTTTCTACTTCGACAGCGAAATCAACTACCACGAGCGTCGCGAACTGCTGGGTGTTGCAACCGGCGGGGTGGCACCGGCGGCCCAGTTCGATGGCGGCGGCAACCTGCTCACGGAAACCTGGGCAGTCTTTGCCTCGGTGGATATCGACCTGAACGATAAACTGGTGTTGAGCCTCGGCGGGCGTTACTCGGAAGAGGACAAGGATGTGGAAATCGCCTCCCTCAGCCAGAACATCAACAGCCCCTGCAACATCGTCACACTCGGCGACTGTGATTTCGACTTTGTGGATGAGGACAGCTGGAGCAGCTTCAACCCGAAAGTCGGCCTGACCTACACCCTGTCGGACGAAGCCTTCGTGTATGCCAACTACAGCCAGGGCACCCGCTCCGGCGGTTACAACATGCGCAACACGTCGTTCAACCCGGCGGACACCCCCGGACCCTTTGACCAGGAAACTGTAGACAGCATCGAACTGGGCTACAAGTCGTCCTTTGGCGGACGCGGCATTCTCAACGCGGCCGTGTTCTACAACAAGATTGACGACATGCAGCGTGAAATCAACCTCCCCGGCCCCATCGGCGTGATCCAGCTGGTGCGCAACACGGCGGAAGCGACCATCATGGGCCTGGAAGTTGATGCAACCTGGGGCCTCACCGACAACCTGGTGGCTATTGCCTCCGTCGGTGTGCTGGATGCAAGCTATGACAAAGTCCTGGTAGACCTCAACGGTGACGGCGTGGTCGATGGCGCCGACAAGGATCTGGACCTGCCCCGTGCAGCCGACCTGACCTACACCGTGGGCCTGAACCACGACCTGGAGCTTGGCAGCTGGGGTTACCTCGGTTCGCGCATCAGCTACTCCTACCGCGACGAGTCCGCGTATACGGACAACAACCTGGGCTTCATCAACGAGCAGAACCGCGTTGACGCAGGCCTCGACTTCTACAGCAACGACGGTCACTGGGTATTCTCGGTGTACGGCCGCAACCTGCTGGACGAAGTACTGAACGGCAACGATACGCAGCTTCCCGATACCCTGTCGGGCGTACCGCTGGGCGGCACATTCGCACCCCTGTCGAAAGGGCGCCGTATCGGACTGGAGGTCACCTACAACCTGTAAGCACCCTCCTGAACGCAAAAAAGGCGGCCCTCGGGCCGCCTTTTCTGTTTCTGGGTCACCGTAACGTCGCCCGCAGTCACTCACACATATCGCGATAGGGATTGTCGAGGTTCAGATCGATCACGTACTCGCCGACGCGCATGGATTCAGCGCCGTGTTGTACGTCCCCGTCACCCAGCACGCCGTAGTCAAAGCGGTAGGTCGGCGCGACACGCCCGTCAATGGATGCGTCATCGTAGTCTCGCTGGCGCTGCAGGATACCCTCATTGCGCTGCTGCCAGTCCTGCCACGCCCGCGCTCCGTGACGCGCACGCAGCATCTTCGCCGCAACGACCGGACTGAGCAACGTGGCAGAGGCATTGTTGCCACCAAAGCCCTTGGAGTTGATGATCGCGTAGGCCTGCTCCGCCGGATCTACCGTCTGATGGCGGAGGACAAAGTTCAGGTTCTCGCGACACACATCCTCTGCCAGGGCATCGATCGTGGTAATGCCCGGTATGATGCCATCAGCCCACACCCCCAACGTCGCGGTAACCTGGTCGCCGGAGGCCGAGCCCAGGGAATGGCCCAGGTAGCATTTCAGCGCGGCCACCGGCCAGGCGCTGATGCCAAAGGCCCTGGCAGTCTCGGACAGTATGCGTGATTCGCTGGTGCGGTTCTGCGGCGTTCCCGTGCCGTGTGCCTGTACCAGACCTCCACGCCGCAGGATCGATTCACCCAGCAGGGCCCGCGCTGCAGCAGTCGCCTTTGCCATGGTGATGTAATTACCAACGCCGGGGCCGGAAATGGACTTTTTGTAGCCGTCCGCGTTGACGAATACATCGGTGGCTGCGCCAAACACTGTGGCACCCAGTTCCACCGCCAGCGCGTCGTCAAACAGCACAATCATCTGCGCCGACTCGGCAATGGTAAAGCCGCAGTTCTGGGCGAACGGGCGACAGGCGCGACGGTGGTCGGCGGTGGTTGACCCGTCCAACTCCCGAAGCCCCTTGTCCGTGGCCAGTGCGCCCATGGCGGCATAGCCGTCCATCACCTCGGGGTTCACCGGCGCTTCAGCAGACCCGATAAATGCCACCCGTGCTCGGCCGCTGCGGATGTCCTCGATGCCCTGGCGAAGATTGTAGAGAAACGAGGCACAGGCCCCCAGGGTTGCGCCGGTCGCGCCCATGCTGCCCAGGACGTAAGCATTGACAAAATCCGCCGGCATTTCGGCGAGGGACAGTGGACAGAACTTGGACGTGACACGCTGCCCGTTGTGCCGCGCACGCAGCATTCCCCCTGCCCCCGCGCCATCGAGTTGCCCCATGGCGCTGCCCGCATAGACGCTGATCTGGTCGGCAGGCACGCGCTGCTGGATCTGTTCCCAGGGAATCCCGATGCTCTGCAGCGCGTCGGACGCCGCGTAGATCATCATTTGCAGGCCGCGAGGGTGATTCCGCGAGGCGTACAGGGTCCCGGGATCGAACCCGGTGGGCAGTTGTCCCGCGGCCTTGACTTCAAAATCACGCACCGTGGGCAACAGGACGTCCAACGGTTCAGGCATGGTGACATCGACCTCGTCGCTGCTCACTGGCACAATCTGCCAGCCTGGTGGCAACACGGCCGGAAGCTGCTGCCGACGCAGCCTTAGCACCAGGGGGCCGCTGCCGGCTCGCGCCGTGAGTCGCTGGTTCCAACCCACCGCATCCGGGTCGAAATGCTGCGGCTCCACGCGACGGATCAGCGTGTGGGCCAGCAGGTACTCCTCCGATGCCGCTGCTGCATCCACTCCCATCAACCGGGCGAGCGCGGAGAACGTGCGAGTTCGTGTCACCGCCGGCAGGACATCGTGCACCAGCCGACGATAGGCATGGTGCGACGACGCACGCCCTGCGCCGTTGATACCGCCAAACCCGACAATCACCGGCAAACGCGCCTGCCCCATACCACTCTCCTCTGTAGATAGCCTGTACCTCAGCGGCGCAGTGTAGGTGCCGCTCCCCCGGGATAAATATGTTTATTCCGCCAAGTATCGTGGTATTTTGGCCACACGATAAGGAAGCCCACACCATGTACACCGTAGCCGCCCTGCTCTACCCCGATGCCCTTGCCACCAGTGTCACGCTCCCCATGGAGATCTTTGCTGCCGCCGCGCAAACAGCGCGCAGCCAGGATCGCCGCGCCCCGGGCGTGATCTACCAGCTCGCGGCAGAGCAGGCCGGGCCGGTGACCCTGACTAACGGCCTGACCCTGCACGGGCAACTGTCACAGTGGCACCTGCCCGCGCTGGACCTGTTGATTCTCCCCGCTATCTGGCGCACACCGCAGCCCACGATCCGGGCCTGTGCCCCCTGGATGGATACCTTGCGATCGATTGCGGCATCGGGCACACGCATCTGCAGCGTCGGGACGGCGAGCAGCCTGCTGGCAGAGGCCGGCCTGCTCGACGGACGGCCCGCCACCACACACTGGAACTATTTCGAGCGCTTTGCCCGGCGCTACCCGCGGGTCGCACTGAAAACCCGGCACCTGATCACGCAGAGCGACAACATTTATTGCGTAGGCAGTGTCAATTCTATCGCCGACCTGTGTGTGCACCTGGTAGAGGACTGGTTCGGCAGCCGCATCGCGCGCGCCGTCGAACACCAGTTTTCTCCCGAAATACGCCAGCCTTTCCAGGCTGCCGCATGGCAGGATGCGCCGCGGGGACGCCACCATGATGAAACCGTATTGCTGGCGCAACAGTGGTTGCGCGACCGCATGCCGGGGCCCCTGTCGCTGCAGGACATGGCACCCGCACTGGGCGTCAGTCCACGCACCCTGCACCGTCGCTTCCGACAGGCGACCGGCATGAGCCCGCAGGCCTACCTGAATGCACTGCGCATGAACGCTGCTCGCGACTTGCTGCGCCGCAGCAACCTCAGCATTGCGGAAATTGCCTGGCAACTGGGGCTGCAGGATGCCAGCTATTTTTCCCAGCGTTTTCGACGCAGCAACGGCGTCACCCCTGGCCAATACCGCGAGGCCGTGCGCGGCAAGCTCTTCGATCCGCCCGAGCAGTCGCAGACCGCGCCGGGCAGGAGCGGGTTGCGTCAGTCCGCGTCACCCGAGGCCCGGCCGCGTCCTTGAGTCCAGTCCCCGACTGTGGCCTAATGTGCGCCCGCTTTATCGAGGGTCCGCAGGCCTGCGGGCAACACCACCGCCGTAACCAGCAGTCGGGAATATCATCATGAGCAAAGAATCAGTCGTCATCGTCAACGGTGCCCGCACCCCCATGGGTGGTTTGCAGGGGAGCCTTGCGTCACTCACCGCAGCACAGCTCGGCAGCACCGCGATCGCGGCAGCCCTGGAACGTAGCGGTGTCGCAGCAGCTGATATCGACGAGATCTTCATGGGCTGTGTGCTGCCTGGCGGCCTCAAGCAGGGCCCCGCGCGCCAGGCTGCACGGGGTGCCGGCATTCCGGACGGTGCAGGCGCCGTTACCCTGAACAAGCTCTGCGGCAGCGGCATGCAGGCTACGATTTTTGGGTTTGACAGCATCGCGGCGGGCACCAACCAGACGGTCGTTTGCGGCGGCATGGAGAGCATGAGCAACGCACCCCACCTGATTCCGGGCGCGCGCGGCGGTGTGCGCACAGGCCACGCGAAACTGCTGGACCACATGTTTGTCGATGGCCTTGAAGATGCCGACACGGGACGCGCCATGGGCAGTTTTGCCCAGGAGACCGCCAATCAGCGCGGGCTGACTCGGGAGCAAATGGACGCTTTTGCCGTGGAATCTCTGACCCGGGCCAAGCGCGCAATTGAGGACGGCTCGCTGCAGGCGGAAACCGCGCCGGTTACTGTATCCAGCCGCCAGGGCGACACCGTGGTCAGTGATGACGAACAGCCACACAAGGCAGCCGTCGAGAAAATCCCTAATTTGCGTCCGGCCTTCGCCGCCGATGGCACGATTACCGCAGCCAACAGCAGCTCGATTTCGGATGGGGCCAGCGCCCTGATCTTGATGAACGAGCGCACCGCAGAGGCCCGGGGCCTGCAGCCGATGGCGCGCATCGTGGCGCATTCACGCCACAGCCAGCACCCCTCAGAGTTCACCATCGCGCCGATTGGCGCCGTGGAAAAGCTGCTGGCGAAAACCGGCTGGCAGATTGACGATATCGACCTGTTCGAAATCAACGAGGCCTTCGCCATGGTCACTATGCTGGCCATCCAGGACCTCGGCCTGGATCACGCCAGGGTCAACATCCACGGCGGCGCCTGCGCGCAGGGCCACCCCATCGGGTCGACCGGCTCGCGTATCATCGTCAGCCTGATGTACGCCTTGCGTAAACTGGGCAAACAGCGCGGTGTTGCTGCACTGTGCATCGGGGGTGGCGAGGCCACCGCCGTTGCCATCGAAATGATCTGACACCGATCCGGCGGGATCGCCCGCCGCTTCCAGAGGCACAGCATGGCACTCAGTAGCATTCCGGACATCCTCGACGACATCCGCGCCGGCAAGATGGTTATCCTGATGGATGACGAGGACCGCGAAAACGAAGGCGATCTCATTGTTGCCGCTGAGGCGGTGACACCGGAGATCATCACGTTCTTTTCCAGTGAGGCCTGCGGTCTGATTTGCATGCCTATCACCGAAGAGCGCGCACGCCGGCTGCAACTACCCCTGATGGTGCGCGACAACCGCTCCCAGCACGAGACCAATTTCACGGTGTCCATTGATGCCGCAGAAAAGCTGGGGCCCGGCATCAGCTCCGTACAGCGTGCGCACACGGTCCGCAAGGCGGTTGCCGCTGACGCCAGGCCGTCTGACATCATTCAGCCCGGGCATATATTCCCGCTGGTCGCCAAGCCCGGCGGTGTGCTGCGCCGCGCCGGGCATACCGAGGCGGGTGTGGACCTGGCGCGCATGGCCGGCTTCGAGCCCGCATCGCTCATCGTGGAAATCATGAACGAGGACGGCACCATGGCGCGGCGCCCGCAGCTGGAGGTCTTCGCCGAGCGCCACGGGCTGCGCATGGGCACCATCGCCGACCTTATCGAGTATCGCTCCCTGCACGAGCAATCGGTTGAGCTGCGGGACACCAAAACAGTCAACACCGAGTTCGGTGAGTTCACGCTCTACACCTTCAGCGACCTCATTGACGACACGCTACACTTCGCCCTGACTCGCGGCGAACTGCGGGAGGACACGGCGGCACTGGTGCGCGTGCAAACCGTTAACCTGCTGCGCGACGTCGTCGGCACGCTGATCGGTGATGCGGTACCGGGCTGGTCATCGCGTCGGGCACTTGAGCGTATCGCCAGCGAGAATCTCGGCGCACTGGTATTGATCGGTCAGCCGGTTGCCTCCGCCCAGGCACTTGCCGACGTGATCCAGTATCCAAACGCACCCACGGTCACCAACAGCAAAAACGGTGGCATCGGCAATTACCGGGTCATCGGCACTGGCGCCCAGATTCTGAAACGTATCGGCGTGGGGAAAATGCGCCTGATGTCAGCCCCCATCCGCTTCAATGCGCTGTCGGGGTTCAGCCTGGAAGTCACAGAGTTCGTGCAGCCCTGAGTCGCGGCCAGGCCTAATTGAATCTCGGTGGACGTTTCTCGAAGAATGCAGTCAGCGCCTCCAGGTTATCGGCTGACCCGGCTTGACGGGCCATCGCCGCCTGCTCGGCCACGAAGGCTGCCTCAATGGCCGGCTCGTGGTGCAGGCGCAGGGTGCGTTTGATTTCGCGGAGGGAGCTGACCGGCCACTGCGCAATCGCCGCGGCCCGTTGCAAAGCGTGGTCAAGCACATCCTCGTCTGGCAGCACCGCAGCGACAACGCCCAGCTGCAGGGCGCGGGCCGAGTCAATCCATTCCGCGGTGTAAAACAGCTCTGCAGCGCGCTGCGCACCGATATTGGCCTGCAGCATGTAACTGCTCGCCCACTCCGGGACCAGGCCCAGCGCAGCAAACGGCAGTCGCATGCGAAAACTCGCTCCGGCATAAACGACGTCGGCATGGAACAGTACCGTAGCCCCGCCTCCGACCGCGACGCCCCGGGGAGCCGCCACCAGTGGCTTGTCGAAGCTGGCCACGGCCCGAGCGGCGCTCTCGAAGGGGTGTGGCGTATCCGCCTCGCTACCGCCAAAGCTGGCCAGGTCAACACCCGCACTGAAACTGTCGCCGGCACCGGCAAGCACCACACAGGCCACGCCATCATCCTCTGAGGCCGCCGTGAACGCCTCACGCAGCGCAATCCACAGTGGGTCGTTGATGGCATTTTTCTTGGCAGGGCGATTGAGCGTCAACAGGCGCACCCGGCCCCGCTGTTCCTGCAACAGGACATCACTACCCATGGCCTCAGGCCTCACTGTGGAATACAACAAAATCGTCAACCGCTGCGCGCTCGGTGATACAGCGATTGGCGGCGGCCTCCGGGTCCGGATAGCCGAAGGAGATACCGAACATGAGCTTGTGCGCCGGATCGACCTGCAACGCCGTGCGCAGCTGCTCAGCCTGAAAGCCGAGCGCCGTTTGCGGGCAGGAACCCAAACCCTGTGCGGTCATGCTCAACATCAGGGTCTGCGCAAACATCCCGAGATCGCAGGCCTCGCGTAGGCCAAACGGTTCTGGCAGGAACAGGAAGGCAACGTGCGGCGCATCAAAGAAAGTAAAGTTGCGCATGAAAGCCTCCTGCCGACGCGCCTTGTCCTCCCGTGCAATGCCCATGGCATCATACAGCGCCTGCGCTGCAGCGTACTGGCGTGTTTTGTACTCGCCCTCGTAGACGCCATCATAGGGGAAGTCCATGCTGATACGCCCCGCCATGAACTCGGCAGGCAGCAGTGCCCGCAGCGTCTCCAGTTTTGGACCCGACGCCACGTGCACGATCCAGGGTTGCGTGTTGCAGTTGCTCGGCGCACAGGCGGCATCGGCAAAAATCTGGCGCAACGCCGGCTCAGGCACGGGCTTGGGCAGAAAAGCGCGCAGGGAGCGGCGCTGGCGCACCAGGGTGCTGAAGGTGGATGCGTGATCTGACATACAAAGGCCTCGGGCTAATCGGTTAAAGCGCGTCATTATGCGCAGCAAAAGGCCACCGAACCAGTCGGGCGGCCCATAGCGCCATCACTCACCGCGAAAATGCGCCGGGCGTTTTTCCTTGAAAGCCCGCATTCCCTCTTTCGCATCGGCGGAAGCAAACACGGGGCCGGCCAGGGCATCCGAGGCGCGCATGGCATCGTCTTCGGACATGCACTCCTGATGCTCGCGCAGGGAACGCGTGACGGCGGCAACGGCCAGCGGTGCATTGGCGCAGATTCTGGCCGCATAATCACGGGCTGCCGCCAGCGTGGTGCCCGGCGCAACCAGCTTGTTCACGAGGCCCCACTCCAACGCCTGCCGGGCACTGATGTGCTCACCGCAGAGCAGCATTTCAGCCGCCAGGCAGTAGGGAATCTGACGGCGCAGGCGCACGGTTGAACCGGCCATCGGATACAAGCCCCGTGCCACTTCGGTGACACCGAATACGGCGTCTTCTGCCGCCACCCGAATATCGGTACCTTGCAGTATTTCTGTTCCTCCCGCCAGGGCGTAGCCCTCCACGGCGAGTATCAGCGGTTTTGCCGGCCGGTTGTCGCGCAACAGGGCCTGCCAGTGCAGGTTGGGGACGTCGGCCATCAACGCCATGAACTCGTCACTGGCGCCCTGGTCACCCTCGGCCCCGGCTTTCAGGTCCATGCCCGCACAGAACGTATCGCCACGCGCGGTGAGAATCGCACAGCGCAAAGCGGGATCCTCGTCCAGCAGACGCCAGGCCCGGTAGAGGCCCAGCAGCATGGCCGGATTGAACGCATTCTTGGCCTCGGGGCGATTCAGGGTAACGATAAGCACACCGCCATCCTGCTGCACCAGGCAGCTTGAGGTGCTGATAGCCAGTTCTTGCACGGTTATTCTCCTTGGTCTGTGGCCAGTTTGGCTAATTGACGCGATGCTCACCGGAGAGCGCAATGTCCAGCGCCTTCGGGTAGGCCGGCTTGCCGCTGGGCGCGCGCGGCACTTCAGGGACCACATGGACTTCCCGCGGCACCTTGTAGCCAGCCACATGCTTGCGGGCCTCCTCCTGCAGTGAAGACAGGCTCAGTGCGTGTCCGTCACGCAACGCCACCACCGCCGTGACCTTGCTCCCCAGCCGCTCGTCGGGTGTGCCAACCACCAGACAGTCAAACACCGCAGGATGGTTTTTCAATGCCTGCTCAACCTCTTCCGGGAACACCTTTTCGCCACCGGTGTTTATGCAATTGGAGCCGCGACCGTACACGGTGATGGTATTGTCCTGCTCCAGTCGCGCTTCATCTCCGGTCAGCAACCACAGCGTGTCATTGACCGGAACAAACGTTGCGGCGGTCTTTGCAGGGTCGTTGTAATACCCGATCGGGATGTGGCCACTGCGTGAAAAGATCCCCTTCTCGCCCGGCGTGACTTCACGATAGCTCCCGTCCTCAGCCCGGGCGAGCACCGACATGAACTCGCTGCGCGCCACATTGCCCAACCCCTCTCCGGGTTTGCCACCGCCATCGGCACCCATTGCCCCCGACTCTGATGAACCGAAACTGTTCATAACCATGATGTTCGGCAACAGCTCGCGAAATGCCGCCTGCTTGCTGGCAGAGAACACAGCGCCGCCCGACCCCACAGCAAACACGGAACTCAGGTCCCAGCGCCCCGGATTTGCCTGCAGCGCATCCAGCAACGGTACAGCCATGGCATCTCCGACTATGGTCAACGAGTTAACCCGCTCACGCTCGACAATATCCCAGACCTCCTCGGCTACCAGGTGATGCGCCGGATTGAGCACCAGAACGTTGCCCGACAGCAACTGGATACAGGCATACCACCAGCAGGCGCCATGCATCAGCGGTGCCAGGGCAATACCGACAATGGCAAAGTCGCCGATGCGCTCAGCGATCTGTTCGGGCTGTGTGATGACGCCGTCGGGGTGAAAATAGCCGCCGCCGCCCATCGCCGCATAGAACACATGCTTGTGTGGCCACATCACGCCCTTGGGCATCCCTGTGGTGCCACCGGTATAGAGAATGAACAGGTCGTCGTCAGCGCGTTCGGGGAAATCCCGCTCGGCACTCTGGCCAGCCAGCGCCTGTTCATAGGCGATGCTGCCGATGGCATCGGTGGCGCCGCCGCTGCTGTCGTCCACGTGGATAAACGTCTTTAGGGCCGGCGCCGTCCCACGCACTGCCGCGATATGCGGCGAAAACTCGCGATGATGGATACAGGCCACGAGATCGGCGTTACTGAGGATATAGGCCAGTTCCTCTTCAACGTAGCGGTAGTTGATGTTGATCGGCACCGCGCGCAGTTTGAAGCAGGCGAGCATACCCTCCAGGTATTCGTTACAGTTATACAGGTACAAGCCGACATGCTGGCCGGCCTGAACACCCTGCCCGGCGAGAAAATGCGCGAGGCGGTTGGCGCGCTGTTCAAGCTGCAGGTAGGTGGAGCGCTGTTGACCACAGATCAGCGCAGTGCGGTCCGGAACCCGGTCCGCCACCAGTTCAAACAGGTCGGCGATATTGAAGTGACGGGGCATGCTGTGTCTCCGCTATTATTCGGTTGTTGTCCACCGTCCGTGAACACCCTGCTGAGTATTCTACAGTGCTGGCGCCAGCTCAATGACCCAGGGGCAACTGTCAGTGACATTCTTGCTCTGGGGTGCCATCGGGCTCTGGGGTTTCCCTGCTTATACCAGCCACCCTGTCTCGCGACATTGCACTGTGCCTGCGACAGATTCGCCCTTACTATGGACGGAGAAGATGTCTTTCACTCCGAGGAGAACACCGCATGAGTATTGCTGCCATTGGCTACCTGAGAATCGCCGCCACCGATACGGACGCCTGGATGGCTTTCGGTACGGGCGTACTGGGCCTCATGGACGCGGCGCGCAAAGACGCAGCCGGAGCGCGCTTCTTACGCATGGACAACCACCCGTTCCGCTTCATGATCGAACCCGCCAGCAAGGATGGCCTGATCGCCGCAGGCCTTGAGTGCCGCGGTCGCGGCGAATGGCTGGCACTGTGCGAACGCCTGGGCAGCGCCGGACACACACTGCAGGCAGGCCCCGCCGATCAGGCGGCGCGGCGCTGCGTGACTGAGTACGTTACCGTGGAGGACCCCTGCGGGAATACCCTCGAACTCTACTATGGCCGTCGCCTGGACTATGCGCCGCTAATTTCCCCTACGGGGGTCAAGCAGTTCATCACCGGCGACGAGTACACCGGCGACATGGGTTTTGGACATGCCGTGCTGCCGACGCCTGACCTGGAGGCAGCGGCCCACTTCTACACGGAGCTGCTCGGTCTGGGCGTCAGCGACACCCTGTATCCACCGCTGCCGGAGGGCGCCCCCGAGACCACCATCCTGTTTCTGCACGCTGACAACCCGCGACAGCATTCGCTCGCGCTGTACAATCACCCGTACACCGGCGGAGTTGTGCACATCATGGTCGAGGTGAGCAGCTTAGACGAAGTCGGGCGCGCGATGGATCGGGCAAAGGCCGGAGGCCACCCCATCCTCGCCAGCCTGGGCCGGCACGTGAACGACAACATGTGCTCGTTCTACGTGGTCGCCCCTGGCGGTATCGCCGTGGAATACGGCTACGACGGCCTGCTGGTCGACTGGGAGACCTATACCCCAACGGTCAGCACAGAAGGCGATTACTGGGGCCACGAGTACAACTTCCCGGGCTGACCCTCAGGGCACCTCCACCGTCACCGGTATCCACCGGTCGATGATGTATTCCAGGGTGCCGTTCGCGCGCATGGTCGCCAGCGCGCGGTTCAACTCCGCGGCCAGGGCCGGTGCATCGCTACGCACCGCCCAGGCCAGCTGTTCTTCCGTCAGAAAGTGGTACTGGCTGATCAGATCAGGGTAATCGTCGGAGGTGGCCAGCAGCCAGCTGGTCGGTGCGTCATGTACGAAGAGGTCAATCGACCCCGCGCGCAGGGCGGCGAGGCCCGCTGCCACATCCTTGAAGGGCGTAATCTGTGCCGCAGTCAGCTCGGCGCGCGCCCAGTCCTCACCGGTGGTCGCAGCCTCCACACCCACCCGGGTGTCCTCACGGAAAACGGACCATGGCTGGCCGAAACGGGCAACGCTATCGATGCGCATGATGGCCATCTGACCGGCTTGCAGATACGGGTCGAGGAACGTCACCTGTTGTGCGCGCTCGGGGGTATAGCTCATCCCGGACATGATGATGTCTATGCGCCCCGCTTGCAGCGCCTCCAGCAATCCGTCAAAAGGCATCGCCAGCAGTTGCGCCGGACGGCCGATAATCTCACCCAGAGCCCTGGCGCTATCCGCTTCCACGCCGACGATGCGCTCGCCATCGTAGTAGGCGAGGGGCGGCCGATCCGGCGCCACACCCACCCGCAGCGGATCGGCGTATGCGGCTGCGCCGAACAGCGCCATGGAGCAGAGGAGCATCAGCAGTCTTTTCATTGCGGGCCTCACAAGGGTCATCATCAATAGGGCCGGATTCATCCGGACACCGAGGGTAGGGACAGAGAACGGTAGCTCGCCAGGGCGCCCAGGGCGATCAACAGTGCAAGCACGGCTGCGGTGCCAAAGGCGGCATCAACAAGACCGAGCCCGGCACCCGCAAACAACAGCACGCCGATGGCTGTATTGCTGACCGCGGTGTACTGGGCCCGGTTTTCACCGGACGCCATATCCACAAGGTAGGTCTTGCGCCCTACCCTCGCGCCCTGGTGCGCGACAGCTGCCGTGAAGACCAGAACAGCACCGGTCACACCGTGGCCCAGGGCAGCAGGGTGGACTGCTTGCAGTGCCACCGCCACGGCCACCACGCCAGTGGACAATGCGGCTGCCGCCGCCATGACGTGATGCGCTGCGCGGTCTGCCCAGCGCCCCCAGAACGCGGCAGACAACAGGCCCGCCGCCCCTTCCGCCAGCAACAGGGCCGCAAAACTGAGCAGCTGGGCGTCCGCCGCCTGCTGCAACAGCACAACAAGATAGGGAATGGCGAAGGCCGTGCCAATCAGCAGCGCTCTGGCGACCACGAAACGACGGAACTGTTTGTCCGTGCGCAGCAGCCCAAGGCTGCGCAGTGCCTCCGTAAAGGCATTGCCACCTCCCTCCGTGGCACCCGGCACCTCTGGTACTGCTGCAAACACAGCGGCGGCAAGAAACCAGAGCCCTGCTGCGAGCGCAAGAATAAGCGCGAACAAACCCGCACCGGCATCGCCGCTGCGTCCGCTCACGTCGGGAAACAGCATCAGGACGATCGCAACCAGCAGGGTGACTGCCCCGGCTGCGGAGGCGGCGAGGCCGGTCAACCGGCCTCGCCGGGCCTTGGATACCGTTTTTCCCAGGACATCTTTGGCCGCTACCGAACACACGCCCCGCGCCAGGCTGAAGCAGGCCAGGCAGACGATAATCGCCCACCCCAGCGACGCGCCCTGCAACACAAGCACGGCCGCCACCATGCCGCACAGCGCCAGGCCCTGCACGACACTACCGAAGACCCAGAAATATTTGCGCAAGGCATGCTCACGAACCCACTGCGCCACGAAAAGCTGCGGCAGCAACGAGAGCGACTCGCGTACCGGCACGAGAAGTGCCACAAAAGCCGCCGGTGCACCCAATGCCGACAACATCCAGGCCAGCACCAGCCGGCTGCTGGTGAGGGCATCGCCCACCTTGGTCAGGGTCTGTGCCAACCACTGCAGCAGAAATGCCCGGGGTTGCTCATCGCAGGCGGCATCGGGAATATCACGACAAACGCGGGCGTCCTCATCCTCCACCAGCAAGCTGTACACCCTGTCCGGCAAGCCGTTTGCAGTGCTGCGTGTCACGCGTCAATCGTCCTCTTCGTCCCGCAGGCGCTGCAAGCGCTCTTCCTCTTCACGCAGCGCTGCGCGAATCTCCAGCATGACACTGTCGACATCCGCGGCGTGTTCGGCATCGGCAAAGAGACCGGTCAGGTTGTGTTCGGGCGTTAGCTCCCCGTCCTCAAACAGCTGCCAAATTTCCTCGCCATAGCGCGTATCGAGCACGGACGGGGCGAACAGCCCATAATAATTGGTCACCCGTTGCACATCGCGCAGGAGCATCGCACGCGCATTGTTATTGGCGGAGGCATCCACCGCCTGGGGCAAGTCAATGATGACGGGGCCATCCGGGTCCACGAGAATATTGAACTCAGACAGATCGCCGTGAATCAGCCCGGCACACAGCATGCGAACGATATAGCGCAACACCTGGGCATAGTCCTCCAGGGCCTGCTCCTCCGACATCATCACGTCGGCGAGCCGCGGCGCGACATCGCCAGCCTCATCGGTCACCAGTTCCATGAGCAGAACGCCGTCGTAGCAGCCATAGGGTTCAGGCACGCGCACGTCCGCCCGGTCGAGACGATACAGGGCGTCAACCTCCGCGTTCTGCCAGGTTTCTTCCTGCTGCTTGCGGCCGTAGCGCGAGCCCTTCTCCATGGCGCGGGCACGGCGGGTATTGCGCACTTTGCGTCCTTCCGTATACGCAGCCGCTTTCTTGAAGCTGCGCTTGTAAGCTTCTTTGTAGACTTTTGCGCAGCGCGTTCGGGTGCCGGAGCGAACCACGAAAATGTCGGCTTCCTTGCCGCTCATCAATGGAAAAAGCACCTCGTCAATCAGGCCGTCCTCCACCAGGGGCTGCAGGCGAGGCGGTACTTTCATAGGGTAGTATCCGGTACATTGGTTCGCCGCAGTCTAGCATGAAACACCGCGCTGCCACTCAGCCCGCGTCGTCACCTCCCCGGCTGTGGCAATTGCGCGTGGCGTTAAGGTATGATTCGGGCCAAGTCCTGGAGAGCTAACCTGATATGCGCCTGATGCGGCCATTACTCGCAGTTATCGCCCTGTTCGCAGTGTGGTTAGAGTTATAACTGAATCTGGTGTTTGAGGATTTGAAAAGAAGCGGCGTATCTGGTTGATTTGTTGCTGCGAAACAAGTCAATCAACCAAAGGGATACGCCACTATGAGTAAGAGTAACGTCATTGAATTTGAAGGTCGAGCAGAGAGCGCTGATCCGTTGACAGCGCTACTGCGTTCAGGCGCCAGACAGCTTCTCCAGCAAGCCATCGAGGCTGAGGTACAGGAATGATGCGATCGCACTCTATGCGTGCTGGAAGACGGCAGAACCGGTGTGGTGCGCAATGCACTGCCGGAACGCGAAGATCCGGACCAAGGCATTGGCCCGGTGACGGTGAAGATCCCACGTCAGGGCGAAGACCGGCGAGCTGATGACGTTCCGTATCTCAAAGCACCGATCCCCCCCGTATGTGCGCTAGACTTCCGCCACCGCTGGAGGCCGCACTGCGGCCGCGCTATGGGCGCGGCTTCTGGAAGCCCGGAGGCCAAAGGTTTATCCGAGTACCCATCGACGGCGGCGTCAGCTGGGCGCAAACTGACACGCACGCAGGCGCAGCGCGGCGACCAGGATCGCTGGGTATCATGTGTGCCAACGACGGCGTATCCTCAGGGCCGAACCGGCCAAGCTCTGCGCCCTGGTGGTCCTCGGCATGAATGAGCGCTTCTTCACCCGCAAACGGGCGATTGAGGACCCTCGTGGATCTCGCCCAACAAAGTCTGGCGTGATGTTGCTGAAGCTGAAGTCCCGCGAGATGCCAGCTCCCCCAACGGCTATTTGCGGCGATGGCCGGGGAAGGACAACGTGAAACTCATCGTCATGGACCTGTCGGAAACCTATCCGGAACATCGCTCGGCAGCAGCGGTCCCCATGCGCAAAGATTGTCGCCGACCGATTCCACGTCATTCGTCTGGTCAACCAGCATTTGCATGAAAGTCTGGTCCGACGTGCACCCCGAAGGTCGCAAGAACCGAGGGCTCTGTTCCTGAGATCTCATGCGACGCCACGCGTGGCGCCTACAAAAAGACCGGAGATGAATTGATGGCTTTCTGAGCGACTTCCGGTCGCAGCATTGGCAGCGCATCAGGGGCCAGACAGCGCCTCAACACGCTGCTGCTACTATCCGCCATCGCACGAAGCGATCAAAAGGCTGCCTGACGCGGGACGGGATGCTGCATATGATGTTCAAGCTGGGGCAGTGTGCCCAGCAGAACTGGCGCCGCCAACGGGGTTTCAACTACCTGGCGAAGGTCATCACCGGAGTGAAATTCAGAGATGGAATTGAGGTAACAAAATCAGACCAGGCCGCCGCTTGATTCAGGCCTCTGAACACCAGAATTGACAATAACTCGTGTGGTTACTGTGGGGCGGTTTATACAAAACGCCGGTCCTGCAGTTGGGCATTGTGTCTTGCGTGCTGGTTGTCTGGCTCACCTACCGTATGGCGCTACCCGACCAGCAGGAGCATCGCCTTGCGCTGCTCTATCGGGTTCCCCTCTACTGGCTGTGGCTGCTCTGGGAAATGGTCGTGACCAACGTTCAGGTGCTGCGGCTGGTCCTGGGTCCGCGTTCAGCACTGTCCCCCACCATTGTGGAGGTAGACGCCAGTGCCTCCAGCAAATTCGCCCTGACCCTGCTCGGTAACTCCATCACGCTGACGCCGGGCACCCTGACCATCAATATCGATGACACCCGGCTCACGGCCCACTGTCTCACTCGCGCCGCTGCCAAAGATCTGCGCGATGGCGCCATGGCCCGTCGCGTCGCCGCCGTGGATCCTGACTGATGCTACTGGTTGCTGCCATCGCTATTCTCGTTACCATGGCGCTCGCACTTGCCCGAGCGCTCCTGGGTCCCAGCGTCTATGACCGCGTCCTGGCGGTGAACATGTTCGGCACCAAGACGGTGCTGCTGATTGCCGTCATGGCATTCATCATGGGCCGTACCGATTTCCTGGACCTGGCCCTGGCCTACGCCCTGATCAACTTTATCGGTGTTCTGGCCGTGCTCTGGTTCGTGCAGGAAAGCCGCAAGCGGCATCCGTCAGGGAACAGCGCGCAGACGACCACAGAGAGCAACATGGAATGAATGGCATTCTTGAGGTCATTGCCGGCCTGCTGGTGATATCCGGCAGTCTGTTCGTGCTCGCCGGTGGCATCGGTGCACTCCGGATGCCCGACTTTTATACGCGGATTCACGGTGCCAGCCTGACCGATTCGCTGGGTCCGGTGCTCGTGCTCGGTGGCTTGATGATCTACGCAGGCCTCTCCCTGATCACGGTGAAGCTGGCGGCTGTCATGCTCTTTCTGCTGGTCACTTCGCCAACTGCCACCTATGCACTGGCCAATGCGGCACTGCTGGCAGGATTGAAACCTGAGGGCGTAGTCCGCATGCCCGCAGACTCGGAGGACGGCGTGTGACCACGTTATTGATTGGCATCTTCCTGCTGTCCCTGCTGGTGATTACAGCCGTGGCCATCGTGCGGTCTGAGGACCTGTTCTCTGCCGTCATGTTGAGCGGCATTTTCAGCCTGCTGATGGCGCTGAATTTCTTTCTGCTCGACGCAGCGGACGTTGCACTCACCGAGGCCGCCGTCGGTGCCGGTGTGGCCACGGTGCTGCTGCTGGCAGGACTGAAGCTGACTCCACCCACGGAGGCCAAGGGGCGATCGCTGCGCAAACTGTCGGTTGTCGTGATTGCTGTAACGACGCTCCTGATGATTTACGCATCCTTCGGCCAGCCCACCCTCGGTGATCCCATGGCACCCGCACAGCAACACGTTGCGCCGTGGTATATCGAGAAAACGCCGGAACTGATCGACATTCCAAACATCGTCACAGCGGTGCTCAGCAGTTTTCGCGGCTATGACACACTGGGGGAAGTGTTTGTGGTGTTGACGGCCGGCATCGGGGTGATGTTCCTGCTCGGCGGAGGACGTGGAAAACCGTTCTCACGCCTCGACAGCCATGTTGAAGAGGGCTTGAGCGGACACTTGATACCCAAAGTGATGGCGAGGCTGCTGATTCCCTTTATCCTCCTGTTCGCCCTGTTCGTACAGTTCCACGGTGAGTACAGCCCGGGCGGCGGGTTTCAGGCGGGCGCAATTTTCGTCGCCGGCATCATTCTCTACTCCCTGGTGCGCGGCGAAGGACTTGCACTTGCTGTCATCCCGCCCCGGGTGCTGCTCTGGATGAGTGCCGGTGGCGCGCTGCTTTACGGTTCAGTCGGGCTTGCCGGCATCGTCATGGGCGGACAGTTTCTGGAGTACTCGGTACTGTCCGAGAATCCGGTGACCGGCCAGCACATCGGCATTATCGTCATTGAACTCGGTGTCGGACTTACCGTCACTGGAGTCCTGCTTTCCATTTTCCATGCATTCGCCGCCCGGGACTGATTCAGCATGAAGCTTCTAGGCCTTTTCAACTACTGGGTTTTTGCCGTTTTGCTCATGATTGGCCTCTACGCACTGATCAGCAAAAAGAACCTGGTGAAAAAAATCATGGCGCTGGCGATTTTCCAGTCAGCCGTGTTTCTCTTTTTCATCACCATGAGTCGCGTCGATGGGGGCACGGCGCCCATCATCCAGGCGGGCGTGCCAGACCAGATCTTTTCCAACCCGCTTCCCCAGGTGTTGATCCTCACCGCCATTGTGGTCGGCATCTCGACGACCGCGCTGGGGCTTGCCATTGTCGTGCGCCTGTATGAAGAGTACGGCACCGTGGAGGATGACGAAATTCTGGCGATGGATCGCGAATCGTGAATCTGGCAGATCATCTCCCGGCACTGCAGGTCGCACTGCCGCTGCTCACCGCGCCACTGGTTATACTCCTGCGCAACGGCTTCCTGGCCTGGCTGGCCGCGCTGGTCGCCAGTGGCGTCTCGCTTGGCCTGGCCATCCTGCTGACGCAGGCCGTGCTTGGCCCCGGTGTGCCGGAATATGCCGTTGGAGGCTGGCAGCCGCCCTTCGGGATCTCGCTGAACGTCGACGGTCTCAGCGCCCTCGTGCTACTGCTGGTGACCGGAGCGTCGACGCTGGGCCTGGCCGGTGGACGCCTGTCCCTGCGGCGCGACATCGACAACCGCCGCGCACCCATGTTCTACGGCGCGTGGCTGATCGCACTGGCCGGACTGTGCGGCATCGCCGTGGCAGGTGATGCCTTCAACGTCTTTGTCTTCATGGAAATTTCCTCCCTCGCCACCTACATCCTGATCGCCGCCGGCCGCGACCGGCGGGCCCTGTCGGCGGTGTTCAAGTACCTGATCATCGGCACCATCGGCGCCACCTTTTACCTCATCGGCGTCGGCTTCATCTACATGATGACCGGCACGCTGAATTTTGCCGATATGGCACTGCGTTTGGGGGATGTGATCGAAACGCGGCCGATTATCATTGCCGCCGGATTCATTACCATCGGCCTCGCATTGAAGGCGGCCGTGTTCCCGCTGCATATCTGGCTGCCGCGGGCCTATACCTATGCGCCCAATGCCGTGACCGTGTTCATCGCTGCCTGTTCCACCAAGGTCTCCATCTATGTGCTGCTGCGCTTCAACTACGGCGTCTTCCACGGCAACCTGCTCGGCCACTCTGACCTGTTCAGTGTTTTCATCGTGCCGCTGGCCCTGTCCGGAATTCTGCTGGCATCGGCGATCGCCATTTACCAGGGCAACATCAAGAAGCTGCTGGCCTTTTCGTCCGTCGCGCAGATCGGCTATATCGCCCTGGCCGCGGGTCTCGCCACGCAGGCAGGGTTGATGGCCGCACAGCTGCATATGTTCAACCATGCTCTGGCCAAGGGCACCCTGTTCCTGTGCGTCGTCGCTTTCGTGCTGACAAGCCGCAGCGCCAATATCACCAAGCTGGCGGGCATTGGCAGGCGCATGCCCTGGACCATGGGCGCCTTTGTCATCGCCGGCCTGAGCCTGATTGGCGTCCCCGGCACAGCGGGGTTTATCAGCAAGTGGTACCTGGTGGTCGCTGTCATGGGCGTGCCTGGCTGGGGGGTACCGCTGGTAATCGCTATCATCATCAGTTCACTGATGGCCGTCGTCTATCTCTGGAAGTTTGTCGAAACCGCCTACTACGGGACGCCGCCGGACGGCGACGTCTCAGCCATGGAAGTCCCGCTGCCGCTGCGGGTACTGATCTGGTTCGCTGCCCTCGCCAATATTTATTTCGGCCTGGCGCCCAGATTGCCCATCGCGCTTGCTGAGAGCGGCACCAGCACCTTGCTCGGGGGACTGCTGTAATGCTGAGTACCTCGACACTGCCCCTGATACTGATACTGCCCCTGCTTGGCGCCATCGCCATTGCCTGTGTCGGGCGCTGGCCCAACCTGCGCGAAACGATCAGCCTGCTGACCGCCATCACCCTTGCGGTTCTGGTATTTTCCTGGTTTCCGGAGGTGTCTGGCGGTGCGCGTCCACGCTTCGTGCTCTCCGAGCCGCTTCCCGGCCTGACACTGGCGCTGTCGCTGGAACCACTGGGCATGATGTTCGCCTGCATCGCCTCCTTCCTGTGGATCATTAACACTATCTACTCGATTGGCTACATGCGCGGCAACGATGAGAAACACCAGACCCGTTTCTACATCTGCTTCGCGCTCGCAATCGCAGCCGCGATGGGCATTGCCCTGGCCGACAACCTGTTTACCCTGTTCCTGTTCTATGAACTGCTGACCCTGTCCACCTACCCGCTGGTGGCGCACAAGGGCGATGCCAAAACCATTGCCTCGGCGCGCGTTTACCTGGGGGTACTGCTCGCCACCTCCATCGGTCTGCTGCTGCCGGCCATTATCTGGACCTGGGTTGCCACCGGCAGCACGACCTTCACACTGGGCGGCATTATTGAAGGCAAGCTTGCCGGGCCCGCTGTAGGCCTGTTGCTGGGCCTGTTCGTATTCGGCATCGGCAAGGCGGCGGTGATGCCAGTGCACCGCTGGTTGCCCGCAGCCATGGTGGCGCCCACACCGGTCAGCGCGCTGCTGCACGCAGTCGCCGTGGTCAAAGCCGGTGTGTTCAGCATCACCAAAATCATCATCTACATTTTCGGCGTCGACTTCCTGTTCAATGAACCGAGCGCCCAGTGGCTGCAGTTTGCCGCCGCGTTCACCATCCTGACCGCCAGCATCATCGCGCTCTACCAGACCAACCTGAAGCGCATGCTGGCCTACTCCACGATTGGCCAGCTCTCCTACGTCATCATGGCAACAGTGATTCTCAAGCCGCTGGCCGAGGTGGGCGCCGCGGTACATATCGCCGCACACGCGTTCGGCAAAATCACCTTGTTCTTTGCGGCCGGCGCGATCTATACCGCGGCGCACAAAACGGAACTCTGGCAACTTGCCGGCATTGGTCGACGGATGCCCATCACCATGGCCGCGTTTACCATTGGCGCACTGAGCATGATCGGCGTGCCACCGACGGCCGGCTTCGTCTCCAAGTGGTTCATTCTCGCCGGTGCTTTCCAGGCGGAGAACTATATCGCCATCTTTACGATTATTGGCAGTACGGTACTCAATGCCATGTACTTCCTGCCCATCATCTACTTTGCCTGGCTGGCTCCGCCGGCGGACGGTGTGGACATGAACCACGGTGAGGCCCCGAAAGCTATCCTGCTCGCGCTGTCGGTGACCGCAGCGCTCACCATTGTGTTTTTCTTCTTTAACCAGCCGCTTCTGGACCTTGAGAGCCAGCTGGTGGAGAGCCTGCCGCTATGACACAACCTGACGACCACTGGCTGATCCGGCCAACCACGATCCGCTGGCTGTGGATTATCGGCTACAGCGTGCTCGCGATCACCGTGCTGCTGCAGCTGGTCATTCCCGTCAAGGGCTATTTCGGCATTGACGGCTGGTTCGGCTTCGGTGCCCTGTTTGGTTTCCTGAGCTGTGTGTTGATGGTGTTTGGCGCCAAGTTCATCGGGAAGCTGCTGAAGCGGCCGGACGACTACTACGATGTTTGAGATGTTCCCCCCCGCACTTGCGCTGATCGGCGGCGCCCTGCTGACTGCCTTGATCAGTTCGCGGCAGCTGCGTGCAGTTGTGGTTATCATTGCCCCACTGATCTGCCTGTACCTGATCTGGCAAGTGCCGGATGGTGTCGTGGTCCGCGGCGCATTTCTCGGTTACCCGCTGGAACTGGTGGAGGGCGGCCCCGTGCGCCGTCTGTTTGCCACGATCTTCGCCATCATGTCCGCGACGGGTGCCGTTTTCGCCTTCAACCATGCACGGCGCACCGAGTTGGTGGCCGCCCAGCTGTATGCAGCGGGCGCTGTGGGCGTTTCGTTTGCCGGTGACCTGCTCACCCTGTTCGTGTTCTGGGAGATCATGGCACTGTTCTCCACCGTCGTGGTCTGGTGTGGCGGCACCGAAAGCGCCCGGGCCGCCGGTGTGCGCTACGCCATTATGCACCTGCTGGGCGGCGTGATCCTGAAGGTTGGCATCGAAGGCCTGCTCGTGACCACGGGCTCGCTGGATATCCGCCCGCTTTCAGCGCATGACTTCAGCACCTGGATGATTCTCATCGGTATTCTGATCAACGCCGCCGCCCCGCCGCTCTCTTCGTGGCTGTCGGACGCCTACCCTGCCGCCAGTCCGACCGGCTCGGTTTTCCTCTCGGCGTTCACCACAAAAACCGCCATCCTGGCCCTGATACTGCTGTTCCCGGGGGAGTCGATCCTGGTGGGTATCGGGCTGTTCATGGTGTTCTACGGGATTTTCTACGCGCTGCTGGAAAACGATATTCGGCGCATTCTCGCGTTTTCTATCGTCAACCAGGTGGGCTTCATGGTGGTGGCGGTGGGCATCGGCACGGAGATGGCCATCAACGGCGCTTCAGCCCACGCATTTGCCCATATCATCTACAAGGCGCTGCTGTTCATGAGTGCCGGGGTTGTTGTGATGCGCACCGGCAAGCACCTCTGCACGGACGTGGGTGGTCTCTTCCGCACCATGCCGGTGACCATGTGGTGTGGTGTCGTGGGCGCGCTGGCGATTTCCAGCTTTCCGCTGACGTCGGGCTTCACCACCAAGACGCTGATTTCCCAGGCTGCTGTGGGGGAAGGTCTGACCACCGTCTACTTCCTGCTCGCAGCCGCCTCCGCCGGTGTATTTCTGCACGCGGGCATCAAGTTTCCCTGGTTTGTCTTTTTCCAGAAAGACTCTGGCCTGCGCCCCAAGGATGCACCCTGGAACATGCGCATTGCGATGCTCTTCTTTGCCTTTCTCTGCATTCTGATCGGCGTCTACCCACAGCTGCTGTACCCACTGCTGCCCTACGCGATGGACTACCACCCGTACAAACCCGGCAAGGTGCTGTTCTACCTGCAACTGCTGTTGTTCTCCGGGCTCGCCTTCTTCCTGCTGCTGCCGTGGATGAAGCGCACACTGACCATTTCGCTTGACGTGGACTGGCTGTGGCGCCGCGGTCTGCCGCTCCTGGTGAAGTACGTGGCGCGCGTCGGCAAGCCACCCGTAAGCGCATTGCGCAGCCGCCTGCAGCAGGGCGCCGGGTTGCTGACCGCCTCGGCTCGACACACCATGGGGCACACGGGCCCACTGGGACGTTCCTGGGAAATCGGTACCACCGCGCTCTGGATCGTGTTGTTACTGATGGTCTACGTATTCGCCTATTACCTGTTCTAAGCCATCAAGCACTGTGAACTGGCGCACAGATCATGTGCGCCGTGATTCGTGGCGGAAACGGTCAGGACTACACTGTTACGCTCTGTTACCTAACCAACGAGAGCGTTCGACCCTGCCATGTACAAATTCATCGGTATCGCCATTCTTGCCTCCTGTTCCGCCCTTGCCGGTTGCAAAGTGCAGCTGTCCAGCCCCACCGGTGGCTCCATCGCCACGGTGTCAGGCAACTACAGCTGCGCCGCCAATGCCAACTGCCCACCTATCGATGTCAACGACATATTCTTTGACGAAACCTTCATCGCGAGGCCGGCCGCCGGCTACGAGTTCACCGGCTGGAAAAAGCGCCAGCGCGGCCTGTGCGGAGGCAGCACCAAGAACTGCCGCCTGTTCACCTCTGGCTTTGCCGGCAACGATGACCTGTTGGGGTTCCTGGCCCGACCCAACGAAGTGTTCTACCTGGAACCGGTGTTCACCCGCATCGCCAGCGGTAGCGGTGATGCGCGTCGCTGCTACAACACCACGCTGGTGACGGTAAACACCACGGTGGTCGCAAGCTATCGCACCACCGACGCCAGCGGCGCTGTGGTACCCTTCGAGTACGATCAGGTGATCACCGGCGGGGCGAGCTTCGAGGGGAAGAACGCGCTGAAAGCGACCACCAATACCCGCGCGAGTGGCGCGGCGCCCTCCACTTCCCGTAGCGAGGCCTACTTCCAGCCCCAGGCCAGTCAGTTCCGCGTGCTTGAGTACGGTGTGGAAGTGGAGTCTTTCACGCCTGAAGCCTCCGAAAGCCGCGTCGTGTTTGCGCCGCAACAACTGGAACGTTACGACCTCAGTGCGGGACAGTCCTTTGAACAACGCTACACCGTCAATCTTCGTACCCGCGTGCGGGGCTTCACGCTCAATGACAGCAACACCGTGGACCGGCGTACCACATTTGTCGGCATTGAATCAGTCAGTGTCCCCGCAGGCCAGTTCCAGGCCTGTCGCTTCCAGACACGGGAAACGGGCAGCGCCGGCACAGCGCTCAGCGAGGAGTGGTTCGGTGTGGACAACGGCATGCTGCTGAAATCGACCGCTGACGGAGACACCACGGTGCTGCTGAGGGCGAGCATCAACGGTGCCAGCATCTAACGCTGGGGCTTGCACGCAGGCATAAAAAAACCCTCTGGACCGCGCGGTGCAGAGGGTTTGTTTGGTGGAGCTAGACGGGATCGAACCGTCGACCTCTTGCATGCCATGCAAGCGCTCTCCCAGCTGAGCTATAGCCCCGTAAACTCTGAGGACGCGAATTCTAGAGAGGCAGCCTAACCCTGTCAAGCGCTGGCAGCAGGGAAAGTGCGCTCAGCAGTCGACAAAGTTAACGGGCACTTCCAGCACGTTCACGGCCAGGCCGCCCCGCGCTGTTTCCTTGTATTTTTCCTGCATATCCCGGCCCGTGTCGCGCATGGTCTTGATCACCTGGTCCAGAGACACATAGTGTTCACCGCTGCCGCGCAACGCCATGCGCGCCGCGCTGATCGCCTTGATCGCACCCATGGCGTTGCGCTCGATACAGGGTACCTGCACCAGTCCACCGATCGGGTCGCAGGTCAGGCCGAGATTGTGCTCCATGGCAATCTCGGCCGCATTTTCCACCTGCTCCGGCGTTCCGCCCAGTGCGTCAGCAAGCGCGCCAGCCGCCATCGAGCAGGCGGAACCCACCTCGCCCTGGCAACCTACCTCGGCGCCCGAAATCGAGGCATTGATTTTGTAAAGTGTACCTATCGCCGCGGCGGTGAGCAGAAAGCGCACCGCGTCCTCCTCCACCGCCCCCTGACAGCGCGTGAGATAGTATTTAAGTACCGCAGGGATGATACCCGCCGCACCGTTGGTCGGTGCAGTAACGATACGGCCCCCCACCGCATTTTCCTCATTGACGGCCAGCGCGTAGAGCGTCACCCAGTCCATGGTGTTCAGCGAGTCGTCCCCGAGGCCGCCCTGACGCCCCTTCAACTGCCGATACAGCTGCGCTGCACGACGCCTGACCTTGAGGCCGCCGGGAAGGATGCCCTCCGCCTCACAGCCACGGGCTATGGAGGCATCCATCACCCGCCACAGATGAAGCAGCCCATCGTGGATCTCCTCCCGGGAGCGCCAGGCTTTCTCGTTTTCCAGCATCAGGCGACTGATAGACAGCCCGCTCTCGCGACAGCGACGCAGCAGTTCTGCCCCGGTCGTAAACGGGTACGGCACGGGAGTCGGGTCATCGACGATCAGCTCCCCGCACTCTGCTGCAGCCTCATCCACCACAAACCCACCGCCCACCGAATAATACACCGCGTGCTGCAGCGTCTCACCCTGCGCGTCAAAGGCCCGGAAGCGCATGCCATTGGCGTGCTGCGGCAGGGTCTCGGTGCGGTGCATGATAAGGTCATCGCGGTAGCTGAAAGGGACAGCGTGTCGACCCAGCACGCGCAGCTCCCCGCCCTCGCGCACGGCTGCAACACGCGGCGCAATCCCCTCCACCACGACCGTATCGGGCGCTTCTCCTTCCAGGCCGAGAATAATCGCCTTGGGTGAGCCGTGACCGGCGCCCGTCGCACCGAGCGAGCCGTAGAGTTCGACGCTGATCCGCGCACAACGGTCCAGGGACCCGCTGTTCTCGAGGGCGTCGGCGAAGCGCTTGGCCGCGTGCATCGGGCCAACCGTGTGCGAACTGGAGGGCCCGATGCCCACCTTGAAAAGGTCGAATGTGCTGATGGCCACGCTGCGGCTCCCGGTGTTGCTGCACTGCATTGAGTGTAGCCCTATTCAGGGCGGGCAGTACACGCGATGCTAGGCGTACCCGGCGCGCTGCAGGGCATCCCGAATCAAGGGAACACAGGGGTGATCGACGTCGATATCGCGGCCGCGGGCGGGATCTATCCCCGCGCGACGATACGCAGGCGGCATGCCCGGGTGCATGGTGCTGTCAGGCGACACGATGCCGGGTTCGAAGCTCAGGTCCAGAAAGTCCAGCACCCGTGCCAGTTCCCGCTGCGGATCCGCCACCAGTTCTTCGAAGCGCAGGAACAGGGTCTGCGGCCGCGTCTGCAGAAACTCGTAAACCTCGACCGCGTACCGCCAGTTGTCACAGGCCTGCTCCAGTCCCTGTGGGGTGCGCGACAGCTTGGACTGCACGCAGGCACGCCCGTCCCGCAGCAGGTAGATCACCTTGAGTCCGGCCAGCGTGCCGTTAAAAAATGCGTCGAGCACGTTCAGGGGCGGCACGTGGTAGAGATTGTGTTTGTTGAGGCCTGCCAGCTGCTCGGTGGTGACCTTGTTACCCCAGAGCGCGGCATCACTGGCAGCCGCAGACTGCAGGCAACAGTCGAGAAAAGCACTGCTGCGCTGTTCGAACAGGCGGTCTGGCTCATCGTCCAGCTCGCGCCCGCGGAGGTAGGCGATGCTGCCGACCTCAAAGCCGACTTCAAGCTGGGAATGCTGGTCCAGCAATGCGGTGAGCAGGCTGGTACCGGAGCGCCCGGCGCCCACAATCAGGAAACGAAAACTAGAACCGGCTGCGCGTGCCACAGGCGTCAGTTGCCCGCCGTGGGTAAATCGGCGTAGGCTTTTTCCAGCCGCTTGGCCGCTTTTTTAGAGACACCGCCCAACACCTCAATCGCGTGCCGCAGGCGTGCCCTGCTCATATCAGGCCCCAGCAACGCCATGGAATCCACCACAGAGAACGAAGCACTGGAACCCGCGATGGCCACAAAGAGCGGTGCCAGCATGTCCTTGATCTTCATTTGCTGTGCGTCCGCCAGTGCCTTCAGTGCCTCCCACACCGTATCACGACTCCAGTCGCTGATGCCCTCGAGACACCAGAGGGAAAACTGCAGGCTGGCCAACAGCGCGTCGCGCTCCAGCTTGATGCCGTCGAAGGACGCTTCGCTGATGGGTAGCGTGCCGGACACGAGGAACCCGGCGAGGGGTGCAAAATCACTGAGGGTTTCCATGCGCTTCTGCGCGTGTGGCAACACCTTGCGCAGGTTCTCGGCGTTATAGGCCCAGTCGATCAGGCGCGCCGCGAGTTCCTCCTCGCTGAGGTCCTCGCGAATCCACAAGCCATTCAACCAGCGCAGCTTTTCCTGATCGAAAGTCGGGCCACCCAGCGATACGCGACTGATATCGAAATGCGCCTGCATATCTACAAGGGAGAACTTTTCGCGCTCATCGGGCATGGACCAGCCCATGCGGCCAAGGTAATTCAGTAACGCTTCGGGGAGAAAGCCCATGCGCTGATAGTACAGAATGCTGGTGGGGTTCTTGCGCTTGCTGAGCTTCGACTTGTCGGGGTTGCGCAAGAGCGGCAGGTGGCACAGCACCGGCATCTCCCAACCAAAATACGCGTACAGCAGCTTGTGCTTGGGCGCCGAGTTGATCCACTCCTCGCCGCGCAATACGTGGGTTATGCCCATCAGGTGGTCATCGACGACATTCGCCAGGTGATAGGTTGGCATGCCGTCCGATTTCAGCAGGATCTGCGCATCCACCATGCTCCAGTCCAGCTCGATGTCACCGCGCAGTAGATCATTGACCACGCAGGCACCCGGCTCATCGGGCACCACCATGCGCACGACATAGGGCATGCCCGCTTCCGCCCGGCGTGCCACTTCATCTTCCGGCAAGGCGAGATCAGCCGGCTTCAAAGCGGTGCTGTTGCCGGCGGCCCGGCGCGCTTCGCGCAGCGCATCCAGTTCCTCCGGTGTGCGATAACAGAGAAATGCCTTGCCCTCGGCAACCAGCTGCAGGGCGTATTCTCCGTAGATCTCCATGCGCTCGCTCTGCCGATACGGGCCGCAACGACCGCCGACATCCGGGCCCTCATCCCAGTCCAGGCCCAGCCAGCGCAGGGAATCCAGAATCGCCTGCTCGGAAGCGGCCGTACTTCTCGCCTGATCGGTATCTTCGATGCGCAGTATGAATTGGCCCCCGTGCGCACGTGCAAAGCAGTAATTGAACAGGGCGATATACGCCGTGCCGACATGCGGATCACCGGTCGGTGAGGGCGCGATTCGTGTGCGAACAGTCATGGGAGTTCCGGGGCAAGAGCGATAACAGGAGCGAGATTATACGGTCTCGTCGACGCGATGCCCACCGGGGTCGTAGCGACAGGGCTGGTGGCGTATGGCCGAATGACGCGGACCCTTGCCATGGAGGCACTAAATGCGAATAATTAGCGTTTTCAGATTGCAGCTATCGCGAGGATTGTATGCCACGGCTCCATCAACGACTCATCAGGGCTATTGCGCTCTCCATGCTGACCGCTGTGGGGGGGCTGGTCGCCTGCGGCGCGCCGGATGCGGTGAACGTCTACTCCGCTCGCCAGGAAGCGCTGATCAAGCCGCTGCTGGATCAATTCACAGAGGAAACCGGCATCGCGATCAACCTGGTGACCGGTGATGGCGACGCGCTGCTGGAGCGGTTGCGCAACGAGGGCGACAACTCACCTGCAGACCTGTTCCTCACCAGCGACGCCGGCAAGCTGTACCGGGCGCAGGCGGATGCCCTGTTACAGCCTGTCACCTCGCCCACCCTGCAATCAGCGGCACCGCCCCACCTGCGCAGTGATGAAAACTACTGGTACGGCCTGTCGGTGCGCGCGCGTGTGCTGGTGTATGCGCCGGATCGTGTCGACCCGGCCGCGCTCAGCGACTATGCCGCGCTGGCCGACCCGATGTGGCGCGGTCGCATCTGTGTGCGCTCCTCGGGCAATATCTATAACCAGTCTCTGGTCGCAGGCATGCTGGCCAATGACGGCGCCGATACCACCGCCGCCTGGCTGGAAGGCTTTGTTGCCAACTTCGCCCGCACCCCCCAGGGCGGTGACCGCGACCAGATCAAGGCTGTGGCCGCGGGGCAGTGCGATGTCGCGCTGGTAAACAGCTATTACCTCGGCGGCATGCTGCAATCCGATGACGCCGGAGAGCGCGAAGCCGCACAGCAGGTCACCCTGTTCTGGCCCAACCAGACTGGCCGCGGCGCACACGTCAACATTAGCGGGGCAGGCGTCACACGCGCCGCGAGCAAGCCCGAGCAGGCTCGTCAACTGATCGAGTTCATGCTGCGTGAGGAGAGCCAGCGCTGGTACGCCGAAGTCAACAATGAGTACCCGGTGCGCGAGGATGTTGAGCCCTCTGCCTTGCTGCAGTCATGGGGTCCGTTCCGGGCAGACGAACTGAATGTCAGTGAACTCGGGCGACTCAATGCCGAAGCCGTGAAAGCCATGGACCGTGCCGGTTGGCGATAAACCACGCGGTATCAACTCGCGGTGAGGCAGTGACCTCAGCCGCCTGGCTGTGGCGGCTCGCGATGGTGATCAGCGCCGCGGTCGTCGCGGTGCCGGTTGTGGTCATCGTCGCCAGTCTGCTGGGGCCCTACAGCGCAGCCTGGCGGCACCTGTTCGACACGGTGCTGTTGGACTATGTGGTGAACTCGCTGCTGCTGATGCTCGGTGTTGGTGTCGGCACCGCGCTGCTGGGGGTCAGTACAGCCTGGCTGACAGCACACTGCGAGTTTCCGGGAAGGCGCCTGTTTTCCTGGGCGCTATTGCTTCCCATGGCCATGCCCGCCTACATCATTGCCTACACCTACACCGGGCTGCTCGATGTCGCCGGCCCCGTGCAGAGCAGCCTGCGCGCAGGATTTGACTGGCAGCACGGAGATTACTGGTTTCCCGAAATACGCTCCCTGGGCGGCGCGATCTGCATGCTGTCGCTGGTGCTGTATCCCTACGTCTATCTGCTGACCCGGGTTGCATTCGTGGACCAATCCGCCGCACTTGGCGAGGCAAGCCGCAGCCTTGGCAACTCTGCCTCACAAACCTTCTTCAGGGTAACGCTGCCGATGGCGCGACCCGCCATCGCGGCCGGCGTCAGCCTGGCGCTGATGGAGACCCTGGCAGACTATGGGACGGTGGCCTACTTCGGCGTCAGCGCGTTTACCACCGGCATTTTCCGCACCTGGTATGGCCTGGGCGAATTGCAGACCGCCGCACAACTGGCGGCATGCCTGCTGCTGTTCGTTATCGCCCTGTTCGCCCTGGAGCGCCGCTCCAGGTCGCGTCTGCGCTTCCACCGACTGGGTACCGGCCGGTCAACACAGCGCGTCCGGCTGCAGGGCTGGCGCGCATTCACGGCATTGGCGGCTGCCCTGCTGGTGCTCACCGCCGGCTTCCTTCTGCCTGCCGCCCAGTTGGCTGCCTGGACTGCGCAGCACTACCAGAGTGCATTCACAACAGCCTTCCTCGCACTGCTTGGCAACAGTTTCCTGCTCGCCGCACTGGCGTCCCTGTGCTGCCTGCTCCTCGCCCTGCTGCTGGGTTACGGGAAACGCGCCCATCCGGGCCGTCTGGAGGCTGTCACTACCCGTGTGGCGAGCATGGGCTATGCGGTTCCGGGCACCGTGATCGCCGTGGGTGTCATGATCCCCTTTGCCTGGGCCGACAACACCCTCGACCACTGGCTGCGACAGAGCTTTGGCGTGTCGTCGGGGCTGCTTGTCAGCGGGACGCTGGGCGCACTGGTATTCGCCTATGTCGTGCGCTTTCTTGCGGTTTCCCTGCAATCCGTGGAAGCGGGCCTGACGCGTATCCGCCCCGACCTGGACGAGGCTGCGCGGTCGCTTGGGCACACGCCCCTGGGCGTGCTGCGGCGCATACACCTTCCGATGCTCCGCGGCAGCCTGCTCACCGCGCTGTTGCTGGTCTTTGTCGACGTGCTAAAAGAACTGCCAACGACCCTGATTCTGCGCCCCTTCAACTTCAACACGCTGGCCGTGCGGGCCCACGAACTGGCCTCGGACGAGCGACTGGCCGAGGCGGCACTGCCCGCACTGGCCATTGTGCTGATCGGGCTTATCCCTGTTATTCTGCTCACCCGCAATATGACGAAAGCGGCGGTCGATTCATGAGCAACCAACTTGAGCTGGACCAGGTTTGTGTGCGCTATGGTGAGGTGACCGCGGTGGAGGACGCCTCTCTGACGCTCCAACCCGGCGCTATTGGCTGCCTGCTGGGTCCCTCCGGCTGCGGCAAAACCACCCTGTTACGCGCCATCGCCGGGTTTGAACCGGTCAGCGCCGGGCGCATTACACTGCGCGGTGTCACGCTCAGCACGCCCCAGCGTCGGCTCCCACCCGAGCAGCGCAGGGTCGGCATGGTGTTCCAGGACTTCGCCCTGTTCCCACACCTGAACGTGCGTGACAACATCGGTTTCGGCCTCGCGACACTGCCGCGCAAAGCGCGCCAGGAACGGGTGGAGAGCCTGCTGCAGCTCGTGGCGCTCAGCGAGTACGCCGATGCCTGGCCGCACGAACTCTCCGGCGGGCAGCAGCAGCGGGTCGCCCTTGCCCGTGCGCTGGCGCCGAAACCCGACATCCTGCTGCTGGACGAGCCCTTCTCGAGCCTGGATACAGAGCTGCGCACGCTGCTCGCCGCTGACATTCGTGAACTGCTCAAGCGCAGTGCAATCACTGCCCTGCTGGTGACCCATGACCAGCACGAAGCCTTTGCCATGGCTGATCAGATCACCCTGCTCCACCAGGGGCGTGTGGCGCAAACAGGCTCCCCCCACGAACTCTACCACCGCCCGGCCAACACGTTTGTCGCGGCCTTCATCGGCGAGGGCAGCATAATATCGGCGACAATGACCGGCAGCGGTGAGCTGGCGCCCCTCATCACGGGCACGAGGGCCGGGCACGATGGCGCCTCCAGCCACCAGGTGCTCGTGCGCCCCGGCGATGTCAGCTACGACGCGAGCAGCGCGCTGCTGCTGCGCGTGACGCGCAAGACCTTTCGCGGTGCACACTTCCTCTACGAGCTCACGCTGCCAGACGGGCAACGTGTGCCGTGCCTTGCTCCGGGACACATCGATGTTCCTGCGGGCGGCACACTACCGGTCACCGTGAAGCTGCAGCCCCATCTGGCCTTTGACGGCGCCGGGCTTGCGCGCTCCCGCTAGAGCGAACGCTGCCAGACGAGCGGACAATCCGGGTCACCCAGCGGATCACCCTCCTGCACACGGTCGTGGTGCGGCTTGCGGGGTGCACCCGGCCGGAAATGGTAGCGTGCGTCGTCTCCGCAATAGCGAATGCTGATCGCGCGACGGCGGCGCTGTTTGCTGAGATTTCCCCCCGCAGCGTGCAGGGTGCGGGCATGGTGCACGGTCAGGTCACCGGGGCCGAGCGCATATTGCACCAGGTCCGCCCGCCCTGCGCGTGCCAGCGCCTCGACATCCGGCACATCCAGGCCTTCCGTTCCCTCCATACTCTGCTGCGACACGAACCAGTTGGGGCGATACAGCGCGCCGTCGCGGTGGGACCCACGCACAAAACTCATGGCGCCAGTCTCTGCATCAGCGACATCCAGCGGGATCCATGTGGTGCAAACCTGCTCGCCGCTGGCGTGAAAGTAACCCATGTCCTGATGCCAGGCCGTGCGCTCGGCCGTATCCGGCTCTTTTACCAGAATACTGTCTTCCCACAGATAGACGCGGCGACTGCGCAACAGCGTACCCGCCAGCGCTGCCAGTCCCCTTTCGAGGGCAAATGCCCGACAGTCCTCGTCTATCCGCCAATGGTCCGTCCCCGACACGAAACGCCCCTCACCCTGCATGCCACCGGTCAGCACCGTGCTCCCCGCCGCTGCAAGCCCCGCGCCCAGGGCTGACATATCGTGCATGGTTTCCCCGACCGACCCCCGCAGCAGGCGTTCCACCGCTGGCGCCATCGCCAGCACCGCTGCCGGATCCAGTGCGCCGCGCAGGCAGACCACCCCATCCGTCCAGAATGTATCTACCTCCTCGGACGTGGGGAGACGTAAAACGAGACCTTCAGTCATGACGCTGTGCTCCGTATGCGAATGGGACCTGCTGAGAACGTCTTCATGTCGCAGCGTAGATCAATCCGCAAAAACACGCATATTTTTCGTCACAGTTTTGTTTCGGTTTGTTACTATGCGGCCACCCGTATCCGCACCTCCGAAGAGGGCGATTCAGCAACATGCGAGCCATCGGAGCACCTGCATGCCAACGTTGATGACCGTTCTACTCTGCATTCTCGGTGCCAGTGCCGTCGGCGCTCTGCTTTGGCTGCGCCGCTCGCCGGGCAAGGCGGAAACCGCACCGCAGGCACAAGCTGAGGCCACGCCTCGCGTACGCACCGCGATCCAGTCGTTCTCCGCCAACGCGGGCCAGGCGGAAGCCGAGGCCGAGACAGCCGCTGACGCCAGCCCAGTGCTACCAACGGCGCTGCAGTCATTTGTCCTGCTGCGCACTGACACCGCGGACACACCCACGCCACAGACGTTGTTGGAGCTGGCGGACGCCCTGCCCGAGCCCCATTCCATGTTCCTGCAGGTGACCAGGGAACTGGATGACATCGACGAAATCACTGCTGCCGTAAAAAATGAACCGGCACTGGCTGCAGACGTACTGCGCACCGTGAACTCCGCCGCCTTCGGCCTCACTACCCCGATTTCCAGTGTGCACCACGCCATCGCCTATCTGGGCGTCAGTTACGTCAAGGGCCTGATCGCGCAATCCGCGCTGGCGCGTACGCTCCCTGCCAGTACACCCGGGTCGGACCAGGAGACGGCGATGCACCGGCTGTGGAAGTCCAGCCAGATCGCCAGCGCCAGCGCGTTTCTGCTGGCGCGAAACCTCGGTGTGGAAAATCCCTCGGTGGTCTCTACGCAGGCACTGTTGGCCAACCTGGGGGATATCAATCTGGTCTCACTGCGCCCCGAGCTGGCCCACCTCTACGCACCGAAGGTTTCCCTGCTGGAGCGGGTGCAGGGGCAACAGGCAGAGCTTGGTGCCAATAGCGCCATGCTGGCGGGCCTGCTGGCGGAGCGCTGGGGCCTGCCCGGCACGATCAAGGGGACACTGGACCTATCACTACTGCCGCTGACCGTGCCCCCAGACGAGCATCCGCTGCACGGTGGCGACCTGGCTGCGGCCACCGTGGTCTACCTCGCAGGCCGCATCGGTGATGCCGCGGTATTCGGCGGACTGCAGGATATCGTCGATCTGCCGCTGGATGATGGGCGCCCGGTAGAGCTGCATTATCTCCCTGAGTACCTGGAGGCAGCGGCGCTGCAGCGATTGCACGCCAGCCTGCAGGACAATGCAACGCGTCGTGCCCTGAACCGCATACTGGCCGCGGCGCGCAGCTGAGGCCTCAGGGTTCCGGCACGACTTCCCATTCGGGCGCCTCAAACTCACCCAGCAGGGTAATCTCCACGTAGGGCGTCTGCTCGGCGATGATCTCCATGACCCGCTCCGGCAAGCGCGATTCCATGGTATCGCGCGCTGCTTTGCTTTCCCAGGTCGCAATCGCCAGCAATCGGCTGGGGTCACCGATTTTTCGGTGCAGGCGGGTACCCTGTGCCCCGGGGGCCTGCTGAATGATCCTGCTGGCACGAATCCAGGCCTCGGCGTAGGCCTCGGCGGTGTACCCCGGGCTCAGGGTCACTTCGAAGATATAATGCACTGGCGCCTCCTGAAGCCGCTTGCTCTGCCTGCCAGTATAGCGAATTCACCCTCTATCTCCGGTACAATGCGGCTTTCGCCCGCCACATTCCCTGCGCATGATCGTGAACAGCCACCGTTTCTGTATTGCCCCCATGATGGACTGGAGTGACCGCCACTGCCGGTACTTCTGGCGGCTGCTCAGCCGACACGCCCGCCTGTACACCGAAATGGTCACCACCGGCGCCCTGATTCACGGCGATCGGCAGCGCTTTCTGCGCTTTAACCCCATCGAAGCGCCCGTTGCGCTGCAACTGGGCGGCAGCGACCCGGCGGATCTGGCACGCTGTGCCGCGTGGGCCGCGCAGTGGGGCTACGACGAGGTCAATCTGAACTGCGGCTGCCCCTCGGATCGCGTACAGTCCGGGGCCTTTGGCGCCTCACTGATGGCACATCCGGCGCAGGTTGCCGCCTGTGTTGCCGCGATGCGTGATGCCTGTGACCTCCCGGTGACGGTCAAGCACCGTATTGGCATTGACAGCATGGAGAGCTACCAGCAACTGCTGGACTTCATCGGCCCCAGTGCCGATGCCGGCTGCAATGTGTTTATCGTGCACGCCCGCAAAGCCTGGTTGCAGGGTCTGTCGCCAAAGGAGAACCGGGAAATTCCGCCCCTCAACTACCCCTGGGTGTACCGGCTGAAAAGCGACCTGCCGGCGCTGACGATTGTCCTCAACGGCGGCATCACCAACCTGGAGAGCTGCCATGAGCACCTGCAGCAGGTAGACGGAGTGATGCTCGGGCGGGCGGCCTATCATGATCCCTGGCTGCTGGCGAATGTCGACGCAGCACTGTTCGGCGCGGACAACCCCGTGGCCAGCAAACACGACGCCCTTCGCAAGCTGTTGCCCTACGTGGCGCAGGAACTGCAGCAGGGCACTGCGTTGAACCACATCACGCGCCACCTGCTCGGCCTCTATCAGGGTGTGCCCGGTGCCCGTCAGTTCCGGCGCCACCTGAGCGAGCACGCACACCGCAAGGGCGCGGGCATTGCGGTGCTGGAGGATGCCCTGCAAAAGGTCGTCGGCGACGATGAGGGCGCCGCGTCCGGGCGGGAACGGGCCTGCGGGTAGCACAGGGGCTGATTATGCTGCACACTTGTAGCCGCAATCCGTAACCTCGCGGCAGTCCGTCAGCCGCACGCTTTACAAGGATCTCTCCAGCATGAGCAGCAAACTCGACCAGCTGAAGTCGATGACTGACGTGGTCGCCGACACCGGTGATATCGAAGCGATTCGCCGTTTTCAACCCCAGGACGCCACAACCAATCCATCACTGCTGTTGAAAGCCGCCGCCCTGCCCCACTACCAGAGCCTGCTCTCCGGGGCACAGAACTGGGCGAGCAAAGCCGGCGGCAGCAGTGAGGAGCAGATGGCCAACTGCTGCGACCGGTTCGCGGTCGACATCGGGCGCGAAATTCTGGGTATCATCCCGGGGCGCATTTCCACCGAGGTCGATGCGCGACTGTCTTTCGACACCCAGGCAACCATGGAGCGCGCGCGCAAGCTCATTCGCCTGTACGAGGAGGCCGGACTCGGCCGGGACCGGGTGTTGATCAAGATTGCCGCTACCTGGGAAGGCATCAGCGCGGCACGCAACCTCGAACGTGAGGGCATCAACTGCAACCTGACCCTGCTATTTGGCTTCGCCCAGGCCGCGGCCTGCGCCGATGCCGGCGTGTACCTGATTTCCCCCTTTGTCGGGCGCATTCTCGACTGGTACCTGGCGAACACCGAAACCCAGGTCGCCCACCCCGATGACGATCCGGGCGTACAGTCGGTGCGCCGTATCTACCGCTACTACAAGACCCACGGCTACCCGACCGTGGTCATGGGCGCGAGCTTCCGCAACGTCGGCGAAATCGAGGCATTGGCCGGCTGCGACCGGCTGACCATCAGCCCCGCGCTGCTGGAATCGCTGGCAGCGGACCACGGTGCTCTCCCACGCCAACTCAGCCCACAAGACGGCGGCTCAGATGATCCACAAGCACAGCACACCGAGGGCAGCTTCCGCCTCGCGTTGAATGCAGACGCGATGGCGACGGAAAAACTGGCCGAGGGTATCCGCAACTTTATCGCCGACCAGAGCCGCCTCGAAGCGGTTATCAGCGCCGCATGATCAACGCACTGAAAGCCCTGTTCATCCTGCCTGGAGAGGACTCGGAAGAAGGCCGGCAACAGCGGGTACACCTTGCGGCTGCGGCACTTCTGATTGAAACCGCACGCGCGGATTTTACCCAGGATGCCAGTGAAGAAACCGCCCTGGAGCAGATGCTGAGCAACTCACTGGGGCTACCACGGCACGAGGTCAGGGCATTGATCGACGCGGCCAGCACGCGCGTCGAGGAGGCGACATCCCTGTACGAATTCACGCGCGTGATCAACGACCACTATGGGCCCGAAGAGAAGCTGACGCTGATCGCTGGCATGTGGCAGGTAGCCTACGCAGATGGCAATCTCGACAAGTACGAAGAACACCTGATCCGCCAGGTCGCTGAACTCACCTATGTTCCGCACCAGGACTACATACGCTGCAAACTGGCGGCGATGCAGCGCTGAGCGTCGTCAGCTTCGCTCAAGCACGACCATCAGGTCTTTGAAACGCGCGCGGTTTTCTTCTGACAATCCCATCAGTACCCGGTGTGCTTCAATCACCTTGTCGCGCACAGCCGCCTCGCTGCCCTCTACCAGCGGTATGCAGTCTATGCACTCGGGATTGGCACAGGCGTCTTCGTGCACATCAAACAGGCGCTGGAAGCCCATGCTCTTGATCAACCGGGTAATACCGGGGTTGGAGGAGTAGATGGCCGGCATGAAACCGTAGCGTGCGCGCACCTCCAGTGCCAGTTTGGCCAACAGTCCCAGCGTGGTGCTGTCAATGCCTTCGGCATCACAGAGGTCAACCCACACACTGGCGAAATCCGGGCTGTTCAGCATGCGCTGCAAATAGTCGTCAATGGTCGTGCAGAGAGTAAGCCGCACGTCCCCGGTCAGGCGCACGACGTAGGCTCCGTCCTGGCTTGCTGCAAGTATCCGGCCCTCTTCCATCTCAACTCCGCTTGCTGATAAACAGGGCAGCAATATCGTCGGGGGCCGTCTCGACACGGTCCAGGCCCAGCCTGTTGACGATCTCATCCGGCGACTCCGCCGACTCCTCGAACACCTTGAGGAAATACTTTTCTTTCTCGATCAGGTTTTTGGGAGGGAGGATTTCAAGTATGCCGTCAGAGAACAGCGCCAGCATGAAGCGCTCTGGCAAATCCACCAGGTGCTCCTCGTAGCTCGCATCCTCCATGATGCCCACAGCCGAACCCTCGCCGCGCAGGTAACGGGCACCCTCTTTGGAGACCAGCACCGGCTGCGGCAAATGCCCCGCCACGCTGTAGCGCAGGGTATTCGCCTGGGTATCCAGCAAGCCGACGACCATGGTGGCAAACTTGCCCACACCGAGGTCGAGCAACTCCTGATTTGCCCGCTTCAGCATGGCCACCGGGCTCAGCAGGGTATCATCGTCCCGATGCAGGAAATCCGAACGCTTGCGCGCAAAGAGATTTTTCAGCAACACCGTGGTAAAAGCGGAAGAACTGCCGTGACCGGACACGTCTGCCATGAAAAACGCGACGTGATGCTGGCCCACCGTAAAGTAATCAGTGAAGTCGCCGCTGAGGTACAGCGAGGGGATAACCGTATGGCTGAACACATACGGTTCCAGCACCATGGGGCTGACGGGCAGCATGCGTAACTGAACCTGGCGCCCGGCCTGCTGGTCCTGCTCAAGCATTTTCACGGTGCCGCGCAGCTCCGTATTGGCCTGCTCCAGGCGCTGGCGTGACTCACGCAACTCGCGGCGCATCTGGCGTTGCCGTACGCAGCGCTCAATGGACTTGAACAGCGCCTCTTCGTCCTCGATCGGGCGCACGAAAAAATCGCTGGCACCCAACCGCAAGGCTGTCATCATTTTGTCCACTTCGGCGCGATCGCTGAAAATAATCGCGGGAACCTGCAGGTCCAGCTCGCGCAGGGAGCGGCGCGCCTCCTGCCAGGAGACCTCCTCGAGATCCAGTTCACAGAGGATGACATCGAGGTCCTGGTTACCAGCGAGAAAATGGTAGGCCTCAAGCACATCGGTAAACACCTCAACACGGTACCCCTGACCGATGACCGTCTGCGCCAGTTCGCCTGCACGAGCGGCATCGTCATCGATGAGCAACACATAACCTTTGGAATTCATCATGCGGCTTTTGCGGGGCGTGTGCTGAGGGACAGTACGCCCTTGGCATGGGTGGAGCAACCAATTTGCACCGGGTTTGGGCAGGATTTCACAGTTTTGGTGCAAACTTTCGCACGCCTCATCCGGCTACAGTTCGTCTGGCCATTCCTCATCACCGAAGTCGGAGAAGGTGTCCTCCACCTCACCGTCGTTGACCAGGGCGCGCCGCTGCTGCAGGTAGGCATCGCGGATGAAAATGTAGCGATCACCGGAAATCAGGTCTTCCGCTTTCAACAGCTCGACCCTGGAGCTGACCAACTCCAGGCCGATCAATGAGTTTCGCAGCCGCACATCGTCGATTGCCACTTCCACGGAGGTATAGGCGTCAAAGATGGTGCCCACGCCGCTGCGCATGGTGCGTGGGCCGAAAAGCGGCACCATCAGGTATGGGCCCTCGGGAACTCCCCACACCGCCAGGGTCTGTCCAAAATCGGTCCTCAAGGGCTCGACGCCCATGCGCGTTGCCACATCGAACAGGCCAAGGATGCCGATGGTGGAGTTGAGCAGGAAACGGCCACCGGCCTGTGCGGCTCCGCCGAATCTGCCCTGGAGAAGAGAGTTCAGGGTGGTATTGACGTCGCGCAGGTTGCGGAAGAAGTTATCGACACCGACTTCCAGGGGATCCGGTGTGATCGCGTGATAGCCGCGGGCCGCGGGCTTCAGCAGGTACTGGTCCATGCGCTCGTTAAAGATGAAGATCGGCCGGTTGATGGCTTCCAGGGGATCCGGATTCACAGGTTCCGAGGCCATCACAGGAGCGGCGCTCAGCAGGCAAAGCAACAGCAATGTCGGACGCAGAAATCTCATGGGCGAGCCGCGGTCAGGTTCAGGCGCCGCATATTACGCCTGTGGCGGTAGCGGGGCAACCTGGGAAAAGTACCCGTCAGCACGTCACCAATATGCCGCGCTCGACAAACTCTCGCAGCTGCGCCGCGCCAAATGTGTTGACCGTGTCGCCCGGCAGCGAGAGCTCTGCGGCAAGATCCTGCAGCACCTCTGCACCCGAAACAGCAGCGCCATCGCGAACCCGTTCCAGCAGCCTTGCGGTCGCAGCATTGAGCGACAGAAAGCGCACGGTATCCTGCCGATCACGGTAAACCACCAGATAAACAGGCGCTTCGGGCTCAGTCGGCCGGAAATCAACGCCGATGCGGTGCACCGGGTAACGGTAGGCCAGGGGCCACGCCAGGGGGGAGATCACCAGCGGTGCCATCATGGGGTCCCCTCCCGCGTCGGCGGGCACCTCCTCCTCTGCCACGCTGAGCGCCAGCTCCACCCACTCGTAATGGGCGAGCTCTGCAAGAAACGGAGGATCGTCCGGGCCGGGGTTGTGGCGCTCAAACAGAAAGCGCAGGAACTCCTGGCTGATTTCAAGAAAATAGGGCGTGTGACAGCGGTGGCCGTCGATGAACTGGCGAACAAGACGGTGCCATGCGGTGTCCCCGTAAAGACGGCGCAGCACCGGGAAACCGCCACTGATAAACCCTTCAATGTTGTTGTACACCAGGGTTTCGTAGATTTTCAGGCGCCGCGGTTCCACACCACGGGGCGGGGGCTGCGTGTCCGGGTCACGCAGGTAGCGGGCCATCGCCAGCTGTTGGGTGCGCAGATCAGCCATGCGCACAACCCATCAACCCGACGTTGTCGGCCGCCTGCAGGCGGCGAATGTGCTCTACCTCGCGCAGCAACTCGGCCAGCGGTGGCAAATTGAAGTCGCGTTCCAGAAGTGTGGGTACGGAGCCCAGCAGCTGGTAGGCCTCTGCCAGCAGTGACCAGACCGGCTCGATCACCGAGGTGCCGTGGGTATCAACCTTCAGGTCGGGTGCCTCATCGTAGTGGCCGGCCACGTGTATGTAGCGCACCCGATCCAGCGGCAGGGCCTGCAGGAAATCCGACGCCGTATAACCGTGGTTGATGCTGTTGACGTAGACGTTGTTCACGTCCAGGAGAAGGTCGCAGCCCGAGCGCCGTACAACCTCGGTGATGAACTCCAGCTCCGTCATCTCGGCATGGGGCTGGGCGTAATACGAAGCATTTTCCAGTGCAATGGGTGCGCGGATAATCTCCTGCACGCGCTGCACGCGCTCAACCACATGCGCAACGGCCTCTGCTGTGAAAGGCAGCGGGAGCAGGTCGTAGAGGTGGCCATCCGCGGCGCAGTAGCTGAGGTGCTCGGTGTAGAGACTGGCACCGGTGTCGTCCATGAGGCGGCGCACCGCCTGTACCAGCGCGGTATCCAGCTCGTCGATACCGCCTATATCCAGGGACAGGCCATGCAGGACCAGCGGCCGCTGCGATACCAGTTCGCGAAACTGCCGCCCGAGGCGACCACCTACCCCGATCCAGTTCTCCGGTGCCACTTCAAAAAAGTCGACCTCAGGGGTATCCCCCGAAAGCAACGGGCCCAGAAGGGCCCGCCGCAAACCCAGGCCCGCACCGGCGAGCCTGTCAGAGTGCCCGGGCATCAGCCGCCACACTTACCTTCGCCGCATTTACCCTCGGCTTCTTTTTTGGCATCTTTCTCGCCGCATTTACCTTCACCGCACTTGCCTTCAGCGGCGTCCTTCTCCCCGCACTTGCCTTCACCGCACTTGCCCTCTGCGGCATCCTTTTCACCACACTTGCCCTCGCCGCACTTGCCCTCGTGATCGCCGTCACCGTGGGAGTTGAAGTTGGCAAGGTTGTAGCCAGAGCCAAGTTCCTGCGCCGCAAAAGGGTTTGCCCCCGCCGAAGCCACCGGTACGACCGAACTGGCCAGGAATGCGGCACCCAGTGCCAGCGCAAGGGGTTTTCTGGAGTCTTTCATGATGGTTGTCCTTTTGTTGTCATAAGGTCCGTACAGTCTACCGCAGACAGCGTGATGAGCGTGTCTCAGTGTGTGACCCGATATCGTCCGGTAAGTTTCATCGATTTTTTCCTGGGCCACATTGGCTTATCGAGCCGTCGGCGCCGCATCGTCCGGGTGCGTCGACAGCCATTCAACCACCGCCTGCCACTGCTGCTGCAGCCGCTTGTCGGAGACGGGGGTGCGAGTGCCCAGCCGCTGGGCGAACAGGGAGACGCGAAACTCCTCCAGCATCCACCGGTACGTCGCCGCTGCCGGACAGGAGGCAAGCAGCCGCGGGGAGCCCTGCAGGGCCTCCTGCAGCGGCTGTGCAAATTTTTGCAAACGCTCCCGATGACTGTCATCCCGCGCCAGCTGGCCCTTCAGGTGCTCTGCGCGTTGCTGCAAGGCCTTCATATAGCGCGGGTACTGTGCCAGCCACTCGGCTGGCGTGTCGCGCTGAAATCCCGGTTGCCACAGGGCTGCAAGCTGCGCTTCGATATCGGCCAGTGCGGCGACCCAGTCAGGCTCGCTGTAGCGTGCCAGCGTGGTCCGCGCCTCTGCCACCGGACGCAGCGCGTTGATGAGTGTGGCCTCGAGGTGGTTGGCGCACGCCACAACCTGGCCACTGCGCCCGGCGCAAAGGGCAAACGACGCACTGTCCCGGGGCAAGCTGTCATCAAGCCCTGCTGCGTCCACCCAGGCGGCATCAATCATGTCCTCCACCAGGTCTTCGCGACGCTGGCCCGCCGCAGCCAGCAGCAGGCTGGTTTCATTGCCCTGCAGCAGTTGTTTGCGCAGAAACTTGACCTGCTGACGATGCTGCAAACGCAGTAGCCTCAACACACCAAGACGGTGCTGCCAACGGGCCTCACCCGGGTAGTCGCACAGCGCTACCGCGACACTGTCCCCCCTGTCGACCAGCGCGGGCCAGGAGACGATCTCCGTGCCAGCCTGGCGGAAACGCCATTGCTCTGGCAGAGCACTGTCTGGCCAGGCAGTGAGCCCCTCCCGGGCCGGGCTGTTACCCGGCGCCGCCACGATTGTCTCACGCACATCGTCGCGAAACGCCGCCACCAGTGCGGCGAGATCACGTCCCTGCCCCAACAGTCGTCCATCGGAGTCTACCACCCGAATATTCATGCTGTAGAACGGATCCAGCGCGTCCGGATTGAAATCCTCGGCGCGCAATTTGACGCCCGTGACCCGGCCCAGCGCTCTCGCGAGTGCGGCGCCCAGGGACTCATCATTCGGCTGAAGCTCTGCCAGCGCCTGATCCACTCTGTCGGGCACAGGCACCAGCTGCTTGCGCTTGTCCTTCGGCAGCCCCTTCACCAGGGCGATACATTTATCCCGTAGCAATCCGGGTACCAGCCAGTCGAACCGAAACCGCGGCACACGATTCAACAGGCCGACGGGCAACGTCACCGAGACACCGTCCGCTTCCTGCCCGGGCTCGAAGCGGTAGCTGAGGCGCAGCTCCAGGTCGCCCCAGACCAGCCGGTCAGGAAACTGCTGGCCCAGAGCGGCACCGGGATCGCGCGCCAGTAACTGCTCGCGGGAGATGCGGAGCAGGCGGTCAGCGTCGGCCTCCCCAGCCAACCAGGCCCGCAGACGTTCGGCCGTTGTGATATCCGACGGCAGACGCTCATCATAGAAGGCAAACAGCACCTGTTCATCCGCGAGCAGGTCGCGTCGCCGTGCCTTGGCCTCGAGGTCTTCGACATCGCGCGCAATACGCAGATTATGCTTGAGGAAGCCCGGATGTCGCGGGAAACGGCCCGCTATCAGGCCTTCCCGTATGAGCAGTTCACGCGCTTCAGCGGGGTTGATCGGCCCATAATGCACGGGGCGCTTGTCCGCCACGGTAAGCCCGTAGAGCGTAATCCGCTCCCAGGCCATGGCGCGCCCCTGCCGGGCCTCCCAGCGAGGTTCATAATAATGGTGTTTCAGCAGCTCCGGATTGGTCGATAACACCCAGGCGGGATCAATCGCCGCCACCGTGCGTGCAAACACCCGCGAGGTTTCCACAACCTCTGCGGCTACAATCCATTTCGGGCGCTGCCGCCCCAGGCTTGAACCCGGAAATATCTGCAGTTTCCGATTGCGGCTGCCCAGGTAATCACGGTTCTCCTGATGCTGGGCGATATTGGACAGCAAACCCGCCAACAGCGCGCGGTGGATCGGCTCGAAGGTCTCCCCTGCAGCGTCTGACAATTCGCCAGCCAGCCGCAGCCCCAGCTGCCGGCAGGCGATTCGCAACTGGGCGTGCATATCGCGCCACTCACGCATACGCAAGAAAGAGAGGTACTCCCGCTGGCAGAGCTTGCGCAGCTGACTCTGGGTCAGGGCTTGCCGCTGTTCCTCATAATATCGCCACAGGGCCAACCAGGCCATGAAGTCCGAGCGTTCATGGCGAAAACGCGCATGCATCTGATCGGCCTGCGACTGCTTGTCTGCAGGGCGTTCACGCGGGTCCTGGATGGCCAGCGCTGCTGCAATGACCAACACCTCCTCCAGGCAGGATAGTGCCTGGGCGGCCAGCACCATGCGCCCCAGCCGCGGGTCAATCGGCAGTTTCGCCAACTGCCGCCCCAGTGCCGTCAGCTTGCCCCGACTATTTACGGCACCCAGCTCCTGCAGAAGCTTATAGCCGTCACGTACCATGCGCGGGTCGGGAGGGTTGATGAAGGGGAAACGCTGAACCTCGCCGAGGCCCAGCTGCAGCATTTGCAGAATAACCGCCGCAAGGTTGGTGCGCAGAATCTCGGGGTCAGTAAACTCCGGCCTGGAAAGAAAATCCGCCTCGCTGTACAGACGTATGCATACGCCAGCGGCAACGCGACCGCAGCGCCCCTGCCGCTGGTTGGCGCTGGCCTGGGATATCGGCTCTATCGGCAGCCGCTGCACCTTGGTACGAAAGCTGTAGCGACTGATGCGGGCGTCACCGGGGTCGATGACATAGCGGATGCCGGGCACTGTCAGAGAGGTTTCGGCGACGTTAGTGGCCAGTACGACACGCATCATGCGGCGCCGTGAGAGATCGAATACGCGGCTCTGTTCCGCGTTCGAGAGCCGTGCGTACAACGGCAACACCTCAACACGCTCCAACGCCCTGAGGGCGCGGGCCAGCTCACGGATTTCGCGTTCCCCGGGGAGAAACACCAGCACATCGCCGCGCTCACCGAATTGTCCGCGTTCGATATCGGCCACCAGTGCCGCTACTTGCTCCTGCAGACCCAGATCCCGGTCCTCTGCCGGGTCCAGGTAGACAGTTTCCACCGGGTAACCGCGGCCGGAAACCTCGATCACCGGGGCATTGTCGAAGTGCCGTGAAAAGGTCTCAACATCAATCGTGGCCGAGGTTATGACCAGCTTCAGGTCCGGTCGGCGCGGCAAAAGCTGTTTCAGATACCCGAGCAGGAAATCGATATTCAGGCTGCGCTCATGCGCCTCGTCGATGATCAGGGTGTCGTACTGCCGCAGCAGTCGGTCGTGGCGAATTTCCGCGAGCAGAATACCATCGGTCATCAGCTTGATCGCCGATGCCTCCGACACCTGATCGGTGAAACGCACCTGATAGCCGACGGTGGCGCCGAGCGGCACAGCCAGTTCATCAGAGATGCGCTGGGCAACAGTGCGCGCCGCGAGACGGCGGGGCTGCGTATGGCCTATCCGGGCGACGCGTCCACGGCCCAGCTCCAGACAGATTTTGGGGATCTGGGTTGTCTTGCCAGAACCGGTTTCACCGGCGATGATCACCACCGGGTGATTGTTGATGGCTCTCGCGATCTCCTCCCGCGCCGCCACGACCGGCAGGTGCGGTGGGTAGGAAATCGGCGGAATGATGCGGTCCACCGCATCCGGCATAACTCTCTCCTGCTCGCTGCCTGCGATTGTGTAGGGGCCGCTACACTACGGTATCATGGCGCGCTCAACAATCCCGCAGGATGCCGGCATGCCGCAGATACACAACCACACCTTTGATGAGCTGAGCCTCGGGCAACAGGCACAGCGCAGCCACACAGTCACCCTGCAGGATCTGCGCCGCTTTGCCGCCGCATCCGGTGACTACAACCCCCTGCACCTGGATCCGGACTACGCGGCTACCACGCCCTTTGGCGGCTGCATCGCACACGGTATGTTCAGCGGCGGGCTCATTTCAGCGGCCCTCGCCATGCAGTTGCCGGGGCCCGGTACCGTCTACCTGAGCCAGTCGCTGAGCTTTCGCCAGCCGGTGCATGTCGGTGACACGCTGACCGTCGAACTGACAGTGAGCGCGCTGGAGCCGCGCAGACGCCGCGTGACGCTGGACTGCACGGTGGTGAATCAGGAGGGCCGCAAGGTGGTGACAGGGAGTGCCGAGGTCATCGCGCCGGCCGAACGGCAAAGCGTCACCGTCGAACACGACGCCATTCCGGCTGGCTGAGCCTCAGGCGCCGCTGGCGTTGGCCGGTGATGCCTGTGCAAACTGCGCCGGGTCGAGGTATTGCAGGCGCAGCTCGATGGAGCCGCGCGCTGCGTTCGAGTCAGCCCCCAACACCATCACGTTGACCTCGCCCTCTTCCTCAGTGGCCGCACTGAGCCCGAACACGACATTGTCAGGATTGTTCTGCTCTGAGAAGACCTTGATGTCCTTGCCGGCGCGCAGCGCATCGCTCAACTGCGCCACCAGCATGGCCAGGCTGGAGCGAAACGCACCGAAATTCAACTTGCCGCGAAACTCGCTATGATCCAGCGCAACATCAAAGCGCACCTGTGACTTGTCCTCCATCACCACGTTCGTCAGGTGCACGGACCGCCCCGTCGCCAGATCGCGGAATACGTTCTTCGCCTCGGTGCGGCGGTTCTCCAGAAATGCCTTGTAAAGCAGGTTGACTGCAATCGTCAGGAACTGATCCCGCGGGATCGATCTAGTTGGATTCTGAGCCATGAGCTACCCTCTTGCGCCAGCGCGCAAGTCTACTGCCTGCCCGGCGCAAACGCCAGCGACCTGCCCTCTCCGGGCGGCGATTTCCACCGCTTCACAGGTTCCTGCCGGGCGCCAGTCTGGTACGCTTGCTGCGCCAACATCACGCAGCGAACGAGAGGCCGGAAATGGGCAATAACCGTGTGCAGTACGATTACCAGGGCGCCAGGGTGCTGGTTACCGGAGGGACCAGTGGCATTGGTGCCGGCATCGCAGCGGCCTACCGTGCGGCCGGCGCCACCGTCACCGTTACCGGCACCCGCGGCAGCGCTGCCGACTATGACCACGACCTGTCCGGTTACCGCTACCTGACGCTGGATGTGGAGGATCCTGCACAGATTGATGCCGTGGCGTCCGCACAGGACGAACTGGACATCCTGGTCAACAATGCAGGCATCGCCCTACCCAGCCTCGGGCTCGATGAATGGGACCCGGACACGTTTGACAGGGCCGTTACTATCCACCTCACCTCAGGCTTCCGGCTGGCCCGGCGCTGCCGTGACGCCCTGGCGCGCAGCACGCTGGACGGAGGCGCCTCCATCGTGGGGATCGGGTCCATGAGTTCGTACTTCGGCATCGGCATCGTACCGGGTTACGGGGCAGGCAAAACGGGCCTGCTCGGACTCATCCGCAGCATGGCCGTGGAATGGGGCCGACTGGGCATACGCAGCAATGCGGTCGCTGTTGGCCTGTGTGCCAGCCGCATGACCGCGGCTACGGTGGCTAACCCGGAGTGGTCCGCACCCACACTCGCCCGCACGCCATTGGGTCGCCTTGGCCAGCCGACCGACGTCGCTGGCGCCGTACTCTTCCTGACCAGCGCCCAGGCGAGCTGGATCACCGGCCAGACACTGCCCATCGACGGCGGCTACACGGTCTCCGGGTAGCTTCCCCGCCGTGCCCAGACTGCACTGCTCCCGGCCTGCCCATGCGACGTGACAATCAGCATTGGGCCGCGCTGTCTGCTCCCCCCGGCCAGCGCGAGCGCTGTGACGCACAGGGCCTGGCAGATTACCGGCGTACCTTCCTCGCAGACAACCGCCTGTCCGAACACTGGACACGGCATAAGACGCCTGTATTCACCATCGCCGAGATCGGGTTTGGCTGCGGTCTCAACTTTCTACTCACCTGGGACCTGTGGCGGCAGCGCGGCAATCCGGATGAGGGCGCCCGCCGGCTGCACTACATCGCCATCGAAGCCAATCCGCCGCACCGCACGGAGCTGTCAGCCACGGCCGCTCACTGCACGGCACTTGCACCGCTTGCGGCAGCACTCTGCGCCCAGTATCCGCAACCGTTACCGGGTGTTCATCGGGTGGTTTTCGATACCGGCACGGTTATCCTGGACCTCTGGTGGGGCCCGGTAGAGGATGTCCTGGCGGATCTGCGACAGGCCGGGGTGCCTCTCGTTGACAGCTGGTACACTGACGGAGGGCGCGGCACCGTCACTGCGGGGGAACTACCGTCGGCGCAGCAGTCACAACTGGCCGCATTGGGCCGTGCGCACAGCACGGCAGACGGCGAGCACCCCACGCCTGCCGTTACCGCTCCCGCCCGGTTGCCGCCACGCTGGGATCAGCCCTGGCACAGCAGCGCACCTCCGGCAGCCGTGCTGGTACTCGGCGCCGGACTGGCCGGCTGTCACACGGCCGCTGCACTGGCGCGGCGCGGCCTGGCCGTCACCGTTCTGGAGAGCGGCGAACCCGCACAGCGGGCTTCTGGCAACGCCCAGGGTGTCTTGTACACCCGACTTTCGCACCGCCACTCAGCGCTCACCGACTTCGCGCTCGCCAGCTTCGATTTCGCGGTGCGCCAATACCGCCACGATTTCGCCGCAGGGCGACTGCGTGAGGGCCTCGACGGCGCGCTCTGCGGCAGCTTTCACCAGGTTCAGGACAGTCGTGAGCTGGATCGCATGCGTATGCTGCTCACAAAGGTCCCCGAGCTTGCACAGGTGGTGGACGCAGCGCAGGCCTCTCAGCTCATCGGTCTCGAGCAGCACAGCGCAGGGTACTGGTACCCGCAATCGGGCTGGCTGTCGCCTCCTGCCGTCTGCGCTGCGCTCCTGCGCCAGGCCAACGTGACACTACAGGCCGGCTGCGGCACACTGCAACTGGTGCGCAGCGGTCATCAGTGGCAGGCGGTAAATGCCAACGGACAGGTGATCGCGGAGGCGCCTGCGGCGGTGGTCGCGGCCGGCACGGCCTGCAGCTCCTTCGCCGGCCTGGAGTGGCTGCCACTGCGCGCCATACGTGGCCAGACCACGCAGCTACCCAGCCTGACTGCATTGGCTCCGTTGCGCGCTGCACTCTGTCATCGCGGGTACATTGCCCCCGCGCGCGCGGGGGAGCACTGCATTGGCGCTACTTTCGGACCCGGCGACTGTGACCCGAACCTGCGCCCCGCAGACCAGGCCTACAACCTGGCACAGCTCACGGCTGCCCTTCCCACACTTGCAAAGGCTCTCGATGCGCTGGAGGATACGCCACTGGCGGGTCGCACGGAGTGGCGTTGTGCCAGCCCGGACTACCTGCCACTGGTGGGCCCGGTGCCGGAGCGAGAGGCGTTCATGCAACGCTTCGCGGCCCTGCGAGACAACGCGAGGCAGCCGGTTGCCGCACAGGGGGTCTACCTCGAGGGGCTATACCTGAACACCGGCCACGGCTCTCGCGGGCTCACCTCGACACCGCTGGCAGCAGAACTGCTGGCCAGCCAGTTGTGCGGTGAGTCACTGCCGGTGGAGCCGGAAACACTGCGCGCACTGGCGCCGGCGCGCTTCCTGCTGAGGGATCTGGGGAGAAACCGAATTTGAATATCTGCTACCGATTATGCGCCTGTCTGCTGGCGCTGCTCGCGACCACGGTCTCCGCCGCAGAGCACTTCAGCTTCCGGGTGCTGGAGAAAAAACCGCAGTCTCGCAGCCATTTCGTGCAGGGTCTGCAGATAATCGACGGCATGCTTTACGTGGGAACCGGCGGCTACGGCCAGTCCCGTTTACTGCAATACCGTCTCGACGATGGTGTGCTGCAGGCCGAGCGGCGGCTGCACCCGCGGCTGTTCGGCGAGGGCGTTACCGTGTTCGGAGACCGCGTTTACCAGCTGACCTGGCAGGCTCGCAAGCTGCTGGTCTACAACCGCAACGACCTCAGCCCGCTTGCGGCGCTCTCCATTCCCGGCCAGGGGTGGGGCCTGACGCACAATGGCACGGATCTGATCTACAGCGATGGCAGCCACCGCCTGTACTTTCTCGACCCTGACACCGCGCAGCGGCGGCGCAGTATTGCGGTCATGGAGAGCGGCATGCCAGTGGCACGCCTCAACGAACTCGAGTGGATTGACGGGAGCATCTGGGCCAACGTCTGGCAGGAAGACCGCATCGTTATCATCGACCCGGCGAGCGGCGAGGTCACGGCGACTGTCGACCTCCGTGGCCTGTTACCGGTACCGGAGCGCCAGCCAGGAACCGACGTACTGAACGGCATCGCCCACAACCCCGAGGACGGCAGCATCTGGGTGACCGGCAAGAACTGGCCCTGGATATACCGCATCGAACTCAGACCGGTGACGGCAGCCGCAGCCGATTCACGTTAGAATAAGCAGTCGTTTCCCCTGAGACAGGACCCGTATGAACCAGATTACCTCCGGCGCTGCCGTTAGCCACGCCGCCTTCCGCCTACTGCGCAGCCACGAGATCGAATCGCTGCAGCTGCGCGTTGAGCAGTATGAGCACAGCGCTACCGGCGCCATGCATTACCACCTGGCGGCAAACAACAGTGAAAACGTGTTCCTGGTGGCACTGCGCACGGTACCCACCGATTCGACAGGTGTGGCACACATTCTGGAGCACACAGCCCTCTGCGGCAGCGAGCGCTACCCAGTGCGCGATCCCTTCTTCATGATGTTGCGTCGATCGCTGAACACGTTCATGAATGCGTTCACCAGCAGTGACTGGACCGCCTACCCGTTTGCGAGCCAGAACCGCAAGGACTTCGCCAACCTGTTGGATGTCTATCTGGATGCCGTGTTCTTTTCGCGTCTCGATCCACTGGACTTCGCCCAGGAGGGTCACCGGGTTGATTTCGCAGAGCCGGGAAATCCGGATAGCGACCTGGTATTCAAGGGAGTCGTATTCAACGAGATGAAGGGAGCCATGAGCTCGGTGTCGAGCACGCTCTGGCAAACCCTGTGCGAACACCTGTTCCCCACGGTCACTTACCACTTCAACAGTGGCGGCGATCCGGAGCACATTCCCGACCTCAGTTATGAACAGCTGAAAACTTTCTACCGCAGCCACTATCATCCCAGCAACGCCATCTTCATGACCTTCGGAGATATCCCCGCACACGAACACCAGGCGGTGTTCGAAGCCCGCGCACTGCAGCGTTTCCAGCGTCTGGAAGAGCGCATAGCGGTGCCTCGAGAGCAACGCCTCAGCGCGCCGTTGCAGGTGGAGAGGCCTTACGCACTGGACGACTCGGGCGACACCGCAGCCAAGACACACATTGTGATTGGCTGGCTGCTCGGCGAAAGCACCGACCTGGAGCAACAGCTGGAAGCGCAGCTGCTGTCCAGTGTATTGCTGGACAACAGCGCATCGCCGCTGATGCACGCGCTGGAAACAACAGAGCTGGGACAGGCGCCCTCGCCCCTGTGTGGCCTTGAGGATTCCCAGCGCGAAATGGTCTTCAGCTGCGGCATTGAAGGCAGCGAAGCATCATCCCGCGATGCACTGGAGGCGCTGGTACTGGAGGTGATTTCGCGCGTCGCGCGTGAGGGTGTGCCGCAGGAACATCTGGAGGCGGTGCTGCACCAGCTGGAACTGCACCAGCGGGAAATTACCGGCGGCGGCTACCCCTATGGCCTGCAGCTGATTCTGCAGGCTCTCGGCCCCGCTACACACTATGCGGATCCGGTCGCCGTGCTGGATCTGGATCCGGTTCTCGATGCGCTGCGCAGCAAGATCAGCGATCCCGCCTATATCCGTCAGCTGGCCCAACGACTCCTGCTCGACAACCCGCACCGCGTCACCCTGGTGATGACGCCGGATACCCAGCTGTCGCACCGGCGCCTCGAGGCAGAGACCCAGCGCCTTGCCCGGCTCAAGGCCAACATGGATGCGTCCCAGAAGCAGGCGGTGATCGAGCTGTCACGCAAGCTGGAGCAGCGCCAACAGCACAAGGACGATCCCGGTGTGCTCCCCTGTGTGACCCTGGCCGACGTACCTGAGCGTATACCGGAGCTGGAGTGTACCGAACATGCACAGGGCCCCCTGCGACTGACACGTTACACCCAGGGCACGAACGGACTGGTATACCAGCATGTGGTGGCGCCGCTGCCCGCGTTGTCGGAGGACGATATCGCGCTGCTGCCGCTGTATACCCGTACGCTGACCGAGATCGGGCTCGGCGATAAGGACTACCTGCAGGTTCAGCAGCGTCAGGCCGCGACCGTGGGCAGCATCAGTGCCAGCATCTCGCTCCGCAGCGAACTGTACGACGTCCAGCGCCTGCACGGCTACTTTTCGCTGTCTTCACGGGCCCTGGCACGCAACAGCGGTGCACAGGTCAGTCTGATGCGCGACACCCTGGAGCAGGCACGTTTCGATGAGGATGCACGCATCCGCGAGCTGGTCAGCCAGTCTCGAGCGCGCCGCGAGCAGTCCGTCACAGGAAACGGCCACGGTCTGGCCATGGCCGCCGCCTGCGCCGGCATGAGCGGTCTGGCGAGTATCAACCACCGCTTGGGCGGGCTTGAGGGGATACGGCGCCTGAAGGCACTCGATGACAATCTGCAGCAGGCAGACGCGCTGGGCGGTCTGCGCGACGCACTGGCCCGCCTGCACGCGGCAGTCATCGCGATGCCACGGCAGTTACTGGCGATCGCCGATGAACATGCCGCCGAGACAGTGTGTCATGAAGCCCTGCAACTGTGGGGCGACGCTGCGGGAGGCAAGCAGGGCCAGGCCACGCTCAGCGCCGCACCCGTACTCGAAACGCGACGGGAGTTTTGGGTCGCCAACACGCAGGTGAACTTCTGCGCACGCGCCTATCCGACGGTGCCCATCGGACACCCCGATGCGCCGGCGCTCACCGTGCTTGGTGGCTTCCTGCGCAATGGGTTTCTACACCGGTCGATTCGCGAGCAGGGCGGTGCTTATGGCGGTGGTGCGGGGCAGGACTCGAGCATTGCAGCGTTCCGCTTTTATTCCTACCGCGACCCAAGGCTTGTCGAAACGCTCGACGATTTTGACCAGTCGGTGCGCTGGATGCTGGAGAGCAAGCACGATCCGCGCGGGTTGGAAGAGGCAATCCTCGGCGTAATAGGCAGCCTCGACAAGCCTGCGTCGCCTGCCGGGGAAGCTCGCCAACATTTCTACAACCACCTCTTTGGCCGCAGTCACGCGCAACGGGAAGCCTTTCGGCGATCTGTTCTGGAGGTCACCCTGGATGACCTCAGGCGTGTAGCCGACTCCTACCTGACCCCCGAGCGCGCAAGCACCGCGGTGGTGAGCAACCGGAAACAGCAGGAAAAGCTCGGCTCGGCGCTGGCCGAGCTCGAGCTACGGGTCGAGGTGCTGTAAGCCTCAATCCTGGCGAGAACCCTTCATCTTGCCGGGTTCCCGCCCCTTGCCGCGCTGGCTTTCCATGGCATCCAGCTTAGTGCGCTGCTCCTCGCTGAGCAGTGCGCGTACCGCCGCACGTGTTTCGGTTCGCCGGTAGGCGCTGCGTGCAGTGATAGCGCCAAGCTCCTGGGTCAGCGATTCACTGGCCGTGGGATCGAAGCTGGCGCCCTGCGACTGCAGCTCGCGACGGATTTCCTGCATTCGAGCGCGGTCCCCTGCCCCTTCCTCGGCAGCGGCCTTCAGTAATGCGCCAATTTCAACCCGCTGCGAATCGCTGAGGTCCACGTGTTGCGCCATGCGCTCGAGCATACGCTCCGGATTGCCGCCCTCCGGTGCGGCAAAAGCCGGCGCTACGGCGATGGTGGTGACAAGCGCCAGAGCGCTGGCGGTGCGACGAAGTAATACCTGTGTGCGTGATTTCATAACCTGTCTCCTGTGGATGAAACGCAGGTACATAGTAGAGCCGGATAGCGTTAAGCAGTGCGGCGGTTGCGTAAAGAATGGTAAAGATTACCTGCCGCTGCGCCGGGGCCGTGGCTTTACTGCGCAGCGCCGGGCAAACTGTATATTCGCCGAACCCGAACAAGACCCGAGCAATGCGTCCACACCTGCTGTTAATTGATGACGACACGGAGCTGTGCCAGCTGCTGAGCGAATACCTCGGCTCCGACGGCTTTGACATCGACACGTGCCACGATGGCGACAAGGCGCTGCAAAAGGCCTGCGAGCGACACTATGACGCCATGATTCTCGACGTCATGCTGCCAGGCGTGCAGGGCCTGGATATATTGCGCCGCCTGCGCGCGATTCCCGTCGACACCCCGGTGCTCATGCTGACTGCACGCGGTGAAGACACCGATCGTATCGTGGGCTTGGAACTCGGCGCAGACGACTATCTGGCCAAACCCTGCAACCCGCGAGAACTTGCGGCGCGCCTGAGAGCCATATTGCGCCGCACAGGCGTACCGCGCGTAACGGAAAATGGTGACATCACATCGGGCCTGCTTGCGATCAATGCCGCACAGCGCAAGGCCACGTGGGATGCCCGGGATCTGCAACTCACCAGTGCTGAATTCAACATCCTGCGCCTGCTGATGACCCAGGCAGGCAGCGTGGTCAGCAAGGATCAACTCAGCCAGCAGGCCCTGGGCCGGCCGTTGTCCGCCTACGACCGTAGTGTCGACGTGCATGTGAGCAAGATTCGCAAAAAAATGCAGGCCCTTGGCGCAGGCAAGCTGATTGCCAGCGTACGCGGGGCCGGTTACCAGTTGCTGGTGCACGGGGAGCGCAGGCCATGAGGCTGGCGATACCGCTGTTCCTGCGCATTTTCCTCGGGTTTTGGCTGGTGACCATCGTCGTACTGGGCAGTGCCATTGTTGCCGGGAACTACCTTGACGCACTGGTGCCCGATAATGGCTCGCTGATCGAGGGCAAGCGCCGAACCCCGGGTCCGGAAGGGCCACCCCGGGTTTTTGTGCGCCTTCTGTATGAACTGCAGAATGCACCCAGAGAGCAAGTGCCCCAGATCATCCAGGCGGCCCAGAGCAAACACAAGGTTGAGGTCTACCTGATCGATCCCGAAGGGAGAGACCTGCTGCAACGAGCGCTGCCGCCGCCGGCGGCGAGCATCGCGGCAGAACTGGACCGCGATCGTCGCCGGGTATTTCAGCGCCGCGGCGCAAAACAGTATCTGGGCCACCTTCTCTATCGTGCCGATACCGGCCCCCTGCGATCCGTATTGGTCCTGCCCGCGCCGCGGATACCGCTGGTGACAGTACTGGGAAGCAATGTCTGGTTGCGTGCTGCCCTTGCCCTGTTGGTGTCTGGGCTACTCTGTTACGCGGTCTCCCGCCTGCTTACGCGGCGGCTGGCGGCCCTGCGGCAGGCGGCGCGGAGACTGGCGGAGGGTGACCTGGGGACGCGTATCCACGTGCGCGCTTCCGGCCGCGACGAAACCGACGATCTGGCCCGCGACTTCAATCACATGGCGGAGCTGCTGCAGGAGCGTATCAACGCGCAGAAAACCCTGCTGGCCAACGTATCGCACGAGTTACGCTCCCCGCTTGCGCGCATGCAGGTTGCGCTGGCGCTGGCGGAGCAGAAACCTGAAGGCGCGCCTGCGCAGCTGGCGCGGATCGCGCGAGAAGCGCAGCGACTGGAAAGTCTGGTCGGCGAGTTACTGGACAGCCAGACGGCTTCTCCCGACCTGGAGCAGCACATTGATCTCGTCGTACTGCTGGAGGAGCTGTGCGGCGATGCCCGGTTTGAGGCGGGTGAGAAACACCGTATCGTCTTCCACACTGACCTTGCGGAAGCACTGGTCACAGGGAATGGCAGCCAGTTGCGCAAAGCCTTTGACAATGTCCTGCGCAACGCCTGCCACTACAGCCCACCACAGAGTACGATCACCGTCAGCCTGCAGCAGAACGGCGCCGCTCACACGATCACGGTTGCTGACCAGGGCCCGGGCGTGCCGGAATCCGACCTGACCCGTATCTTCGAGCCCTTCTACAGGGTCGACACCGCGCGCGACAGGCAGACAGGTGGCCATGGCCTGGGGCTGTCCATCGCGAAGCAGGCACTGCTGCGACACGGCGCAGGGATCAGCGCGCGAAATACCCACCCCGGGCTGGCGGTGGAAATCACCCTGCCCGCCTGCGCGGCAGACGCTGCTTAAACCCCACGGCAGTGCTAGAATCGCTGCCGGATCATCAGGGCCGGAGGCCGCTCAGCATGTTCGACGTCACACCATTGGCGGGTGCCCTCGGCGCCGAAATCACCGGGATTGACCTGGCGCAGGACCTTCAGCCGGAGCAGGTGGGGGCATTGCGCACGCTGCTCAACGACCACGAGGTGATCTTCTTTCGCGACCAGGATATCAGCCCTGCCAGACAACACGCACTGGCCTCCTGCTTCGGCCCCCTGCAAACACATCCAGCCTACGCCACCATCGAGGGCTTTCCGGAAATTACCATCCTGGAGAGCACGGCCGAAAAGCCGACCAAAATCGAGGCCTGGCACTCAGATATGACGTTCCGGCAACATCCTCCGATGGCGACAGTCCTGAAATCGGTGATTATTCCGCCGCGGGGCGGTGATACGCTGTGGGCGAGTATGACCGCCGCCTACAATGCCCTGTCCGCGCCGATGCAGCGCCTGCTCGAGGGGCTGGTCGCTGTTCACGACTTCAGCTGGGGATTCAAGGAAAGCCTCGCCGAACCCGGAGGCCGCGAACGCCTCGCAGAGGCGGTGGCGGCCAACCCGCCCGTTCGTCACCCGGTCATCCGCACGCATCCGGAAACCGGCAGGAAGGTGATTTTTGTCAACAGCCTGTTCACCACCCACATTGAGGGGCTGAAACCGAACGAGAGCCGTGCACTGCTGGATTTCCTGTTCCGCCATGTCGTCACGGACGAATTCACCTGCCGCTTTCACTGGCGCCCGCACCGCATCGCCATCTGGGACAACCGCAGCACGCAACACAAACCCGTCAACGATTACTTCCCGGCACACCGGCGCATGGAACGCATCACCGTGGACGGCGACCTGCCCTACTGAAGCGGCGGGTACTGCTCGGTGGTGCGCACCGCTCCCGAGCGCACGCGCCGCATGTAGTCCGCCACATCGCGTTTGACTTCCGGCGCATACAGGTAGAGGCCGATAATATTCGGCACCGCGATCAGGAAGATCATGGCATCGGCAAAATCGAGTACCGCGGACAGCTCGATCATGCACCCAAGCACCACAAAACCGCAGAATACGGTCTTGAAAGCGGTCTGCATCAGTTGCGATTCACCCACCAGGTAGGTCCAGGCCTTGAGGCCGTAGTAAGCCCAGGCGATGGTGGTGGAGAAGGCGAACAACAGTGCCGCAAAGGCGAGTGGGTACGGCGCCCAGCTGATGTGGTGGGCGAAGGCGGCCGATGTCAGGGCAATGCCCTCAAAGCCCTGCTCGACGAGCCCGTTGGGGTAGGCCACCGTAACGATCACCAGGGAACTGAGCGTACAGATCACCACCGTGTCGAGGAAGGGCTCCAGCAACCCCACCAGCCCCTCGGAGGCGGGCTCGTTGGTTTGCACGGCGGAGTGGGCGATGGAGGCCGAACCGATGCCCGCCTCATTCGAGAACAGGGCGCGCTGAAAGCCGACAACGATGGCGCCGACCATACCGCCGGTCACACTGCTCATGGAGAACGCGCTGCTGACGATGAGCTGCACGGCGGCGGGAATCTGTGCCGCGCTGAAGCCGATAATCACCAGCGCCGACACCACGTAGAGTACAGCCATGAGCGGCACGATTCTCGACGCGACCAGCGCAATGCTGCGTATGCCGCCGATAATGACCAGTGCCACAGCCGTGGCAATCAGGAGGCCGAACAACCAGCCGCGGGCGGCAAAAAAACTGTCCTCGCCGCCGCTGATTACCAGAAACTGGACGTAGGCCTGGTTGGACTGGAACATGTTGCCGATGCCGAAACAGCCGATCACCAGCGCGATGGCATAGAACCCGCCCATCACACGCCCCCAACCCGGTGCGCCACGGTCAGAGAAATAGCGCTCGAGATAGAACATCGGGCCGCCAGACACCGAACCATCGGGGTTGTTGCGCCGGTATTTCACCCCCAGCGTGCACTCCACAAGCTTGGTCGACATGGATAAAAAACCTGCGACCATCAACCACAGGGCCGCACCGGGGCCACCGATGGTGATCGCGACCGCAACCCCGCCGATGTTGCCGATCCCCACTGTGCCCGAGACGGCAGTTGCCACGGCCTGGAAGTGGGATATCTCGCCACGCGCTCGCGGATTGTGAAACCGCCCACGGACGTGTCGCAGCCCCAGGGAAAACCCGCGCACATTCACAAAGCCGAGGTACAGCGTGAAGAACACGGCGGCACCCGCCAGCCACAATACGATGAGGGGAAAGTCCTGCCCGAAGAGTTCCAGTGGAAAGAACACCAGGCGCGACAGGGTATCCGCTACCGGGCGTACAACCGCTTCAACCTGCTGGTCCAGGCTCACCCGGAAGCCTGCTCAGCCGAGGAAGGCCTGGCCGCCATCCAGTGCGATACTCTGGCCATTGACGTAGTTCGCACCATCGCTGCACAACAGGGCGACAAAACGGCCGATGTCCTGCTCGCAGTCTCCGACACGTCGCTGGGGAATCTGTGACAGGAACGCATGGGCTTCCTCCGGGTTACTCTCTATCCACCATTGCATGCCCGGCGACATCGCATGCGGAAGAATGGCATTGCAGCGTATGTTGTCTGGCCCCCATTCACAAGCCGCAGCGCGCGTCAGCGCGCGAATGCCTTCCTTGGCAGCGGCATACGCGCCGTAACCCGCCATATCCCAGCGCTTGGCGGCAGAGCTACCCAGGTTGATGATAACACCATCGCCTTTGAGGTACGGGTAACACAGCTTCATCAAGCGGAAGGTGGCCATCGGGCCGGACTCCCAGCCCGCCATCAAGGCCTCGTCGGTGAGATCGTGCAGGCGACCCAGCGGCACTTCCTGCGCGTTATTCACCAGGATATTCACGCCACCCCAGGCCTCGACTACCGCCTCAACACAGGCCTTCATCGAGTCCGGGGACTTAACCTCGCAGACCAGGGGCAGTGCCTCACCGCCGCGTGATCGAACGGTCTCTGCCGTGGTCTCCAGCTTGGACAGTGTCCGACCGGTAACGGCAACGCGCGCGCCCTGCGCGGCAAGCGCCAGGGCGATACCCTGCCCCACGCCCTGCCCAGCCCCCGTGACGAGGGCGACTTTTCCTTGCAAGCTCATCGCTAATCTCCACTGTGTGTGATGAAGGCAGCATACCGGCGCGAAGCAGCGAGTGACAGAGTGCTGCGGGCCGTGCAAGCCAGTGAGGCAGCCTTAACCCCGGCCGTACTGCCATTTTGTACCTTCTATGGGATGTTTACTGCAGGTGGTCAGGGGCGAGCGCGCGTCGAGGTATCATGGTCTCTGTGTAGTGAATTCAACAAGGGAGAATCCGGCGATGGGCATACTGGAAGGGAAGATTGGTATTGTGACGGGGGCGGGCCAGGGTATTGGGCGGGCCATTGCCCAGTGCTTCGCCCGCGAGGGTGCCAAGGTCATCGTTGCAGATTTCAACGCAGAATCCGGCAATCAAACCGTGCAGCTTATCAATGCTGCGGGCGGCGAAGCCCGCTTCGTGCAGGGTGATGTCAGCGACGAAGCGTCGGTAAAATCCATGGTAGAAACCGCGGTAGACAGCTGGGGCAGACTGGACATCGCCTGCAACAGCGCCGCATTGAGCAGGGGTTCCGGCCCGATTCACGAATTCACCCGCGAGGTCTTTGACCAGACACTCGAGATGTGCCTGACCAATACCTGGCTGTGCATGAAATACGAAATCCCCGCCATGCTGGCCAACGGTGGCGGTGCCATCGTCAACATTTCCTCCAATGCATCCCTGAAGGGACAGGCTTTCAATACCGCCTATGCAGCCGCCAAGAGCGGCGTGAACATACTCACCAAGAGCTCCGCTGCCGAATACGGCAGCCAGGGCATCCGCATCAATGCCGTGTCCCCTGGCGTTATTCGCACGCCCGGTGTGGAAAAGTACTTCGAAGAGCAGCCCAAAACGGCGGAGATATTGAAGAAGAGCGCTGTGCTCAACCGTCTGGGTGAGCCGGAGGAAATCGCCGAAGCGGTAGCCTTCCTGTGCAGCGATCGCGCCTCCTTCATCACCGGGCAGCTGTTGTCTGTGGACGGTGGTGGCTCGGTAAAATAACAACGCACCGGTACTTGTGGGCGCTGACGGCGCCTTTGCGCCGTCAGCGGTGTGTTACACCTGGTCTGCCGCAGGGTACGTGGTATATCCCTCAGGGCCAGGTGTGTACAGCGTGTCGATATCGAATTTGGCTAGCGGCAGCCCCTGCTCCCAGCGCCTCACCAGATCGGGGTTGCCGATATAGGGCCGACCGAAGGACACCGCGACGAGCTCGCCTGCAGCCACTGCCTCATCAGCTTCCTGTAACGAATAGCTCTCGTTACCGATCAGGCGACCGGCAAAGTATTTTGCCGCCAGTGCCAGGTTGTCAACCGGCCCCTTGGGCATGCGGATCACGTGCAGGTAGGCCAGGCCCAGTGTCGATGCCTGAGCCAGCAGGTAATCGAAGGTCTCGTGCGGGTTAGCGTCAGACAGATCATTGAAGGGGTTCCCCGGGCAGATGCGCATGCCCACCCGATCAGCACCCGCCACCTGCGCCATGGCCTGCAGGGCCTCAAGGGCGAAGCGCGCTCGATTCTCAACGCTACCGCCGTAGGCATCGGTGCGCTGATTGCTTCCAGTAGACAGGAACTGTGCCGGCAGGTAGCCACTCGTGCAATGCAGCTCGACACCGTCGAAGCCTGCGAGTAACGCCTTGCGGGTCGCCTCGCGATACTCATCGATCACCGCAGGGATTTCCGCCAGGGCCAGCGCGCGAGGTTCATCCATAGCCTGCATGCCGGCCTCATCGGTATACATCTGGGCCTTGGCCGCCACCGCCGATGGCGCGACGGTTTCGCTGCCCGCAGGCTTGTTATAGTGGCTGGCCACGCGGCCCACATGCATGATCTGGGCGACGATACAGCCACCCTCCGCATGCACCGCGTCGGTCACTTGGCGCCAGGCCGCCACCTGTGCATCGGTGAAAATACCGGGTGTACGGCAATAGCCCAGCCCGTTGGCGCTGGGGGCGATGCCCTCGGACACAATGAGACCGGCGCTCGCGCGCTGACGGTAGTATTCCGCCATGAGTGCGTTGGGCATGGCCGCCGCATCCGAGCGGCTGCGTGTCATGGGGGCCATGACAATCCGATTGCGCAGGCGCAGCGCGCCCAGGTCAAGTGGGGTCAGCAGGTTCACAGTCACTCTCCTAGCGTACGCGAATGCGCGGCTCTGCAGCCCCGCGACGCATTGTGGTCAGAAACTCGTCCAGCGGCGCAGGCAGCGCCACTTCCGGCTCGTCGTTGGTGGGTGGATTGGCCCAGAATTCCGCCCAGGACGGCCACAGGTCGTGGTATGCCCCGTGATAGGGCTCGCGACCCGGCCAGCGCATTTTCATATCCCCAATGGGTGGCTTGTTCAGGTCGGTCGCGTACCAGTAGCAGGGCAAACGGCGCCGGAACAGCCAGCGCCCGTCAATACGCTCGTAATTGTCCCAGTAGAGCATTTGCATGATCACCCATTCCGGCCCGGTCTCATGCTCGTTTTTGGAATAGACCACGCCGCGCGCGTGATCAGGGTCCTCAAACTCGATGATGTGATTGCCGGTCTGGTGCGAGGTGCCGGTGAACTGCAGGCGCAGGGTGTCGTCCAGCCAGCGTTTCAGGTGTGCGCGCCCCACTTTGTCACGGCTTACCCGGATGTCTGGTGCGAACAGATTCACGTGGGCATCAAGGTCACGCATATCCAGTGACAGGGCGTACTGCGCCACCAGTTGCCGAATAGCGTCAAGTGACTCCAGGCGGTCTATGCGCTGCAGCAGGTTGTCATCGCTCATCCGCCTACTCCCAGCTCGCCGTGCCGGCGTTCAACTCCGCAACCCGCCCCCCATCAACCACCAGTTCCGTACCGGTGATATAGGAGGCTTCGTCACTGGCGAGAAACAGAATGGCATTGGCGCACTCGCGCGGGTCGCCGATTCGCCCGATGGGGATCGACCGCGCGGTGGCTTCACGCGAGGCATCATCAGGCAGCACGGCTTCCGTCGGTGGTGTCATGAAAGCGCCCGGCACAACGGTATTCACGCGAATGCCTTTCTTGCCCCACTCCATGGCGGCGTTGCGCGACAGGCCCAGCATGGCGGCTTTCGCGGCGCTGTAGCCTGCGGTTGCCGGTGATCCGCGCAAGCCGCATACGGAGGAGACATTGACCACCGCACCGCGATTCGCCTTGAGTTGAGGATAGGCCTCACGCATCAGAAACATAGCGCCGTCGAGCGAAACGATGAAATTCTGCCGCCAGGCTTTGGTGTCGTGACTGGCAAGCATGCCCGGGACCATCAACACCGCGTTATTGACCACGATATCCAGACGGCCCCAGGTGTCTACCGTTTTGGCCACAAGCGCCTTGACCGCCGCCTCGTCAGCGACGTCCGTGGGGCACACCAGCGCACGCCCACCGGCGGCCTCAATGGTTGCGGCCACCGCAGCCAGCTTGGCCTCGTTGCGCGCCGCCAGTACCACGGAGGCGCCCTCCTCGGCAAAACGCAGCGCCGTAGCGGCGCCAATCCCCTGCCCCGATCCAGTGATGATGGCAACTTTGCCCTGCAGTCTCATAGTGCTTCCCCAAGTATATGATGAGCGTGCGCCAGCTTAGGCAGCGCGAGGCCCGCCGGTCAACCAGAGGCGCCGGGTGAACGCGCACCGCGGACTGCCTGAATCGCGAATAGCGAGCCGGGTATAATTATTTACTCCGGTAACGTTTCGCCGGAAATTTGCAAGTCATACCAATCCGCGCGTGCCTGCCGTAGAGTGGCTGCAACCTGCCAACAGACGCTCCCGAGGAGACTATTCATGAGCCACCGTATCCCTATGCCGATGCCCCTGGGCTGGTTTCAGGTCGCCTACTCACACGAGTTGGCCAACGCCACCTCAATGCCCCTGCGCTATTTCGACACTGATCTTGTGCTGTTCCGCACGGAAAGCGGCGAGGCGAAAGTGCTGGACGCCTACTGCCCGCATATGGGCGCCCACCTCGGCTACGGTATTCGCGGCCAGGCTGGCGGCGGCTCAGAGGTGCGCGGGGATTCCATCATCTGTCCCTTCCACGGCTGGGCCTACAACGGCGAAGGACAGTGTACCGATGTGCCCTATGCCAACAACCTGCCGCCAAAAATTGCCCGCGGAGAGCAGGTTATCCGTCCCTGGCATGTGCGCGAAATGAACCAGGTGATCTATGTCTGGTATCACCCGGAGGGTGAAGCCCCCACGTTCGAACCGGAACGGGTTGAAGAAGCGTCAGCGGACAATGAGGCCTGGGGAAGCTTCAAGATACATACCTGGGATATCGCCACGCATATGCAGGAGATCGGTGAGAACGCCGTGGATTCCGCGCACTTCCTGTACGTGCACGGCACCCAGAACATTCCCACGCCTGAATTCATGACCTTCGATGGTGTGCGACGTGCCGGCAAGCTGGTGAGCAAAATGGCTACCCCGCGCGGCGAGATCACAGGCATTATCGAGAACAGCAACAATGGCCCGGGCCAGGCCACGGTACGTTTCAGCGGAATCTGCGACACCGTCCTGATGGCCAACCTGACGCCGGTCGACCAGGAGAACAGCCGCGCCTTCTACGCCTTCATCCAGAAAAAGGTGGACGGCAAGGAACAGACCGGAGGTGTATCGGACGCCATCGTCAAGGACATCTGCAAGCAGATGGAAGAAGACAGGATCATCTGGCGGCAAAAGCAGTACTTCGAGAAACCCCTGCTGTGTGACAACGACGGCCCCTTCGCCAAATTCCGCAAGTGGTACTCGCAGTTCTACACCACGGACAGCTGGCGACCCGGCGCCTGATAGCGCTAGAAAGGGAATACCCTGGGCAGCAGCCAGATCACGGTGGCCGAGTAGGCCAGCGACACCGGCAGGCCGCTGCGGCAATAGTCGCGCAGGGTGTAACCGCCGAGGTTCTGCACCATCAGGTTCGTGGTGTAACCGTACGGGGTCAGAAAGCTGGCACTGGCCCCGTACGCCACCGCCATCACAAACGGCATCGGGCTGACCCCGAGACTCTCCGCGATACCAAAAGCGATGGGGAAACTCAGCGCAGCGGCCGCATTGTTCGTCATCACCTCGGTCAGCAGCAGGGCCCCGGCATACATGCAGGCCATCGCCAGCCAGGGGCCGAGAGCAATCAGTTCAGTCTGCAGGCTGCCGGCAAGCAGCGTCACCAGGCCCGAGTTGGTGAGCGCCTGGGACAGGGTAAGCGCCGAGGTGATAATCAGCCAGATCTCGAACGGGAACCGCCGACGCAACTCCGAGCCTCGCACCAGTCGCATACCCAGCATGCACACCAGCAGCAGCGACAGCCCCTTGATCAGCGGCAAGAGCTTCAGCGCAGACAGCAGCACCACTGCCGCCAGCAGCAGCGTCACGAACAGGTTCTGCAGCGGTGTGATTTTGGAGCCGCCGACCGCTTCGTCCACCACGACGAAATTCTTGTCGAGGTTCTTGCGCTCGTTGAAATCCGGGCCGGTGGCGAGCATCAGAATATCGCCCGCGGCGATGCTGATGTTCCCCAGTTTTCCCGACAGCCGTTTGCCACCGCGGCGCATCCCGACCACGGCGGCGTCGAACAAGGAGCGGAACCCCGACTCCTTGATGGTCTTCCCCTCAATAGCGGCATTGGGCATGACGATCACTTCCACCATGTTCTCCCGCAGCAGCCCCTCCTCCACCGCAAACAGGTGCAGCCCATCGAAGCGATCGAGAACGTTGAGCTGGGTGATATCACCCGAGAAAATCAGCTTGTCGCCCGCCTCAATAAACTCGGTCGGTGCCACCGGGGAAATCAGGTGCTCTGCCCGCACAATCTCCACCAGGAACAGCGCGTCGAGCTCACGCAGACCGTTCTCGGCAATGGTTCTGCCAATCAGGCTGGACTGGGTCGCCACTTCGGCTTCAATCACGTACTCCGCCACCTGTACCGGATGGCTGCTGCTGCGGGGCAGCAAACGCGCTGAGAAGACCAGGGCGAGAAGACCGGCCAGAACCGCGGCGAAACCGACCGGCAGGAAGTCGAAAAACGCCAGCCCCGAGCCGGTGGCGTCCTCAAGAAAGCTGCTCACGATCAAATTGGTCGAGGTACCGATCAGCGTCATGGTACCCCCCAGAATGGCCGCATAGGACAGGGGTATCAGTAGCCGCGACGCGGGGTGATGACGATTGGCTCGCACTGTGGTGGTGAGCGTCGCGACCACCGCGGTGTTGTTGACGAAGGCGGAGAACAGCGCCGTGACGCCCCCCAGTCGCAGCAGGCTCAGCGTGTAGCTGGGTGAAATGAGGCGCCCCGAAAGGTGACTCAGCCAGGACAGCTTTTCCAGGCCGATGGAGACCAGCAACAGGAGAATCAAGGTCACCAGTCCCGTGTTGGTCGCTTTCTCCAGCATTTGCGAGGTCTCGACGAGACCGAGAAAATACGCGGCCAGCATCGCACCGACGAAAATCTTGGAGGCCGCCCAGGTGGAAAAGATCAAACCGGCCAGCAGCCCGAAAAACAGCAGTGCGATAAGAATCTGGTCAATCATTCAGGCGTATCCAACCACCGCGGCCTCTCCGGCGCACAAGCATACGTGCTCGGCAGGCCGGGGAACAGGCCCGTTACTACTCATCAACCCAAGCACCTGCCTGCTCACAGCGTGGCGGGCTGATACCAGACAGGCGAGCTCCAGGCACGTTCCTGCACCACCGGCCGGTGTTCCGCTGCGCAGCACCCTTCGAAGCCCTCGCCAATGGTCTCGGGACGACTGCAATCGACACCCCCGGCAACACACAGGCGCTGGCTCCAGCGACAGCTGGGATTCTCAATCACCCGGCTGTAATAAAAGGCGCGCTGAGCCGGGTCGAAATCCGGGTCGCGCCAGACCGTGCACAAGCTCGCATGCCCCGTACCCGTCGTAGCACAGCTGCGCGTGTCAACGCTGCCCCGGGGCTCGGCGTCACCCACGACATCATAAACCTGTTCGTGGCGCTCACCCGCGGCGTCAAGCCACCCCTTCACGACCTGGATCTTCTGCAGGGGCAACCCGGGTTCCGCGTCCACACCCGCATCCTGCTGGGCTGCCAGCAACAGCGTCAGGCCGGCGCCGGCCGGTGCGGGCCCAAGCTCCGAACCCATCGGCACGCCCTGCGCGTATCCCTGCGCCGCCATGTCGGGCGCGGCGCAAAGCGCCGGTTGTAGATCAAAGCCCGCAAACAGGCGGCTGATGATACGTGGACCGCTGGTGCCGTAGGCCTCACGACGTTGCATGGCGGCAAACAGTGCGTCCCGGGTGTTCTGTTCTGCCCAGATCACCGCCAGACCACCCGGGTTGTATTCCAGTTTATCGGGCAGTCCGGGAGGAACCGCCTTGAGGGCAGGCACGCCATCCCCTCCGTGCCCCAGAAAACGCGATTCCGAGACTGCGCCGGGGGCGCCGAGGTGGGTATCCGTACTCGCAATCACGCCGAACTGGAAGGGATTGACTCCAAGCTGTTCCTCCTGGGACAGGCCCTGCTGCCAGGTATCGCGCAGGAAGCCGGTATCGGGCTGCGGCGGCGTGTTGAAGCGCGCGATATTGTCGCGCGGCAATTGCTCGAACGCACACAACTCGTCACGGGTGACGCCGGGGGCATAGAAACACTCGGACGCGCCCTTGTGCTGCATGATTTCAACCAGCGGTTCCATCCGTTGACGCTGCGCCGCGTAATCAGCGTCCAGCGGACTGCCATCAGGGCGCTGCAAGGCGAACATCTGGCCGGCGCTGAGATTGGAGTTATGCGGAATCACCAGCGCTTCACAGCCGCTCCCGCTGTCATTACACTCGGTTTCCAGCGCATCCCAGAGCAGGGTTTCCCCGGGCGTATCGATGTAGCTCACTGGCAGCTCGGGCACCTCACCACTGCGAAAGACGACATTGCGATGCAGATTGCCGCCGGTCGGCGGTGCCACACCGGTCCACTCGTAACCGATGAATGTAGTAAACGCGCAGGCGCTGCTGCGGTCATTGTAGCTCTCTGCCGCGTCGCGCATCTCCTGCCACGGTGCCAGGGCCGCCTCGCGACACAACTCGCCATCCTCGCCGCAGAGACCCAGGTGGGAGGCACGCATGGCGGCCATGTAATTGAACAGATAGAACGCGCCACGCGGCCACGCCCGGTAGAAACGGCACTGCCAGCTGTTATGGCCGCTAACATCCGGGTTATTACACATCTCCACTTCGCCAATCAGTTCCGCGTGGTCAGACACCATGGCAAAATCCAGCGGCCGCGCCAGTTGCAGGGAACGTTGTGCGGTGCCGTCTGCATGCCAGGGTTGCACACCGATGCGCTCACCCCGTGCGAACTGGTAGGCTTCAGCAGGCGTGGTCTGCGTCCCCTGAGTGCTGGCATCCAGCGAGTAGCGGGTATGCACATGCAGGTCGCCAAAAAAAGGCCGCTTCTCGGGCGTAAAATGGTCGCAGCGCTCGCCAGACTGCAGAGCGGAAAGCTGTGGACTGAGCCCAAGCAGGCCCACCACGGCCAAACCCTTTACAACACGACGCGCGATATGGATGTGCAGCACACTGTAGTCCCTTTGCGTTAACCGGGCCTCACGATAGAGCCTGAACGGCAGGCGGGCAAACGCCCTGTGCGCAGAATTTGAACCGACGTTGCCGTTTTCAGCCACAAAAAAACCCGCGACGTTGCCGGCGCGGGTTTTCTGCAGAACCGTGTCGGCGTTAGACGACGACGATGTTTTCTGCCTGCGGGCCTTTCTGGCCCTGAGTGATGTTGAATTCGACTTTCTGACCTTCGATCAGCGTCTTGAAGCCAGAGCCGGAGATTGCGCTGAAGTGCGCGAATACGTCCGGGCCAGATTCCTGCTCGATAAAGCCAAAGCCTTTCGTTTCGTTAAACCATTTTACGGTGCCGGTAGCCATGATGCGTTCCTGTATTTCAGGTAGAGATTAACCCTCGTGAGGGCGGTAAGGCTTGAGGTAGTGCAATTACTTATGAAAACAGGGACGAGGTACTAACTGCGGACTTCGAAATGGTATACATAAATAGGTGTAAAACGTTCAAGCAGAACCAAGTATACAGCAGTTGTTAACGCGGTCAACGGTTTATTCCCGGTCGTCGGCAAGGCCATCTGTGTCGCTGCCCCTGTGCCGGGTGCGCCAGGCGCCAGGCGTTGCGCCCTCCCAGCGCAGGAAGGCACGGCGGAACGTGGCCGCATCGGCGAAACCCAGCTGCTGGGCAATATCGACGACCGGGCGGTCCGACTCCCGCAGCGCATCGCAGGCGGCGGCGCGTACCGCCTCGGCCCGCAGCTGGCGATAGCCCGTTCCCGCCGCCCGCAGTCGCTGCCGGAACGTTGACAGACTCAACCCCAGGTCTTCCGCCAGGCGCGCCTGACCGGGCAGGGACACACCCTGACGCAGGGCGGCCGCAAGCAATGCACTGACCTGCTCAGCCAGTCCGCGCCCGCGCGGACCGAATACCTCGCAGGGAAAACAGGCAAAGAATGCGGGAAACTCGGCGGGGGTGCGGACCACAGGCATCGACAGCGCAGTGCGTGGAAAATCCAGTGCGTAGCCCTCCCCGCCCGCGAGCACCGGCGCCTTGAACAGGCGCAGAAACGGCAGTACGTCCTCCCGTCGTAACGGACCAATTCGCACCCTTTGCAGCGGCAGGGTGCGCCCCGCCAGCCACTGCAGGAGCTGAAAATAGGCAAACAAGCCGGTGATATCCACCAGGCTACTGGCGCTGCTGACCTGGGGGCGCAGTGAATCCAGTCGAAATGTGGCGTGTTCCGGGTGCAGTTCCAAGCCAATGCGTCCGGCACGCGGATACAGCAGGGCCGCGAATTGTGCGCAGAGCTGGATCGCCTCCTCGAGGTTGCGGGCGGACAACGCCAGGCGACACTGCAATTCGACTTCGCTGCGCGACATCGGGCCGTGGTTCTGCGCTTCGCTCAGGCGCTGCTCGAGGCGTTGCACGGCCGACAGGTACCAGGCGGTGAACTGCACGAGGTTGGTTGGGGGACGATGCTGTTCACGGGCATCACCTCCGCGCCGCAATTCGGCGGCCAGCAACGCCACCAGCGGCGCAAACGTATCACTGGTCAGGGCACCGGTACCCGCCTGAGAGGTGGGTATCGGTGCCGATCGGCTGGCGGTACGAGGTGGTCTGTTCATGGCGTTTCCGGAGGGGGATCATGCCACTTAACATTAATGCATTATTTAAAGACAATAAAGCACCCTTGCGACGCGCAGTGATCGCGTAAGCTGCTGCTCACACTTTGATGACGGATGACAGTACCATGCCTGAAAAACAGCCTCGCATAATCGTCCTTGGTGCCGGTATGGCCGGGATACTCGCCGGGATTCGCCTGCAGCAAATGGACTACCGGAACGTCACGCTCTACGAAAAGGCAGACAGGGTGGGCGGCACCTGGCGCGAGAACACCTACCCTGGCCTGACCTGCGATGTGCCCTCACACTTCTACACCTACAGCTTTGAGCGCAATCCGGACTGGACGAGACACCTGCCTCCAGGGCCGGAAATCCAGGCGTACTTTGAGCGCACGGCGCAGAAATACGGTATCAACGCGCTGACCCGCTTCGGTGAAGAATGTACCGAAGCCACCTACCGGGATGGTCGTTGGCACCTCCAGTTCGCCAGTGGTCATCGAGACAGCGCAGATATCCTGATTGCAGCCACCGGGGTTCTGCATCATCCCAAATACCCTGACATCTCCGGTGCCAGCACATTCCAGGGCGCTCTCTTCCACAGCGCACGCTGGGATCACAGCGTGCCCCTTGAAGGCAGACGTATCGGCATCATCGGCAACGGCTCTACCGGCGTGCAGATTGTCTCGGCGCTGGCCGGAAAAGCCGGCCTGCTGGAGCACTACCAGCGCACGCCGCAGTGGATCATGCCTGTTGAAAATGGACGTTTCAGCGCAGAGGAGCGCGCTGCATTTCGCGATCCCGCGGTGCTGGCCAAGGCGATGAATGTCGACGAGTACATGGCCTCCGTAGAGGCGTATACCCAGTCCATTACCGATATCGACTCAGAGGCCTCGCAAGCCATGGCACAGGCCTGTCGCGACAATCTCGAGCATTCCGTCGCCGACCCCGTGCTACGTGAACAACTGCGCCCCGACCACCTGCCGCTGTGCAAGCGCCTGGTGTTCTCCCCCGATTACTATCAGGCGATACAGCATCCACAATCCCGCCTGGTCAGCACCGGCATCCAACAGATTGAAGCCACCGGTATACGCACTGTCGATGGCGAACTGCACGAGCTGGACGTTATCGTTTTCGCTACCGGTTTCCACGCGGATGCCTTTATGCGGCCCATGGCCATCACTGGACGCGACGGTGTGTCGCTGGCCGACTTCTGGCATGACCGCCCCAAGGCCTACCTGGCGGTCACCATGCCAGGCTTTCCCAATCTGTTTATGCTGAACGGACCCAATGGTCCCGTGGGCAATTTTTCCCTGATCGACATCGCCGAGCACCAGTGGGGTTATATCGAGCGCCTGATGGCGCGGCTGGATGCCGGCGACTGTACTGAAGTGGAGCCCAGCCTGGCGGCGATGGAGGCTTTCGAAACCGAACGGGTGGAGGCGGCGAAGCGCACGGTGTGGTATCGCGGCGGTTGCGTAAGCTGGTACCTGGACGCCGAGGGCATACCCTCCAGCTGGCCCTGGAATTTCCAGCGCTTCGTCGACAGTATGGCGGAGCCCGACTGGGTGGCCTTCGGCCTGCCGGCACCCCTGGAAACGTGATATGAGTCGCTATCGGCAGGACTGGGAACCGCTGCTCACCGAACTTCGCGCGCGCAGCGAAGCGGCGACGGCCATGGGCGGTGAAGCACGTATCGCGCGACAGCACGCCCGCAATCGGCTCACGGCGCGGGAGCGCATTACGGCCCTGGTCGATGAAGACTCCTTCCGCGAATACGGCCTGCTCGCTGCCGGACATCACCCCCAGGGAGAACCGGCGATTGCTGCCGATGGACTCGTCGGCGGGGTGGCACGCCTGGACGGACGACCCGTGGTCCTGCTGGTGGAAGACTTTACGGTCCAGGGCGGCTCGATAGGCCACCCCAACGCCGCCAAGCGTGCGCGGCTGGTGCGCCTGGCACTCGAGAAGCGGCACCCGCTCCTGCTGCTCCTCGATGGTGCCGGCGAGCGGGCGAGCAACCAGGGAGAGCGCTATCCGCATGCGCCCGGCGATCTGCAGCTGCTGGCGGATATTCAGGGGACCATCCCGGTGGTGGCGCTGGTACTCGGCATGTCCGCCGGACACGGTGCGCTGGCCGCGATGTTTGCCGATATTGTCATCATGCAGCAGGACAGCGCCCTGTTCAGTGCAGGGCCACCGCTGGTCAAGGCCGCGATGGGTATCGACACCACCGCCGAGGAGCTCGGTTCCGCACACATGCACACACGTGACAGCGGTGTGGCTCACCTGTGCTGCGCCACCGAGGCTGAGTGTTTTGCGCGTGCCCGCCATTTCCTCCACATGGTCTGCGAGCCTGCTGCCGAAGCGGCAGCAGCTGGCGAGACCGCCGCCACAGGCGACAGCGATGCCCTGCTGGACATCATTCCCCCGGACGTCTCCCGCCCCTACGACATGCGCAAGGTGCTCGGTGAGCTGGTCGATCCGGGCAGCCTGCTGGAATTGCAGCCGGATTTCGGCCGCACGCTGATCACGGCGCTCGCCCGCATCGGTGACCAGCGCTGCCTGATTGTCGCCAACCAGCCGGCGGTTGAAGCCGGCGCGATCACCCGACACGCCGCAGAGAAAGCCTGCCACTTTATCGACATGGCGCACCGCTTCAGCCTGCCGCTGATCATGCTGGTCGACAACCCCGGCGTCATGCCCGGGCCAGCGGCTGAACGCTCTGGTGTATTGCGCGCCGCCGGGAACATGTTCAGTGCACAGCGACGCTTCCGCGGGCGCAAGATTGTGGTCACACTGCGCAAGGCCTTCGGCTTCGGCAGCTCGGTGATGGGCATGAACCCCTGGGACCGGCAAACGGTCAGCCTGACGCTGCCGGGGGTGAGTCTGGGCGGAGTGCCAGCCCTGGGGGCGGCGGCCGCCACAGGCGCCAGTGCCGTCGACGCCGCCGCACTTCGGGAGCGCCAGACAGGTGCCTGGGCCGGTGCCGACAATATGGCATTTGATCGCGTTATCGATCCCCGTCAGTTACGCGCCGAACTGATCCAGGCGCTGCTGGACTGATTCGACGGCAGGCAGAGGCACCCACCTGCGGTATACTGCCCACAATGACCTCTTCCCTTTCCGTATTGCAATCCGTCTTCGGCTACCCGGCTTTCCGCCCGCTGCAGGAAAGTATCGTGGACCAGGTGGTGGGCGGCGGCGATGCCCTCGTTCTGATGCCGACCGGTGGCGGCAAGTCCCTCTGCTACCAGGTACCATCGCTGGTACGCCCGGGGTGTGGCATCGTCATATCGCCGCTGATCGCATTGATGCAGGATCAGGTCAACGCCCTGCGTGAACTGGGCGTGCGCGCCGCCTATCTCAATTCGACGCTGGTGCCGGACGACGCCGCAGCCGTCGAGACAGCCCTGCTGCGCGGCGAACTGGACCTGCTCTACATCGCTCCGGAACGCCTGGTGCAGGCCCGTATGCTGCGCCTGCTGGAACAGTCCACGATCGCGCTGTTCGCGATCGACGAAGCCCACTGCGTCTCCCAATGGGGCCACGACTTCCGCGCAGACTACCTGCATTTAAGCCTGCTGCACGAGCGCTTCCCCGAGGTGCCGCGTATCGCCCTGACCGCCACGGCCGACACCCGCACGCGCGAGGAAATTGTTACGCGCCTGGACCTGGCCCAGGCTGAACACTACATCGCCGGGTTTGATCGCCCCAATATCCGTTACCGCATCGCGCTCAAGCAGAGCCCCAAGCAGCAACTGCTGCGGTTCCTGAAGAACGAGCACCCCCGGGACGCCGGTATCGTGTATTGCCTGTCACGCAACAAGGTCGAGGAGACCGCCCTCGCCCTGCGGCAGGCGGGCTACGACGCACTGCCCTACCATGCCGGCTTGCCGGCTGCCCTGCGCAGCAGTCACCAGGCCCGCTTTCTGCGGGACGAAGCGGTGATCATGGTCGCCACCATCGCCTTCGGCATGGGCATCGACAAACCCGACGTACGCTTCGTTGCTCACCTGGACCTGCCAAAAACCATCGAGGCCTACTACCAGGAAACCGGCAGGGCCGGGCGCGACGGCCTGCCCGCGGACGCCTGGATGGTGTACGGCCTGCAGGACGTTCTGAAGCTGCGCCAGATGATGGACCAGTCCGAGGGCAGTGAGGAGCACAAGCGGGCGGAACAACAGCGCCTGAATGCCATGCTGGGCCTGTGTGAAATCACCACCTGTCGACGCCAGGCGCTGCTGCGCTACTTCGGCGACAGCCTTACGCAACCCTGCGGCAACTGCGATACCTGCCTGGAGCCAGTGCCCACCTGGGACGGCACCGAAGCCGCGCGCATGGCCCTGAGTGCCGTCTACCGCACCGGGCAACGGTTCGGCGTAAACCACCTGATCGACGTCTTGCGCGGTGCCGAGAACGACCGGATATTCCAGTACGATCATCACGTATTGCCCACCTTCGGCATAGGCAAGGCACTGGACAACAATCAATGGCGTTCAGTCTTCCGACAGCTGGTGGCGCGCGGCTACCTGCGCGCGGATCTTGACCATTTCGGCGCACTGCGTCTGGAGGACCAATGCCGTCCCCTGCTGCGCGGTGAGGAGACCCTGGAGCTGCGCCGCGACCTCGCGCGCCCGGCCACGCGCCAGCAGACACGCCAGCGGCTCCCCGACGACATCGACACGGAGCTCTGGGAAGCGCTGCGCGAATGCCGGCGGGGCCTCGCAGAAGCGCAGGGCATTCCGCCCTACATCATCTTCCACGACAAAACCCTGCAGGAAATGTGTGCCGAGCTGCCGCGGAGCATAGCGGCCTTCGGCGCCCTCAGCGGCGTCGGCGAACGCAAACGGGACAAGTACGGCGAGGACTTTCTGCAGGTCATCCAGCAACACCTGCAACGCAGGGACAACTGAGCGGCGCCGGCCGGTCTGGCCCGCGCTTGCACCCTACCCCCCTTTTTCCTACTCTGGCGCCTTTTGCCGAGGACAGCGCCATGAGCAGCAGAATTCCCCGTTCCAACGACAACGACTACAGTGCCGAGATCATCGCCCAGCGGCAGTCCTTCATCGAAGAAAAGACGGGGGCGCAGCTAAATCACACGCGGCAGTATTCATTTGATCCGCAGGACATGTCTGGCAACATTGAAAACCTGTTTGGTGTGGCCCAGGTACCCATCGGCCTCGCGGGGCCCCTGTTGATCGACGGCGAGCACGCCCAGGGGGAGTTCTATGTCCCGATGGCCACTGTGGAGGGTACCATGCTGGCCAGCTACAACCGGGGTATGAAAGTCATCCGTGAAAGCGGTGGTGTCAAGACCACGGTCTGCGGCGAGGCGATGCAGCGCGCGCCCTGCTTCGTGTTCCGCGATGCCCGCGACGCGCGGGATTTCAACCTCTGGCTGGATGAGCACTTTACCGCCATCAAAGCCGTTGCGGAAAGCACCACCTCCGTCGGCAAGCTCAACGAGATTGAACACTACATTGCACACAACATGGTCTTCACCCGGTTTGACTACAGTACGGGTGATGCAGCGGGCCAAAACATGACCAGCAAGGCCACCTTTGTCGCCTGTGAGTGGATACGCGAGCGCTTTCCGCAAATGCGTCACTACCTGCTCTCCGGCAATTTCGACACCGAGAAGCGCACCTCGTCAGTGAACTCCCTGAAGGGGCGCGGCCGCCGCGTGACCGCTGAAATCACCGTACCCCGCGATGTGCTGCAATCGCATCTGCGTATCACACCCGAGGCGATGCACTATGGTTGGGGCATTACCACCGTCGCTTCCTTTCTCACTCACTCTTCCAATAACGCTGCACACCCGGCCAACGGACTCGCCGCACTGTATCTGGCAACCGGGCAGGATATCGCCAACATCGGCGAGTCCAACCAGTGCAGCGTGTACACCCGCGTCACCCGCGAGGGGGATTACTTCTTCTCCATCACCCTGCCGGCACTGATTCTCGCCACCTACGGGGGCGGCACCAACCTGCCCACACAGCGTGAATGCCTGGAGATCATGGGCTGTCATGGCCAGGGCAAGGCCCTGAAGCTGGCGGAAATTGCCGCGGGACTGGTGGTCGCGGGAGAGCTGTCCCTGGGCGCAGCCACGCGGGTGGACAAGGAAACCCGGCAGAATGAGTGGGTGAACGCACACGAGCGACTGGGGCGCAATCGCTGACCGGCGCGACCATCCCCGTGAGCGGGCCCGATGGGCCCGCAGCGCTATCGAATAGTTGAACCAGAAACTCTCTCCTGACAACGCCCGGGCCCACTGGCTTGAAATGCTGTACCAGCGCTGTGGCGCCACAGGCGGGGCGCACTATGATGAAGTCAGTGACGCCAACCGGCGCGCGCCCCGACGAGACCACCGCATGACCACAGAGACCGATAACAAAGCCCGCGTGCGCCAGTTTCTCAGCGACCTGAGTGCCGGCAATGTCGATGCCGTCGTTGCGGCCTACGCCAAGAACGGGAGCGTGGAAACCATGGGCGCCACCCTGATCTCCGGCGTCACCGAGTGCGCCGACCTGCGGCCGGCGATCGCCAGCATCATGGATGTGTTTCCAGACGGCCTGACGTTCACCATTCGCGGCATGGTGGCGGAGGGTGAAAAGGTGGCCGTGGAGGCCTGCAGCGAAGGCGAACACATCTCCGGCCAGACCTACAGCAACGATTACCATTTCCTGTTCGAGTTCGACAAGGGACAGCTGGTCAAGCTCACCGAATATATGGATACCGAGCAGGTCACTGACGTACTCTGCGGCGGACAACGGCCGCCCTACCCCCTCGACTGAGCGCCGCGCCTGCACCCACTGTTTGTGTCCAGCGGAAGGGCGATTTACACTGGGCTTTTAGGGAGTCGCCGCCAGCATGAACCCACCTGCCCACCCCGTGACAGTGACCCAGCGGCTGCTGGCCGGTATTGAACGCGTCGGCAACCGCCTGCCGGACCCGGCCGTACTGTTCATCGCCCTGCTGTTCATCACCTGGGCGCTGTCCTTGCTTTTTTCACGGTTCGAATACGACCTGATTGATCCGCGGAGTGGCGAGGCACTGCAGGTTGTCAACCAGTTCTCGCCGACCGCCATGACGCAGTTCCTTGCAGATATGGTGACAACCTTCGCCCACTTCCACCCGATCGGAGTGGTGCTGGTGGCCATGCTGGGTATTGGTGTTGCTGAACACACCGGGTTCATCAACTCCACCCTGCGCGCCATGTTAGGGGTGACGGCACGCTGGCTGCTGACCCCCATGGTGATTGTGGTTGGGATCGTCAGCCACACCGCCGCAGATGCCGGCTACGTACTGGTCATACCGCTGGGAGGCATCATCTTCCACGCGGCGGGCCGCCACCCGCTGGCGGGCATTGCTGCGGCTTTTGCCGGTGTTTCGGGGGGCTACTCCGCAAACTTTGTGCCCTCCTCCGTCGACCCGATGCTGCAGGGTATCTCCCAGTCCGCCGCACAGATTATTGACCCGTCTGTGGTCCTCAACCCGCTGAACAACTATTTCTTCACCTCCGCCTCCTCATTACTGATCGTGCTGGTCGGCTGGCTGGTCACGGATCGCTTTGTCGAACCCCACCTGCGTCGCACGCCGATCGACGCGGATGTTGCTGCTGAAACCGGAATGCAGGCGCTCAGTACGACTGAGCGGCGCGCGCTGCGCTTCGCTCTGTGGAGCATGCTCGTGGCCATCATACTGCTGTGCCTGAGTGCAGTGCCCGAGGGTTCCGCCTGGCGTGGCCCGGGTGGCTCCCTGACCGAGAATGGTGCTCCGCTCATGGCGTCTATCGTGCCGTTGATCTTCCTGCTCTTCCTGCTGCCCGCCGTGGTTTACGGCATCAGCGCGGGCACGGTCACCAGCAGCCGGGACGTGATCGAGGGCATGACCAAAACCATGCAAACCATGGGCTACTACCTGGTCATCATGTTCTTTATCGCCCAGTTCATTTACGCCTTTGGCGCCTCAAACCTGGGCATACTGCTGGCGGTGAAGGGTGCGCAGGGGCTGCAGGCACTGGGCCTGCCCGGCGCGCTCACCATTTCCGGCATTGTCCTGCTCACAGGCTTTCTCAACCTGTTCGTGGGTTCGGCATCGGCCAAATGGGCGCTGCTCGCCCCCATCCTGGTACCCATGCTGATGAAACTCGGTGCGTCACCGGATCTGACCCAGGCGGCGTACCGTATCGGCGACTCCACCACCAATATCATCACACCGCTGATGCCCTACTTTCCGCTGGTGGTGGTCTATTGCCAGCGCTACGTTCGCAGCGCCGGGATCGGTACGGTCACCGCGCTGATGCTGCCCTACTCGGTGAGTTTCATCATTTTGTGGACGCTGTTTCTGCTCGGCTACTGGGCTCTGGGCCTACCGCTGGGCCTGCAGTCCAGTTATAGCTACTGAGGAGCCTCGGGCAGCGATTGCTCCTGCTGAGCGGCCCACAGTGCCGCGTAGCGGCCACCGGAAGCCAATAATTCGCGGTGGCCACCCTGTTCGACGATCCGGCCCTGATCCAGCACCAGAATACGGTCTGCGTCGACAACCGTGGACAGGCGGTGAGCAATCACCAGGCTGGTGTGGTTCAGAGCAATCTCCCGCAGCGCCTTCAGAATCGCCTGCTCCGAGCGGCTGTCCAGGCTGGAGGTGGCCTCGTCAAACACCAGGATGGGCGGACGCTTGAGGATGGTGCGGGCAATGGAGACACGCTGCTTCTCCCCCCCGGAAAGCTTGAGTCCGCGCTCGCCCACCCGGGTCTGCCAACCATCGGGCAGCTGGGCAAGGAACTCGTCCAGGTGGGCCATGCTGGCGGCCTCGGCCACCTCGGCGTCCGAGGCACCAGGCTTGCCGTATCGCAGGTTCTCCAGCAGGGTGTCGTTGAACAGCACGGTGTCTTGGGGCACGATACCAATCGCCCTGCGCAGCGATTCGCGGGTGACCTCTGCGATGTCCTGCCCGTCAATGAGTATCTGCCCCGCACTGGGGTCGTAAAAGCGAAACAGCAGCTTGACCAGTGTAGACTTGCCAGCGCCACTGGCTCCCACCACCGCCACTTTCTTGCCTGGCGGCACCTCGAAACTGACCCGGTCGAGAATGCTGCGCCCGGCCGGGTAACGAAAGCTCACCTGCTCAAAACGGATACCGCCGCCGGCGACGCCCAGGGCCGGCGCTCCGGGCCGGTCGGCGAGCTCCGGGCGTACATCCAGCAGGCCAAACAGACGCTCGATATTGGCCATTGCCCCTTTCATTTCGCGGTAGACAAAACCGAGAAAACCGAGTGGCAGAAACAGCTGGATCATGTACTGACTGATCAGCACGAAGTCACCGAGCGTAAGCTGCCCCGTCCGCACCTGCAACACCGCGAGGCCGATGATGGCCGTTTGTGCCAGCGCAATGATCAGCGCCTGGCCGCCGTTGAGCCCGAACAGAGACAGGCGGTTGCGCCGTCGCGCCTGCTCCCAACGCGCCAGATCTTCGTCGTAGCGCTGCACCTCGTAGGCTTCATTGCCAAAATACTTGACGGTTTCAAAATTGAGCAGACTGTCCACGGCGCGGGTGTTGGAGGCCGAATCGGCCTCGTTCATTTCCCGCACAAAGCGTGTGCGCCACTCCGTCGCGCCGAAGGAAAACCAGCCATAGGCGACGACGGAAACCAGGGTCACCAGCGCATAACTCAGCCCGTAACTGAACAGGAAAACCGAAACCACCACGGCGATCTCGAACAGTGTGGGCACAATATTGAAGACCATGAAACGCAGCAGAAAACTCACCCCGCTGGTGCCCCGCTCGATGTCGCGGGCCAGGCCACCGGTGCGCCGCTCCAGATGAAAACCGAGGTCCAGCTGATGTACATGGCGAAACACCGTCAGCCCAAGGGAACGCATGGCGCGCTCGGTGACGCGACCGAACAGGGTGTCACGTAACTCGGCAAACAGTACGCTGGACAGGCGCGCCACGCCGTAGGCGGCGATCAACCCCAGCGCCACCGACCCCGCGAGTTGCGCACCCGACTCCAGGTTCAAGCCATCCACGAGATGCTTCATGATGAAGGGAATGACGAGTATCGCGCCCTTGGCGAGCAACAGACAGGCCATCGCCAGGGCGATACGTCGACGATGATCGCGCAGGTAGGGCCAGAGACGGGGCAGAACCGACCAGTCGAGTACCTGCCCAGGCTCGGCGTCAGTGCGGGGTCGCATCGCGGCAATCAGTCCTCAAGCAGGTGCCGGAAATGCTCCGGCAGGAAACCGCGGTACTGCATAAAGCGCATACGCCGCGCCTTCTCCTTCAAGCGCTGCTGCTGTGCTTCGCGGCGGACGTGATAGGACGGCGACTCCCCGGGGTCCTCGGGCTGCAATTCTCGCGCCTGCCCGAACTTGCGCTGAAAGGCCACGGTGGCCGCCTCACACCAGTCTGGATCCACGGTCTCCAGGGCGGCGAGAATGCGCGCCTGCGCCACACCGCGTTCGCGCATTTCCTGACGGATACGCACCGGCCCGTAGCCTCGGTCCAGTCGCTGGCGCAGCAGGCTTTCAGCATAGCGTGCATCGCTCTGCAGGTTCTCCGCAGCAAGGTCGTCCAGCACGCGGCTCACCAGCGCTGCGTCGTCGAAACGGCGCTGCAGCTTGGTTTGCAACTCGCTGCGGGCATGCTCACGCCGTGCCAACAGGTCCATGGCAGCAACGCGTATGTCACCCACTGAGGCCGTGGCCTCCACCCGAGTCGCCGGGTCCTGCGTGTCAGGATGGGTAGTTTGATCAGACATGGACGCCATGATACCGCGAGCCATCCGCAATGCGATGAGTCATAAAAGAGGTGCCGGGCACGCGAGAGTGGGGGTGAGTGGAGCCCGGCACCTGGAAAACAACCCCGGGTGCGCGGCACCCGGGTTTTGCCTTACTCGTCGTCCGGCAGATCGGCTTCAGCAGCCGGCGCAACCTTTTTTGCCGGGGGCGCTGCGGCGACCATGGTCTGACGACGGATTTCGGCTTCTATTTCCTCCGCGATGGGCAGGTTCTCCTCCAGGAAGCGCGCCGCATTGGCCTTGCCCTGCCCGATCTTGTCTCCTTTGTAGGCGTACCAGGCACCGGATTTGTCGATCAGATTGAGCTTCACACCCCAGTCGATGACTTCACCCATGTGATAGATGCCCTTGCCGTACATAATCTGGAATTCGGCCTGTTTGAAGGGTGGGGACACCTTGTTCTTCACCACTTTGACGCGGGTTTCGTTGCCGACCACCTCGTCGCCCTCCTTCACCGCACCGATGCGGCGGATGTCCAGACGCACCGATGAATAGAACTTCAGCGCGTTACCGCCCGTCGTCGTTTCCGGGTTGCCGAACATCACGCCGATCTTCATACGAATCTGGTTGATAAAGATCACCAGACAGTTGCTGTGCTTGATGGCTCCGGTGAGCTTGCGCATGGCCTGACTCAGCAACCGCGCCTGCAGACCAACGTGGGAATCCCCCATTTCACCTTCGATTTCCGCCTTCGGCGTCAACGCGGCAACTGAGTCGATGACCAGCACGTCCACCGCGCCGGACCGCACCAGCATCTCGGCGACCTCGAGTGCCTGTTCACCGGTATCTGGCTGTGACAGGATAAGGTCGTCTACGCAGACGCCGAGTTTTTCCGCGTAGCTGGGATCAAGCGCATGCTCGGCATCAATAAACGCCGCGGTGCCCCCGGCTTTCTGCGACTCGGCGATCACCTGCAGTGTGAGTGTCGTCTTGCCCGAAGACTCGGGGCCGTAGATCTCGCAGATACGCCCCTTGGGCAGGCCACCGATGCCGAGCGCAATATCCAGACCGAGTGAACCGGTCGAGATCGCGGGCATGGCCACGCGTTCGTTGTCGCCCATGCGCATCACCGTGCCCTTGCCGAACTGGCGTTCGATCTGGCTGAGGGCTGCGTCCAGTGCTTTCTGCTTGTTGGCGTCCATAATCGACGGCTCCTGTCTTTGATGGCCTGTGCGGCGGAGGTTGAGGGTGCCAGATTCCCGGACCCGAGTACTGTATATATACTCAGTGCATTGGCCGCGAATTGCAAGCCCCCTGAACCACCAAATCTGCCCGGCGATCAGGGATATGCCTGCCTGGGCGACAGGTCGGTGGGGTTCACGGTGACACGCGGGCCTGCGGGACCGCGTAGAACAGGCAATCACTGCGGGCGATGACGACATTCGTGGTGATCATGAACAGTGTTGTTGCGGTCGCCGGGTAAAGGCGCCCTCCGACGCAGCGCAGCAGACTGGAAAGCACACAGCGCCCCCCCGCGTCCTGTGCCCAGAACAGGCTACGCAGGTCTCCGCGTATCCAGCCCAGCGGTTCATCCGGACCTACCGTGGCGAAATTGAAATGCTCCATATCCTGCCGCAGGGTGACGTCGGCCGTGCTGTCCGGCACCTCGCCGTAGGCCAGTGTCACGCCGGGATTGAGATGCAGGCGCACCGGATCCTGCAGGACCTCCAGCGCCCAGACCGGCTCATCCCCCGCCAGCACGCGATCACGGTCAAAGTAGCGACAAAGGCCCTCCCAGGCCAGCTCGTGGGCGCGCTCGTCAAGCCGCCCCCCCACTTCAACCGTGACCGTGGGGTAACTGTGTTCGCTGATTTCCATCAAGGCACCGAGGTTCAACCGGGTCACGATCATGCGTTCGGTAAACAGTGAGACCAGCGCGTCATGCTCACGGTCGAGGTGTGTGCAGACCCCAAAGGCCGGCCCACTGCCGGAGGTGTTGTGCAGGTCGATAACCGCCTCCGGGTGGTGCACGCGCAGGATCTGCAGGATTTCCTCTGCGAGGAGGCCCTCGGCACCCTCAAAGGGCGGCTTGAAGCAGCGGTTCAGGTCGCGCACGCCGGGCAGCATGCGATGGCTGAACAACGGCGGCCGCAGTGCCGCCTCGACGGAACCGATGATGCACACGCAGTTGACGGCAGGCTGGCGACCCGACTTGATCCAGCGGAACAGGGCCATCAGGCCGGACGGCTCGTTACCATGCAGGAGCGTGACCAGCGCCCGCGTGCGACGGGTATCCCGCCCGTCCAGAAAGACACTCGCGGGGCCACCGAGGATCTGCAGAAACTCCTCTACGGTGTCGCCGATTTCCGTCGCCAGCGGATTCCGCAGGAAGCGCACCCGCCTCACTGCGGCCACTCCGCTACCGGTTCATTGGTCTCGCTGCGCAAGCGGTAAGCCTCGAGCATGGCGCTCAACTGCGTTAGATCCGGGCGTGTTCTGGACTCCGGCTGCCCGAGATGCGCCAGCTGCCAGCGCGCCCCGGTCTGCCCCGTGGCCAGCCGCCGCTCGATGATCCCCAGATAGCGGTCGGACTCTGTGCCGGCGATACCGATGGCATCCAGCCCACGGCGTGCCACCGGCAGCATGTCCGCGACCAGACTGGCTGCGGATTGCTCCTCGCATACCGTCTGCTGCGGACGCGGCCAGACCAGCCGGGCTGCCAGGCCCTCCTGCACCGCACGGTAAAAGTTATGTTCAGCAATTGAAAACGGTAACGCCGGGAGCCAACGCTGCAGGCCCGGCTGCAGGCCCTCCGCCATACCGATGAGGAATGCCGCGTTGGCTACCATGTCCGCAGCGGTGGGCCCCGCCGGCAGTGCGCGCATCTCGACGCGCAGGTGACCGCCCGCGGCGGCGTCGTAGACCGGGCGATTCCACAGCCACACCGTGCTTTGATGCAGCTGTAACTCACGCAGTTCCAGACTGGCAGGATCACCCGCCTCCTCGGCACAAACCGGCAACAGGGGCTGGTAGAGACGCACCGCCTCGGCAAACAGCTCCAGCGCATCGCGGCGCACCCAGCCTTGGCCAAAGTTCACCCGGGCAGGCTCTTTCCAGGCGTAGCGGTCGGGTAGACGCGTGTCGATGGACTGCTTGAACAGCGGGATACGCGTCTCCTGCCACAGGCTGTGGCCGAACAGGGTGGGGGAATTGCCCGCCACCGCCAGCGCCAGCGGGGTGACCGCCTGGATCGCGTTGAACACATCCGCAAAGCGCTCCGGCGCCACCCGGTAGTGAACCTGGAACGAGGTATTGGCGCCCTCCAGGGTGATATCGTCCATGGCCAGCTGCAGCGGATGCTGCCCGTTGATATTGATGGTGAAGTGGCGCCCACGGCGGGCAATCAGTTGCTCCACCAGCGCCGCAAAGCGCCGTTTTGGCGTCATGCAGGCGGGCCCGAAGTCATCGCGCTGCAGCGTGGGCAGAATGCCGATGGGCACCACCAGCGCATCCCGCTGTGCCGCCAGCTGGCGCAGCGTTCCCAGCTTGCGGCAGATTTCCTCCTCCAGTGAGAGAAAAGGGCTGTCCGCCACTGCGACCGGGCTCAGGTTGTACTCGAGGTTATAGCGATTGAGTTCCAGCGTCAGCTGCTCGTCGCCCGCCGCGGCTTGCAGCTCTTCGTTGAGGTGTGCGGGCCTGCCCGCACCATCCACCACGTACAGCTCCAGTTCAGCGCCCAGTGACGCCGGACCCTCGCCGAAGCCGGGCACCGCCAGCAGTGCCTCGAGACGCTGCAGGTTCGCCTCGAGCCGCTGGCTGAAGCGCTGGTAGTCGGCCGTGGAAAACTGCACGGTGTGGATATCGGTGCCCATGGCAGCGTTATAGCACAGAAGCCGGTGGAGGATAGTCCGGGCATGACGTAAAATCGGGCTTCCCCAATTGCCACTGGTTGTCCCATGTCCACCCCCGTCACACCCGACCGCGCCCTGCTGGAACGCTGGCTGAACGCCAGCGCCGTACAGAATTACCTGTGCGAGCACTGCGACAACCTGCACATCAGCGAAATCAGGTCACAGGAGGGGGTGCTGGACAGCCGCCTGATTCCCGAGAGCTTTGGCCTGCTGTTCACCACAGAGCTGGAAATCCGCCCCATGGCCCTGCTTGCCCTGTCCGCCGACCTGGGGCGGTTGAACATGGAGTACCCGGTGCTGAAGCTGTTCCTCGACGTGGTGGACGACGCGACGCCGCAGCTGGTAGCCGCCGCCATTTTCCCCGGCAATGCCGGCATTACCGAGAGCCAGTTCAATCACTTCGTTGCCATGACCATGCAGGCCATGCTGCAGCTGGCGGAGGAATGCCTGCGGCTCGATTACCTCTTCTCCGAGGATGGCTCCACACGTCAGCGGCCACGCTCCGTGGTGCATTGAAGGGGCGGCCACTGCGGCCTGCATGCCCGCCACTGCGTTAACCCATCGATCCAAGGAACAGGCACCCCGCACACAATGACCAGCGAATCCGCAACCGTGCACACCCCCATGATGCAGCAGTACCTGAAAATCAAGGCGCAGCATCCACGTGACCTGGTGTTCTATCGCATGGGCGACTTTTATGAACTGTTCTTCGACGACGCCAGGCGTGCTGCGGAGCTCCTCGACATTACCCTGACCGCGCGGGGCAAATCCGCCGGCGAGCCCATCCCCATGGCGGGCGTGCCCTACCATGCGGCCGAAGGCTATCTCGCGCGGCTGGTCAAAAGCGGCGTTTCGGTGGCCATCTGTGAGCAGATCGGTGACCCGGCGACCAGCAAGGGCCCGGTGGAACGCCAGGTCGTGCGGGTCGTGACCCCCGGCACCCTGAGTGACGAGGCTCTGCTGGAGGAGCGCAGCGACAACCTGTTGCTCGCCGTGGCGGAGCACCGGGGCCGCTTCGGCCTGGCCTGGCTGGACCTCGCCAGCGGCCGTTTCCGCGTCCTCGAAGTCGAGGGTGATGAGGCACTCGCCAGTGAACTGCAGCGATTGAATCCGGCGGAGGTACTGTTCCAGGACACGCTTGGCCTGCCCCTGCTCAGCGCACGACGTGGCGCGCGGGCACAGCCGGCCTGGGAGTTCGACCAGGATAGTGCGCGTCGTGCCCTGAACCTGCAGTTCCAGACCCACGACCTGCAGGGGTTCGGCTGTGAGAGCCTGGGGCTGGCACTCGGGGCCGCAGGTTGTCTGCTGCAATACGTCAAGGATACCCAGCGCAGTAATCTGCCCCATATCCGCAGCATCGCGCATGAAAATCGTGCCGAAAGCGTGATTATGGATGCGGCCACGCGACGCAACCTGGAAATTGACCGCAACCTCGCCGGCGGCGAAACGCACACGCTGTTTTCCGTGATGGACCACTGCGTCACCGCCATGGGCAGCCGCCTGCTGCGCCGTTGGCTACATCGCCCGTTGACCGACACGGCGGTGCTCAGTCAACGTCAGGAAGCGGTGTGCGCGCTTTGCGATGACTACCGCTTCGAAGCGCTGCGCACCGCGCTGAAACCCATAGGCGATATGGAGCGTATTCTGAGCCGCGTCGCGCTGCGTTCCGCGCGACCGCGGGACCTGACCCGCCTGCGCAGTTCGCTGGCCGCACTGCCCACCCTGCGTGAGGCGCTCGCCCCCTGTCGCGCGGATCGTCTCGACGCGCTCTCCGTGCAGGCGGCGGAATACCCGCAGCTCTGCCAGCTGCTGGAACGCGCTGTGTGCGAGAATCCACCGGTGGTCATTCGTGAGGGCGGTGTGATCGCCACCGGCTACGATGCCGAACTCGACGAGCTGCGCCGCATCAGCAGCAACGCAGGCGACTATCTGCTGGAGATTGAAGCGCGGGAGCGTGCGGCGACCGGCATCAGCACCTTGAAAGTGGGCTACAACCGCGTCCACGGTTATTTTATCGAAATCAGTCGCGCGCAGTCGGCCCGCGCGCCAGACACCTACCAGCGTCGCCAGACGCTGAAGAATGCGGAACGCTTTATCACACCGGAACTCAAGGCCTTCGAGGACAAGGCGCTCTCGGCTCGCAGTCGCGCGCTGGCGCGGGAAAAAATGCTCTACGAGGCCCTGATTGAAACACTGAACGAACAGCTGGCGGCGCTGCAGGACACCGCATCTGCCGTCGCCGAGCTGGACGTGCTTGGCACACTGGCAGAACGCGCCGAACGGCTGCGCCTGTGCCAGCCAGAGTTCACGCAGGAACAGGTTTTTGAAGTGGAGGCTGGCCGCCACCTGGTGGTGGAACAGGTGCTGGAAGACCCCTTTATCGCCAATGACACACTGCTCAACGATCAGCGGCGCATGCTGCTGATCACCGGCCCCAATATGGGCGGCAAATCGACCTACATGCGCCAGAACGCCCTGATCGCCCTGCTCGCACATGTTGGCAGCTTCGTGCCGGCAGACCGTGTACGACTATCGCCCATGGACCGGATCTTCACCCGTATCGGCTCCTCGGATGACCTCGCCAGCGGGCGCTCGACCTTTATGGTGGAGATGACCGAGACCGCCAACATTCTGCACAACGCGACCGAGCGCAGCCTGGTGTTGATGGATGAAGTGGGCCGCGGCACAAGCACCTTCGATGGCCTCAGTCTCGCCTGGGCGGCTGCCGTCCAGCTGGCCCGCACCGTGCGGGCCTTCACGCTTTTCGCCACACATTATTTCGAGCTCACCGCCCTGCCGGAACAGTGCCCGACCATGGCCAACGTGCATCTGGACGCCACCGAGCACGAGGACCATGTGGTGTTTCTGCATAACATCCAGGAAGGGCCGGCAAACCGCAGCTTTGGCCTGCAGGTGGCAAAGCTGGCGGGCATACCGGATACGGTGCTGCGCGCCGCCCGCGAGAAGCTGCAGGCGCTGGAGCGCGCCCCCGGGCGCGGCGACCCGTTGCCGGCACCCACCCAGGCTGAGCTGTTCGCCAGCACTGAACCACACCCTGCGGTCTCCCTTCTGGAAAACACGGACCCGGATGCCCTGACCCCCCGGGAAGCACTGGAGCTGCTCTACCGCCTCCGTGAGACCCTGGGCTAGGGCAAGCCCGCTGGTGGCCGCCCTGCCCGCGGGAAAACAGCGCGGCGCGAACCCTTTAAAACTCCGGGCGCAGCGGTTAAACTTCCGACCCGAAACGGGCGCCCACGGGGCAGAGGCGCCCCTGCAAATGAGGCAAAACTGGCATGACTTTTGTTGTTGGCGAACAGTGTATCAAGTGCAAACACACAGACTGCGTGGAAGTGTGTCCAGTTGACTGCTTTTACGAGGGGCCCAATTTTCTGGTTATTCACCCGGACGAGTGCATCGATTGCGCGCTCTGCGAGCCCGAGTGCCCGGTAGACGCCATTTATTCCGAAGACGAACTGCCTGAGGATCAGGCGGTATTCCTTGAGCTCAATGCCGAGCTGGCCGAAGTGTGGCCCAACATCACAGAGATGAAAGACGCCCTTCCGGACGCCGAAGAGTGGGCCAACAAGCCCAACAAACTGGCACTGCTGGAGCGCTGAGGCCTCAGCGGAAAATCGCGTCGCCGGTCAGGCCCTGTGTCTCCATGATCTGGCGTAAGCGGCGCAGCGCCTCGACCTGAATCTGCCTGACCCGTTCACGTGTCAGGCCTATCTCCCGCCCTACCTCTTCCAGCGTGCTGCTTTCGTGCCCGCGCAGGCCGAAACGCCGTGCAACCACTTCACGCTGCTTCTCGGAGAGCTGATCCAGCCACTGGCTGATGCTGTTGCGAATGTCATCCTCCTGCAACAGGTGCGAGGGGTCGCTGTCGTTGCTGTCTGCAATGGTTTCCAGCATAGCGCGATCAGAGTCTGAACTGATCGGCACATCAATGGAGGTTACCCGCTCGTTGAGCCCCAGCATGCGTTTGACTTCGCCGGTTGGGCGATCAAGCATCTCCGCGATTTCTTCCGCGGTGGGCTCATGGTCGAGTTTCTGGGTGAGTTCCCGCGCGGCGCGCAGGTACACATTGAGTTCCTTGACCACGTGGATGGGCAGACGAATGGTCCGGGTCTGGTTCATGATGCCGCGTTCAATCGTCTGGCGAATCCACCAGGTCGCATAGGTGGAAAAACGGAAGCCCCGCTCGGGGTCAAACTTCTCCACGGCCCGAATCAGTCCCAGGTTGCCCTCTTCAATCAGGTCGAGCAGCGTGAGGCCTCGATTGAGGTAACGGCGAGAAATCTTCACCACCAGCCGCAGGTTGCTCTCGATCATCCTGCGACGCGCTGCCTCGTCACCCTGCAACGCCAAACGCGCGAAGTGTTTTTCCTCGTCGGCGGTCAGCAGCGGGGAAAATCCGATCTCGTTGAGATACAACTGGGTCGCATCCAGCGACTTTTCGCCGGAACGAGCCGCCTTGGCGCGGTCGAAGGCGAGTTCCTCATCATCGTCGACCGCTGCCTCCTCCGCGTCCAGCCCTTCGAGCTCAGCCGCGTCGGCGCATTCTGCGTAGACCGGTTCTTCGGTTTCGCGCACTGCGTGGGTCGCGGCTCTCTGGCCTGTTTTTGTTATCTCGACTTCCATGCCACACCTCAATCTCACCCGCGTAAGGGAGCTTTCTGTCGCCGGTTGATCAGGTTACCCCATGCTTACAATTCATTACAAGACACCTGACGCCACAAGACACCTAACGCCTGGGCAAAAGTTGCAGGGGGTCGATGGGTTTACCCTCTTTACGGATCTCGAAATGCAACTTCACGACGTCGGTGCCGGTGCTGCCCTTCTCGGCAATCTGCTGGCCCGCGGCCACACGTGCGCCTTCGGCGACCAGCAAGCGGTCGTTGTGCCCGTAGGCGCTGAGGTAAACATCGTCGTGCTTGATAATCAGCAACTCACCAAAACCCACGATACCGGTACCCGCGTACACCACATCACCCGCAGCCACGGCCACCACCGGGTCACCCCGGCGTCCGCCAATATCGATGCCCTTGTGCACAGTGGCGGAATACCTGCGTGTCACCGGGCCCTGGGAGGGCCAGCGCCAGGCGCTGACCGGCGTCAGGCGCGGTGCCGGTGGCGTGCTGGCCGCGGCCAGCGGTGGCGCCGGCTTTTCGCTGCGCGGCGCGCCCGCTACGCTGCCCGGTGGCGGCGCCGCTGGCGGGCTGACAGGCCCGGGAACCACCGCCGGCGTCGCTGTGGCCTGGGTCGGGACGGGGCGGGGACTGCCCGGCGATGGCTGGGAGCTGCGCTGACTCGCGACCACATCGCGACCGGGCCGGATAATCAGGTTCTGCCCGGGGTAGATCGTGTAGGGTGCAGCAATCCCGTTGGCGGCGGCGACGCTGCGATAATCCATACCGAAGCGGAAAGCGATCGCGTAGAGGGTATCTCCCCGCCGCACAACGTAGCGTTCAGACGCCACTCCACCCACGGCGGCTGGGGATTGTCGATCTTCAATGGGCGCACGTCCACCGCTACCGCAGCCCGCCAGCAGCAACAGCGCGATCAGTCCCAGCAGCGGGGGCATTTGCCTACGACCCACCCCAGCGCCTCTCAATCACCCACACCAGCGCAAAGCCAAACACCATCAGAATCAGGCAGGTTAGCAGCCAGGGGTCGTCGGCAAACTGCCAGGGTAGTACCGGCACCTGCTGCGCGGGGCGCGGCACACCATCGCTGCCGAGCACCCAGTCCAGCGGATGTTTCCAGGGCCATACCACGAGCAGTGACCCGAACAGGAAACCGGTCAACAGCGCCATGGTCGCCGCGTGGTAGCGCCGCAACAGCCAGTGCAGCACGCGGGAAAAGCACATCAGGCCCAGGCCGGCACCCAGCGCAAACACCAGCATAACGGCCAGCTCAAGGTTCTTCACGGCATGCAGGACGGTCGAGTACATGCCCAGGAGGATGAGAATGAAACTGCCGGATATGCCCGGGAGTATCATCGCGCAGATGGCGATAAACCCGGTAATGAACACTGCGGGGAGTCCCGGGGGAAGCGCCACTACAGGACTCAGCGCGATCGCCGCCGCCACGCCGAGCCCAATGATCAGGCACAACACGCGGGCCGTGCTCCAATGCGGTACCTGCCGCAGCAGCACCAGTGCCGAGGCCAGTATCAGGCCGAAGAAAAACGCCCAGAGCGGCACCGGGTATGCCTCCAGCAACCAGGCGATGACCCGGGCCAGAGACAGGATGCTGGTGGCTATGCCCGCGACCAGCGTGAGCAGAAACGCGCCGTCAACATGCACCCAGGCGCGCCGCAGGTCACCGCGATGCAGCAGGCGCAGGAGCGGTAGATCAAAGGCGCGGATACTCGCCAGCAGGCGATCGTAGATGCCAGTGATGAATGCCATGGTGCCACCCGACACACCGGGCACAATATCCGCTGCGCCCATCAGGACCCCGCGAAGAAACACACCCAGTGGCGTCATGGGCTCATTTCACCGTACCCGAACGCAGAGGGACAAAGCGTACCGCTTCTACCAGTCGCGTCTCGTAGCCCTCACTGGTCCGGGTGATAACCTGCAGGTTCTGCAGCGATGCGCCCACCGGAATGACCAGACAACCGCCGGGCGCCAGTTGCAAGAGGAGATCCTCGGGGATGCTTTCCGGGGCCGCGGTACTGAGGATGCCATCAAATGGCGCCGCCTCTTCCCAACCCAGTCCACCATCAGCGTGACTGAAGCGCACGTTGCGCAATTTCAGCTGGCGTAACCGGGCACGTGCCTTGTCCAGCAGCGGCTTGATGCGCTCCACACTCCACACCTCATCGACCAACTGTGCCAGTACCGCGGTCTGGTATCCCGACCCCGTGCCAATTTCCAGCACGCGACTGCGGAGGCCCTGTTCCAGCAGCAGCTCAGTCATGCGCGCCACGATGTAGGGCTGGGAAAGCGTCTGCTGGAACCCGATCGGCAGGGCCGTGTCCTCATACGCGCGGTGCGCCATCGCCTCATCGAGAAACAGGTGCCGGGGCGTGCGGCGCATGACGTCGAGCACGCGCTCATCCTGAATGCCCTGCTCGGCAAGACGCCGCACAAGACGCTCACGCGTGCGCTGCGAGGTCATCCCGATGCCATTGAGATCGACGTTATTCACTGCGCCCCTCACGCTCCCTGTACCCTTCCCTGTAATTCAGTATTTCCGCCAGCAAGGCGGTCGCATAGCTGCCCGGCGGTAAATGAAACGTCAACAGCAACGACCCATCATCACAAAAGCGCCACGAAAAGTCATCCGGCAGAAGTCGCGCAGGGCGATATGCCAGGCTTAAACCCGCCTGCTCCAGAAACTCGCAGACACCCGCCTGGGGCGCCAGCAGGGCCTTCTGCGCCGCGACCAGCGCGGGGCTCTGCAGGCTCTCGCCGCCGCCCCAGAGTGGCAGCCCGGGATGGACATCGCCCGCCGCGGCGCGCTGCTGCAACGCGGCATCCAGTTCGGTACAGGGGAACAGGCTGCGACTGCCCTGCAGCTGGCAGACGTCGCCCTGCTGCAGGCGCTCCCAGGTGCCGTCTTGTACCCGCTGCGCCAACAGGCGGTTGAACAGGTCGCTGCGCAATGCCGACAGAAACAGGCCACGCTTGCTGTGGCTCAACTTGCGCGCGCCGCGCAGCATCCACGCCTGGGCCTGTAACAGCGTCCCGCCGTCACGCCCGAAACGCTGCTCGCCAAAGTAGTTGGGGACGCCACGGTCGCGAATACGCTCCAGCGCTGACACCACGCCCTCCATATCCCCCTGCACATCCCGCAGGCGCAGTGCAAACGCGTTGCTCCGATGCACGCCGCGCTTGAGCTTGCGCGAATGACGCTGGCACTCCAGTACAGTGACCTCGTCGGTCACCTGGAGGCGCTGCCAGTCGGGCTCAGGCTTGCCGGCCATGCGCACGCTGAGCCACTGGCGGGTGACCGCGTTCCGGTCCTTCAGACCACTGAAGCCAATATCTCGGGGATGGATGCCCGCCAGGGATGACACACGCTGCACCAGATCCGCGGTATTCAGTCCCCGCTTCTCGATATAGAGGAACACGTGCTCGCCCTGCCCATCAGGAACGAAGCCCAACTGCTCGGACACCCGGAAGTCCTCGGGCACACTGCGTATGATCGCCGTCGCGTCAGCGATGGGCCCAACGCGACCGAGTTCGGGATTCATGCGTGAGCAATACCCTGCAGCAGCACCACCGCGTGCGCCGCTATCCCTTCGCCACGGCCGGTAAAGCCCAGTTTTTCGGTCGTGGTGGCCTTGACGTTGACCTGCCCCACAGCCACGCGCAGGTCGGCGGCCAGGTTCACCTGCATCGCGGGTATGTGGGCCGCCATGCGCGGCGCCTCCGCGACCAGCGTGGTGTCTGCGTTGACCAATTGCCAGCCCTGGGCAAACACCTGTTCAACCACGCGGCGCAGCAAGATACGGCTGTCGATCGCGGCAAACGCCGGGTCGCTGTCCGGGAAGTGCCGGCCGATATCTCCAGCACCCACCGCACCGAGCAAGGCATCACAGAGTGCGTGGATCAGTACGTCGCCGTCCGAGTGCGCCACAAGGCCCTGGGTATGGGGGATGCTGACACCGCCCAGCACCACACCACTGCCGGGGCCGAAACGATGCACATCAAAGCCGTGTCCGATTCGCATTGCGCTCACTCCCGCCCTCCGTCGGCGATACCCAGGTAAAAAGCCGCCAGTTCAAGATCGCCGGGGACCGTCACCTTGAAGTTGCGTGGCGACCCGGACACCACCCGTACCGGGTGCCCCCCCCACTCCATGGCGGAGGCTTCATCGGTCACAGCAACGCCGGCCGCCAGGGCCGCCAACAGCGCCTGCTGCAGCGGCAGCAGCGGGAACATCTGGGGTGTCTGGGCACGCCAGAGGCCGCGGCGATCGACGGTGGCCTGCACCAGGCCATCGGCACCCACGCGCTTCAGCGTGTCGACCAGCGGTTCCGCCAGAAGCCCACCGCCGCCGTGCGCCAGCACCTCGGACACCAGACGCTCCCCGTCTGCCGGGCTCAGGCAGGGACGCGCCGCATCGTGCACCAGCACCCAGTCATCTTCATATGCAATTTTTTGCAAAAAGTGCAACGCGGCCAGCACGGAATCGGCGCGCTGCACCCCACCGGCTACGACGTGTACGCGCTCATCCCTGTCGCGAAAGTCCGACGCTCTGGGGTCATCAGCCGCAAGGGCAATGACAACGCCCAGCATGCCCGGGAGCCGTAACAGGGCGTCAAGGCTGTGCTCCAGCAGGGTCTTGCCACCCAGCAGCCGATGCTGCTTGGGTTCGGACAGGCCCATGCGCGAGCCGCTTCCCGCCGCAGGGATCACCCCCCAACACCGAGCCACCTCGCTCACTCCCCTGGCTCAGAGCGCGGCGCCTGTGCTTGCCCCTGCTCTGCTGCAGCCTCAGGGACCACCTGATAAAACACCTCGCCTTCGCGCACCAGCCCCAGCTGCTCACGAGCGCGCTGTTCCAGGCCATCATTGCCCGATTGCAGATCCAGTACCTCGCGCTCGAGTACCGCGTTACGCGCGCGCAACTCGCTATTGACGGCCTCTTCGCGCTGCACCTGCTGCTGCAGACGGTGCCGTTCAGCGAGACTGCCCTCGGCGAACCACAACCTGTACTGCAGCGCGACCAGCAATAACAGCATACCGGCCAGCAGGTACTTCATGTTACCCGCGCCGACCGGCGATTTCGGCAAGCCCGCGGTAGGCGGCGCGGGCGCCCAGTTCCGCCTCGATGCGCAGCAAGCGGTTGTACTTGGCGACCCGGTCCGAGCGACACAGGGAGCCCGTTTTGATCTGCCCCGACGCAGTAGCAACGGCCAGATCGGCAATGGTCGTATCCTCGGTTTCCCCGGAACGGTGCGAGATAACAGCGGTGTAGCCGGCCTTGCGTGCCATCGCGATCGCATCCAGGGTTTCCGACAGGCTGCCGATCTGGTTGAACTTGATCAGGATGGAATTGGCCACGCCGGTGTCGATACCACGCTTCAGAATGCGCGTGTTGGTCACGAACAGGTCATCACCCACCAGCTGTACACGATCGCCAATCTTGTCGGTCAGCATCTTCCAGCCATCCCAGTCAGACTCGTCGAGACCGTCTTCAATGGAGACGATAGGATGCGCGGATGCTAGATTGGCGAGGTAATCCGTGAACTCGGCGCTGCTGAAGCGCTTGCCCTCGCCGGCGAGATCGTACACCCCATCGCGGTAAAACTCCGATGCGGCGCAGTCCAGTGCCAGGGTGATATCGCTGCCAAGCCGGTAACCCGCGTTAGCGACCGCTTCCGCAATCACGTCCAGCGCCGCTTCATTGGATGGCAGATTGGGAGCAAAGCCACCCTCGTCACCCACCGCCGTACTCAGCCCACGCTCGGACAGCACTTTTTTCAGCGCGTGGAAGATCTCGGCGCCGGCGCGCAAAGCCTCGGCAAAGGTCGGGGCCGCGACCGGCTGCACCATGAACTCCTGGATGTCGACGTTGTTGTCCGCGTGCTCTCCCCCGTTGAGAATATTCATCATCGGCACCGGCATGCTCAAACGCTCGGTACCGTTGAGCTCTGCGATATGCTGGTAGAGTGGCAGCTTGCGTGCCTGCGCCGCCGCTTTGGCCGTCGCCAGTGAAACGGCGAGAATCGCATTGGCACCAAAGCGGGCCTTGTTCTCGGTGCCATCGGCATCAATCATCGCGGCGTCGACATCGCGCTGGCGACCGGGGTCCATGCCCAGCAGCAGTGCACGGATGTCGCTGTTGACGTGACCAACTGCCGTGAGCACACCCTTCCCCAGATAGCGTTGCTTGTCGCCATCGCGCAGCTCAAGCGCCTCGCGCGAGCCGGTGGATGCACCGGACGGTGCACAGGCAGACCCGACCTCACCGCTGTCCAGGGTGACCTCAGCCATGACCGTCGGGTTGCCCCGGGAATCCATGACCTCAAAGGCCTGTACATTGGCAATCTTGCTCATTGCGTCAACTCCAGAAGGCAAAGTTCAATCAATAATGAGGTTCGGCAGTTGCTTGACCAGCTTGTCCACGGCCTGCACCTGCTCAAGAAAGGGTTCCAGTTGGTGCAGTGCCAGCGCACTGGGGCCGTCGCACAGCGCCCGCGCGGGGTCCGGGTGCGCTTCCAGGAAAAGGCCCGCCAGCCCGAGCGCCATGCCTGCGCGCGCCAGCTCCAACACCTGCGACCGGCGCCCACCTGAGGCGGCACCCGCGGGATCCCGGCACTGCAGCGCATGGGTCACGTCGAAAATCAACGGGCGGTCGCCGCAGACACGCTTCATGACCCCGAAGCCGAGCATGTCCACCACCAGGTTGTCGTAGCCGAAGTTGCTGCCGCGCTCACAGATCAGCAGTCGCTCATTGCCACACTCCACGAACTTTTCAACCACGTTCGCCATTTGGGTCGGGCTGAGGAACTGGGGCTTCTTGATATTGATCATCGCACCGGTGGCCGCCATCGCCGCGACCAGATCAGTCTGGCGGGCGAGGAAGGCCGGCAGCTGGATAATGTCACACACTTCTGCGGCGGCCGCGGCCTGCTCCGGTGCATGCACATCGGTAATCAGCGGAACGCCGAACTCCGCCTTTACCGCCGCCAGTATTGCCAGGCCCTCGTCAAGCCCTGGACCGCGAAAGGAATGGATGGAGGAGCGGTTGGCCTTATCGTAGGAAGCCTTGAATACCAGGGGAATGGAAAGGCGTTCGCACACCGCCACATAGTGCTCCGCCACCCGCAGGGCGAAGTCGCGGCTTTCCAGCACATTCACGCCACCCAGTAGGACAAAGGGTTCCCGATTACCAATGGCGATGCCGCCGAGTTGCTCCACGCGCGCGCTCACGGCCTGCGCCCCGCTGCCTGATCAACCCCTGGCATGAGCCAGCGCGGCCTCAATGTAGCTGGTGAACAGCGGGTGTCCGCCCCGCGGGCGAGACGTGAATTCCGGGTGGAACTGGCAGGCAATAAACCAGGGGTGATCGGGCAGTTCAATCATCTCCACCAGCGCCTTGTCTGCCGACCAGCCACCAATTCGAACGCCCGCAGCGGTCAGCTGCTCCACGTAATTGTTGTTGATTTCATAGCGGTGACGATGGCGCTCCAGCACCGTGTCCTGGCCGTAAATTGCACGCACCTGGGAACCCGGTTCAAGGTAGCAGGTCTGGGCGCCGAGGCGCATGGTGCCACCGAGGTCAGAGCTGGCATCGCGCTGCTGGGTAGAGCCGTCCGCATTCTGCCACTCGGTGATCAGCGCGACGATCGGATGCGGGGTTGAGGCCTGCATCTCCGTGGAGTTGGCGCCCTCAAGGCCGATCACATTGCGCGCGTACTCAATCAGTGCCACGTGCATCCCCAGACAGATGCCCAGGAACGGTACCTTGTTCTCACGCGCATAGCGTACCGCAGTGATTTTCCCTTCCACGCCGCGGTCGCCAAAACCGCCGGGCACCAGTATGGCGTCAGCGCCGGCGAGCACTGACGTGCCGTCGCGTTCGATATCCTCGGCATCGATGTAGTCGATCTTCACTTCCGCCAGGGTTTGCAGGCCCGCGTGCTTCAGCGCCTCGTTGAGCGACTTGTAGGCGTCCAGCAGATCCATATATTTGCCGACCATGGCGATGCGCACCGTACCGCAGGTGTCGCTGAACTCACGGCGCAGCACATCGTCCCATTCGGCGAGATCCGCCGGCGGGCAATCCAGGTTGAAACGCTCTACCACGAATTCGTCGAGCCCATAGGCGTGCAACATGCCGGGAATGCGATAGATGGAGTCGGCATCGAGCAGCGGAATCACCGCCCGCTCTTCCACATTGGTAAACAGGGATATCTTCTTGCAGGCACTCTCCTCAATGGGCACGGAGCAGCGGCACAGCAGGATATCCGGCTGCAGGCCGATCGAGCGGAGCTCCTTGACGGAGTGCTGGGTAGGCTTGGTTTTGATTTCCCCGGCGGTCGCGATGTAGGGCACCAGCGTCAGGTGCATCAGCAACGCCCGGCTGGAACCGACCTCTACCCGCAGCTGCCGCGCGGCCTCCAGAAAGGGCAGGCTTTCGATGTCACCGACTGTGCCGCCGATTTCGACGATGGCGACATCGGCATCACCGGCACCGAGGATGACACGCCGTTTGATTTCGTCGGTGATATGCGGAATCACCTGCACGGTACCGCCCAGGTAATCGCCCCGTCGCTCCTTTTTCAACACCGTGTTGTAAACGCGCCCCGTGGTGAAGTTGTTGGTGCGTTTCATGGTGGCGCGGGTAAAGCGCTCGTAGTGGCCCAGATCCAGGTCGGTCTCGGCGCCGTCTTCGGTCACGAACACCTCGCCGTGCTGGAACGGGCTCATGGTGCCTGGGTCGACGTTGATATAGGGGTCGAGCTTCAGCAGGGTGACCTTGATGCCGCGCGCCTCGAGCACCGCCGCGAGGGATGCGGCTGCAATCCCCTTGCCCAAGGAAGAAACCACACCACCGGTGACGAAGACATAACGCGTCATGCAAAGCCTATCTGTACGCTGTGAACAAGGGCATCACGGGGCCGGCAGGCGGAGGCAAAACACAGCGTCCGGGGCCCGCAAGACCAGCAAAAAGATGGGAAATCAGGTTACCAGAAAGGCCCTCAGAGCTCAATCGCGCCAGCCGCTGTATTTCGTGTCCAGCAGACCCGCCAGGCGCCCTCTCCACCCTCGGGGGCAAACCAGGGGCCGTCGCACAGCCAGAGATCCGCCACGGCCACGAGCGCATCCCCAAGGAAGAGCAACGGGACCTGCTCGCGCCACCACGGGGGGATGCCGGCATCCTGCAGCAGGGTCTTCACGCGGCGGTTGCCGGCACGGCCAGGCAGCCGGCAGCGCTCGCCGCCCCGACGCCACTGCAGGGTCAGCGCGGCGCCTGGCGCCAGCCGAAAGCCCGACTGCCCACCCGCCTGGATCAGCCGCAACTCCCCGCCCCCCGCCAGTGTCAGTGTCCCACCGGGCATCAGCTGTGCACCCGCCGGACTGCGCTCTCCGGCAGCGGGCAGCAGAAATACGCCAGATCCGAAACGACACAGCCTGTGTTCCTGCCAGGCAAGTAGCGGGCCACCGGCTCCCGCGCGCAGCTGGCGCAGAAACTCGGCCAGGCTGGCGGCGGGGGGCAGCGGCAAGCCCAGACCGCCCAGCCAGCCGCGCAGCGCCATGCTGGCGGTCGCGTCCGGCAGTGCCAGCAGCTCCTGTACATCGATCCCGGGATCACCGAGTACGCTGACCAGCCGACGTGGCGCCGGTAACAGACCGTCCAGCACGCTTTCCGCTGCCCCCAACTGTCGCGCCGAACGCGCGATACTGCCGCGATAGGCAGGCCAGCGGCGTGCGATGGCGGGCAGGATCTCGTGCCGCAGGTAGTTGCGGTCCAGCGAGGTATCGGTATTGGATGGATCTTCAATCCAGTTCAGGGCGTGCTCTGCGGCATAAGCCTCCAGCGCACCACGCGGCTGCTCGAGCAGCGGTCTGGCCAACTGTCCTCGGCCCAATGGACGCTGCGCCGGCATGCCCTGCAGTCCACGCAAACCGGCGCCGCGCAGCCAGCGCAGCAAGACCGTTTCCACCTGGTCGTCCTGGTGGTGAGCAAAAAACATGACATCGCCCTCCCCGACCAGCGACTCCAGGGCGGCATAGCGTGCCTCGCGGGCCGCGGCCTCGAGACCGCCCCCGGTTCGCCGGACCCTGACGGTGCGGACCTCCAGTGGTACGCCCAGCGAGGCACAAAGCGCTTCTGCACAGGACTGCCAGCGCCCTGCATCCGCATGGAGCTGGTGATTGATATGCACCGCGATAATCGGCGGTGTTGACGCATGGACGCGTCGGGAACACAGCGCATGCAGCAACACCGTGGAATCCAGCCCGCCGCTGAAAGCCACCAGCCAGCGGCGGGCGCTTCGCCAGGCTGCCAGTGCTGCGCCCAGTGGGTCGTCGTCAGGCGGGGTCAGGGGCGCGGCCACAACACCGGGCTGCAGCGCACTCAGTTGCCGTAGGACATCAGGCGTTGGTAGCGGCGTTCAAGCATATCCTCCAGCGGGGACTGCTCGAGGCGATCCAGTTCCTTGATGAGGTGAGCCTGTATGCGCTCCGCCATCAGGTCGACATTGCGGTGCGCGCCACCCATAGGCTCAGGAATGGTCGCGTCGACAATACCCAGATCCTGCAGGACCTTGGAGGTGACACCCATCGCAGCCGCCGCCTCGGGCGCATTGGCGGTGCTTTTCCAGATGATGTTGGCACAACCCTCGGGAGAGATCACGAAATAGGTCGCATACTGCAGCATCGCCAGGTGATCGCCGACGCCGATCCCCAGCGCACCGCCAGAACTCCCTTCGCCGATCACCACACAGATGATCGGCGTGGCAAGCCGCGACATCACAGCGAGGTTCTGCGCTATCGCTTCACTGATGCCGCGTTCCTCGGAGTCGATTCCCGGATAGGCTCCCGGCGTGTCGATCAGCGTGATCACCGGCAATTTGAAGCGCTCAGCCATGGTCATGAGACGCAGCGCCTTGCGGTACCCCTCGGGCTTGGGCATGCCGAAGTTGCGCAGCACCTTGTCTTTGACCGTGCGGCCCTTTTCCTGCCCGATCACCATGACCGGGCGACCGTTAAGACGCGCAGTACCGCCAACAATGGCGCGATCGTCGCCGAAATGACGATCACCGTGCAGTTCGTCGAAGTCAGTAAACAGGCGTGAGATGTAATCCAGCGTGTACGGGCGTCGGGGGTGGCGCGCCACCTTGACGATATCCCAGGGGCTCAGATTGGCGTAGATCTTCTCGGTGAGCTTGGCGCTTTTTTCGCGCAGGGTGCGAATCTCTTCGCTGATGTTGATATCGGCATCGGTGCCCACGAGCTGCAGTTCTTCAATCTTGACCTCAAGCTCGGCGATGGGCTGTTCAAAATCAAGGTAATTGGGGTTCATGCGCTCTCAGACTCACCAGTTCACAAGCGCGCAGTGTACAAAATTAATCCTGCGCGCACCAATTCTCGGGCTGCCGCCGTGGCAACGGCAGGCCAGCCGACACAGCCTAGCCGCCAACCAGGCTGATCATCACGCCCGCCGCCACGGCCGAGCCGATGACACCGGCGACGTTGGGACCCATCGCATGCATCAGCAGATAGTTGCTGGGGTTGGCCTCCAGACCCAGGCGGTTGCTGACCCGGGCCGCCATCGGCACCGCAGAAACGCCGGCGGAACCGATCAGCGGATTGAGGGGATGACTGCCAAACCGGTTCATCAGCTTCGCGATCAGCACGCCGGAGGCCGTACCAATGGCGAACGCGAGCACGCCGAGCAACATGATGCCCAGGGTCTCGATATCCAGAAACTTGTCAGCGACCAGTTTGGACCCCACCGACAGACCGAGGAAGATGGTCGTGATGTTGATCAGCGCGTTCTGCGCAGCATCGCTCAGGCGCTTCACCACACCACACTCTTTCATCAGGTTGCCGAAACAGAACATGCCGAGCAGCGGCGCCGCCGCCGGCAGCAGAAGCGCAACCAGAATGAGCAGCATGAGGGGAAACACGATTTTCTCCCGCTGTGATACCTGGCGCAGCTGTGTCATGACGATTTCGCGCTCCGCCTGGGTGGTGAGCGCGCGCATGATCGGCGGCTGGATCAGGGGTACCAGTGCCATGTAGGAATAGGCTGCCACAGCGATCGGTCCGAGCAGATCCGGTGCCAGCAGGCTGGCGACGTAGATCGCCGTGGGACCATCAGCGCCGCCGATAATGCCGATGGCGGCGGCGTCCGCAAGCGTGAAATCCATCACTCCCAGGGTACTCAGGCCGACGGCCCCGAGCACGGTCGCGAAAATACCGAATTGCGCGGCAGCGCCCAGAAAGAGCGTGCGTGGATTGGCCAGCAGCGGACCGAAATCGGTCATCGCACCCACCCCCATGAAAATCACCAGGGGCGCTACGCCACTGGCAATCGCCACGCGGTAAAATGTGTACAACATGCCATCACTGAAACCCGCAGCTTCTGCCGCGCTCTGGGCTGCGAGTTGCAGCGCAGGCGCGGCGAGACCAAGCGCGCGCAGCAGTGATTCTGCGTCGACGGCTGCCGATTGCCCCAACAGCCGCGCCATCTCCGCGAGCACAACCGGGTCCGTGCTGTGCAGCGCATTTTCCGCCGCGGAATACGCGAGGCCGGCGCCGGGGATATTGGCGAGCACACCGCCAAAGCCGATCGGTACCAGCAACAGCGGCTCGAACTGCTTGCGAATGGCCAGGAACAGCAAGAGCAAGCCAATGCCTATCATCACCACCTGACCCACCTGGAAATGAGCCAGTCCGGTGGAGTCCCACAGACGCAACAGGTTCTCCATCGGCGTCAGGCCAGGGTGATCAGTGTGTCGCCAACCGCAACGACATCGCCGGCCTTGACGTCAACACTCGCGACCGTGCCGTCCTGCGGTGCACGCACTTCGGTCTCCATCTTCATGGCCTCCAGCAGCACGATGACCTGACCCGCGGTGACCCGGTCACCCACCTGCACACTCACCTTGAAGATGTTACCGGCCAACGGCGCCGGCACCGGGGCGCTGCCTGACGCGGCGGCTGGTTCGGCCGCAGGCCGGCCGGCGGATGCCGGCGTCGCTGATTCACGCACACGCTCCAGCTCGCCACCGGCACTGACTTCTACCACGTAGGATTGCCCATTGACACGCACCGTGTACACGCCCGCGTCTGCCGCAGCGGCACCAGAGGCTGATGGCTCTTTTCCCTTCTCCCTGGGTGACGGCTCTTCCCCCTGCGCCGGGGGCGCTGTGCCCGGCGCGGGTTCGAAGGCCGCAGGATCGCCGCGGTGTTCGAGGAAGCGCAGGCCAATCTGGGGAAACAGGGCATAGGTCAGAACGTCGTCAACGGCCTGCTCGCCGCTCGCGAGGGTGATGCCCTTCTCCTCCGCCAGGGCGCGCAACTCGGCAGACAATGCATCCAGTTCCGGCTCCAGCAGATCCGCAGGACGGCAGGTGATCACCTCCTTGCCCTCAAGAACCCGCTGCTGCAGTGCAGCGTTGACCGCTGCCGGGGTGGCGCCGTATTCGCCCTTGAGCACACCGGCCGTTTCGCGCGATATGGACTTGTAGCGCTCGCCGGTGAGGACATTGAGCACGGCCTGGGTGCCCACAATCTGCGAGGTGGGCGTGACCAGCGGAATGAAGCCCAGGTCCTCGCGCACTTTGGGTATCTCCTCCAGCACTTCGTCCATGCGATCCAGCGCGCCCTGTTCCCGCAGCTGGTTTTCCATGTTGGTCAGCATGCCACCCGGAACCTGGGCCACGAGAATGCGCGCATCCACGCCGCGCAGCGACCCCTCAAAAGCGGCGTACTTCTTGCGCACGCCGCGAAAGTAGTTGGCGATGTCCGCCAGCTTTTCCAGGTCGAGGCCGGTATCCCGCTCGGTACCCTGCAGTATCGCGACAACCGACTCGGTGGGCGAGTGCCCGTAGGTCATCGACATCGACGAGATCGAGGTATCCACGTTGTCGATGCCCGCCTCCACGCATTTCAATATGGTCGCAGTCGACAGCCCGGTGGTGGCGTGACACTGCATGTGAATGGGTATCGCGCAGCTTTGCTTGAGCCGGCGCACCAGTTCGTAGCCGGTGTAGGGGCGCAACAGCCCCGCCATGTCCTTGATGGCAATGGAGTCGGCGCCCATATCCTCGATGCGCTTGCCCTGGTCGACCCAGGCCTCCAGCGTGTGCACAGGGCTCAGCGTGTAGGAAATGGTGCCCTGGGCATGGCGTTCGACAGCCTTGACCGCCTTCAGCGCCACCTCGATGTTGCGCATGTCATTCATGGCGTCGAACACGCGGAACACATCCACACCGTTGACGGCGGCCCGCTCCACGAAGCGCTCCACGACGTCATCGGCGTAGTGCCTGTAGCCGAGAATGTTCTGGCCACGCAGCAGCATTTGCTGGCGCGTGTTGGGCATGGCTTTTTTGAATTCGCGAATGCGCTCCCAGGGATCCTCTCCCAGGTAACGGATACAGGCATCGAACGTCGCCCCACCCCAGGTTTCCACAGACCAGAAACCGACGGTGTCCATCTCCGCTGCGACCGGCAACATGTCCTCCAGGCGTACCCGCGTCGCCAGCAGTGACTGGTTGCCATCGCGCAGAACCACGTCGGTGATGCCCAAAGGGCGTTTATTCTCAGCCATGCGGTGTCTCTCCTGGGAAAGCCTCAGCCGGTGCGGCGGCGTTGGCGGTGTTGATGCACAGCGGCAGTGATGACCGCAATCCGCTCTGCATCCAGTGGCTGTGCGTCAGACGCCACCGGGCCGGACACAGTTTGGCCCTGCCGGTCGGGCACTGACGGTGCGGGTTGCGGAAAAAAACGTAGAATCACGCGCGATGCGAGCCCGATGACCACAACCAGCAAGGAGAGAAAAATCACCACGGCGCTGACACCGAACAGCATCAACTCCACACCCTGCATAAAAAGCTCGTCTTCGCGCACACTCGCTTCCAGCGTTCAATGACGGTCGCATCATAAATCATCTTGCCGGTGAGGCGCCAACGTGCAATACGCCGGGTCGACACCACGAACGGGCTTAACCGTCGGTGGCGGCAGCGCTATACTACCCCGTTAACCGGAGACTTGATGTGCGACTGATTCTCGCCCCCATGGAAGGCGTTATCGACGCCGGCATGCGCGCCCTGCTGACGCAAATCGGTGGACTTGACCGCTGCGTCACTGAATTCGTGCGGGTCAGCGACCGCCTGCTGCCGCCCCGGGTCTTCCATCGCCTCTGCCCGGAACTGCGCCAGGGCGGCAGGACTCCGGCAGGAGTACCGGTTTTCCTGCAGTTGCTGGGTGGACAGGCGCAGCCGATGGCAGACAACGCGGTACGGGCCGCGGAACTCGGCGCTCCGGGTATCGACATCAACTTCGGCTGCCCGGCAAAAACCGTCAACCGCTCTGACGGCGGCGCCGTGCTACTGCGGGAACCGCTGCGCGTGGGCTCCATTGCAGCGGCCGTGCGCCGGGCGGTACCCGCCAACATCCCGGTCACGGCCAAGATTCGGCTGGGCTTCGAAGACCGGTCGCCGTTTCTCGATAATGTTCGCGCGCTGGCCGATGCGGGGGTGGACGAACTCGCCATTCACGCGCGCACCCGCAGCGATGGTTACAAACCGCCCGCCTGGTGGGACGAGATTGCACGGGCGGTTGAACTGGTGGATTTCCCGGTCATCGCCAACGGCGAAATCTGGAGCCCGGACGACAGCCATCGCGCGCGCGCGGCGAGCCGCTGCGAGGACCTCATGCTGGGTCGGGGCGTGCTCTGTCGACCCGATCTGCCTCGTCTGGTGCGTGCCGCCGCCAATGGCGTCGACACCCCGGCACTGGACTGGCTGGATATCGCCGAACTGCTGCAGGGCTTCGCTCAGCAGAAGCGCCTGGAGTGCGCGGAACGGCACGCTGCGGGGCCGGTCAAGCAATGGCTGGGTTACCTTCGTCACTATTACCCGCAGGCGGCGGCACTGTTTGCCGATATCAAACGGCTGAACGACCCGCAGACGATCTGCACCGTCATCCGCAACCACACGCCAGCCCGCGTCCAGGCGCGTGCCGTCGCCGCCTGAGGCGGCCTCCTTCAGGAGCAGGTTTAACGTATGTCCAACACCGCTTTCATCACCGGCGCCACCTCCGGCTTTGGCCGCGCCTGTGCGCGTCGCTTCGCCGAGGCAGGCTGGAACCTTGTTCTCTGCGGCCGCCGTCTAGAGCGCCTGGACGCACTGCAGGCTGAACTCGAAACGCGGTGTGCCGTGCACAGCGTGTGCCTCGATGTTCGGGAGACCCCTGCGGTGCAGGCGGCGGTGGCGGCGCTGCCCGAGCCCTTCAGCGATGTGCATGTCCTGGTCAACAATGCGGGGCTTGCGTTGGGCACTGCGCCGGCCCAGGACTGCGATCTGGAGCAGTGGCACCGGATGATCGACACCAACATCAAGGGGCTGACTACGGTAACTCATGCCCTGCTGCCACGACTGGTAGCACGCGGCAGAGGCACCAGCATCATCAATATCGGCTCTGTCGCCGGTCACTGGCCCTACCCCGGTGGCAATGTGTATTGCGGCAGCAAGGCCTTCGTGGAACAGTTCTCACTGGCGTTGCGCAGCGACCTGCAGGGCAGCGGCGTGCGCGTCAGCTGCCTGGCACCGGGGCTCTCGGAGAGCGAATTCACACTGGTGCGCACCGGCGGCGACCAGGCTGCCTATGACGCGTTGTACGCGGGCGCCGACCCGATACAACCGGAGGACATTGCCGAGACTGTGTTCTGGCTGGCATCACTCCCGCCGCACCTCAATGTCAACGCACTGGAACTGATGCCCGTGAGTCAGTCGTGGTCTCCATTTACGATCACGCGCCGCTGATTTGATCTGCATCAAGCTCGGGTGGCGATACACTTGCCCGCGCCCGCAGGTGCCCCCACTATGGTTCTCATACAGAACACAGTGAGGAACGACCATGCCGCCTGTATCCACCTACCGGGCAGTCCCTGCGACTGGACTCCTGCTCGCCGCGCTCATGCTGATTCCCTGTGCCGGTGCGGAACCCCTGCGCGATCGCGCCAATGATCTGTTCAATCCGATTCCCGTAGCCGGGGACCCGGCCACCCGGTCGGTGAACGAAGATCAGGCTGAATTGGGCAAGATGCTGTTCTTCGAGCCGAGACTTTCAGCGAGTCACCTGATCAGCTGCAACACCTGCCACAATGTGGGGTTCGGCGGCCACGACTATCTACCCACATCCATTGGGCATGGCTGGCAGCGTGGGCCACGTAACTCGCCCACCGTATTCAATGCGGTCTTCAACGCCGCCCAGTTCTGGGACGGCCGCGCTGCCGACCTTGCAGAACAGGCCAAGGGCCCGGTGCAGGCGAGCGTCGAGATGAGCAGCACACCCGAGCGAGTCACCGCCACGCTGAACAGCATGCCGGCCTACGTTGATCGCTTCCGCACGGCCTTTCCCGGCGAACCGGACCCGGTCAGCTTCGAGAACATGGCGCTGGCCATCGAGGCCTTCGAAACCACGCTGACCACGCCCGGCTCGGCGTTCGACCAGTACCTGCTGGGCGACGATGCGGCACTGAGCGATGAGCAGAAAAACGGCCTGGCGCTGTTTATGGACAAGGGCTGTGCTGCCTGCCACACCGGGGTGAACTTCGGCGGACAGCACTATTTCCCCTTCGGTCTCATTGCGAAACCCGGCGCCGACATTCTGCCGGTGGGCGACAAGGGGCGCTTCGCCGTCACCCGCACCGCATCGGATGAATATGTCTTCCGCGCGGCACCGCTGCGCAACGTTGCGCTGACCGCCCCCTACTTTCACTCCGGCGCGGTCTGGAGCCTGGAGGAAGCCGTGGCGATCATGGGTCGCTCGCAACTGGGGGCGGAGCTGAACGCGCAGGAGATCCGTCAGATAACGGCCTTCCTGGAGTCGCTGAGCGGCGAACCGCCCCGAGTCAGCTACCCGCTGCTACCGCCCAGCACCGCAGAAACGCCGAAACCCGACCTGCTGTGGCAAGCCGGCGGCGGACACTGACCTACTCCGCCAGCGAGGCCTCGCGCGCCGCCTTGAACTCCACCCCATCGCGCCACTCGGGGAAATCGCGGTTGGAGGCCAGTTCCCGACCCATCTCCAGCAGCAGCAGGACTTCCTGGGCGGCACCGCTCAGATCCCAGGCGGGGTCATACTCGTCGGAAGGCTTGTGGTAGTGATTGGCAACGTAATCGCGCAAACGGGCATCGCCCCAGGCCTTGCCGTGCTCGACGCTGTCTGTGGCATTGGTGAGATAGAGTGCCGGAATACCCACCTGCGCGAGTGAGAAATGATCGGAGCGGTAGTAGGAACCCTTTTCCGGATAGGGCTCCTGCACCACAACCCGACCCTGTCGCTGGGCGGCGCGTAGCAGGTAATCCTCCAACTCGCTGTTGCCATACCCCACCACCGCCACATCACGGGTACGCCCGAGATTCCCGGCGGCGATGTTGTCCATATTGAAGTTGGCAACGGTTTTCTCAGGTGGGAACAGGGGATTCTGCGCGTAATACTTTGAACCCAGGAGTCCCGACTCTTCTGCCGTCACCGCGAGGAACAGCAGGGAGCGCTCGGGCCGGGCCCCCTCCTGGCGGAACTGCCGCGCCAGCGCGAGCAGCCCCGCCACACCCGACGCGTTGTCACTGGCGCCGTTGTAGATATTGTCACCGTCATCGGCGGGCCGCACACCCAGATGATCCCAGTGCGCGGTGTAGATAATCACCTCGTCGGGGTGGCTGGAACCCGGAATCAATGCCGCAACATTATGGGACATGCGATCGGCGAGGGTATTGTTCAGCGTGACCGAGGCGGTCAACGCGGGCAAGGGCAGCGCCCGGAAGCCAACCCTGGCTGCAGCAGCCTTGTCTTGCACATAGTCGCGACCCGCCGCGGCGAACAATGCCTGCGCCTGCTCCAGGGGAATCCAGCCCTCCACTGCCAGCTTGTCGCGGTGACGATTTTCCGCGGTAAGGCCGATCTTGGCGCCCGACCAGCTGTTGCGCACCACCTCCCAGGGGTAGGCGGCGGCATCGGTTTCATGCACGATCAGGGCGGCCGCAGCGCCCTGCCGCGCCGCCTCTGCGTATTTATAGTCCCAGCGGCCGTAGTAGGTCATGGCATTGCCGTTGAACAGGGTCGGGTCCTGGGTTGCGAAGCCCGGGTCATTGATCAGTATGACCACCGTTTTTCCCCGCACATCAATATCGGCGTAATCGTTCCAGCCACGCTCTGGCGCATTGATACCGTAGCCAACAAACACCAGCTCGGAGTTTTCGATACCGGTGGTGGCCACCTGCTGCTGCGTGGCCACCATCATCTGCTCGCCATAGGACCAGTCGGCGTTGAAATCGTCACCGCGTATCGCCAGTACCGCTGCAGGATCTGTGGTCACTGCCGTGATGGCGACCTCCTGCAGCCAGCTGTCACCGTTGCCCGGCATTGCCCCGAGCGCGGCAAAGTGCTCGACCAGCCAGTCGATGGTCATCTCCTCGCCGGGTGTACCGGGCTCTCGCCCGGCATAGGCATCCTGTGCCAGCTCAGCGATATGGAAGTGCAGGTCCTTCTGAACCTGCTCATCGACGGTGAGCGCTGCAGCGCTGTACGACCAGGCAAGACAGGCGCTCAAGCCACACACGGCGGCCACGGAAGCGAGTGGTGATGTCATGAAAGCTCCGGGAATTGACACAGAAAGCGGAAAGCATAGTCGCTTTGCGCAGAGCATGCACTAAGGTAGTCGCATCGGCACCACCGACTGCGCTCGAGGGGCTGCGCAAACCACCAACAGGAGTGGTATTCTCCTGTCACACACGCAAGCCAATGCCTCTCGCCAGCAGGAACCCGTGGAATGACAATAACAGTGACGCCCACCTCCGCAGATGACACCGCCTTTTTCGGGCACCCCCGCGGGCTGTACGTCTGTTTCGCCACCGAGCTGTGGGAGCGCTTCTCGTTCTACGGCATGAAATATCTCCTGCTGCTCTACCTCACCAAGTATCATCTGTTCTCGGATGCCAACGGCCTTGAAGTACTTGGGGGCTATGCGGCGCTGGTCTATGCCATGCCAGTGATCGGCGGGCTGCTGGCCGACCGCTACCTGGGCATGCGCAAATCGGTGGTCTTCGGAGGCCTGTTACTGGTGCTCGGCCATCTAGGTATGGCCTTTGAGGGCGAACAGGCACGGCTGGTGGGTGAAACGGTCGTTCGCGACGACCGGGCGCTGCAGGTCTTTTACTTTTCCCTGGCCCTGATTGTGGTCGGTGTGGGTTTCCTCAAGCCGAACATTTCGACCCTTGTCGGCCGCCTCTACGCCATTGATGATCCGCGCCGGGACGCCGGTTTTACCATTTTTTACATGGGCATCAACCTCGGCGCACTCACGGCGACGCTCGTGTGTGGTTATCTGGGCGTAACCTATGGCTGGGGCTACGGATTCGGCGTCGCCGGTATCGGTATGCTGTTCGGTCTGGTGACTTTCCTGCACGGTCAGAAACACCTGCGGGGTTATGCCGAACCACCGGTGCCTGAACGTCTCCAGGAACGTGTTCTGCCCGGCGTGAACAAGGAGTGGGCCATCTACCTGGGCGCGGGCAGCGGCGTCGTTGCGGCCTGGCAGATGCTGCAGTTCCACGGCGCGGTGGGTGTGTTACTCAACGTGCTCGCGGTCATTGTGCTGCTGGGCCTGGCCTGGTTTATCGCGTATCGCTGCCAACCCGTAGAGCGCAGCCGCATGCTGGTACTGGTTGCGCTGACCATCTGCAGCGTCGTGTTCTGGTCACTGTTCGAGCAAAGCGCCGCCTCGATGACGCTGTACGCCGACCGTGTCATGGATCGCACTGTCTTCGGCATCAACTTCACCGCTTCCCAGTTCGGCTTTTTCAATTCGTTCTTTATTTTCATGCTGGCGCCGGTTTTCGCCTGGCTGTGGACTGTGATGGGACGGCGCGGCATTGAACCCTCTACGCCGGTGAAGTTCGGCCTCGGCGTCGGGTTCGCCGGCCTCGGATTTGGTGCCCTGGTGGTAGGCGCTGCCTCCCCGAATGAGGCCGGCCTGGTCATCGGTTACTGGATGGTGCTGGCCTATCTGCTGCACACTGCCGGCGAGCTCTGCCTGTCGCCGGTCGGCCTGTCGGCAGTGACCAAACTGTCGGTGCCCGGCGTTGTAGGTGTCATGATGGGCGCCTGGTTCCTCGCCACCGCTTACTCACAACACGTAGCAGCACAGCTTTCGAAACTCGCCGCTCTGGACCTGCAGGCGGGTGTGGGTGACGTGGCAACGGCGCTGGCGGCTTACACGGAGCTGTTTACCACGCTGTTCTACGTTGGCATCGGCGTGGCGGTGGTGCAGTTTCTGCTGGCACCGCTGCTGAGAAAAATGATGCACGGCATTCACTGAGGCCTACACAGGACATGACCCCATGACAAACGCGCAACGCGAGTTCGACATCATTCTCTGGGGAGCGACGGGTTTTACGGGACAGCTGGTGGCGGAATACCTTGCCACCACCTGCGGCGGCGACGGAACCCTGCGCTGGGCACTGGGTGGTCGCAGCGAGGCGAAACTGCGAGCCGTACAACAGTCCCTGCTGGACTGCACCGGCGGCGCAGAAATCCCGCTGGTTGTGGCAGACAGCGGTGATGAGCGGAGCCTGAATGCGATGGTTGCCCGCAGCCGGGTCATCTGCAGTACCGTGGGGCCCTACGCCCGCTACGGGACAGCGCTGGTGGCCAGCTGCGCCGAAAGCGGCACACACTACTGTGACCTCACGGGTGAGGTTCAGTGGATGGCGCGCGTCATACCGACCTATCAGGCCGCGGCCGCTGCCAGTGGGGCACGCATTGTTCACAGTTGCGGCTTCGACTCGATACCCTCGGACATGGGCACCTGGTTCCTGCAACGCCAGATGCTTGCGCAGCACGGTGTGCCTGCATGCCACGTGAAGTCCCGCGTCGGCCGCAACCGCGGTACGGCCAGTGGCGGCACCGTGGCCAGCATGCTCACAGTGCTTGACGAAGCGCGCCGGGACAAAAGCGTGCGGGCCCTGTTGGCTGACCCCTACTCTCTCTGCCCTGCCGGCACCACGGGCCCGGATGAGCGCGACCAGACGGTGGCGCGCTATGACCCCGACTTCCAGCGCTGGACCTGCCCTTTCATCATGGCCGCCATCAATGGGCGCGTTGTGCGCCGCAGCCACTACCTGCTGGGCAAACCCTGGGGCGACGATTTCCGTTTTGACGAGGCACAGCTCTGCAGCTCGCGCGCGCAGGCTCTGCGCAACACCCTCGCCATGGGTGGCGTGATGCTCGGCCTGTCGACCGCGCCCGGCCGTAAACTGCTGCAGCGGTTCCTGCCGAAACCGGGAGAGGGCCCAGATCGGGCACAGCGCGAAGCCGGTCACTACGAGCTGTTCTTCCACGGTGTGCACCCGCAGGACAGCAACTGTGACCTGCGGGTTCGCGTCGCCGGCACGCTCGACCCGGGCTATGGCTCTACTGCCCGCATGCTCGCCGAGTCTGCGCTAAGCCTCGCGGAGGATCCCCTGACCTGTGCGGGCGGTTTCTGGACACCCGCCTCTGCGCTGGGCGAACATCTGCTGGAGCGGCTGATCTCACGCGCCGGACTCACCTTCGAAGAGGTGGCCATCGCCTAGCCCGCACACCCCGAATCCTGTAGCAGGGCTGGAGACCAAACATTGCCTGAGAGACCTCAACCGCTGGGATCCAATACTGGTGTGAAGCGCTTTAACCTCACCTTCTCGGGGGAAATTCTACCCGGCACGGACCCCGCCACCGCGCGCAGGCACTTTGGCCAACTTTTCCAGATACGCGACCCGGCGCGTGTCGAGCGCTTCTTCAGCGGTGACACGGTCACTCTGCGGCGCAGCCTTGAGCAGAAGGCAGCGGCCGCGTGGTTCGTGCGGATGCGCGGTCTCGGCCTGCAGGCACACCTCGAAGCGGTCCCTCAGGCGCACGCTGCCACCGCGGCCGCGCCGGGTCACCGTCGGCCGATACGGACCCCGGCCTCACCCGGCCATGCGCGCTGGGGCCCCAATCCCTATACACTCAAGCCCTATCGGGCACCCGCCCCCGCAGCAGAGCGTGCCCGGCAGGCGGCGCGGCGCGCACACGTCGCACTCGCCGTCGCATTGCTTACGCTCTGCCTGCTGTTTGCACTGGACGCCCTGGAACAACTGCTGCCACCGCCGCCGGCGCTGCCCACTCTGCAGGCCGCAGCCACCAGTGAATCCGGTGAGCTGATGCTGGCAACGTCCAGGCTGCTACTGCACCATGACCGGTCAGGTGCACAGCTGGGTGTTATCAGTGCCACGGAACTGGGTCTCACTGCACCCGTTGAAAAACTGCTTTGGCTGAACAGCGAACGCTTGCTGGTTCGGGTTGCAACCACCGAGGGCGGCAACCTGTATCGCTGCACGATCGCGGACAAACAGTGTCGGGCCTTTGCCGGTGACCAGGGCCACTGGCGGGCGGATGCCATGGTACGCGTGCCCAACAGCCGTCACCTGGTGCTCGCCGACAGCGTCGGCGGCAGGCTTTGGCGGGTCGATGGCGTCGGCAATACCATCGCCGAAGGAAAGGCGTCGCTGCCGGCAAACCCGACCTTGCGTATTCACGACGGACTCCTGCTCAGCAGTAGCGCCGCCGGCCCCGCGCTGAGCGTGTTCCGCTACGAGCCCAGCGCATTCGCCCAGCAATTGGATGAACTTCTGCTGTTGCCGGAAGCCGCGCTGGCAGCAGAGCTCGACAGGGTTCAGGATTTCGCCCGCGCAGGCTCTTTCTGGTGGGTGGTACTGGAGAACGCCGGCAGCGGCCAGCGCGGCGTGTTCCGCTTCGACAGCCAGTGGAACGCACTACCCCCCGTCCTCCCGCCCTCGGCGGCTGCGTCGATGACGCTGGTGCCCTGGGGGGACCGCATGCTGCTTTTGCGCGCCGGCGACAACGCGCTGCTGCGATTCGCTGCCGATGGCGCCGCAGGTAAGGTGCTGCAGTCTCAGGCGCTGACCGAGCGAGCGGCACAGCGCGGCCGGGCGTTGCAGCTGCGAGTCACGGCGCTGCACAGCGGGCGGGGCCTGTTGCTGGTGCTCAGCGCACTGGCGGCCTGTTTTGGCCTCTGGCAGTACGGCCGACAGCGGGTATTTGCTGCTGAGCGCGGCCGCCATGCGCCGCTGCTCGGGCCGCGCATCAACGAGGTAGAGTGGTTGAAACCCATGGACGCAGCGCAACGCGGCACGCTACGCCGCGCGCGGACCCGTGGGTACATCGGCCTGCTAGGGCCCCTGCTTGTACTCGTTGATCACCGCGGCGTCTACCATGCGGGCAACGGCATGCAGATTCAGCGACACCCCCGCTTCCTGCGCATCGAGGGGGTGCAGGTCGACATCGGCAGCCGCCATCGACCGGCATTCGATACTACGCGCTGGGGAGCGGTCGAGTCGCTACTCTCTGGCAGCAGCCGCAGTGACATGACTGCGGTGCTGATCACGATGCTGGAGTCCCGGCAGCCGCTGGCGCTGGCGGTCAGCGCCGCTCTGGTACTGTTGTTGACGGCGGGCATGCTGATGCTTCTGGCCTGATCAACCGATATCCCGCGCGGCGCCATAAGCACAAATTCGTTATACTCGGCGTTCGCCAACGCCCGGAACGACCGCCGCCCAAGGCGACAAGGAGCACGCGCCCCGAATGGACAAGCCACACCCGAAACGCAAGCGCAGCCGGCAGAGACGGGACGTCGCCTTGATGGTCACCTGCCTCGCGGATCTGATGCGCCCATCGGTCGGCTTCTCGGCAATACGACTGCTGGAACGCGCGGGCTGCCGCGTCACCGTGCCAGAGCAGCAAACCTGCTGTGGCCAACCTGCCTACAACAGCGGTGAAGTCGATGCGGCGGTGCCGGTTGCACGTGCCGTCATCGAAGCCTTCGAGCCTTTTGACTACGTCGTCGTACCCTCCGGCTCCTGCGCAGGCATGCTCAGCCACCACTACCCGGCGCTGTTTGAGGGGGAGTGGCACCAGCGCGCCCTGGCGCTGTCCGCAAAAACCTGGGAGCTGACGCGTTTCCTGACTGAAGTGGCGCGGCTGCCCGCGCCGCGGCACAAGCCACTGGAGAGTGCCGTCACCTACCACGACAGCTGCGCCGGTCTGCGCGAGCTCGGTGTGCACCAGCAACCGCGGCAGCTACTACAGGAGCAATGTGGTGTGCAGGTGAGTGAGCTGAGCCAGAACCAGGTCTGCTGCGGTTTTGGCGGCACCTTCTGCGCGCGCATGCCCGAAATTTCCGCGAAGATGGCCGATGACAAGCTGGACAATGCGGTCGCTTCCGGGGCGACTATAGTGGCCGCCGGCGATCTGGGCTGTCTGCTGCACCTTTCCGGCCGCGCCCGCCGTCGAGGCCTCAAGCTGGAGTTCCGGCATGTTGCCGAGTTGCTCGCCGGTGATCCTCGCGGCCCCGGCATCGGAGAGGGTCGGGAATGAAGCTCGCCAGCAATGAGTTCCTGCAGGCCTCAAGTGCTGCCCTGTTGGAGGAAGACAAAGCACAGCGGCGCTCGCTCATCGGTCAGTTCCTGCCCCTGGCGCGGGACGCAGCCGCCAGTGCCTATGGCGATTTCGACGCCCTGCGCGCACACATGAAACGGGTGCGGCGTCACACCATGACTCATCTCAGTCATTATCTGGAGCAGTTTGAGGAGGCAGCCGTACAGCACGGCAACCAGGTGCACTTTGTCGCCAACGCAGAGCAACTCAACAGCAAGGTGCTCTCGATCTGCCAGGCGCACAACGCCCGACGCGTGGCCAAAGGCAAATCGATGGTCACAGAGGAAACCGGCCTCAACGAACTCCTGCTCAAGGCAGGGCTGGACGTGCTGGAAACTGACCTGGGTGAGTACATCATCCAGCAGGCGGGCGAGACGCCCAGTCACATCGTCGGACCGGCACTGCACAAATCGCTGGCGGAAATCCGCCAGCTGTTCCTCGACAAACACAAGCTGGGAGACCGCGACCTCGAGACGGTAAGCGAAGTCGTTGAAGAAGCGCGGGGAGTGTTGCGCGAGCAGTTTCTCGCTGCAGACGTCGGCATTATCGGGGCCAACGCACTGATCGCCGAGCACGGCACCAGCATGCTGGTCACCAACGAGGGTAACGGCGATCTCTGCGCCAACCTGCCGCCGGTGTTGATCGTCTGCACAACCTTCGAGCGCGTACTGCCTCGCGCCGAAGATGCCATGGCACTGCAGCGCCTGCTGGTGCGCTCCGCTACAGGACAGCCACAGACCTGCTATACCAGCTTTTACACGGGCCCGCGCCGAGAGGACGATGTGGATGGCCCTCTGGAAACCCATATCATCCTGCTGGACAACAGGCGCAGCGATATCCTCGCCAGCGACTACAGTGAAATGCTTGACTGCATTCGCTGTGGCGCCTGCCTCAACCACTGTCCCATTTACATTGGCGTCGGTGGACACGCTTACGGCTGGGTCTATCCCGGCCCGATGGGTTCGGTGTTGACGCCGCTGCTCACGTCACTGGAGCAGGCGCACCATCTGCCCAACGCCTGCACCAGCTGTGGCCGCTGCGCGGAGGTCTGTCCGGCGAATATTCCGCTGCCGGACCTGCTACGCGACCTGCGGCAGGACGAGAGCGTGCAGCAGTTGAAACCGGCCCGCTGGCGCAACGGGCTGCGGTTGCACGCGTGGTTGCTGCGCCATCCAGGCCTCTACCGCAGTCTCACCGGCTGGACTATAAGCGTGCTCGGCCTGCTGGGCAAACGCCGGGGCGCGTTTCGCCGCCTGCCCTTTGCGGGCGGCTGGACCGGCCAGCGCGACGTCCCGGCACCGGAAGGCGGAGGCACCTTTATGCGTCAGTATGCGGCACGCCGACACAGGGGAGGCAAACGTGGCTGAATCCGTCAGGGCTGAGCTGTTCGCCCGACTACGCGAACAGGAAACCGCCGTGGAGCCCGAGCAGATAGCGCTCGCGCTCGCTGCACTTGGCCACGCGGAGCCCGCGCGAACAACGCACGCTGACGTGCACACCGCGTTCCTGGCCAATGTGCTGGCCAACAAGGGCACCGTGGAACTGGCTCGGGATCGCGGTGCCGCGGTGCAGGCCATAGGGCGCTATCTCTACCGACGCTTTCGCACCCATAAACTCGTTGCAGGTAATGACCCGCGGCTGGCGGCGATGCCCTGGCGGGATGGTGGTGTACTGCCGCGATTCGGAGCGGCTGAAAACGGTGACTCGGCGGCATTGAGCTATGCCAGGTTGGGGGTTGCCGAGACCGGCGCCATCGTGACCTACACGGGCCGCGCCAACCCGGGGCGCAACAACCTGTTACCTGAAGATCACCTGGTCTTGATCAACCGGGAAGACGTTGTCGCGACCCTGGAAGATGCCTGGGCGAGAATACGTCATGACACGGCGGCAAGCGGCTGGCCACGCGGCATCCAGTTTATCGCCGGCCCTTCGAGCACTGCCGACGTGGAAGCGCAGCTGGTGATGGGCGCACACGGCCCCCGACGCTGGCATGTCATCCTTGTGGGCGACACACCAGCGGAAGTGTTGGCGCAAGCCAGTGAAGGTGTGCGGGCGCCTAGTTAGGCGTGAAGTTGAACTTCTGCCCACCCAGCGTGGCCTCGTACATCAAACCGCCTTTGGCAATGGTAAACACCGCCATACCCTTGCGATAGCCGAGGCTGGCAGTGGAGGCATCATTGCGACCGCCACTGACACCGGCGCTGACACCGCCACCGGTGCTCGCTTCCGCTGACACCCCTGCGGTAATGGCTACCGCCGTGGCCTGTGCACCGAATTCGAAGTTACCGCTGGTGAACTGCTCCAGAGCCGTGGCGTTCTCAAAGAAAATGATCTGGCTGAAGGCCTGTCCACCCAGCTGGAAGCCCACCGTGAGCTGGGTCATGGTCGCTTCACCGATCATTTCACCCTGCCGGTAGACCTGCCCCTTGCCGTGTGCGCCACCGATACCAATACCCCCCTTGCCGATGGTCGGAAACAGGGCGTAGCCGTAGGCTGCATCAAAGTAGGCGGCACTTTCGCCGGCACTGCGAAATGACGCCAGTGCCTCGGCGTAATTGTCGGCCCTGGCCAGAGGCGAGAGCGCCAGCGCAAGCAGAAGGTACAGGGCGGACACTACGTTGGTCTTATTCATGGACTGCCTCACATTTCTTGTTGGGAACCAGCCTGAACCATAGCACTGATTGCCAAATTTCCGTAGCGCATGCACGCAGAGGGCCACTATCCGGTATTGCGCATACCCGCCGCGATACCGGCGAAGGTGACCATGATCGCCTGTTCAAGCACCCCCTGGGGTTCACGCCGCTGACGCTGCAGCAATTCCGCCTGCAACACATTGAGGGGGTCGGTGTAGATGTTGCGCAACTGAATGGATTCGCGAATCCAGGGCGAATCCGCAAGCAGGGTTTCGCCGCCGCTGATTTCCAGAACCGTATCTGCATCACGCTGCAAGGCGGATCGCAGCGACTGCCCCAGCCAGTGCAGTTCCTGCGGTACCAGACAGGCGTCGTAGTGCGCCGACAACCCGGCATCGGCCTTGGCGTAGACCATTTCCAGCATCGAGAGGCGCGTGGCAAAAAAGGGCCAGCCAGCCGCCATCTCACGCAAGCGCCCCGCGTGACCGGCATCCAGCGCCTGTCTGAGGGCGGCGCCAGCACCCAGCCACGCCGGCAACATCAGGCGGTTCTGGGACCAGGCAAAAATCCAGGGAATCGCGCGCAGGCTTTCGATACCACCGCCGCCGCGCCGCCGTGCCGGCCGTGAGCCGAGGGGCAGGCCAGCGAGTTCCTGCTCAGGCGTTGCATAGCGGAAGTAGGCAATGAAATCCGGCTCCTCCCGAATCACCCGCCGATACTCGGTGCAGGAGCCGGCAGCCAATTCCTCCATGAGATCACGCCACTCCTGGCGCGGCGTCGGTGGGGTTTGCAGGTTGGCGCGACAGATTGCGCTGGTGTAGAGCGCCAGGGTTTTCACCGCAAGCGAGGTCCAGCCCAGCTTGGTGCGAATCATTTCGCCCTGCTCGGTCACCCGCAGGCCCTGTTCCAGTGACCCTGGGGGCTGAGACAGCAGTGCCGCCTGTGCCGGCGCGCCGCCCCGCCCGATCGTACCGCCGCGGCCGTGAAACAACGTGAGGCGCACATCACTGGCGGCGCACACCGCCAGCAGCTCTTCCTGCGCCCGGTATTGCGCCCAGGCCGCCGCCAGTACACCGGCATCCTTCGCCGAGTCCGAGTAGCCAATCATCACCATCAGCTGCCCCTGGATGTGCCCGCGATACCAGGGATCCGCAAGCAGGGCCGTGACCACCTCGCGAGCCCGGGACAGGTCATCGAGGGTCTCAAACAGCGGCACCACCGGCAGGTCGAAGGGGCAGCCGGCCTCGCGCAGCAGCAGGTGCACCGCCAGCACATCGGAGGCCTGACGGGCCATGGAGATCACGTAGGCCCCCAGCGCCTCACGGGGCTGACGGGCCACCACCGCAAAGGTGGCCAGTACTTCGGCCACCGCCTCGCTGGGTGTCCAGCGGGGCGGCACCAGCGGGCGCCTGCTGGCGAGCTCCTGGCGCAGAAAAGCGCAGCGCGCATCCTCGTCCCAGGCGGCGTAGTCACCCAACCCCAGCCAGGTGGTCAGCTCGGAGAGCGCTTCCGTATGCCGTGCACTGTCCTGGCGGATGTCGTGGCGCAGCAGATGCACCCCGAAACAGCGTACTCTGCGCAGCAGATCCAGCAGGGCACCGTCCGCGATCACCTGCATTCCACAGGCCTGCAGAGAGTGGTAACAGAGGGAGAGCGGCTGCCACAGATCCTCCCGGGTCAACAGTGACGCACTGTCGGGAGACGCGCCGGCCAGAGCTGCCTCGATCGTCTGCAGGTCGCTTTTCAGCCGCTCGCGCAAGCGCCGCAGAACGGCGCGGTAGGGCTCGTGGGAACCATCGGCCGCCTCAGCGAGAGCCGGAACGCAGACAGTCATGGACAGCTCCTCCACCAATCGCGTCACGTCCTGCAGGTAGAGCTGGATCGCCTGCCAGCGGCTCAGCCAGAGCACTTCAGAGGTCACTTCGGCGGTGACGTTGGGATTGCCGTCCCGGTCGCTGCCCATCCAGGAACCAAACGTCACCGGAGCCGCCTCCAGGGGGAGCCTGCTGCCGCAGCATTCCTGCAGCGCCGCATCAAGCCGGCGCATGTACTCCGGCACCGCACGCCACAGGGAGTCCTCGACCACAGCGAAGCCCCACTTCGCCTCATCGACCGGGGACGGCCGCTCGGTGCGGAAATCATCTCCGTACCAGATCTGGGCAATCAGCTCACGCAGGCGGGTGTGCAGCTGTTCCTGTTCACGCCGGGTGAGGCCGCCCAGTTCCAGTTGTGACAGGCAGCGACCGATCTCGGTCTGCTTGTGGATCAGGGTGCGCCGCATGATTTCTGTGGGGTGAGCGGTGAGCACCAGGTCGATGCGCAGGGCCGCGACGGCGTTGACGATAGACTCAGCCGGAACGCCCTCCTCCAGCAGGGCTTCGAAATTGCCGCTGAGGTTGCGGGACGCTGAGAACAGGGGGTCCATCTGCCGTGACACGGTGTGGTGCTGGTCGGCAATATTGGCGAGATTGAGGAACTGGCTGAATGCCCGCGCTACCGGCACCAGCTGCTGGTTGTCCAGCGCGCGCAGCACCGCCAGCAGCTCGGCGTGAGCGGCATCCTCGCCGCCGGCCCGCGCCGACTTCGACAGGCGGCGGATTTTCTCCACGAGGTCCAGAAACTCGGGGCCGTTCGCCGCGGCGATCGTGTCGCCCAGCAGATGGCCGAGAAAGCTCACGTTGCTGCGCAACTCACTGTAATCGGAACGCTCACCGCTGCCAGCTTCCCGGGTGGCTACCACTGGCTGAACCTCCGCAACAGATCACACACGCGGGCCGAGTAGCCCCATTCATTGTCATACCAGTTAAGCACGCGCAGATAGCGCTCGTTGACAACCGCCGTGAAGCCCGCGTCGTAGATGGACGAGTGGGCATTGCCAATGATATCCGTCGAAACAATCGGTCGTTCACTGAAGGCGAGGATACCTTGCAGGGCTGGGGAGGCGGCGGCCGTGCGCACCGCCTCGTGCACCGCATCCACCGTAACCGGGCGAGCCAGTGTGACGAACAGATCGACCACTGAACCGTCGGGAACCGGTACCCGCGAGGCGATGCCGTGCAGGCGCCCCTTGAGCTGCGGCAGCACCTCACCCACCGCTCTCGCCGCCCCGGTTGAGGTGGGGATGGTGTTCTCCGCGGCCGCCCGACTGCGCCGCCAGTCCGAGTGCGGCACATCGGCGAGTCGCTGGTCGTTGGTGTAGGCATGCACCGTGTTGATCACGCCCTCTTCGATCCCGAAGGCGCTATCCAATACGCTTGCCATGGGCGCGAGACAGTTCGTCGTGCAACTGGCATTGGAGACAATGCGATGCTCCGGCCGCAAGCCATCATCGTTGACACCCAATACCACTGTGTAATCGATCGGGTCAGACGCCGGCACAGTGAGCACCACCCGACCCGCGCCCGCCCGCAGATGCCCCTCGAGCTGGCTTCGCTTGCGAAAGGCGCCTGTCGCCTCCACCACAGCATCGATGCCCATCTCTCCCCAGGGCAGGGCTGCTGGATCGCGCTCGCTGATCAGCTTGCAGCGTCCACCCGGGGTGACCAACTCGTCACCTTCCAGCGCGAGCGACTTGCCAAACGGACCCATGACGGTGTCGTAGTTCAGCAGATAGCGCAGGGCCGCATGGTCAAACAGGTCGTTGATTACCACGACCTGTATATCGGGGTCGTTCTCCAGAATGCGGAATACCGAGCGGCCTATCCGGCCAAAGCCATTGATTGCTACACGTATCATGCCGCCTCCTCAGTGTGGTCCAGTGCCGCATACAGACGCGCCACATCAAGCAGGCGTGCTGCGTGGCCCAGGGTCTCATACCAGCCCAGGGCCTTGATGGTGTGCTTGCCGGCCTTGATGGTGCCGCAGGCATCGAATACCAGCGAGTGGGGATTGCCAATGACGTCCGAGGACACCACCGGGTCCTCCACGACGGTCACAATGTCCGCGTAATCCCCCGCGTGGCGACGCATGCAGTCGTTGACGGCGTCAGCCGTTACCGCCGTGTCGGCGAAGACCAGGTTGACGTCAAGCAGGCAGCCCTGATGGATCGGCACATTCAGGGCGGAGGTCAGCACTTTGCCGGCGAGCGCGGGCAGCACGTGCCCCAGCCACGCCCCTGCCTCGTGCTGGTTGGGAATGATGTTCTCTGCAGCGGAGCGGCTGCGACGGAAGTCGCTGCCCGCATAGTCCTGCAATACCTGGTCGGAGGTGTAGGCGTGGACCGTGGTCATGCTGCCGCACTCGATGTCAAACTCCCCGGACAACGCATGCAACAGGAGGCACAGCGCCGTCGTGGTGGCCGAGCCTGCGGATATCATACGATCGGCTGCCTGAATGCTGTCGCTGTTGATCCCCGGCATGACGAGGCGATCAATGTGATCGCTGGGCAGGGTGCGCAACAGCACTCGCGGCGCACCCGCCTGTAGGTGCTGGAGCATGGCGTCACGCTGGCGGAACTTGCCGGTAGCGTCAATCACGATGTCCACCCCGAACATGTCCCAGGGCATTTCGGCGGGCGTATCGGTGCGTAACAGGCGGGTACGGAAGCGGCTGTTGTGGAGAAAATTGCCGTCAAGCCGGTAGCTTGCCGCCTTCATCTCCGAGCAGAGCAGATAGTGCAGGATGGCCGGATCACCAATGTCGGCTATGGCCACGATCTCGACATCAGTGCCGCGGGCGGCAAGGTCGTAGACCTGGCGGCCGATCTGGCCAAAGCCCATCAGCCCCACCTTGATGGGTCGTGCGTGTGTCATAGTCCCCCTCCTCCTGGCGTTGCGCCAGATTTCTGACCAGGTTTTGTCCACAAAATGTACGACAGCGCTCCGGCTTCGATCACGGACCGGTAATCCATCCGGTACAGCCCGCCGTAACTACCCCAAACGTACTGGAGATGCGACATGGAAACTGCACTGGCTGGAAACATTCCCTTCCCAAGCAAGATGTCAGCAGAGGCAGCCATCGTGCGCAATGCTCTGTTGGAACGCGGCCTGGAAACCCCGATGATACAAAACGGGCTCTCGCGTGACGAAAAGTATCGCCGCATCGTACAGTCCTTTACCGATATCACCCGCACGCTGGGCCTTGACCTGAATGACGACAGCCTGGCTGAGACCCCACACCGTATCGCGAAAATGTACGTGGATGAAATCTTTTCAGGGCTCGATTACTCACGCTTTCCGAAAATTTCCGTCATCGCCAACAAAATGCAGGTCGAAGAGATGGTGCAGGTGGATGACATTGATGTCGTCAGCACCTGCGAGCATCACTTTGTCACAATCGACGGCCGCGCCCGCGTTGCCTACATACCCAAGGACAAAGTGATCGGTCTCTCCAAAATCAACCGCATCGTGCGCTTCTTCGCCCAGCGCCCGCAAGTGCAGGAACGCCTGACCCAACAGATTCTCGTCGCCTTGCAGACGCTGCTGGATACTGACGACGTTGCCGTCACTATCGATGCTGTGCATTACTGCGTCAAGTCGCGCGGCGTGATGGACAGCAACTCCAGAACTCGCACCACGTCGCTGGGTGGCGCGTTCAAATCCGACCCGAGCACCCGGGCCGAATTCCTGAACTGATCCCCCCTGGGAATTCGGCTTTTTTCGCCCGGCACTGCCGGGCTTTTTTTTATCCCGGATTGCGGTTTTTCGTCTGCGGCAAAGCGTGTACCCTGCCCTCTCTACCACAGCACCATGCATCGACACCGGGCCTCCCATGAGAACACTGCTAACCCTCACCTCATTGCTGCTGTCGACAGCGCTGCTGCTGGTCGGCCAGGGGATGCAGTTGACGCTGCTGCCGCTGCGCGCCAGCCGCATCGGACTGTCAGACCTCCTGATCGGTGTCAGTGCATCGGCCTACTTTTTGGGTTTCGTCGCCGGCTGCCTGCTGATTCCGCGAATCATCGCCAAAGTCGGCCATATCCGCAGCTTCGCGGTACTCACGGCTATCATGATGAGCGCCATCCTCGCCCTGGAGACGCTGGATGGCTGGCTGCCCTGGCTGCTGCTCCGCTTCCTCACCGGCGCCATGATCTGCGGCCTGTACACAGTGATCGAAAGCTGGCTCAACGACCAGACCAGCGCAGAGTCGCGGGGCCAGGTGCTGGCCATCTACACCTTCATCATTCTTGCGGCGATGGCCCTGGGCCAGGTACTGATCAACGTCGGCCCCGTCGACAGCGCGACGCCATTTATCCTCGCTGCCATCTTCATGGCGCTGGCCATAGTCCCGGTGGGCCTCACCAGCCGTCTGGCGCCGGCACCCATCGAATCCACACGCATTCGCTTTAATCTGCTCTATCGCCGCTCCCGCGCTGCGTTCGCAGGAACCTTGCTGTCCGGGTTGGTGGTGGGCAGTTTCTGGGCACTCGGCGCCGTGTTTGCCCGGCGCTATGGCGACAGCATGGCTGATGTCACCTGGTTTATCACCGCGGGCATCGCTGGGGGTGCGCTGTTCCAGTATCCCATCGGCTGGCTGTCCGACCGCATCGACCGGCGTTACGTGCTCGTCTTCCTGAGTCTGGGGGCGATCGCCGCCTCCGCCGCGGTTGCGCTCACCGTACAGCACAGCGCGCATCTGGCTGCGGTGTTTGTATTCGGAGCAATGACCATGCCGCTCTATGCAATTTCTCTCGCAACGGCGGCTGACAATTCGTCGGCTGAAGAGTTTGTGGAGATCGGTACATCGGTATTGCTGCTGAATGCCCTGGGTGCGGCCTCTGCCCCCATTCTGCTCGGGCAGTTGATGAGCCTGTACGATGCCACGGCGCTTTTCTGGTCTTTCGGTGCGCTGTGTGCGGTGTTTACCGTGTACCTTGCCATTCAAACGCGGGACAAGGGCCAGGTGGTCGCCGCGAAAGACCAGGTGCCCTTCTCCGCCGCCGCTACCGAGGCGGCGCCGACCGGTTTTGGGCTTGACCCGCGGGGACCGGAGGACGCCGTGGGTGACCTGTTACCCACGGACACGCAGGGCCACGATGAGTTCCAGACTGAGCCAGAGGCGGACGCACAGCAGTCCACTCGCTAGCTGTGTGCCGCCCGCGAGGCTGAAACGTTCAGTCCGCCCAGTGCAGGATCACTTGGCGCTCTTCAGCTGCGCTGCGCGCGAGGCCCTCGGCAAGCTCACCGTAGCGCTCTTCTACCTTCTCACGACGTATTTTCAGCGTTGGCGTCAGCACCTCGTTGTCGATGGTCCACTCCTGTCGGGAGAGGATCACTGCGCCAATACGCGCGTGCTTTTCCACCGCTTCATTGATGCTCTGCACCGCCTCGTGTATTGCCTGTGCAATCTCCGCCTCCGCCTGCTCGCGTGACGCCTCCGCCAGCTGGCGGGCCGCCTCATTCAGCACGGCCACCATCACGGTCTTGGAAAAGCCGCGACCGAGCAGGCAGTGCTGTTCCGTGTGCGGATTCTTGGCAAATTCGCCTTCAATGGGCGGCGGCGCGACAAACTTGCCCTGAATGGTTTTGAAATACTCTTTGACGCGGCCCGTCAGGTAAATAAAGCCATCTTCATCAACCCGGGCCTTGTCGCCGGTGTGCAGCCATCCGTCCCGGATCAGCTCCGCCGTCTTGTCCGGTTGTTTGTAGTAACCCGGCGTGCAACCGTCGGCGCGCACCACCAGCTCACCCTCATCGGTGATCCGGTACTCAACCTCCCCAATGGGCTTGCCGATAGAGCCAACACGCCGTGAATCGTGGCCGCTGACGATCACTCCCATGGCCTCAGTCTGGCCGAAACCCTCCATCAGAATCAGCCCCAGGCGCTCCCACCATTCGATCAGCGACGGCGGCGTCGGCGCGGCGGCCACCAGGCAGTACTCCACCTGATCAAGGCCAAGACCCTCCAGCACCAGCTGCCCAATGCCCGCGCTGTCCTGGCTCAAGGCCTGCTCCAGCACCTCGTTGCCGCCGAACTTGGCGATCACTGCCTGCTTCAACTGCTCCCAGACACGGGGCGGACCAAAGAACATGTGCGGCCGCGTGCGCTGCAGGTCTGCTGCCAGCGTCTCCAGACCCTGGTTAAAACTGACTTCGCCGCAACAGGTCAGGGAAGAAAACTCGACAATCTGTCGCTCGGCAATGTGGGACAGTGGCAGATAGGAAAAATAGCGGGCCTCGTCTCGCGTCCCAAACGTAGACCGGAAGCGCGTGATGGGCACGAGGTTACTGCGGTGCGTCTGGATGACGCCCTTGGGCAGGCCGGTAGTGCCCGATGTGAACACCAGCGAAATCACATCATCGGGCTGGCAGCGGTACTTCGGCAGCTGACCCCGCCATTCCGCCAGCAGATCTTCCCACCTCAGGTGCGGCTCCTCCAGCTCTACTCCGGGGAGTGTGATCAGCGTGATGCCCGCCGGAAGTACCCCCCTCACCGCGTTCCAGTTCGAGGTTTCGCCAACGATCAGCGCTTTGGTTTCGGTGAAATCCAGAATGTACTGGGCCGTGGATGCGGGCAGCGTGGTGAACATGCTCACCGTGACATTGCCGGACTGGATAATCGCCAGATCCGCCATAAACCAGTGCGCACAGTTGCGCGATAACAGCCCGATACGCTCGCCGTGGCCGAAGTGATGCTCCAGCATGGCGGCCATAGCATTGACAGTGGCGTGGGCTTCCTTCCAGGTCACATCCCGGGACCCCTCTGGCAGCAGGTCCTTCAACCAGACTCTATCCGGCGTTTCCGCAGCCCAGTGGGCCAGCAGTTTATCGAGTGTGTCAGCCTGCATGGTATTGTCCTCTCTTATTGTAATTCGAGATGCCGGTAAACGGGGCCGGAGCACCCGTCCGATCCAGTGTACAAAACCCCGCGTGGCTTGCCACGCAAATTCGTCCTCAGCGCAGTTCCAGGGTCTGCTGCCCTGTGCCGGTCGGCGTTCCCCGCTGTGCGACACCGGCCTGCCCCATATCGGGACGCTGGGCCCGGTTCAGGCCAACGGGCAGCCGCTCCAGTGCCCCGCGGCCCCAATCGTGCTGGGGCAGCCGCGCGGTAATGTCGTCCACATCCACGACCGGCAGCAGCCCGACCAGCGGCTGTACCGAACGCCCGCCGCCCACGCTGTCGTCGCGACCATGCCAGCTGCCACCCACCAGGCGGTGTTGCTCGCTGAAGGTCAGCAACAAGGCTTCATTGCGGGTGCTGGCCCGGCCGACATCGAGGGACAGGAAATCCACACCCAGCGCACCGAGGCTGACGCCCAGCACGTTCTCCGTCACCTGCCAGGATTCCCAGCCGAGCACGTAGCCCCCGGGTATGGCGGACACGCGCAATGGCGGCCCGAGCCTCGAGAGAATATCGCCGGTACTTAGGTCCGTGACGGGCGTATTGGCCAGCGCCGCGGCCCCGGGGGGGAGGCTCTCGCCGAGGTTGTAGTGCCACTGCGTGCAGCCGCCGAGCAACAGCGCGAGTGCCAGCAGCGACACGCGCCGCGCATCAGCCATTGTCGGCTGCCGCAATGCGACTTGCCGCATCAGTCAGCAGGCCGTTTTCGTCGAAGAAAAAGATCGCGCGATCATACTGCGTATCGATCTGCATGCGGTTATACAGCACCAGCACGATACCCTCGCCGTCGGAGCGCTCGAACAGGTAATAGAGAATCGACTCACCTTCAAGCGCGATGACCTGGGACGGTGGTCCAAGCGCGGCCATTACCTCGGCCCGCGTGGTCACGCCCGGCTGGAGCGTGTGCATATAGGCGTCGGTCCAGCCGGCCTCTACGCCCCGGCGGTTTTCGTATTGGGCACAGCCCGCGACCAGCAACAACAGGAAGGGCACTAAACAGCGGGCTACAGGTGTCATCATTGATCTCGCACGGCTTGTATTGGGCGATTATACGCCCGGAAACGGCGAACGGACTGCCCGCTCGCCCCTGTCGACCTCAGCCCAGCAGAAGGTCACTGCGCTGCACCACCTCCTGCCGGAAGGCAGCCGTCTTTTCGCTGTACTCACGGGAGTCGATCGTGGACACATAGCGCCACTCAGCGGTGAGTGACTCCGGCGTAAAGCGGGTGACCAGATAACCGCGGTCGATCAGGTTGGCGTACACGAGATCATCGACCAGCGTCGCAATGAGGGGCGAAAACAGCCCGGCCACATCGCGGCCCAGCACGTCCTCCAGCCCCGGCGAGCTGACACTTGCGGTTGCCAGTTCCACGCCCACCACCTCACCCGTGCTGGCGAAGAGCTGTGACGCCCAGGCGTTGTGCGTATCTCCCGCCAACGCGACCAGCCGACTGTTCATCTGGCGTGCCACTTCCAGCACGCGGTCACGCTCGAAAGCATACCCGTCCCAGGCGTCGAGATTGTAGGGAACCGCCGAGTCCAGCAGCGCCTGTTCTTCCGGCGTGCGCTCCTCTGGTGCCTTGTTCTTCGCCGTCACTGCGGCGAGCACCGCGGCGGTGCCGGCTGCCAGCGCATCGCCACCGCTGATGCTGGGCTCCAGCGCTTCGAGGATGGGGGCCGGCAACAGGTAGCGCGCCATCAACACCTGCTGGCCAAGCACTTGCCAGCGGGCTGTGGATTCGATCAGCTGCGTCTCCAGCCAGGCCAGTTGCTCTGCACCGAGAAGCGTGCGATCGGACGCATTGCTGGCAGCCCGCGTTGCCTCGACGTCAATGCGACCACCACTGACAAAGTCCGGGTAGACATACTGCCGGTCACGGCCAATCACACGTGTGTCCAGCATAATCAGGTCCAGCAGATCGCCGTAGGGCAATCGCCGGTAGATGATTTCCTGCTCACTCGCAGGGGGGCGTACCGGTAGCCATTCGTACCAGGCCTGTATCGCGGCGGCGCGCCTCTCTGAATACTCGCCCTCCGTCGCCGGATCATGATTCTCCGCACCCTCCCGCCAGGCATCATTGGCAATCTCGTGATCGTCCCAGACAACGATGAAGGGGTGCGCGCTGTGTGCTGCCTGCAGGTCGGGGTCAGTGCGGTACTGCGCGTAGCGAGTCCGGTAATCCACCAGGCTGAACAACTCGCCAGCGGGCTGTACCACGCGCCCCAGGGCTTCGGCATTGGCGCTGGCGTAGCCACCTGGTGCGTACTCGTAGATATAGTCACCGAGGTGCAGCACGGCATCGACCGGCTGTGCAGCCACCTCGCGGTATACGTTGAAGTAGCCCGCGGGGTAGTTGGAGCAGGACACCACGGCAAACGCCGCCGACGCAGTCGCGCCTGCCGGTGCGGTGCGGGTGCGACCCACACTGGAAAGCACCTCACGCACGCGGAAGCGATAGAAATACGTGGTACCCGCCGCCAGCCCGGTAACGTCCGCCTTGAGCGTAAAATCCACAGTTTCGTCGGTATTCCCGCGACCGCTGGCGACAAGATTGGCAAAGCCCTCATCGCTCGCAACTTCCCAGTCGACGGTGACAAATCCGGGCTCACGCGGGGTCACGCGAGTCCAGATAATCACGCGATCCGTCAGGGGGTCGCCGGAGGCTATACCGTGATTGAAATCGGCAGCGACGCCCTCAGGCAACGGCAGGGCATCGCTGCTGTCCGAACAGCCAGCGAGATTACCGCCCAGCAGCGGCAAAAGAGAAGCAGCCGCAATGCCCTTCACCAGAGTACGGCGGCGCAAATGAGGATGATCGGTCATGGTGTGCTCCGTAAGCAACGCCGCGACTCGCGGCCGGTAGAGCACACAGAATTACAGCAATCGTGTTACCGGCGCAAGCGCGCCAGAGGGCCCGTCAACGGCCACGACCGCCGCGCGACGGCGTACGGCCATTGTCCTTGCGACGGGCCTGCGCGCCGCGGCCCCCGGTACCCGCGCGAGTTCGGCGACGTGCCTGCGCGGGCGCGCCGTCGCGTGCCGCTGACGGCCCGCTGGGTGGTTTTTGCCGTCCACGGGCCGATGCGGCCGGGCGCCCCTTTGCCGGGCCTCCCTTTGCGGACCGCCCCCGGGGCACCGCGTGCTGGGGTTCAAAGCCTTCAATCTCTTCCCGCGGCAGGGTTTTGCAAATCAGGCGCTCGATGTCATAGAGGTAATCAGCCTCGTCAGCGCTGACCAGTGAATAGGCCTGCCCGGCGGCACCCGCGCGCCCTGTGCGACCGATTCGGTGCACGTAGTCTTCCGCGACATTCGGCAGATCGAAATTCACCACCTGGGGCAGCTGCTCGATATCCAGCCCCCGCGCGGCGATATCCGTTGCGACCAGGGCCTGTACACGCCCCTGCTTGAAATCGGCCAGGGCGCGGGTGCGTGCGTTCTGGCTTTTATTCCCGTGAATGGCGACTGAACGGATACCGTTCTGTTCCAGCTGCTGGCTGAGTTTGTTGGCCCCGTGCTTGGTGCGGGTGAACACCAGCACCTGATCCCAGCCGTGCACTGCGACCAGATGGCTCAGCAGTTCCGGTTTGCGCTTCTTGTCTACCGGGTATACCCACTGCTGCACCGTCTCGGCGGTGGCATTGGGCAGACTGACTTCTACACGGACCGGTTGCCGCAGATACCCCTGCGCCAATTGCGTGATCGGCCCGGAGAACGTCGCCGAGAACATCAGGGTCTGGCGGCGGGTGGGCAGCAGCGTGACGATGCGGCGGATATCGTGGATGAAGCCCATATCCAGCATGCGGTCGGCCTCATCCAGAACCAGCACCTCCAGATCGCGGAAATCCACGAACCCCTGTCCGTGCAAATCGAGCAGCCGGCCCGGCGTGGCGACCAGCACATCGACGCCGCGGCGCAGCTGCGCAATCTGTGGGTTGATGTTCACACCGCCGAATACCACCGCAGAGCGAACGCCATCATGTCTCCCGTAATCGCGAACACTCTCCTGCACCTGCGCGGCCAGCTCACGGGTGGGCGTGAGCACCAGGGCACGGCAACGGTTTGGCTGCGCCCGCGGGCCGCCCGCAAGGCGCTGCAGCAACGGCAGCGTGAATGCGGCGGTCTTACCGGTTCCGGTCTGGGCAGCGGCCATGACGTCCCTGCCCGCAAGAATCAGCGGTATCGCCCGGGCCTGGATGGGAGAAGGTGTTTGATAGCCCTGCTCGGCAACGGCGCGAAGCAGGCTGGGCGACAGCCCCAATGTGTCAAAGGTCATCAGCAGCGACTCCGGTTTACACGGCTCAGGATGCCTGCAACACCGCCTGCGGCCGATGAAAACGCAGCTTGGCCTGCCGGATTCGGTCATCGTGATCCACCGCGGTGCGCGCGATTTCCGCCGCAACACCCAGACGGTGAATCAGACCCTCCTGATTGGCCACCTGAATCGCCAGGCCCGGCCGCGCGTTCAGCTCCAGCAGCATCGGGCCTCGCTGGCGGTCCAGCACGATGTCTGCACCCAGATAGCCCAGCCCGGTCATTTCAGCGCAGCTCGCGGCGAGGTCCAGAATGGCATCCCAGTCGGGAAGCCGCAGCGACTTGAAGCAGGCGCCTGTATCCGGATGGTGGGTTACCAGGCTGCCGCGCTGCACGGCCGCAACGCTGAAGCCCTCACCGATATCGAGGCCCACCCCCACTGCGCCCTGGTGCAGGTTCGCCTTGCCGTCCGAGGCGTGGGTGGCACAGCGCATCATCGCCATCACCGGCACCCCCCGAAAGACGATCACACGAATATCCGGCACCCCCTCGTAGCTGTATTCCGCAAGCAGCGGGTTGAAATCGATCAGCGCCTCGATCATCGCGGCATCGTTGCGCCCGCCCAGGCTGTGCAGACCGGCGAGAATATTGGAGGTATGGCGGCGCAGATCGCGCTCATCCAGCACACCACCGCTGGACTTGACGAAATGCTCACCGTCGCGCGACGTGATCACCAGGATGCCCTTGCCGCCACTGCCCTGCACCGGCTTGATCACAAACGCGTCACGGCCCTGCAGCAGCTCCAGCATGCGGTTGATCTGGAACTGGTGCTCAATCACGCCGTAGAGTTCAGGCACGACAATATTGCGCTCCAGGGCGGCCTTCTTGGTCAGCAGCTTGTTGTCGACAATCTGGTAGTTGCGCCGGGGATTATTGGCGCCGATGAACGTGAGATTGCGCTTGTTCATGCCGAGGATGCCCCGCTCCCGCAGGACAGAGGGTTTCACCAGCCGAATCATTGCATCTTCGCCATGTCGCGGAACCGGTACAGCTCGGAAAGCCGGTAGCCGGTGTATTTGCCGATCAGCAGGATCACGCCGAGAAGACTGATCAGCAGCTCGGGGAAATTGAACGTCAGATGTTCTACCACCGGCACCGACATGGTGAGGTAGGCGAGCACGGCCACCAGAAGACTGCCACCGCCCTGCATCATGACCTCACGTCCACCCTCTTCCTCCCACAGGATCGACATACGTTCGATGGTCCAGGACAGAATGATGGTGGGAAAGAAGGTGACTGTCAGTGCCTGGTCAACGCCGAGTTTATAACTGATCAGGGACAGCGCGGCCATCAGCAGCACCACCACAATCACCACCGCAGAGACGCGGGCCACCAGCAGCAGGTTGAGATGGCTGAGCCAGGACCGTATCCACAGCCCGACACTGACCAGCACCAGGAATATCGCCAACCCCACCCACAGCGTGGTTTGCAGGAAGGCCAGCGCAATCAGCACCGGCATGAAGGTCCCTGAGGTTTTGATGCCCACCAGTACCCGCATCATGACCACGACAAAGGCCGCAACCGGCAACAGCAGAATACCCTTGAAGATCCCCTGCTGCTCAACGGGCAAGGCGTAGATGGAAAAGTCCAGCAGGGCAAATTCGTCACTGCGCTCTTCCATGCTGACTACGGTCTTCGCCGACAGGCTGTTGCGTACCAGCGCGAACTCAAGTCTGGAGTCGCGGCCGCCCAACACGCGGAGCGCCGCGCCATTGCCCTGGCGCCAGACGAAAAAATCGTCGGGCAGGCCGGCTTGCCCGCTTTCCGGGTCAAAGACTTCCCAGTCACTGCCATCGTAGACCTGCAGCAGCGTGCTCAATGTCTGCCGCCGGCGACCGTCCTGCAGGGCAATGCCGCGCACGGGATAGGCGGGAATATCAACATAGGCCAGCACATCCAGCATGACGCGCAGCGGCGCATCGCTGTAGGTCCCCAGCAGGAACTCAGCGTCCTGGCTGGGCTCTGCACGGCGCAGCTCCTGGATCATCAGGGCGGTGAACGTGGCCGGGCTACTGGAGCGCTCCCGCAGGTCTGCCACGAAGCGCTCCATCGCCGCCTGCTGGTCGGCTTCGAGAAGGGGTGGATCAGGTGTTTCCACCGGCATATCGGGCAACTCGGCACGCCGCGCACGGTAGACCTGTTGCTTGAAGTACAACGTTGTCGGGTGCTCCAGCAGTTGGCGCGACCAGCGTGCCACACGTCCATCCGCCTCCTCGAACACAGAGAAGCCGAAGCCGGAGGAGGCGAAATGCTCTTCCAGCGTTACCCAGCCGCCGAGCCCGGAGGGCAGCGCGAGGTCCACTTCGACCGGACCACTTGCCGGCTTGAAACTGACCTTGGTCTCGATGGTCCAGACCTCTCGCGACTCGCCCGGCCACAAGGGCAGGTCGAGCCCCACCACTTTGTACGCTGCTACAGCGATACCAAAAACAATCAGTGCGCCGGCGACAATGCCGACCTTTGCGCGGGATGCAATCATGGGGCTGCCGGGTGCTCCAGGGTGTGACGCCGGCTGACATCGACAATCGCCACGTCAGTCAGCAGGTTGCGCCCCACCACAACCGGGTAGGGCATCTCGGTATTCTCGGACAGATTGACTTCAACCCGGGCCCGGTTGTCGCCCAGGGTGAGCCACATGCTGACGATATAATTGCGGCTGCTGTTGCCGTAGGCATCGACCGCCGAGGTGCGCCGCAACAAGGGTGCTTCCAGCGCGTGCTGCTCATCACTGGCGGGATCGACCAGCACATAGCTCACGTAACGCTTGCCATCCTTTTCCAGTAGCCGTACATCCCGCGCCGCTATGATGGTGTGCTCACTCGCCGTGTCGATCACCGCCTCCAGGGTCAGGCCCGAAGGTTCCACGCGAACAAACTCCAGCACCCCGATAATCGGCAGTTCAAGCTCCCCCGCTGTCGACGGACGCGCGGGCACCGGCACCGGAGCTGCGGGACGCAACACGATTTTCTCCAGTACCCGAGGTTCGGGGCACTCCTGCAGTGGGCAGATCGGGCACATGACAACCGGGGCTTCCGGGCAGATGGGTGCCTGGTTAGCCTGTTCGGGTAACGCCTGGCAACCCGCCAGAAACCCGCACATCACCAGCGCTGTGACTTTGAATCGCAAAACCATGAAATCCCCTTATCGCGGCCATCGTCGGAGGCCGCCTTTGGCGACAGTATACTGTAGCGCCGCGCAGCAAAGCACCCGCACGGAAAGCGCAGTTTTTACATACCCGCGCAGCACTATGTCCCTCTTGATCTTGCCCCGGCTTGCCCCTACTGTGCGCCGAGCGGGCTCGCCGACGCGGGTGGACCCACCGATCACAGAGAGGATGCCGTCATGATCACCTGGAACGAAATCTGCCGTCTCGCCAACGAAGGCAATCCGGAGCCTGACACGACCCTGCAGCGCAGTGATGCGGAATGGGCCGCGCTGCTGACCCCTGAACAGTATCATGTCACCCGTCAGGCCGGCACTGAACGCGCGTTCAGCAATGACATGTGCTCGCGCTTCGAGCCCGGCAACTACGCCTGCGTCTGCTGTGGCACGCTGCTGTTTGATGGTGAGCAGAAATTTGAATCCGGGAGCGGCTGGCCCTCCTTTACCCAGCCGGTAAAGTCCAACGTCATCGCCTACCACAACGACCACAGCTTCGGTCGCTCGCGCATTGAGACGACCTGCAACACCTGTGGAGCGCACCTCGGACACGTATTCCCGGATGGGCCGCCGCCCAGCGGGCTGCGCTACTGCATGAACGCAGTCGCCCTGCACAAGCTTGAAGATGCCGGGGATGCCCCGGCATGAAGCGACTGCTGCTGATGTTCAGCCTCGCGGGATTGACGGCCTGCAGCAGTCAGGGACAGCGCGCGCAGGAGGCCGTCACGGCGGCCCTGCCCGCTGTCGAGACCATCGAATTTCGCGGGCTCGCAAACTATCCCGGGGCCGTTGTCTGCGGAGACTACCGGTCTATCCAGCGCTATGGCGACACGCCGGGCTTCAAACCGTTCATTTTCCGGGCCGGTCAGGCTGACGTCTTGCCGACAGCCCAGGACATCACCGTGTTCTGCAGCGAAGACCCCGCTGCCGCCCTGTACGCGCTGACCGGCATCCAGACGCGCCCAACAGCCGGCAATGCGCTGCGCAAGATCGCCGAGGACCTGGGTCGGCTGCAGGCTGCGCTGGACGACTACTACAACGACGTCGCCACCTATCCACAAACCGACCCGGGACTGGAGAGCCTGCTTCGGCCTATCGGCAGCCTGCGCCGCGCAGGTCGGTTCAGGGAAGGCGGCTATCTGGACACAATCCCCCTCGACCCCTGGCAACGGCCCTACCGCTACAGCGCGCCCGAGTTTGCGGGCTCACGCCAGCCACCCTCACTGCTCACCCTTGGCGCCGACGATGCGCCCGGCGGCGAGGGCGAAAATGCGGATGTATCCCTGAATGAACTGCACTACCTGCAGCACCTGCTGAAGATGTCCGGCCCGTGACCGACAACCCACTCACCTACGGCAGCGACATCCTTGTACGGTTCAGTGATACCGATGCCCAGGGGCACCTGTACTTCGCAAACTACCTGGTCTACGCCGATGAGGTTGCCGGCTTCTACATGGAAGAGCTCGGCCTGGGTGCCATGAACCCGCAAACCGCACCCTGCTTCATCTTCACCGTGAATATCAACTGCGACTATCTCGGCGAATGCCGTGCGTATGAGACCGTGTCCGTGCGGGTGGGTTATACCCGCCTGGGTCGCAGCAGTGCCGAACTCGCATTCACGCTGCACGAGAAGCACAGCGGTCGGCCCCTCGCCCGCGGCAGTCTCACCCAGGTATTCACGGACAAGCAGACCCGCAAATCCATCGCCATCCCCGCCCGGTTTCGCGACGCCATCCTTGCCCGCCAACCCGAACTCGGTGCCGGGCAGCCGGCGCAAACCAGTTGACCACAGGAACACCCTGCGCAACCATCGCAGGGTGGACGCTCGCCACACCGGTGTGCGTCAAGGCGTCGTAGCAGGACATCGGCTCATGCCCCAGCGGCCGGATTACAAAACTGCCCTGAGCGTGATACGCGAGCAGGTGCAGAGCAAAGACTTCGCCCGCAGCCTGCGCGAGTCGGCTATGCTGCTCGAGCAGAACAGCAATATCGCCGAGCTTTGGAGCCTGCAGGGACAGTCACTGCAGGGGCTGGGTCGACTGGCGGAGGCAGAGGCCTGCTACCGCACCGGTCTGGAACTCTGCAGCGGCGCACCGCGCCTGCTGGTCCAGCTCGGGCACCTGCTGAGCCGGCAGAATCGCGGCGAGGAAGCCTGTGACTGCTTCGCGCAGGCAATGGCTGCGGACGCCACCTTGACCGATGCATACCGCGGGCTGCTCAATTTCCGTGCCATTCCGCTGGACAGCCCGGAAGTCGCCACCCTGCTGAAACTGGCGCTGGACACCGAGCGCAGTCACGCTGCCCGAGCACGAGCCCTGTTCCTGCTGGGGCAGATCTATACCGAATCCGGCCTCGACAATCCGGGCTTCGCCTTTTACGAGCAGGCAAACCGGTTTGCCGCGGCCGACCTGAAAGGCACGCGTGAGTACCAGGTATCCCCCAGCGCCGCAGGTATGGATCGGCCGTTTTTCAGCCGGTATCCCCGCAGGCAAGCCGCACCGCACTGCCCCCTGCTGGTGGTGGCGGGGCTGCCACGCTCGGGCAAGAGTCTCGTCGAAACGCTGCTCGCACAACATCCGGGCGTCGTCGCCGGTGGCGAACTCGCACTGGTGCGCAAACTGGCGGCGTCTTTACCGGCAGAGGGTAACCTGCACACCCAGGCCAAGAGACTCGTGGCACAGGCCGAGTCCCCGCTCCTGCAACTCTGCCCTCCCCTGGAGGGCGCTGGGGCGCGCTACCTCACCGACACGTCACCCGCGAACCTGAGCCGGCTGGGCTGGCTGGGGCTGTTGCACCCGGAAGTACCCGTAGTCCTGTGCAGGCGGGCTCCACTCGATCTGGGCCTGGCGCTGTTCTTCAAGAATTTCCGAAGCGGCCACCGCTACAGCTATCAACTCGCTACCATAGGCCGCGCCATGGCGTTGGCGGAGAAGCTCATCGACCACTGGCAGGCGGCCCTGCCGAACCCACTGTTGCAGGTGCAGTACGAGACCCTGGTACGTGAGCCCGACGTGGTGCGCAAAGCGCTGACGACGCTGCTGGCGCTCGACGATACAGGCAGAGCCGAGCAGCAGGCCCCGGGAACAGCCCGGACCTGGCGCATTTTCCCAAGCCGTTCGCTGGACTCCGTCGGGGAGATCAGTCCCGCGCTGGTCGGATTTGCGCACCGCTTTCGGCATCAACTGGCGCCAATGATGCAGGCCTACACAGACGAACTCGCCCGACCGCGCCTGAGCAGCCCGCCGGAACCCCGGAGCTACCGGGAGCGTCGTCGCAAGCGCAGCAGGGCGTGACGGGCGCGCGTTGCACACGAGGCAATAGTCGACTAAAATACTCGGGTATTCACCGGCATCCTGGTTGAGCGTGTCGCCATCGGGGTGCAGCGCGTGCGAAAATACACGGAACCACGAGCCACCACTGTCACGCCCGCCAGCACAGGTCACTGATTATGTCGCAGGAACACATCGAACACGCCATACGCAAGGAATATGCGGCGGGCTTCACCACCGACATCGAGTCAGACACTTTGCCGCCGGGCCTGAACGAAGACACCATCCGCTTCATTTCCGGTCGCAAGAACGAGCCTGAGTGGTTGCTTGAATGGCGACTTGAAGCCTATCGCGACTGGCTGAAGATGGCTGAGCCGTCTTGGGCACACGTGAACTACCCACCGGTCAAGTTCAACGAAATCTCGTATTTTTCCTCGCCGAAGGCGATGAAGGACCGCCCCCAGAGCCTGGACGAAGTCGACCCCCAGCTCATCGAGACCTACAACAAGCTGGGCATACCGCTGCACGAGCAAGCCGCCCTCGCCGGCGTCGCCGTCGATGCGGTGTTCGACTCGGTCTCCGTCACAACGACCTTCCGCGAAAAGCTCTGGGAGGCAGGCGTCATATTCTGTTCCATCTCGGAGGCGGTTCACGACTACCCCGAGCTGATCAAGAAGTACCTGGGCAGTGTGGTGCCGCGCAAGGACAACTTTTACGCGGCGCTCAACAGCGCGGTGTTCAGCGATGGTTCCTTCGTCTACATCCCCAAGGGTGTGCGCTGCCCCATGGAACTGTCCACCTACTTCCGCATCAATGAAGCCAACACCGGCCAGTTTGAGCGCACGCTGATCGTTGCCGACGAAGGTAGTCACGTCAGCTACCTTGAGGGTTGCACCGCTCCCATGCGCGACGAGAACCAGCTGCATGCCGCCGTGGTTGAACTGGTGGCGCTGGATGGCGCGGAGATCAAATACTCCACGGTGCAGAACTGGTACCCGGGGGACGCCGACGGCAAAGGCGGCATCTACAACTTCGTGACCAAACGCGGCGTGGCGCACCGGGACTCGAAGATCTCCTGGACGCAGGTGGAAACCGGTTCGGCCATCACCTGGAAGTACCCGAGTTGCATACTGCGCGGTGACAACAGCGTCGGCGAATTTTACTCGGTTGCCCTGACCAACAATGCGCAACAGGCTGACACCGGCACCAAGATGATTCACCTCGGCAAAAATACGCGCTCAACCATCATCTCCAAAGGCATATCGGCGGGCAAGAGTTCCAACGCCTATCGCGGCCTGGTGCGCATGAGCCCGCGGGCGGAGGGTGCGCGCAACTACACCCAGTGCGACTCACTGCTAATTGGTGATCGTTGCGCGGCGCACACCTTCCCCTACATCGAAAGCCGCAACCCCTCGGCTGTGGTTGAACACGAGGCAACGACCTCCAAGGTGAGCGATGACCAGCTGTACCTGTGCCAGCAGCGCGGCCTCGACGCAGAGAAAGCGGTCTCCATGATCGTCAATGGCTTCTGCAAGGAAGTCTTCAGGGAACTGCCCATGGAGTTTGCCATGGAAGCAGGCAAGCTGCTGGAAGTGAGCCTCGAAGGTTCTGTCGGTTAAACCCATGACTAGTGTGCGGCGCCGCTGCCGCACTTCGGAGCAAGAAGACCATGTTGAAGATCGACAACCTGCACGCCAGTGTAGAGAACAAAGCCATTCTGAAGGGCCTCGACCTCACCGTCGGCGCGGGCGAGGTCCATGCGATCATGGGGCCCAACGGTTCGGGCAAGAGCACGCTGGGTCACGTGCTGGCGGGTCGCCCCGGCTACACGGTCACGGCGGGCAGCGCACAGCTGCTGGGCCAGGATCTGTTAACACTCGACACTGAGGAGCGCGCGCACCTCGGACTGTTCCTCGCCTACCAGTACCCGGTGGAGATTCCGGGCGTCAGCAACATGGAATTTCTCAAGGCCTCCGTCGATGCCGTGCGTGAACACCGCAACGTGCCGGCGCTGGACAGTGTGTCTTTCATGAAGCAGGCCCGCGAGGCCTGCAAGGCCGTGAACCTGGACCAGGCATTCCTCAAGCGCGGCGTCAACGAGGGCTTTTCCGGCGGCGAGAAGAAACGCAACGAACTGATGCAGATGATGCTGCTGGCGCCAAAGCTCTGCATCATGGACGAAACCGACAGCGGACTGGATATCGACGCGCTGCAGGTGGTCGCCGATGGCATCAACGCCATGCGCAGCGCGGACCGCAGCTTTATTCTGGTGACGCATTACCAGCGCCTGCTCAATTTCATCAAGCCGGATCGGGTGCACGTGCTCTCTGGCGGTCGTATCGTGAAGTCCGGCGATCATTCACTGGCGCTGGAACTCGAGGAGCGTGGCTACGCCTGGCTGGAGGATGTCGCCTGATGAATGACTTCATGCAGCAGGCGCTGGCGGCTGCCGCGCGCTCAGCGCCACCCTGGCTGGAGCCACTGCAGGCGCAGGGTCGTGAAGCCTGGAGCAAGACATCATTGCCCACGCGCAAGACCGAGGCGTGGAAGTACACCAGCCTACAGGCGCTGCAGAAAACCTTTAGCGCAGCGCCCACACAGGCCGCCGGCTCGCCGCTTGGAGACGTGCCGCTGCCGAAACTGACGGGGCCCACGCTGGTGTTCACCGACGGCCACTATCGGTCAGACCTGTCCACCACAGAACTCCCTGCCGGTTTAAGACTGGTGCGCTTTGCCGATGCCACCAGCGATCAGGCCGAGCGCATTGCCGCAGCACTGGGCAGCGCCATCCTCCCCGGGCGTCACGTGTTTGCACCGTTGAATGACGCCACACTGACCGATGGCGTATTCATGGACGTGCCGGCAAACACCCACATCGAGACTCCCGTGCATATTGCCTGGCTGACCACGGGGCAGAACGAGTCCATCAGTGTGACCCAGCGCCTGCTGGTCTGCCTTGGGGAAAACAGTGGCGCCACGCTTGTCGAGTCCTTCGCCAACACTGCCACCGGCGGCACCGCCTTCACCAACGGACTGACCGAGTTGCTGATCGGCCGCGGGGCGCAGCTGAATCACTACCGTCTGCATCTTGAGCAGGGCGACGTGGTACATATCGGCGGTGTGCACGCCCGCCAGGATGCGGACAGCCTGCTGAACGGTTTCCATCTGGCACTGGGCAGCGCGCTGAAACGTATTGATCTGGTCGTCGATCAGCAAGGGCCTGGGGCGCATTGTTCCCTGGACGGCCTGTACCTGCCGCGGGGCACCGAAACCGTGGATTACCACACCTGCATCGAACACGCCGTGCCCCACTGCACCAGCCAGGAGCGCTTCCGTGGCATTATCGCTGATGAAGCCAGCGCTGTGTTCAACGGGCGCATTCACATTCATCCACAGGCGCAGAAAACCCGCGCGGAGTTGAGTAACAAAAACCTGCTTACCAGCAACAAGGCGGAGATCAACACCAAGCCGGAGCTGGAAATCTACGCCGATGACGTACAGTGCGCCCACGGCGCTACTGTGGCTCAGTTGGATCCGTTAACACTGCACTATCTGCGCACGCGGGGCGTGCCGCGCGATGAGGCCGAGGTGATGCTCAGCTACGGCTTTATCAACGAACTGGTGGAGGCAGTGGCACAGGCCGAACTGCATGCCTTCCTGAAGCCCCTGCTGGCCCGTCGCTTTGCGCGGGATTCACGCCTGACGAGGCATATCCTGTGAGCTCTCCTGCTACGGTCACGCCCGTAAAATTCAATCCCGAGGCATTGCGCCAGGATTTTCCGATCCTGCAGCAGTCTGTCAATGGCGCTCCACTGGTCTACCTCGACAACGCCGCAACCACGCAAAAACCGGAAGCGGTGATCGAGGCGATCGGCAATTACTACCGCCACGACAACGCCAATGTACACCGCGGTGTACACACCCTGAGCGACCGGGCCACAGTGGCCTTCGAAGGCGCGCGCGAAACGGTGGCCCGATTTATCAACAGCCCCGGCAGCCACCAGGTCATCTGGACACGAGGCGCCACCGAGGCGATCAACCTGGTCGCCTACAGTTGGGGTCGCAGCCAGCTGCGCGGCGGTGACCGTATCCTCGTTTCCTACCTCGAACACCACTCGAACATCGTACCCTGGCAGCTGGTAGCCGCCGCCACCGGCGCCGAGGTAGTGCCCATCCCCATCACCGAGGCCGGCGATATCGACCTCCAGGCACTCGCAGGCCTGCTGGATGAGCGCGTGAAACTGGTTGCGATCAACCACGTCTCCAATGCATTGGGCACCATCAACCCCGTGGCGGAGATCAGCCGCATGGCGCACGCCGCCGGGGCGAAGATCCTGGTGGATGGCGCCCAGGCGATTGCCCACATGGCGGTCGACGTGCAGTCCATCGGCTGCGACTTTTACGTCTTCTCGGCGCACAAGCTGTTTGGCCCTACCGGCATCGGCGTCCTTTGGGGTCGGGAGGCCCTGCTGGAAGACATGCCGCCCTTTCTCGGTGGCGGCGAGATGATCGAAACCGTCAGTTTCAGCGGCAGCACCTGGAACACACTGCCTTTCAAGTTCGAGGCGGGCACGCCCAATATTGCCGGTGCGATTGGTCTGGCCGCCGCCATCGATTATCTCGCAGGCATTGACATCGAAGCCGCTGCAGCGCACGAGGAGAGCCTGCTGCAACAATCCGTCACACTCGCCGCGCAAGTCGACGGCCTGCGCCGCATCGGCTGCCCAGCACACGCTGTTGGCATCTTCAGCTTCGTACTCGAGGGCGTGCATCCCTCCGACCTCGGGATGCTGCTGGATGAACAGGGGATCGCCGTGCGCACCGGCCACCACTGCACGCAGCCGCTGATGGCCCACTATCAGCTGCCGGGCACGGTACGCGCGTCCTATTCACTGTACAATACCGCGGATGATGTCGAGCGACTGTTCGCCGGTATCCACAAGGCAAAACGGCTCTTTGGCTAGAAGGTTATTTATGAGCGTTGAAACGTTTGACGTGAACACCGATGCCCTGCAGGTTACGCCGGCGGCGGCTGCCTACCTGAAGAAACAGCTGAGTCAGTCGGGCAAGCGGGCGCTGCGCATCAGCGTTCGGGAGAGTGGCTGCACCGGCTTCATGTACGTCATGGACGAAGTGGACAGCGGTCAGGAGGGCGACCTCGCCCTGCACCCGGATGCGGAGCTGGCGATTTTCGTGGACCGCGCCTCCCTGCCCGTTTTGCAGGGCACCCGGCTGGATTTCGAAAAGGAAGGCCTGAACCGCACCATCAAGTTCCACAACCCCAACGTCACTGCTGCCTGCGGCTGCGGCGAAAGCTTCAGCATCAGCTGATCCGCGGAGTCTGCATGAGCGCCCAGGAAAGAACACTGTTGACCACCCAGCGTGACTGCCCGGGCAGGCTGGTACCCGTTGGCGATCCGGTGACCATCCCGGCGCACACCTTCGTGACGCTGACTCAAGCGCTGGGTGGCAATTACACTGTCATTCACAACGGCAATATGGTGCGTGTCGACGGTACCGATGCCGACGCGCTGGGGCTGACACCACAGCGGCTGGACTTTACCCCGCCGGCAGACGGCCGCATAGACGAGACGCAGGTGTGGGAGGCACTGGGTACCGTATATGACCCGGAGGTCCCGGTCGACCTGGTCAACCTGGGACTGATCTACAGCGTCGAGATCGACCAGGCCAGTGGCCGTGTCGCAATCAGCATGACCCTGACAGCGCCCGGCTGCGGTATGGGCCCGGTGCTGGTGGGGGACGTCAAGTACCGCGTGTCACAGGTGCCGCATGTCAAAGAAGTCGACGTGGATCTGGTTTTCGATCCCCCCTGGAGCCGCGACATGATGTCAGAGGAAGCCCAGCTCGAAACCGGCATGTTCTACTAGGGAGACTTCATCGTGCCAGACCCGGCGCCCGACAATCCGTTTGGCCACAGCATCACCAGCGACGACATCATAGACACCCTCGCGTTCTTTGATGACTGGGAGGACCGCTACAAATACATCATCGACCTGGGCCGCGAACTCCCGGACATGCCGCCGGAACTGCGCACCGAGGAACGCAAGATCCGTGGCTGTCAGAGCCAGGTGTGGATCGATGCACAGTTGCAGCAGGGTCGCCTGCAGCTGTCAGTGGACAGTGACGCGTTTATCGTCAAGGGCCTGCTCGGCGTCGTGCTCGCGGCCTACAACAACAAGACGCCCGAGGAAGTGCGGGCGTTCGATATCGACGCGTATTTCGAACAACTTGACCTGTTGCGTCACCTGTCTCCCACGCGTGGCAATGGGCTGCGGGCAATGGTCGCCCGGATCCGCCAGATCGCCGGCGCAGGTTGAGATCGACGCAAGCGCCCTGCAAACGGGCGCTCGCGCAGACCGTACCGCCTTAGTCGTCCTCTTCGGTGAGATCGTCTTCCTCTAGCTCATCCTCAGGCGTGAGGTCATCGTCTTCAGACTCATCGGGATCATCATCGTCTTCCGTGACATCATCGTCGTCCGTCAGGTCGTCATCGTCCGTCAGGTCATCCTCGTCGCTGTCGTCATCACCGGAGGTGAGGGGGTCGTCGTCCAGGAAATCGTCACAGCCTTCACTGGAGTCATCTGTGGCATCGCCATCCTCAGAGTCATCATCACCGAAGCAGGCGAACTCTCGCTCACCCGCCAGGGCCACCAGGTCTTCAAACTCCACTTCATCGGCGATCCCATCGGCGACGGGGTCATCGCTGACCTTGACCAGATCACCGGGCTGCACATTGGCGAAGAACAGGTCGGCATCAATATCGACGTCATCCCTGCCTTCAAACTCGGCACCTGAGGTGCTGTAGGTCAGGCCCAGAATGGTGATGCTCTCGCCCGCCACAAAGCTGTCTACCGGCCCCTGCAGCGACTGCTCGTTCTCATCATCATCCCGCTCCACCGTTGTCGCTACCAGCCGGTCACCATCGAGATAAGCCTCCACCTCCAGGTAATCACCCGGCACGAGGTCGCCGATACGCAGGATACTGGCACGATCCGAGTCGTCGTCCAGCCGGGTGCTCTGCGACAGGGTCACGGCAATCGAGCCGGGTACCAGCTGCAGGGTGAGGGTGCCGGCGTCAACGTCAACCGCACCCAGCGGGCCCTCCACCTTGATGCGTCCACGGCGTGACTCGATACGGCTTGCCACCAGCCTGCCCTGCTCCCAGACCCCGTTTATCTGCACCACTGCGCCATTGCCCAGCACCAGACCCGCGGGTTGCAGGGTCGCGGCGCTGGCGTCGACGTCAACGCCTCCCACACGGAAGCTGGCGGGGCTCTGGTATCCCGTGATGGCACCCTGCACCTGCACCGCCGCACCCTCCGCGAAGCGGTTGCTGACGCCTTCATCCAACTCGATGCGCACAGCAGTGAGCACGCCTTCGGCGAGTGTGCCGCGCACTTCCACCAACTGTCCTTCGCTCAATGTGGCGCCGCCAAAGTCTTCCAGAGCGGCCTCACTGGCATCCACGGTCACATCACCGAGCATGAACTGGTTTTCGGTGAGCGCCGTGACGCGGCCGCGCAGCTCCACCTGGGATTGACCGGCAACGAACCGCCCTTCCCGCTCAACCCGGGTTGCCCGCAGACTCTCGCCGCGGCCAGTGAATCCGGAAACTTCTACGACATCGTCAAGCGCCAGCGTATCGAACGTGACGTCATCAAACACGGTACCCAGGCGCTCAACGATCACGTTGATGCCAAGAATGGTCAGCAGTTTTGCATCGCCGTCGGCAGAGACTTCAATGCCGGATATCGGGCCCTTCAGTTCATTGTCATAAATCACGCGCTCCGCAGTGCCGTTGGTGCCGCTGTCATCCACTTCCCCGGTCACCAGCACCACCATCCCCAGGCGCAGGGCATCATCATCGCGCACTTCGCCATTGACGATGACTTCAGCGTCGTCGGTCTCGAAGCGCACACCATTGACAAAGATGCTGCCGAAGCCATCAATCGACCCACTACTGGTTGTGCTCGACCCGGAGCCACCTATGCCACCACCCGATGTGGGTGGGACACTGACGGATGCACTGAGGAGATCGCCACCGCCACCTCCACCGCAGGCAGAGAGCACCAGGGCCAAAGCACTGGACGTGACGAGGGGACGCGGTATGAAGGTGTGTTTCATGGCAACTGCTCCTGTTCAGGGAGTTCAATGTAGTAGATGCCAACAGCGACATAGCGGGGTGACTCTGCCCCCTCTTCTGCCGTGTCGTCAACTTGGTGCTGGTTCAGCCAGGCGTTGTACTCTTCGAGCAGTGCCTGGGACTTGCGGTTGGACAGCGCACGAAACTCCGCGGCCGCCGCGCCGCCGATGGAGGCGTTGGACACCTTGCGCTGGAAAAAGCGGTCTGCAGGAGGGGCTTCCAGGTTGTGGCCAATGGTGAAGACCAGTTCACCCACATCCCTGCCGAGGATGTTGAGTTTTTCCAGCGATGTCGCCATCGGAATGTAGGCACGTTCAACAAGAAGTGCCCTGCCCTCGTGGACCTGGACGTTTGCACTGGCTTCCAGAATAGCGAGCATGGCCGCCGCCGGAACGTCACCGCTGTAACGGCGTGTGAGCTCGGCGAAGCTCGCCTCGGCACCCTCCAGCGGCAACGCCGCGGGCTGACCGGCGGCATCGTGAAAATCGGCGTCGTTGACCCAGCCGCTGATCACCCGGATTGCCCGGTTATAGCGCTGGCTCGCTCCCGCACTGACGGGCGCATCGTCTTCACGCAGCCGGCTGATTTCCTTGCGGGTCATACCCGTGAGGGCCGACACACTGGAGACCGTTGCGCGTTTGCCGCTGCGGGCGGCGAGCGCAAAGCCCTCATCGGCAAAGGCACGCCTGGCCAACTCGGCAAAGGCGCCGTAGGCCATGCCGTGTGAGAGCAGCACGCGGGCAAGGGGGCGCAAGATACGCAGTACCGCCGCCGCCAGAATGTCATGTATTGGCATATCCATATTTGGGAATTTATTCCCAAATATGGATAAGGTCAAGCCTGTTTTTGCATTTCTTCTGAAATCGCCTGCCGATACCCGGACAGGCCCTGCAGCACCAGCGCTATCGCCAGCGGACCAACCAGCACCGGCAACAGTGCCAGGGCATAGCGCAGGTCGAGATCATTCCCGAACAGAAAGTCGGTGAGCATCGCCACCGCACTGGGACCAAAGGCGAGCCCGAACAGATTGGTGAAGAACAGCATCAGCGCCGATACCTGTGCCCGCATGCGATTGGGCGTCATGAACTGGACGGCAGCCACGCCGACGCCAAAGTGCGCATTGAGGAAAAACACGATAGGTGCCGCCCACCAGATTGCCTGCTCGGGAGTGGTGCTCAACGGCCCCGCGATCGCCGGCACCATCCACAGTGCAGCGACCAGCAGCACAATGCGCAATGGTGCGTCTGCGTAACCCCGGCGCCGCAGCGGCTCCACGGACCATCCCCCCGCCAACGCGCCCAGGCTCCCCGCAATCAGAAACATCAGGCCAAACTGGCTGCCCGCTTCGGCCCGGGGCATGGCGAAGCTGCGCATCAGGAATTCCGGATACCACGCCATGGTGCCGTAGCCGAGGATGCTGAGCACGGACGCAGCCCCGATGGGCGCAAGATAGCCCCGCGCGTGCGCCCGCAGGTGGCGGAAGATGGCACCCAGCTCCGGTGTAGAGGGCTCCACCACCGCCGAGCCTGCAACGGCGACAGCCCCACCGCGGCGCGCCGGTTCCGGGAGAAAGCCCAGCAACACGGCGAGCAACAGGCCCGGTGCGCCCACCGCGATAAAGGTCATCTGCCAGGGGCGCATCTCGCCCAGCAGCGGCAGGGTCACCGGCCCACTTTGCGCAAACCACGCGTAGACTGCGCCGCCGACGACGTAGGCGAGCCCCCCTCCCAGGGTGATCCCCAGGCTGTAGACCGCGAGGGCACGCGCCAGTTTTTCCCGGGGAAAGAGATCCCCCAGCATGGAATAGGCGGAAGGCGACAGGGTGGCTTCGCCGACACCCACCCCCACTCGCGCCAGGAACAGGCCACCAAAGCTGCGTGCAGCACCGCAGAGGCAGGTCATCACGCTCCACGCGACCAGGCCCGAGGTGATGATCCACTTGCGGCTGTGACGATCGGCGAGTCGTGCAATCGGCAGGCCCATGACGATATAGAACATGGAAAACGCAAAACCGTGCAGCAGACTGTACTGGAAATCACTGATGGCGAAATCGGCGCGAATCGGCCCGATCAGCACAGCCATGACATTGCGATCAATGAAGGACAGGATATAGGCCAGCAACAGCAGCATGAGGGCGTAGTTGGCGGTGCCCGCGGCCGGATAGTCGGCTGCGGCGCCCTCGCCCGTCGGCTGCGGCGCCGTCACAGTGCGGGTGACCCGTCGCAGGGCAGCCAGATGATGTAACGCTTACAGCAGTCCACGCCCGGGAATCGCCTGCAGCAGCTGACGGGTGTATTCCTCCCGCGGACTATTGAACAGGGCATCACCGGTACCCTGCTCTACCACACGCCCCTTGTACAGCACGAGTATGCGGTCGGCGATGTGGCGCACCACCGCAAGGTCGTGCGAAACAAACAGCATGGTCAGGCCGTACTCACGACCCAGCTCCAGCATGAGTTCAAGGATCTGCGCCTGTATAGTCACATCCAGCGCAGACACCGGCTCATCGGCCACCACGAACTCGGGGCGGGTTGCCAGCGCTCGACCGATCGCGATGCGCTGCCGCTGTCCGCCAGAAAACTCGTGCGGGTACTTGCGCACAAAAGCGCGCGCCAGGCCAACATCATCCATCAGGCGCAGGACACCCTGCTCCACCGTCTTGCGTGATTCAATACCGTGCAGGAGCAAGGGTTCGGCCAGGGTGTCATAAACCGACATGCGCGGGTTTAGAGACGCATACGGGTCCTGGAATATCATCTGCATGCGCCGCCGCATCTGTTTCAGGGCGGTACCCTGCAGGCTGGTCACATCGGTGCCGTCAAACAGCACTTCACCGCGAGTCACCGGCACCAGCCGCAGCAGCGAGCGGCCGATGGTGGACTTGCCGCTGCCCGACTCCCCGACCAGACCCAGCACCTCACCGCGCTGTATGGTGAAGCTGACATCATCGACGGCACGTAACGGCTCCGCCCCGCGCCACTGGGAAAACCAGGTGCACAGGTTGCGCACCTGGATCAGATCGTCACGGGGCACCTCGCCGGGTGCCTTGCTACCCGCGGGAATCGCCGCCAGCAGTTTCTGTGTGTAGGGATGCTCAGCGGCCTCAAAAATCGCCTGGCGGTCGCCCCGCTCCACCACGTGGCCCTTTTCCATCACCACGATTTCATCGGCGATGTCGGCGACCACCGACAGGTCGTGGCTGATGAAGATAACGCCGATGTCGCGCTTGCGCTGCAACTCGGCTATCAGCCCAAGGATCTGCGCCTGTATGGTGACATCCAGTGCGGTGGTGGGCTCGTCGGCTATCAGCAGTTTGGGTTCATTGATCAGCGCCATGGCGATCATCACCCGCTGGCGCATGCCCCCGGAGAACTGGTGGGGGTACTGGTCTATCGTCGACTCGGGGTCGCGCAGGCCCACCTCCGCCAGCAGTTCCAGCGCTCGCGTGCGCGCCTGCTGCCGCGTCACCTTACGGTGATACAGCAACGGCTCCATCAACTGGTTGCCCACGGTCATGTAGGGGTTGAGGCAGGTCATCGGGTCCTGAAAGATCATCGCGATATCGCGGCCACGGATCTGCCGCAATTCCCGCTCACTCAACTGCAGCAGATCGCGCCCGTCAAACAGGGCGCTGCCGCTTTCGATACTGGCGGGGGGCACTGGCAGAAGACCCAGCAGGCTGTAACAGGCCACGGACTTGCCCGAACCCGACTCGCCAATAATGGCGGTGATCTTGCCGGCCTCAACATCAAAGCCAATGCGGTTGACCGCCGTGATACGCCCGTTGCGGGTCGTGAAATCCACCTGCAGGTCGCGGACACTGAGCAAAGGCATAAGCGATCAGTCTCCAGAGCCGCGCACGTCCAGCGCATCACGCAGGCCGTCGCCAAGGAAGTTCAAAGCAAACAGGGTGAGCGTCAGCGCGGCACCCGGGAAAATCAGCAACCAGGGGTACTCCTCCATGGTCTCGGCGCCGTAGGATATCAGCAGGCCCCAGGAAGTCGCTGGCGGTTGCACACCAAGCCCGAGAAAGCTGAGGAAGGCTTCCAGCAGCATGACGCTGGGTATCGTCAGGGTGGTGTAGACGATAATCGGCCCCAGCGCATTCGGTACCAGGTGGCGGCGCACAATGGTGGCGGGCGACAGCCCCAGGGATACCGCAGCCTCCACAAACTCCTGCTGCCGCAATGACTGCACCTGGCCGCGCATGATGCGCGCCATGGTCAACCACTCCACCGCACCGATGGCCAGAAACAGCAAGAGCAGGTTGCGACCGAAGACCACCATCAACAACACGATGAAAATCATGAAAGGCAATGCGTACAGGATGTCCACCAGACGCATCATGACCGCATCCACGCGCCCGCCCACATAACCGGCGACCGCGCCCCAGGTGACGCCGATGACCAGCGCGACAGCGGTGGCGACGAAACCCACGGCCAGGGAAATACGCCCGCCGTACATGATCTGGGTCAGCAGGTCACGGCCGAAGATATCGGTTCCCAGCCAGTGCTCCGCCGAGGGCGGGGAGGCTCCGAGATCCAGGTTCTGCGCATCGTAGGCATAGGGTGCCAGCCACGGTGTTAACAGCGCGATCAGGATGAATGCCGTGAGCACGGCAAGCCCGAATAATGCCAGCCGGTTCTTGCGCAACCTGCGCCAGGCATCCTTCCACAGGGACGTGCCCTGCTCTGCCTGTGCCACGCTGGTGAGGTTCGCCGCCGTCATTCAGGCCTCCCCGTACTGCGCACGCAAGCGGGGGTTCAGCCACGCAGCGAGAATGTCAGACAGCAGATTAAACAATACGATCAGCGTCGACAGAAACACCGTGGTACCAAGAATCATGGTGTAGTCACGGTTGAACGCGGCCTGCACGTAGAAGCGGCCCAGCCCGGGAATCTGGAATATGGTCTCCACCACAAACGATCCGGCCAGCAAGCCGGCGAAGGCGGGGCCGAGAAAGGCGACGACGGGAATCAGGCCACCGCGCAGCGCATGACGTGTCACCACCTGCCACTCGGGCAACCCCTTGGCGCGTGCCGTGCGAATATAGTCCTGTGACATCACCTCCAGCATGCCCGCGCGGCTCAGCCGCGCGATATAGGCCGCGTAGGCGGCCCCCAGCGTGAGACTTGGCAGAATCTTGTCGCCCGGGATATCACCCCAACCCGCCACCGGCAACCATTCCAGGTGGATGCCAAATAACAGCACCAGCAGCGGCCCGAGCAGGAACGTCGGCATGCAGATGCCGATCATGGCGACAGACATGGGTATGTAGTCCTGGGCGCTATTCGGCTTCAGCGAAGCAACCACACCCGCCAGCCCACCCAGCACAACTGCAACCAGCAAGGCATACGCGCCAAGTTCGGCTGTCGCCGGCAGTCCCGCCGCAATCAGTTCATTCACACTGCGCCCCGGGTATTTGAAGGAGGGGCCCAGCTCACCTTGGGCGAGATCCCCGAGGTAGGCCAGATACTGCTGGCCAAGAGGGAGGTCGAGCCGGTACTGCGCCTCCAGCGCCGCCTTCACTTCGGGTATGACCGCTTTTTCACTGTCGAAGGGGCCGCCGGGTGCGATACGTACCAGAAAAAACGTGACGGTGATTACCGCAAGAATCACGGGTATTGCCTGCAACAGGCGCCCCACCACAAACCGCCACATAGGCTACTCCAGTTTGAACTCGGTCAGCGGTACATCCTCGAGATAAATGTACTTTACGTTGATGAAATCCATCAGGTTGGCAGGCAGCCCTTTTACCGACGGGTGCACCAGGTGTTTGCTGGCGTAGGTGTAGATGGGAATGATCGGCATCTGCTCCATGAGGCGCGTCTCCGCTTCATGGAACAGTGCGAAGCGCTCCTCCTGGGTGGCGGCGCGCGGCGCGCGCTGCAGAATCAGGTCGTCGTAGACCGGGTCCGCAAAGCCCGTGTTGTTGTTGCCACCCTCGGTGATGTACAGGTCGAGAAAGTTGTTGGGATCCACGTAATCACCAATCCAGCCGCGCCGCGCCACCTGGAAATTCATTTCGGACACTGAATCGAGGTAGACCTTCCACTCCTGGTTGGAGAGCGTGACCTTGATGTTGAGCACATCCTTCCACATCTGCTGCAGGGCTACGGCGATCTTGCGGTGACTTTCGCTGGTGTTGTAGATGAGCTCCAGACCGGGCCAGCCGTCACCGTCCGGGTACCCGGCTTCGGCGAGCAGACGGCGCGCCTCCGTCGGATCGTAGGTGAACAACTGCGGTGGCTGGTAGCCCAGTGTGCCCGGGGGCGTGATGGCGTACGCCGGGTTGTTGCTGCCGTACAACACGTTGCGGGTTATCGCCTCGCGATCAACCGCCAGCGACAGGGCCTTGCGCACCCGCACGTCATCCAGCGGCGGTCGCTCGGTATTCAGCAGGTAAAAATAGGTGCCCAGATAGGGCGCTTCGACAAACGGGGTGTTGGGCAGGCTGCGGTAGGCGGGAATCTTGTTCAGCGGCACATCGCCCGTGTAGTGCAACTGGTTGACGCGGAACATGCGTTCCTCGCTGACAGCGTTCTCCGTCGGGTAGAACACAATGCCGTTCAGCCGCACCGTGTCATTGTCCCAGTACTGCGGATTGCGCTCCACAACAATGCGCCGGTTGAGCTCCCAGCCCTTGAGCTGGAACGGGCCATTGCTCACGATGTTGCCGACGCGGGTCCAACGGGTAAAGCGGTCTGTCGCCTTGCCAAAGCGTTCGACCGTCTCGCGGTGCACGGCAAAGCTCGAATAGTGGTCCATGAGCTGCAGAAAATACGGCGTTGGCGCGTTGAGCGTCACCTCCAGGGTCATGTCATCCAGCGCGCGTACGCCGAGCAGCTCCGGGTCGTCAATCTTGCCGGTCGCGTAGGCCTCGGCATTTTTCACCGGGTACAGCATGTAGGCGTACAGGTTGCCCATCGCCGGGTCCAGCGCGCGCCGCCAGGACCAGACAAAATCGTGCGCAGTGACCGGGTCGCCGTTTGACCAGCGGCCCTCGGGCTGCATATGGAATGTGATGACCCGGCGATCCTCACTGAACTCCCAACTCGCGGCCGCGCCGGGCTCGGGTTCCAGTGTCCAGGGGTTTTTTCGGGTGAGCCCCTCAAAGAGCGCGTCGATGATCTTGCTCTCGGGCACGCCGGTCACCACATGGGGATCCAGACCCTGGGGTTCAGAGCCATTACCAAAGTGGAGGATCCCGTCGCGGTTACCCTGAGCCACGTTGGACTCCCCGGCACTGCAGGCAAGCAGAAGCGCGGCCAGCAGGCAGCAGGTAACGATACGGGCACAGGTTTGCATAGAGGCGAACATAGCCTGTTTACGCGGTGAACGCCATCAGTAACCGGCCGTACCCTGGACGATCTGCGCGTGGAAAGCGGCGTCCAGTGGCTCGTAGCGCGATGACCCCGGTTTCAGCACACACAGCGTGTCGGCGACCAGCGCCGGGTCATAACCCTGCTTGCGCAATTCACCCTTGAGCAGTTTGAAGGTGCCAGTAGTATCGATTTCACGCTGAATGCGCAGGAACAGCGGCCGCGCAAAGTGCGGGAGTTCCCCGTGCACATGTGTAGAGAAACTGTCCAGGTCCAGGTTCTCCACACCCTCCTCCAGGCGCAACGACGCCATGCCGGCGCGGCCGTCAGTGCCGGGGACCTGAACCCCATACACATTGCTCAACGCGACCTGGGGGTGCAGATTGAGAATTTCCCCTACCTCGTTGGTCGAGACGTTCTCCCCTTTCCAGCGGAAGGTATCCCCGATACGGTCCACGAACTGGTAGTGCGGCAAGCCGAGGGCGAAACCTACATCCACCGTCCGCATGAGGTCACCTGTGTTGAACCAGGCATCCCCCGGTTGCAGCACATCGCGCAGTATCTTCTTTTCCGTGGCCTCGGCACTGGTGTAGCCCTCAAACCGGGTATGCGGGGTGATTTTTCCCAACAGCAGGCCCGGCTCACCCGCGGCCACCGGCTGGCAGCGACCCGCGGCATTGCGCACCACCTCGTCGCGGTCCACGTCGTATTTGATCAGCGCCGTTGGCAACGCCGAGGTGCCGACCGTGCAATCCTTGTTCAACAGGTTGAAAAAGCCCACGTTGCCTTCACTGGAGCCGTAGAACTCAGCCACCCGCTGAATCCCGAAGCGCCGCTTGAAGTTGTGCCAGATATCCGGCCGCAGGCCGTTGCCCACCACGGCACGCAGCGGGCTGTCCGCATCATCCGCCTGTGCCGGCACGTGAAGCAGGTAGCGGCACAACTCACCGATGTACACGAAGGCCGTAGTGCGATACTGACGAACCTCAGGCAGAAACTGACTGGCAGAGAACTTGCGCCGGACAAACATGCTGGCCCCAGCCAGAAATGCAGCGCCCGCGCCCACCATCAACCCGGTACCGTGAAACAGCGGCAGACACAGGTACAAGCGGTCATCTTCAGTGAGCTGCAGGCCGCCCACCTGGACAACGCTGGCGGTCAGGAGATAGCGCCGGTTGGACAGCACGGCAGCCTTGGGCAGGCCGGTGGTGCCGGAGGTGAAAATGTAGAACGCGGTGTCGTCAATCACGATATCCGCCGTTTCCACCGGATTCTCCGCGTCCGCCTCTGCAGCCGCAGCCGCCATGTCCAGCGCCCAGGGTGGCGCGGCGCGTGAACCCGCGTCCGGCACGAACAGGTAGTCGCCATCAGCCAGCGAGAGCGTATCGCGCACATCGCTGACCGCGTCCATGCACTCCTCCCCAAACAGGAACTTGCTGGCGTTGGTGATCTCCGCGCAATGGGTCAGTGGGCGCCCCGTCAGGCTGGTGTTGATCAGGGAGGCAATGACGCCCAGTTTGTTGAGCGCGACAACCACCACCATGAACGCGATGCGATTCTCCATGAGCACGCTCACCGCATCGCCCCGCTTCAGGCCCTGGGCGCGAAACACCGCGGCATAGCGATTCGCTTCCGCGTTGAATTGCTGCCAGTCCAGCGCCTGGCCCTCACAGACAAAGGCCGAGCGTCGCGGAATGCGCGCCGCATTGGCCGCAACACGGGCACCCAGACAATCGCGCGTGTCGCCGGGGCGGGGACGCAACAATTTCTTCACCTTGATCAAATTGGGAAGTTCGGCGAGAGTGGTCAACACGTCTTTTTTTATCACTACAGGGCTCCACGCTGTTACGCACGCAGTATGATACCTTGAACCGGAAAAATTGAAACCAAAACCGCCTGCGACAACCACGGGACTACCGTCATGACACCCTACGACATGCAGCACAAACACTTTGCTCGACTCAATGATCTTTACCACGTGGGCGCGATTGCGCAGTGGGATGAAGCCGCCATGATGCCGACCGGTGGCGGCGACGCGCGCGGACAGGCGCTGGCGACGCTGGATGGCATCACACACCAGATGCTCACTGACCCACAATTGGGCGAATGGCTTGCAGCTGCCGAGACCGAAACACTGGCACCCTGGCAGGCCGCGAACCTGCGGGAAATGCACCGCAGCTACCGCGATGCCACCTGTGTCCCGGAAAGCCTCGTGGAACGGCGGGCACTCGCCAACAGCCGCTGTGAGCAGGCCTGGCGTGTTCATCGAACAGAAAATAACTGGCAAGCCATGGCGCCGCTGTTGGAAGAGGTTGTCGCGCTGGCCCGAGAGGAGGCCGCCGCGCGCTCAGCCGTGAACGGCATGTCCCTCTACGACAGCCTGCTGGACAGCTACGAACCCGGTATGACCTGCGCACAGCTGGACCCACTGTTTGCCGAACTGAAAGCCTTCCTGCCCGGCCTGCTGGACGCCGTGATAGAAGAACAGGCGCAGCATCCCGCTGTGCCGCCAGAAGGCCCCTTCCCGGTCGAGGAACAGCGCGCGCTCGGCCTTGAGATGATGCGCACGCTGGGCTTCGACTTTGAACACGGGCGGCTCGATGTCAGCCATCACCCCTTCTGTGGCGGCGTGCCCAGTGATGTGCGTATCACCACGCGTTACGAAACCGAGGGCTTTACCCAGGCCTTGATGGGCGTCATCCACGAGACGGGGCACGCTTTGTACGAACAGGGGCTGCCGGCGCAATGGCGATCCCAACCCGTGGGGCAGGCCCTCAGCACCGCCATGCACGAAAGTCAGTCGCTGCTGATGGAGATGCAGGCTTGTCGCAGCCGGGAATTCCTGCACTTTCTCACACCCCACCTGCAGCGCTGTTTTTCGACGGCCAGCACAGGTAGCACAGCGTGGCAGGAGGACAATCTGTACCGGCTGTTCACACGGGTAAACCGCGGTTACATCCGCGTGTACGCGGACGAAGTGAGCTACCCGCTGCACGTGATTCTGCGCTATGAGATCGAGCGCGACCTGATTGAGGGCACGCTGGATGTCGCCGGCATACCGGATGCATGGGACACACGCATGCAGGCCTACCTGGGACTGTCCACCGCCGGTAACTACAGGGATGGGTGCCTGCAAGATGTTCACTGGCCGGCCGGCCTGTTTGGCTATTTTCCTACCTACACGCTGGGGGCGATGAGTGCAGCACAACTGTTTGCCGCAGCACGCCGGTCGCTGCCCGAGTTGCCCGCGCAGCTGGCTGAAGGCAACTTCTGCGCCCTGCTGGGCTGGCTGCGTGAACAGGTCCACAGCCAGGGTAAATTCCTCGACTACAACGCGCTCATGCAGCAAGCGACCGGCAGCCCGTTGCAGTCATCCTGGTTTCGCGCGCATCTGGAGGCGCGCTACCTGGCAGGAGGCTGAGCACGCCAATGACCCGATTAAGCGCCCAGGACGCCGGTTTTCTTCGCATCGAAACGCCGCGCTGCCCTTTCCACGTTGCTGCCTTGATGGTGCTGCGCCCCCCGGAAGGCGCTGCCGGGAACTTCCTGCGCAAACTGGCCCGGGACTGTGGCCGGCTCAACGAGATCCTGCCCGCGTTCAACAGGCAGCTGTCGGACCCTGAGAATATCTCTGGCGCACACTGGGAGGAGGCCACGAACTACTGCCCCGAAAACCACGTGTTCCACTATGCCCTGCCGCAACCCGGGCGCATGCAGGACCTGCTGCAGCTGGTGACCCGCGCACATGAGAGGCGCCTGGACCGTCACCGCCCGCTGTGGGAACTGCACATCATTGAGGGGCTTCCCGGCGGCCGCTTTGCAATGTACTGCAAGACCCATCATGCGCTGGTCGATGGCATCGGCGCCATGCGGATGATCCAGAGCCTGTTCAGCACGGATGAGACGGCAGGTATCAACTTCCGCCAGGTGCGGCGTGAACAGGGCCACCAGCATAGTCACCACAGCCTGTTCGAACAGCTGGGCCGCGTTGCCAGCAGCACCCTCAAGCAGTATCGCGCCGTGCCGCAGCTGTCGCGGCTGCTGCTGCACATGGGCGAAGATATCCTCAGGGGCAATGCGGAGGGCATGCGACTGCCCTTCACCGCCCCACGGACCCTGTTCAATACCGAGTTGGAGGCCCGGCGCAGCCTGACCATCTGTGATCTGCCACTGAGCACCGTGCGTCGTCTGGCAAAGCAGAGTGGCGGCACCGTCAACGATGTGTTGCTGGCGATCTGCGGTGGTGCCCTGCGCCGGTATCTCAAGGCGCAAAATGCGTTACCGAAGAGCTCGCTGATTGTGGGCATGCCGGTGTCGCTGAAGTCTGCGCAGGGCGAAGACGGCAATCGCCTGAGCTACATCCTGAGCCCGTTCTTCACCAGCGAGAGCAACGACGCCAAACGCCTGCAGCGGGTTGTCCGCACGACCCGCGCTGCCAAACGGGAGATGGCGGCGATGTCGGTGACAGCGGCAGAAGACTTTTACGCGCTGCTGATGTTACCTGCGGTGTTGCTCACATTAAGCGGCAACGCCGAACGCGTGCGGCCGGCAATCAACGCCATCTTTTCCAATGTTCCCGGAGCCAAAACACCGCTCTACCTGAACGGCGCACGCCTGGAGGCCCTCTACCCGCTCTCGATTATCACCCACGGCATGGGCCTGAACATCACGGTGGTAAGCCATGCCGGCAAGCTCTGCTTTGGCATTGCCGGCTGCCCGGAGCGGCAGGCGGCCATTGATGAACTGCCCGTGCATATCCGCGCCAGCTATAACGCACTGCGAAAGGAGATGGCAGGGCGGTAGGTGTTCGAGAAAAAACTTGCGGCCGCCCGCGCCCCTTTTGCTATAATCGCGGCCCCGCCGGTGTAGCTCAGTTGGTAGAGCAGCGCATTCGTAATGCGAAGGTCGTAGGTTCGACTCCTATCTCCGGCACCATCTCCCCACGGTGCATTCCGGCCGGATAGGGAATAGTCAAGATCAGCCTACCTCCCCGAACAGTTTCTTGTGCAGCTGGGGAGCAAAGATCACCGTACGCTGGTGGTGCTCCAGTGCCGCTGCATCCTCTGCCAGCCAGTACACTATATCCGCCACCGCCTCGGGTGCGGTTGGCTTGAAGCGCTGGGCGATCTTGTCGTCAAAGCCGTTGGCTTTCATCACCTCTGTGAGCACAAACCCGGGTTCCACGGAAAAAAACCGAACGCCACTGTCCCGGTGCTCAACCCGCAGCGCGGGCATCATGCGAATCAACGCAGCCTTCGAGGACGGATATACGAAGCCCCAGCCGCCTTCGTCTGCCGGTGCCGGCGGGTCACTGAGCGCGGAGCCCGAGACCATGTTGATCACCGCACCACTGGCGCGCTCCAGCATGCCGGGCAGCAGGGCTTTCACCAGCACCAGCGGCGCGAGAATGTTGCCCTGATACACATTGCGCGCCTGCTCAATCTCGACCTCCAGCACCCGCTGCATGTTGCCAGGCCCCTGGTAGCAGGCATTATTGAACAGGACATCGACCCTGGAGAAGTGCTCCAGGGCGCGATCAGCCGCGGTCTGTACCGACGCCAGGTCCAGTATGTCGGAGCGCAGCAGGAGGACCTCTGCGCCGTGGGCGCGCGCCGCTTCGCCGGTCGCTTCCAGTGAGCCCGGGAGGGAGGTGGTCGTCGGCTTCCAGCTCCCGTATTCATGTTGCTCGCCCTCTTGCATGGTGCGAGCCGTCAGCACCAGGTTGTAGCCCCGGCGGGCAAACTCGATCGCCGTGGCAGCACCCATGCCGCGGCTGGCGCCGGTGATAAAAGCCACCTTTTTCATATCCCGTTTTTCCTTTCTGCAGGGCACCTGTGTGCCGCGATTTCAATGAGGTCGATAGCCTTTCGCCGGCTACTCTGATTTGCCACGCTCGCTGCGTCCTCGCGCCAGCACGCTTTCACGCCGCTGGGCGATAACCTGCCCTTTCGCCTGCCTGGCCGATTCGATAGCGATGCGTTCTTCCCAGCGCAGCGCCTCGTCAAGGGGTTTGTTGAAGCCCTGGTCAATCAGCGGCTTGTAACGAGCGAGAACGTCCGGGACGCAGGCACACATGTCCTCGGCCATTTTTCTCGCTCGAGGCAACAACTGGTCGGCCGGAACAACGTGATTGACCAACCCCCACGCATGGGCCTGCTGGGCAAAAACGGGCGTACCGGTAAAGCAAATCTCTTTGGCTCTGGAGAGTCCGATCAACCGTGGTAACTTTTGACTCAGGCCCCAGCCGGGCAAGATACCCACACGGGCGTGGGTGTCGGCAAACCGCGCGTTTTCGGAGGCGATCAGCACATCGCAGGCAAGTGCCATCTCAAACCCGCCGGTGATCGCATGGCCATTGATCGCGCCGATAATCGGGCCGGTGAACGCGTCCATCGCACGGGCGACCGTGTTGTCCGCCGCATCCGCGGCATCGCCGTCACCGGCACTCAGCTCCTTCAGGTCAAAGCCTGCGCAGAAAGCGCGGCCTTTACCCGTCAATATGATGACCCTGACAGCCCGGTCGCGAACGCACTCTGCAAACGCCGACACAAAGTCCGCCCTGAGCTCCCGCGACAAAGCGTTCATCGCGTCGGGACGGTTCAGCGTTACAATGGCATAGCCTTCATGCTTCTCGAGCAGGACCGTATTCATTCACTGGTTCCCCTTGCAGTGCGGAGGACTGACCATCAAACGTAATGACTCAAGCAGGGTATCCAGCGCTTCCACGCCAAGCTGTTTCGCATATTGCTCCCACACAACCTGGGTGGAGACATCCAGCTGCGCCAGCAACTGCTCTCCCTGCGGGCTGAAAGCGATCAACTTGGCACGCGAATCGGCCGGATCGACCCTGCGCTTGACCCACCCCAATTCCTCCAGTTCGTGCACGATTTTCATCATCGACTGGGAACGGATACCCACCGCTCCGGCCAGGTCAACACTGCGACTGGGACCGTGAGTCGCAATGTGCCTGAACACCATGCGGTGGCGGCGTCGAATACCAGGAAACCCGTTTCGGGCAAGTTCGGCGTCAAGGCGACGCTGGAAATCTTCCAATGCCAGCAGCAACGCCATGCCCAGTTCATGCTTGTCGTACCCGACCGCCACACAGCACCCTATGTTCAGTTATACTTATTATCAGTTTAGCTGTCTACCTGTGCCAGTCAAGCGCGGCCGCAGTGCCCTGAATGAACTGCGGCACGTCCGCCCTATACACATGGCGCTTGCTTCCCCTCAACCCTCGCTTGTAATCTGGTATGCCGCCTTCCCTGTTGCGGCCTTGCCCGGAGATCCCATGCGATGACAAACAAACCAGGCGTTTGGTTCGGCGCCCTGCTACTGGCGCTGGGTGTTGCCGCGGCCGGCTGGACTGTCGGTGACGGTTTGCAGCGCTTCAAGCTGGCCGACCGTTCAGTCACCATCAAGGGGCTGGCGGAGGCGGATGTGGAGAGCGACTTCGCAGCCTGGAATCTCACCTTTCGCCGCGCCGGCAACGCCTTCGCTGACGTCCAGCAGGCGCTTGCCGAAGACCGGTCGCGGGTTATGCGCTTCCTGGAAACCGCCGGCTTCACTGCCGAGGAACTGGAGATCAGGCCATTGCAGGTGCAGGACGCCTATTCCCGGGAGTACGGTGCGAGCAACCAGCCCCTGCGCTATACCGGCAGCGGCCTGATCATCGTCCAGTCAGACCGGGTGGCGCTGGTGGAAGCCACGGCGCTGGCGATAGACCCGCTGATCGAAGCCGGTGTTGAAATCGAAGGCGGCAGCGGCCCGCGCTACCAACTGCGCGGATTCAACGAAATCAAACCGGCGCTGTTGGCGGAGGCCACACGCAACGCGCGGGAACAGGCAGAAAAATTTGCGGCCGAGGCCGGGGCCCGGGTCGGTGCGCTGCGCACGGCCAATCAGGGCGTCATCCGCATCACTGGCAGCGATGGCAATGACTGGGACGATGGCAGTTCCCGGGTAAAACGCCTGCGGGTGGTGAGCACCTTCGAGTACACGCTGGAGTAAGGCGTCGGCCCACCGCGGTGCACGGTGCCGCCCGGCCGTCAGGGCGAGGAGACGCCCTCCGGCGCAGCCACCACCGTAAAGGTATCTGTCGCTAATACCTGATGCTGCAAACCCGTAACGTAGCGCGCACTGTAGACGCCGGGCGCCTCGAACGGATACTGTCTGACGCTGCCCGTTCCCTCGGTTTCACCCGTCGGCACGATAAACCCATGCCGAGCACCCCAACCCCACATCTTTTCATCGGGCACATCCACCGGGGCTATGACCACGCGGTCACCGCGGTACCCCGGGCCAGACCAGGCGATGTCGAAACTGTCACCCATCACCACCTGCTCTGGCGCCTGTACTGCTGCATCGGCGCGTGTAATGGTGATGGGCTGTCTGGCGAGCACGGCATTCCCGGGGCTGAGGAAGTAGATCAGCTCGTAGTCGCCCGCTATGTTGGGCGCTTGCAGTGCCAGCTGCCCATCACCGGCGCCAGCGCGACCCAGCGTGACTCTGGCATCGCGGTTTGCGCGGGTCGCGCCGGGCGCGGCAATGGAGATGTAGTCGTCTTCCCAGTCCGGCGGGAGCGTGACCGACACCGGGACACTGGATCCTCCGACTGCGGTCGCAGGCCCCGCAATGCCCGCCACGACCGGCACTACATTGACAGGTGTCGTTGCCTGCACCGCGTGTTGCATGCCTGGGTACAGGGTATAGCCATTCGCCAATACATAGCGGACCTCGTATTCCCCCGGCTGCGGCGGCGCAGTAAGCTCTGCGCTGCCGTCCTCCCGCAACGGGCTGGTATATCCCCGCGCAAAGGCCGCCGCGCTGCCCGCCTCGACAATGGTGACAAAGTCACCGGGGGTGGCCTCCCCGGCCCACGCGACCGAGAACACCGAACTGACCGGGACCTCAGCCGGCGCCGACACGGTAAAGCCGCCATCCGTCACACGTAACGCATTGCGGGCGAGGATAAGGCGCGGTTGATCAAGCACGTAGCGCACTTCATAAACACCCTCTGTGGACGGGGCAGCAAGCGAGGCCGTGAATGGCTGGCTGGCGTCGGACACGCCAGCCTTGGCACGCGCGGGCATGGCGGCAAAGAAATAGATGGGCTCACGTGGACCGTCTTCGGGGCTGGCGACGTGGAGATACGCACCCAACTCATCAGGGCCCGACCAGGTGACATCGAACGGGACACCCTCACGGGTCACCGCCGGGGTCTGGAGACTGACCTTGAAACCCAGGTCCACGGGCACGGTAATCACTTTCGGCTGCTGGGCTTCGACGGTGAATTGCAAGCGCCCGGTTTTCACCTCGCGGCCATCCTGCCAACCCCGCCAACGCGCCTCGGCGACATACTCGCCGGGCAGGACCTCGGTCATCGCGCTGCCGGTATCGGTGGCGGAAAAAACCGTCTCGCCGCCCGCAAGGGCTGTGACCGTCCACTCAAGCTGCGATTGGATCAGAGGCCCACCGGGCAGTACGGTGGCTTTCATCGCCAGGGTCGACGGCACCGCGTCGCCCTCAACATCCCCGGCGGCCGGTCCCGCTTCCGCCAGGGTACGCAGCGCTGATGCAAGCTCACTGGCACTGGCTGCGGCCACAAAGGTGCCGCCGGTTTCATCCGCCATGCACTGCAAACCCGCGCGCTCTTCCACGGTGACGTCAAAGCCCACCACATGCACGGTAAAATCAAGACCGTTCTGTTCCAGCATTCTGGCCAGTGCACAGGGATCCGCATCGCAGGTTTCCAGTCCATCGGACACCACGATAACGGAGGCCGCCCGCTTGCGGTAATCCAGCGTCAGCGCGGCGTGTTCCACCGACTTCGCCAATGGCGTTTTTCCGTGGGGTGTAAGTTCCCGAAGAGCGGCGACCATGTCGGCCCGCTCTGCTCCAACACCCGCAAGCGTCTCGATGTCACTGCAGTCGCCCTCGCGGCGATGACCATAGGCGACCAGCCCCAGACGCTGCTCCGGCGGCAGCCCGAGGACGAGGCCCTCGACCACGTCCTTGGCAATCACGATCTTGTTGAGCCCATCGATCTGCCCCCACATGGAGCCAGAGGCATCCAGCACCAAAATGGCATCGTTGGGGGATGATGCGCTAGCCGGCAAGACCGATAAAAATAGCATGGCGGCCAGGACGGCGCCGGGCACTGAGAGTCTGGACAGGTTCATTGCTGCACCCCACACACTGGATTCAGGCGATCGGCATGTCACACCCGCGCTGTTGCCACAGACAAGGCATCGACGCAGCGACACATCCCAAGCATAGTGCAGAGTTGAGGATACAGCGAGTGACTGCGCCGCAAACGGACAGGCGCGGGGGTGTAAAAAGAAAAACCTGAAGGGGCTGCGTTTGCGCCCCTTCAGGTGTCGGGCGTGGAACCGCGAGAGGTTCCCTCAATCCTGGATCACGATCTCCACCCGCCGATTTCTCTGGCGACCCTCAGGCGTCGCGTTGTCAGCCACAGGCCGCGACAGGCCGAAACCTTCAGTGCTGATACGGTCGGAGCTGACACCGGCATTGAGCAGGGCCTGCCGTACCGACAGGGCACGACGCTCAGACAAGCCCTGGTTGAAGTCCGCACTGCCGGTGCTGTCAGTGAACCCCTCGATCAACACCGTTTTCTCCGGGTATTCCTCGAGGAAGTTGGCCAGCCGCTGAATGGTAGTCGCGGCGCCGGGCTGCAGCTCCGCCTTGCCGGTGGCGAACAGCACGTCACCCAGGGTCATCACCATGCCGCGTTCCGTCTTTACCGCCTGCAGCGCAAGCAGCTCACGGCGCAGGGACTCGGCATCCGCCTGGGTGCGTTGCAGTTCGGCCTCCCGTGCCTCCAGTTGCGCCTCACGCGCCGACAGCAGAATCTGGTCCTTGGTCTTGCCCAGCGTTTTCAGCTGTTCGCTGGCTGCCTTGCGATCTGCGATGGCCACCGCGGTATCGGTCCGCACCTTGGCGACGTAGGCCAGGGAGGTCATATCCTCTTCGGAGGTCGCGACCGCCGCAGACTCCAGCGCCTTGTTGGCCCGTTGCAGTTCCGGAGCGGCGTAACGCAGTACCGTCTCGCTCTGTTTGGCGGCGTTGTAGCTCGCTTCCGCATCCAACAACGCCTGGTTCTTCTGCAGGCTACCGCAGGCCGACAATACGGCCACAGACGCCACCAGCACACCCACTTTGATCCCGGTTGAAAGTTTCATAAACGCTCCTGCTATCCTGTATGACGCGCTCAGTTACGCTGGCCGCGTTCGATTTCGCTGCGCAATGCCTCAATGCTGGCCTCCAACTCACGCAGAGCGGTCTCTACGCGGGTCTTGCTGGCAAAGGCCTGGGCATACTCCGCATCCGCTGCCGCCTCGTCGGACAGTCGCCTGGCTTCTGCGTAGTCCTTCTGGTCCATGGCGCGCTGCGCTCGCCGCAGCTTCTCCTTGGCGCGGTCCATTGCGACCGGCGCATGCAGCGCCGCCTCGTTGTTCTCGGCGCTGGTCAGGGCCGTGCTGGCGCTGGCCATCTCGGCCTCGGGGCGCGGCGTGCTGCTGCAGCCCTGCACCAGGACCAGTACACTGCCGGCGAAGACGGCCGCGGTAATCCGCCGCCATTGGGGTTGGAGTACATTCATTGTCGCTACGCTCCTTATCGGGTAACTGCGCGTTGCCCGTCTATGAAATACATTGGGGCTCAAACGCGCGGATCATGCGCCTCGCGGTACAACTAAACAAGCGGCATGCAGGCCGCAGAAACGGTAATATTGCGGCCTGGCATCGAAGGCCCCACCCTCACCCCACCACGGAGAGATCGCCCATGCATCGCTTGCTTGCCACAACGCTGATTGCCGTCATCACCTGCCTGGCGACAGCGGCCCAGACCGCCGACAGCAGCGGGCTTGCGCCCACCTCCGGCAGCAGCGTGCTGGAGGGTTTCACCTTTGATGACGGCTCGGTACTCGATCTGCGCCAGCACTACTACACCCTCGGTACGCCCCGACGCGGCGCCGACGGACGCGTTGAAAATGCGGTGCTGATCATGCACGGTACGACGGGCAGCGGTGACGGCTTTCTGCGCGATAACTTTGCCGGCGTGCTGTTCGGTAAAGGACAGTTGCTGGACGCAGATCGCTACTACCTCATCCTGCCCGATGCAATCGGCCACGGGCACTCCAGCAAGCCCAGCGACGGGCTCCGGGCCGGCTTCCCCAAATACACGTATGACGACATGGTGCGGGCACAGTACAGACTGCTGACCGAGCACCTGGATGTCGACCACCTGCGGCTGGTGACCGGCACCTCAATGGGCGGCATGATGAGCTGGGTATGGGGCTACACCTATCCCGATTTCATGGATGCCCTGATGCCGCTGGCCAGCCTGCCGGTGGAGATCGCCGGCCGCAACCGCATGACACGCAAAATGATCATCGACGCCGTGCTGGACGACCCGGCCTGGAACGGCGGTGATTACACAGAGCAGCCGCCTGGCCTGAAGGAGGCGATGTACGGCCTGCTGTTCATGGTCTCCAGTCCCCTGCAATACCAGTTACAGGCACCAACCCGCGAATCCGCTGAGGCCATGATGGATTCACTGGTGGAGCGCTACCGCTCAGCCCTTGATGCCAATGACCTCGTTTACGCCTTCGACGCCTCGCGATTCTACAACCCGGCACCGCACCTGGCGTCCATTCGTGCACCCCTGCTGGCCATCAACTCGGCGGACGACCAGGTCAACCCGCCCGAGCTCGGCATTCTTGAACGGGAAACGGCGCGTATTCCGGGGGCTCGTGCCGTTGTGTTACCGATTACCGAAATGACGCGTGGCCACAGTACCCATTCGCAGCCCACTGTGTGGGGGCCGTATCTGGCGCAGCTACTCGCCGCCACCCGGCCCGAACCCGCGTCCGAAGGATCACCGCCCGGCGTGTTGCTGGACACAGCTGACCCGGCCTGGACCCAGCGCGCACCGGAGCGTTTCAAGGCGCGTTTCCTCACCACCGAAGGCGCATTCACCGTGGCGGTGCACCGCGACTGGGCTCCCCGGGGCGCCGACCGCTTTTACCAGCTCGTGCAGCAGGGTTTCTATGATGGCGTACACATCAATCGCGTGATGCCCGGCTATATCGCGCAGTTCGGACTGAGCCCTTTCCCTGCAGTCACGGCGGCGTGGAAGGGCAACACGCTGTTGGACGACCCGGCGCAGGTCAGTAACTCCCCGGGGCGCGTGGCCTTCGCCATGACCGGCCCCGACACCCGCTCGACACAGGTGTACATCAACCTGGGAGACAACACGCAGCTGGATACCGAGGGCTTCGCGCCGTTTGGCGAAGTCGTTGAGGGAATGGAGGTGGTGGAACGCCTGTATCCGCTGTACGGTAATGAAGCCGGGGGCGGTATGCGACACGGTCGCCAGGGCCCCATCGAGCAGGGCGGCGCTGACTACGTGTTCACCCACTACCCCTTGCTCGACTTCATCGTCGCAGCAGAGGTGCTCGGCGATTGACGCGCAGCCGCTCTAGGCCGCGGGCTGCTCCCCGGCCAGCACACAGTCACGCAGGGTGCGCTCTCCCAACTGGGCGCTGACCGCATCGTCAATGCCCTGCAACAGCGAATCCACCGGCTCTGCGGAAACCACGCGGCGCTCCATGAGCGCCTGTTCCTCATTGGGACTGCGGATACTGCGCAGCAACTGTGCGACGGTCATGGTGGACGGGTCGCGTGCCACCAGGTACTCGGGGGGCTCACTGCTGGTTTCCACCAGCAGGTCACGGCTGGCCAGCAATTCCACCGCCTCGGCAACGCGGTCAGGGGGCGCCTGCAGCGCATCAGACAGCGCATCCACCGTCATCGGCGGCGCCTTGCCGATGAAGGCCCGGGCGATCTGGTAGATCACCAGCAGGGTGAGCTGTTCGCGAAAACGGCCACTCAGCGCAACCCGCTGGTCAGAAAGCCGGATGCGCTCAGGATACTGGTGATAGAACGCCACCTGCGCACCGATCAAAAGGATCAACCAGCTGACATACAGCCAGATCATGAACATGATCAGAATCGCAAACCCGGAGTAGATAGCCGCATACTTGGTGGAGCCAGCGGCAAACTCGGCGAACACCAACCCTGAGCCCTGCCACAGGCTGCCGCCAACAACGCCCCCCACGAATGCCGACGCAAAGTTCACCCGCGTGTTGGGCACGAACACGTAGGCGAAGGTGAAAGCGAATATCACCAGCAACAATGGCAGCAGGCGCGAGGCCAGCACCAGGAGGCTACCAAAGGGTTCGATATCCATGACCGACTGCATAACACTGCTGTTCATCATGGAGGCGGTCAGCCCCATGGCGGAAAACACCAGCACGGGGCCCACCATGATCACGCTGAGGTAATCACTGAAGCGTCGGGATATGGGCCGGGAAGACTTGGCACGCCACACATAGTTGAAAGACACTTCGACTTTCTGGATCAGCGATACCACCGTGTAGAGCAACAGCGCGAGGCCCAGCGATCCGAGTACGCCAACCTTCATGTTCTCGACAAAATCCAGCAGGTTGAGCACGATTTCATGCCCCTGCTCGCCCAGGGGGGCCACCAGGTTGTACAGCAGCGGCTCTATCTGGTTGTGTACCCCAAAAGCCTTGAGGACCGAGAAACTCACCGCAAGCAGCGGGACCATGGACAGCAGGGTGGTGTACACCAGGCTCATGGCACGCAGCGTGAGCTGGCCCTGGGATATTTCCCGCACCAGCACAAACACAAACCGTATCGCCTTGTAGGACCAGCGTTGCAGGCTGGAGAGCTGCTCGAGGTCCACTCGCCAGAGTTCGTTCAGCAGAAAGCCCCTGATGGTGCCGTAAATACCTGCCGGGCTTTGCATGGTGTCTCCTTTTACCTGCGCGCGTTCCGCCCTCCATCATAGCGCAGATTGAAAACCCGGGGGCATGGGCCAGCCGTGTGATTTCGGCTATTCTGTGGCACGGCCGCTAGCTGCCGCCCAACCTCAAGGAGACTGCACATGATTGGATACATCACCATCGGCGTGAACGACATGGCCAAGGCCAAGGCCTTCTACAGCGAACTGCTGGCTGACCTGGGGGCCAAGATAACCATCGACATGGACCGCATCGCGTTTTTCGGTACCGGCATGGAGCAGCCCATGCTCGCCGTCTGTGTACCCTACAATGGCGATGCTCCCAATCCGGGCAACGGCAACATGTTCGCGATCACTGGCGGTACCAAGGAGAATGTCGACAAGCTTTACCACAAGGCCATCGCGCTGGGCGCCACCTGCGATGGCGAACCCGGGCAGCGCATTCCGGACATGTTTTACGGTGCCTATGTGCGCGACCCCGATGGCAACAAAATCGCATTTTACGTGTTCGGCTGATCGGATGCAGGCAGCGGGCTGCATACCCCAAACAAGGTATGCAACCGCGGCCCGCTCAGCCGTACTCTCTGCGCCCGCAATAACCGTACAGAAAAAGAGGTAAACTCTATGCACGCACGCAAGCCCATCACACTTTTCGTCGCCGCCTGCCTGGGCGCCGGCAGCGTCAACCTCATGGCACAGGGCCTTGAGGAAGTGGTCGTCACCGCGCAAAAGCGCGAACAGACCCTGCAGGATGCACCGATCTCGATTGCGGCCTTCAATGCTGACCAGCTGGAGCAGAAAGGCGTCAACACCATCGACGACCTCGGCACCTCGGTACCCAACGTCAAGATCACCCGCTCACCGTCCAACACCTCCGCCGCCACCATCGCAATCCGCGGCTCTGCCACGATCAACCCGGCGATCACCTGGGAACCGACCGTCGGCATCTACCTGGATGGCGTCTTCATTGGCAAAAACGTCGGCGGCATTTTTGATATCGCCGAGCTGGAGCGCGTGGAAATGCTGCGTGGCCCGCAGGGCACGCTGTACGGCAAGAACACGGTTGGCGGCGCCGTCAACCTGATAACGAGCAAGCCCAGCGGCGAATTCAGCGGCAAGCTGCGCGCCGGTGTCGGCAACTATTCACTGAGCACGATCTACGGCAGCCTGGACCTTCCAGCCTTCGATCTCGGCGGTGCCGGACAAGTCATGGCGAAAGTGACCGGTTCATACCGCGAGCGTGACGGTCTGTACGACAACGTCAACGACCCCTTTGGCAACCCGCTGGCAAATCCGGTGTTGATCAATGAGTTCAACAATATCGACAACACCGTCGGGCGCTACGATATTCTCTGGGAAGCCTCGGATCGCTTCGACCTGCGCTACACCTGGGATTACAGCGACCTGGACCTGGCACCGTCCAAGAACCAGCTCACCTATCTGGACCCCAACGACGTGGCCGGGGTGAACGCGCTGCTGGCACCCTATGTCACGGGCGAGAACGAAAACCGCGACAGCGTGAGCCTGGACCAGGCCAAATTCGAACGCTCCAAATCCATCTCACAGTCGCTGTTTGCTGACTATGATGCGGGCAGCTGGGGTGCCTTGGGCGACGTCACGCTGCGCTACATCGGCAACGACCGCTCACTCGACTGGGATGACGATATCGATATCGACGGCTCTCCGGTCAACCTGTTCACCTCTGCGCGCTTCATCGACTACGAACAGACCTCGCATGAAGTGCAGATGATCGGCAGCACTGAACGCACCAACTACGTGTTCGGCGTGTACTACTTCGAAGAGCAGGCGGACGTCTACAACCCGATCAGCTTCTTCGGTGCCTTCGGCGCACCGGTGTCGCAAAACCGTTACGGCTTCGACAACGACTCCGTGGCCGTATTCGGCCAGGTTGAATGGCGCCCCGCCGCGGACATCTTCCAGGATCGCCTGACCCTGACCCTGGGTGCACGCTGGACAGAAGAGACCAAGGATACCTACATCGACCACCCCAACGACGTCGATGCGCAGGGTAACCCGGCGCCCTTTTCCGGCCGTGCCAAGAAGACCTTCAACAACGTATCACCGACTTTTGTTGCCGCCTGGGATGCCAGCGACAACGTGAATATCTACGGCAAGATCGCCAACGGCTGGAAGGCCGGCGGCTTCAACGGCGAAGCGCCCTTTGAGGCCGCGTTCACCACGCCCTACGATGCGGAGGAGATCCTCTCCTACGAGGTCGGTATCAAATCGCGCTGGAAAGACAACCGGCTGCAGGTCAATGGTGCCTACTTCTACAATGACTCGACCGACATGCAGATGTCGATCTTCGTCGCGGGCAGCAGCGCTGCGTCCATCGTCCAGAACGCCGGTGAAGCCACCATCCAGGGCTTCGAGGTGGAACTGGTTGCACTCCCCATCCCGCAGCTGGAACTGGCGGCGAGCTATGGGTATCTGGACACTACCTACAACGAGTTCATCGAAAACGGTGTGGACGTAAAGGACCAGAAGGACTTCCCCTACGCACCCCGCAACAGCGCGAGCCTGTCAGCGGAGTACAGCATTGCCGCCGGCAACTGGGGTGACCTGACGGCCCGCCTCGATTACGAGTTTGTGGATCGCCACGTGCCCTACATCGAGCCGAGCCAGAATGCGACCTCCGAAGTGCGACCCTATGGCCTGGTGAACGGTCGCCTGACCCTCGCCAATGTGCCTGTCGGTGACGGCCAGTCACTGAAGTTTGCCCTCTGGGGTAAAAACCTGGCCGACAAGGAATACCGGATCAACACCATTCCGTTCGGCATCTGGACCGCCAGCTACTACGGTGACCCGCGCACCTACGGCGTGGAAGCCACCTACGAGTTCTGACACGCAGCCGCAGCAATGGCGCCTTCGGGCGCCATTGTTTTTTGTAGCGAACGGGACGCAACCACTGCAGAAGGAGGCGCACATGACGCCAGACATGGAACAACAGTTGCAGGCGCTGCTCGACAAGCAGGCCATCATGGAGTTGATCAACGCCTACTGCAACGCGGCAGATCGACACGATAACGAGAAATTCCGCTCCCTCTACCACGAAGACGCGATTGATGACCACGGCTCCTTCTTCAAGGGCCTCGCCATGGATTTCATCGATACACTGCCGGATATCCAGGCCAATATGGAAATCCTGCACCACAACGTCACCACGGTAAACATCAAGCTGGACGGTGACCGCGCGGAGGGCGAGGTCTACATTCTGGCTTTCCACAAGATCAGCACTGAAGAGGGGCCGCTGGACCTGCTGATTGGCGGGCGTTACTTTGACAAGTACGAAAAGCGCAACGGGGAGTGGAAATTCACCTACCGCGCGGTGGACGCCGATTGGGCCCACCTGCATCAGCCTTCGCTGGTCAACCTGAAGAACCCGATTATCGACGGCGCACACATCGGTCGCCCGGGGCCGGAAGACCCCTCCTACTCGATTTTCGACCTGCTGCAATGGGGGCAGCGCTAGTCACCGCCCCTGTACACCGGACAAGGATACCCATGAGCAAAGCTGAAAAACTGAAGAATGCCAACGCCCACTTGCCACCCTGCCTGCAGGTCCTGCACGGGGCGTTGCTGGACTTCGATGACACCGCGGGTACGGCGGAGATGCAGTTCGACGTCAGCGAGCAGTTCTGCCACTCGGTCAATGTGGTGCAGGGCGGCAACGTCACCGTCATGCTGGACGCTGCCATGTCGCACGCACTGTTCATGCAGCAGGCCGATGTGGCGGCCATCCCCACGCTGGAACTCAAGGTCAGTTTTCTGGAGCCCACCCTCGCCGGACGCATTGTTGCCCGCGGCAAAGTGGTCAAGTGCGGCAAGAGCATCGCCTTCCTCGAGGGCTCCCTGATCAACCCCGCGGGCCAACTGGCTGCCGTGGCCTCCGCCACCGCCAAAGTCGTGCGCAAGAAAGAGGATTGACCATGTTGCCCTGCCGCTCGCTCGCCCTGCGCTCTCTGGGATTCGCCACCGCCCTCGCCGCTTGCCTGCCGGTTTCCGCCGAAGAGTACAGGGAGTGGCGCAGCTATGGCGGCGACGCAGGCAACACGCATTACTCCAGCCTTGCACAGATTGATCGCGACAATGTCAGCGACCTGACCCTGGCCTGGCGCTACGCGAGTGCGGCCGGTCAGCCGCTGCCCCACAGCTCCGAGCTGCAGGTTAACCCGATTGTCGTGGATGGCGTGCTCTATGGGCGCAACCCGCTGTACAACGTGTTTGCCCTGGACGCCGCCACGGGGCGTGAACTGTGGACCTTTGCACCGGATCAGGCGCATGTGGGCATGTCGAACATGCGCGGCGTCACCTACTGGCAGGACGGCGATGACCGCCGCATCCTGTTCACCACGGGCCACTTCCTGATGGCCCTGGATGCCGACAGCGGCAAGCTGATCCGTGGCTTTGGCAATCAGGGACGGGTGGACCTGCGGGAAGGCCTGGGGCGCGCGCCTGACCAGGTCAGCATCAACGCCCCCTCCCCCGGAGTGATCTTCGACAACCTGATCGTCATGGGCTCTGCGGTGACGGAAACCGCGGGCTCTGCACCGGGTGATATCCGCGCCTACGACGTGCGCAGCGGCAAACTCGCGTGGACCTTCCGCACCATCCCCGCTGCCGGTGAATTCGGCGCCGAAACCTGGCCCGCGGGCGCTCGCGAGACCGCCGGGGGTGCCAATGCCTGGGCGGGCATGAGCGTGGACCACGCGCGCGGCGTCGTCTATGTCCCCACCGGCTCCCCGGCTCCGGACTTCGACGGCTCAGGCAGACCCGGAGACAACCTGTTCGGCAATACCTTGCTGGCGCTTGATGCCCGCAGCGGCAAACGCCTGTGGCACTTCCAAACTGTGCATCACGACCTCTGGGATCGCGACCTGAGCTCGGCGCCGACTTTGGCGACCGTTACCAGCAATGGCGAACAGCGGGATCTGGTGGCCCAGGCATCCAAGGAGGGTGTGGTGTACCTGTTCGACCGCGACAGCGGCGAGCCGGTGTTCCCGATAGAAGAGATCCGGGTACCCCCCTCTGACATACCCGGCGTCTACAGCTCCCCCACACAGCCCCGGGTCACCCTGCCGGAACCCTTTGCCCGCCAACACATGACAGCTGACGATCTCACCGATCTGTCACCCGAGGCGAATGCGGCCGCGCGCAAGGTGTGGGAAGAAGCGCACGAGCTGGCCTATCTGCGCCCCGCCGGCCTGCGCAAAACCATCCTGTTGCCGGGATTTTACGGTGGCGCCAACTGGGGCGGTGGTGCCTTCGACCCGGAAACCAACCTGTATTACATCAACGCGACCAACGCGCCCAACATTCTGCAGATGGAGCCAGTGCAGGTCACACGGGGTTCTACGATGGGAGTCGGGGAATTCCTGTTCCGTCAGCAGTGTGCCGGCTGTCACGGCGTCGATCTCGAAGGGTTCTATCCCTATGCGCCCGCACTTACCGGGGTTGAACAGCGTATCTCCCGCCGCGAGGCACTGGAGGTGGTCACCGGCGGCAAAGGGCGCATGATGCCCTTTGGGCACCTGTCCCGACACGAACGTGATGCCGTGGTGGATTATCTGTTTGCTTACAGCGCGGGCGAGTTGGGCACTGGAAGCGAGGATGAGGACGCCGAGAAGGAAACGGTATACGTGTTCGCCGGCTACCGCGATTTTGTCGACGCCGAGTACTACCCTGCGATCAAACCGCCGTGGGGTACGCTGACCGCCATCGACTTCGTGAGCGGCAAGATCCGCTGGCAGATTCCGCTGGGCGAATACGCCGCCCTCACCGCGCGCGGCATTGCCCCCACCGGCACCCGTAACTTCGGCGGACCGGTGGTCACCGCCGGCGGTTTGCTGATCATTGCCGCCACCGCCGACGAGAAGCTGCGCATTTTCGACAAGCAGGACGGCACGCTGCTCTGGGAGTACCAGTTGCCGGCGGGCGGCTACGCCACCCCCGCCACCTACGCCATCGATGGTCGACAGTACATTGTGATCACGGCCAGCGGCGGCAAGCTGGGCACCCCTACCGGGGATCAGTACCTCGCCTTCGCCCTGCCTGAGCCCGCAACAGACTAGGGGCAGGCCACCCTGCGGTTGTGTTGAGTGGACGTGGATGCGAGTATCGCCCTTCGTCCGCGCGGAGAGCAGCCCATGACCGTCATTGAGGAATTTCAGGTACATCGCGACAACGTGCGCGAAACGCGCACTCAGCGGCACGCTTGCGCGGCACTGGACAACGACCAGCTGTTGGTGCGGATAGACGAGTTCGCACTGACCTCCAACAACGTCAGCTACGCCGTTGCCGGCGATATGATCGGCTACTGGCAGTACTACCCGGCGCCTGCGCCCTGGGGCATCGTGCCCGCCTGGGGCAGTGGTACCGTCATACAGTCTGCCCATCCCGAAATACCGGAAGGTGAGCGCCTGTGGGGGTTCTTCCCCATGGCCAGCCATACGGTGCTCACCGCAGGACGTGTGCGGCAGGACCAGCTCACTGACGTGGCCGAACACCGCCAGCCACTGCCCGCCCTCTACAACAACTTCCGCCGCACCGCGGCAGAACCGGCCTTACTGCAGGCCATGGAAAGTCAGCGCAGCCTGCTGTTTCCACTGTTCTCGACGGCCTACGTACTCTTCGACTACCTGCAGGACAATGCCTGGTTTGGGGCCACCCAGATCGTGATCGGTTCAGCGTCGTCGAAGACGGCCTACGGGCTGGCCTGGCTGCTGCGCCAGTCGACGGCGGCACCACCTGTGGTGGGGCTCACCTCGCCCGGCAACGTGACATTCACAAGTGCCCTCGGCTGCTATGACAGCGTGCTCACCTACGGCACGGAGGCGCAGCTGAACCCACTACCCAGCGTGTGGGTGGACATGTCCGGCAACACCGGGGTGACCGCCGCGGTGCATGAGAGCCTGAATACCCGGCTGCGGGCCAGTGTGAGCGTGGGACTCACCCACTGGGACGCACCTGCCCGCAAAGGCCCACTCCCCGGGCCCAGGCCCGAGTTTTTCTTTGCGCCGGCGCAGATCGGCAAACGCGAAAAAGAATGGGGGCCGGGCGTGATCATGGAACGTGCGACTCAGGCGAGCGCCGACATCGCGACAGCCACGGCCGAACACACCGTCATAGAACACCGGCACGGCACCGAGGCATTGCGCGATGCGTGGCTGGAGTTGCTGGACAACCGCGCCCCGGCGCAGCGCGGCCTGCTGCTGTCACTGGCTCAACCGTAGACCAGCAGCGCGCTCAGGCGCGCCAGTGGTCGGGCCCCGGGCCGAGCACCGCATAAGAGCCCACGTGGCCCCGGTTGTGCTTGCAGCGATGCTGCAGGCGCCAGCAACCCGCCACCAGCCGCCACTCATCGTGATAATCACCGAGGGTACTGAACGTCTGCCCCTCATGCACCCCGCTACCGAGATGCATATCACTGACATAGGCGCGACTGCTGGCCCGCTCGCCCTGCACCTCTATCAGCACGTTGCCCAGCAGGTGCTGGGTAGGGCCGCAGGCGTCGAGAAAGGAGCGCAGCAGCGTGATGATCGCCTCTACACCACGCAATTCCCCGGTGCCGAGGTCCGCCGTAACCTCCGCTGCGCAGAGCTCACCCAGGGCCTTCCAGTCCCGATTGTCCATGGCCCGGGCAATCGCAACCAGGTTGCGGTAAATGGCGCGCTCGGCGAGCAGTGTGGCCAGTGTCGCTTCGCTCATTGCTGCTCCTTCCGCGGCAGCAACACCGCGCGTATGTTGTCTGCCATCTGCCGTAACGCGTCGCGTCGCGGCATGCCCAGCAACGCGTCAAACATGGCCTGGTTCTGCTCGCCGGCGATATACACGGGGCCGTTATCCAGGTGCTCCAGTGCCAGCTCAGCCACCTCCCGCGGAGTCATCATGCCTTCCAGCGTCGCCGGGTCGATCCCCTGCAGGGCATGTGCCTCGGTATCGGTACTGCCGGGGCAGAGCGCCAGCACATCGATACCCAGTGGTTGCAACTCGCCCCAGAGGGACTCCCCGAGGCTGTTGGTAAATGCCTTGCTCGCCGCGTAGGCCGCCGAAAAGGGAATCCCCATAAAGCCTTCCACTGAGCTGGTGAGGATGATGCCGCCACGACCGCGTTGCAGCAGCACCGGGATAAAGCGCTGTGTGAGGTGCAGCGGTGCAGCGCAGTTGACCTGCAGCAGCGCCGTCATCTGTGCCGGATCGTTGTCCTGGTGCGGCCCCTTGAGGCCGAAACCGGCGTTGCTGACCAGCAGGCCGATATCCATGGCCTCTGCCGCCTTGGCAATGGCCTCTATTGCATCGGGGTGCGCAAGATCGACGCAGCACAGCGCCACCTTGACACCGTGCGCGGACGCCAGCTGCGCTGCCAACGCCTGCAGACGGTCACCGCGCCGCGCTACCAGCAACAGGTCGCAACCGCGTTCAGCCAGACTCTGGGCAAAGGCCTGCCCGATGCCTGATGAGGCGCCCGTCACCAGGGCCGCTGGGCCATAGCGGGTTGTAAAAGCGTTCTCCTTCATTGGGGTTTCTCCCGATAGTCGGTTTCCGCACCCTGCGCCCCGGGTGCCTCCAGCCGCTGTATCTGGTGTCGCAACCAGGCGCTCAGCCAGAAGTTGCCGCTGTCCTGAAGCAGTGCACGATGTGCATCTGCCGACAGCGCCCGGGCCGCCCTGTGGGCGGGGTCAGCCTGCAGCGCAATATCCAGCACATGTAAGGCCTGCACCACCTCACCGGCGGCCAGTTTTGTCGCCGCGCGCGCTACCAACGGTTCTATGCCACCGGCCAGTTCCACAATGTCAGCGGCCACCGCCCCCGCCGGCACCGCATACAGCTCGGTGGTCGAGCGGTGGTGAAACCAGCCCGCGTAATGCTCCCAGATGGCCCGCACGCCCCAGGCAACCTTGCCGTAGCCCTGCCCCACCTCGAGTTCGGGCGGCAGGACAATCTCTGTCATCAGCGTGTGCACGTCCTTCCCCGCGTTCATGCCCTCAACCACGGCGTCATGAACATGGAGAATGGCATCGCGCAATACAGTGAGTTCCTCCTGTATCAACTGCCTGCCCTCTACAGGGCCGTGGTGGCCATACAGAATCAGCTCCGGTTCCAACGCGCGCACGGTCTCCGCGGCCGCGGCACAGACCAGCGCATCGCGGTAGCGGTCTCCGCGGATGGTCACCAGGTTCGGAAAGTGGCCGAAAGGACAACCGAACAGGTTTCCCGTGAGACAGATACGGTGCTGGGGGAGCCAGACGACGAGTGAGTCATTGGTCTCGGCACCGGGAACGGCAATCAATTCAACCTCGAGGCCACCGTGCTCGAAACAGTGGCGCTCCTGAAACAACAGGTCGGGTACCGGTCGCGCCTGCGCGGGAAAATCGGTATAGCCCTGTGACGCATAGTAGGCGAAGGTGTCCCTGAACTTGTCCGCGAAAGCAAAGGCGGACCGGCTGCCCCTGAAGGCATGCAGGCGGGCATCGTAAGCCTGATGCTCGGGATTGCCCGCCTGGGCAATGACCTGCAGACCCGGATACTGCTGGCGCAGCCAGTCCGCGCCCCCCACATGATCCACATGCCCCTGGGTAAAGATCAGGTGGGTCAGCGGATCCTGGGTAAACGCATCGTAGCTCTGCTTGATGACGGGGGCCTCGAATCCCATTCCGGCATTGACCTGAATGTTGCCCGCTGGCGTTTGCAGCAGGTAGCTGTTGGAGAAAGCCTCACACTGCAGGATGAAGGCATTGATGCGGCGCGCTCCGAAGCGTGCGGCATTGGGCTCAACGGGGCGCGACCTGTACAGCGGTTCCCCGCGGCGTCGCAGGGCTGCCTTGTTGTTATCGTCCACGACAGGTTCCTTATTGGCGGCATGGCCCCCGACAGTAGCGCGAGGCGAGGCCGGCGCTCTACTGCGCGCGCCTTATCGCCCGCCACCGGTTCGTCAAACTGTACCAGCGCCTGCCGGTCCTGACGGCGGCGCGCACGTCCCTAGCGCGGCAGGTAAAACTGCTCGTACCAGCGACGCAGCTTGTTGATGGGGCCATCGCCATCGCAGAGGATAGGGTCCGCCCGGTAGACCTTGTCTTTCCAGATCTCAACATCCTGACCGAATGCTGCGTGGGCACCAATGGCGTACTGCGCCGCGAACTCCTCCGGTACCGGCTCGCCGTCCAGCCCGCTGACGATCACGGCACTGCAGAGATCCACTTCTTCACGGTTGACCGGGGTGTGGTAGTTGACCCACCAGCTGCGATAGTCGACCCCACCGCCCCGCGACTCCGTGTAGTAATACATGATCGAGGGGCCATGGTAGGTGGCATCGCCCCAGGCATCTGCGGGGTTCGCGATGCTCTGCGCGCGCATGGCCTGCATATCGAAAGGCAGCCCGGGCGGGATAACCCCGCGCGCCGCCGCGCTCTGCTGCACCCGCGAAACCTGGGTGACCGTGCGCTCGCCGAAGCGGTTCTCGAAAGACCGCACCTCGCCGCCGTGAACGTGGGGAAAGTGCGCAATATCGACGATATTCTCGATGACATCACAGGGCTGCGCGCGAATCCGTGAGCGATGGAAACGCCAGTCGCCCCAGCCACCTTCGCCATCGCCCCACTCGTCGATGCCGGGCAGGTAATCCTCCGGCGCACCCGCCTCCGGGTCATGCCACACCGCGATAAAGCCATTGCGCTCCAGCACCGGCCAGCCACGCAGCGCATTCCGTGCGCGATCGGGTATACGACTGGCATAGGGAATGTCGATGCACTCTCCGTCGCCGGCGAAGGTCCAGCCGTGGAAGGGGCAGGCCAGCGCATCGCCGATGATCCGCCCGCCATCGCTCGCCAGGTGCGCGCCCAGGTGCGGGCAGTGTGCGTCGAGCACCGAGGCCTTGCCGGACTCGCCGCGAAACAGCACCAGATCAACACCAAAATAATGCAGCCGCTGCACGGTGGCCGGCGGTAATTCACTGGAAAACGCGACAATATGCCAGCCACGGGCGAAGCGGCCGGGCTCGAGAAACGCGTAACGGTAATCACTCATTGGCCGACTCCTCGTCGTTCAGCGCATGTAGTGCTGCAAGGTAGGCAAAGGTCATGGCAGACCCGATTGTGGCCCCCGCTCCCGGATAGGTGTCCCCCATCACGGCAGCGCTGGTATTCCCCGCGGAATAGAGTCCCGGTATGGCCTCGCCCGATTCCTTCAGTACCCGCCCATGCTCGTCACACAGCAATCCACCCTTGGTGTCCAGATCACCGGCTTCACAGCGCAGCGCATAGTAGGGGGCCGTATCCAGCGGGCCGAGACAGGGGTTGGGCTGCACCTTCGGATCCGCGTAATAGCGGTCGTGCTCTGAGTCACCGCGTCCGTAGTCCGGGTCTCGCCCTTCCCGGGCGTGCCGATTGAACCGCTCGACGGTGGCCTTGAGGCCCGCTGCGTCAATGTCCAGCGCCGCAGCAAGCTCGTCCAGCGACTCCGCCCGGGTCAGCAGGCCGGAACTGAACAACGCCTTGGGAAGCTGCCCATCACCGACCATTTTCCCAGGCTTGATATGGCCGACAGGGTACTGTTGGCGATAACGGGCGTCGAACACCAGATAGCAGGGAATGGCGCCCTCTCCACGTGCTTCAGAGGCGTACTGGTCCTTCACCACATCCTCATAGGGTTGCGCTTCGTTGGTGAAGCGCAGGCCTTTACGGTTCACCATGATGGACCCCGGGTAGGCCTTGCCGGCGATCAGGGCAAGCACGCGCCCGTCGGGCATCCTGTAGGTCGGCGACCACCAGGCGCTTCTCATAAAACCCAGCGCCGCCCCCAGCGACTGCCCCATACGGATGCCATCGCCGGTTGCACCCGGCGCGGCGGCTGTCCAATCGGCGCCGATCGGCGCCTGCTGGAAGGCCTGTCGCATCGCAGCGTTGTGCGAAAAGCCTCCCATCGCCAGCAACACACCGCGGCGCGCCCGAATGCGCTGCTCCACGCCCTCCCGGACCACCACCGCACCGGTGACCCGGCCATCTTCCAGCAACAGCTCGCCCAGTGGCGCATTCAGCCACAGGGGGATATCCCGATCCATCAGCGAGCGTCGCAAGCGGGCCACCAGCCCCGCGCCCAGTGTTACCCGTTGGTCGGGCTTTCCGCGCAGGCGTGCAGAGAGATCCAGCCAGTAACGCGCATACAGGCGCACACCGAGCCACATCGCCGCGAGCCCCATGTCACCCAACTTGCGCCCCTCGGGCACGGTGATATTACAGCGCAGCAGCGAGTCATAGTCGTTTCGTATGCGCTCGGCCTCGGGGCCAAGCTCGCGCAATGAGAAGGCACCCGGGTCCATGGAGCGGCCCCCGGATTTATAGCCCGGCTGGGTGGGGTAGTAATCCATGTACTCCGGCAGCGGCGTGAACTCGACGCGGCTGTGGCGCATCATGAAGTCCAGCATGTCGCCTGCGCGCGTCGCAAACGCCCGCAACCGGGGCGGACTGACACTGTCGCCGATGAGCGCCTGCAGATACCGCCAGCCCTCCTCCGCACTGTCATCAATGCCCAGCTCAGCCTGGCGATGATTGCCCGGCAGCCATGCGACGCCACCCGACTTACAGGTTGTGCCGCCGTAGCGCGGCTCTTTTTCCACAACCAGAACACGACCACCCAGCTGGTGTGCCACGATGGCGCCCGTCATCCCCGCAGCACCACTGCCAGCCACCAGCCAGTCCACTTCCTGATCGTATTGCAATGCCGACCTCGCTTTTTGTCGTATGGGAAGTAGTCTGGAGAATACGGGGCTGAACCGCCCCTAGAAACCCGCAGGGCGGTAAAGTGCAGAGTGGTATGAATGACTGAACGTCAGTCGCGAGTAGTGGATTTCCGGCCAGCGATCACGGGAGGCTGGCCAACCAGTCGTCTACAAGCGCCAGAGCACGCGCATAATCGTAGGCCGTCAATGCGCGCTGCAGACTGCGGAACCGCTCCGGGGCCGCGGCTCGCAGGGCCGGGGCCGCCGCATTCAACAGGGGACGCGCGGCGGCATCGTCCTCGGCCAGCAGTGCGCGCAGCCGGTTCAATGCGCCGACGGCGTCACCTCCTGCCTGATGGCCGCTATCACCCGTACCCGTTGGGGCCGCTGGCGCCGGCACCTTCTCCAGCGCCGCCAGCAGCGGCAGCAGCAGGCGCGCGACATCCTGCAGCAACGCCTCCACCTGGGCGGTATCCGGCGCAGCCGTGCGGCAGGCCTGCTCCAGCGCGGCGGCCGCCTGCGACAGCCCCGTCGCCCCCACCGTAGCGGCGAGACCTTTCAGCGAATGTGCACTGCGCTGCGCCAGACGCCAGTCGTCCGCCTGTGCTGCCGTATTGAAGTCGTCGACAAACTGCGCCTGGTCCGTCGCAAATCCGTGCAGGATACGCAGGTACAGGCCGGTATTGCCCTGCAGCCGCTCCAGACCGGCGGCGGCATCAACACCGGGCAGCGCCAACACCTCCTCTGGCAAAGGCACGCCGTGAGCAGAACGGGTCAAGTTGCTGGAAGGCGCCTCCACAGGCTGGGCACCCTCCGCCGGCGTTATCCAGCGCGCCATTGTCGCCAGCATGACAGCCACATCAAGCGGTTTGCCGATGTGGTCATTCATCCCGACCGCTAGCACGCGCTCCCGGTCTCCCGACATGACGTTGGCCGTCATGGCAATAACCGGCAGCGCCTGCGTTGTCGGGTTGGCGCGTATACGGCGCGTGGCCTCATAGCCGTCCATCACCGGCATCTGGCAATCCATCAACACGCCGTCAAAGCGCTGCGCTTCCAGTAACTGCAGCGCCTCACGGCCGTCCCCCGCCAGCGTTACACGAATGCCGTAGCCTTCCAGCAATTCACGCGCCACATCCTGATTGACCAGATTGTCCTCGACCAGCAACACATGCGCACCGCGCAGGCGATCCACAGCCTGCTGCAGTTCACGCGTGCCGGACGCCAGTCGAGCGCCAGGCGGCGCGCTGCGCTCAACTGCCTGCACGACGGCGTCAAACAGCGCCAGAGGCGTCAGTGGCTTGGTCAGCAAGGCCGCAATGCTGGGCCCGCTGGCAGGCCCTTCAATCTGGTCGGCACTGAAATCCGACAGAACAATCACCGCAGGCATTGGCAACGACGTTGCATCGCCTTGCAGCTGACGCAAGACATCCAATCCGCTGACCGTGCCCAGTTTCCAGTCAAGCAGGACAACGGCGTAGGACGTATCCTGTGTGCTGCTTTGCAGTATTTCCACGGCTTCGGCGGCTTCAGCAGCAAAATCCACCCGGTGGCCGAATGCGCTCAGGTAACGACCGAGGATCTCCCGGGCATTGCGGTTGTCGTCCACCACCAGAACCCGCAACGGACGCTGCACGGGCGACAGGCTGGGCCGGGGATCCTCAACGCTGCAGGGGAACGTAAAGCGGAACACCGAGCCCACGCCGTATTCACTCTCTACCCAGATGTGCCCGCCCATCATGTCAACGAGGTTCTTGCAAATGGCCAGGCCAAGGCCGGAACCGCCATACTTGCGTGTGGTCGAGGGATCCGCCTGGGTAAATGCCTGAAACAACGCGGACTGCTGCTCCGTTGTCAATCCAATACCGGTATCTGACACACTGAACTGCAGCAGGAATTGCTTGTCATTGCGCTCGATAATCTCAACCGCGGCGATCACTTCACCACCGTCTTCAGTAAACTTCAGGGCGTTACTGCACAGGTTCACCAGAACCTGCCCGAGGCGCACCGGGTCACCCAGCAGAAGGCGCGGCAGATCGGCAGGCATGTTGAACAGGAACTCGATATTCTTCTCGGCCGCGCGCATTCCCGTTGTGTTTGCCAGACGCTCAAACACCTCATCCAGTGCAAAGGGAATCGTCTCCATGCTCAGCTTGCCCGCTTCAATCTTGGAGAAATCCAGAATGTCGTTAATGATCGACAGTAATGTCTTGGCGGAGAGTTCGATTTTGTTGATGTAGTCGCGCTGCCTGTCGTCGAGCTGGGTACGCAAGGCGAGGTGTGACATGCCTATAATGGCGTTCATCGGTGTGCGAATTTCGTGTGACATATTCGCCAGAAAGCTTGATTTGGCGGCGGTAGCAGCCTGCGCTGCATCACGTGCGCCTTCGAGTTCCTGATTGAGCAGGCGCTCCAGGTGGTGATTGATACGCACACCGGCGATGCGCGTGATACTTCCGCGTTCATCCCGCTCCACCACTTGACCAACATCGAGGAACCAGCGCCATTCTCCATCGGCGCACAGCTGCCGGTATTCACAGCGGTAGGTATCCGTGCGCCCCTCCAGGCAATCCGTGGCGAGCGTCGTCGCCCTGTCAATGTCATCAGGATGTATCAAGCGCACAACGGTATCTATGCCCCGCCGCAACGGCGACCAGACCTCATCGCTCTCGCGCAGATCAAGCGGTGCATAGGCCATTAGACGCGCGAAATTCTCGTTGACGATAAAGCGATCAGTCTCGGGGAAATATTCCCACAGCCCCAGATCAGCGGCTTCGGCAATCAGCAACAAACGCTGCTCACTTTCTTTCTGCTGCTGCTCTGCGCGCACGCGCGGCGTTATGTCAATGAGCGTACCGACCAGGGTTTCAACATTGCCATCTTCGTCAGACTCGGCGCGACCGGTCTCAAAGAGGAAACGGATTTCGCCAGCGCTATCCAGAATACGATAGGCCAGAGAGAAGCTTCGGTCTTCATCGATTGCTGCACTCACAACGTCGCTGACGCGACCGGTATCTTCCGGGTGAATGATGCTTGCGTAGCTGCGTACCGCATTGTTAATGAAGTCGCTTGCAGGGTATCCCGTGAGTTCCTGCACCGCATCGTTCATGTACAACATGGTCCAGTGTTCATCTATCAACGCACGGTAGACGGTGCCAGGAATGGTGGAAACGAGCCTGCTGTACTCCTGATCGCGCCGACTCAGCGCGCGCTGCATTGCCTTGCGCTCAGTGATATCACGCAGTGATGCAATAATCCGCAAGCGATCGCCCTCTCCCATCGGGTTGAGACTGATTTCGACCGGCACGATATGCCCATCGCTGTGCGCAGCCACCAACTCGCGTGCCTTGGCATTGCGCACCGAGCCCACGCGAGCCGCGTTGACAAATGCGTCACGCAGCGCGACATGCCCCTGACGCTGGGCCCGAGGCATGAGAATTTCGACGGGCTGGCCAATCATCTCCTCGGGGGTGTAGCCGAAGATCACCTGCGCACGACGGTTAACAAGCGTAATGCAGCCGTTGGCGTCAGTGATGACCAGTGCGTCTGGCGCCGCTTCCAATAAAGCCTCAAACTGCCGCTGCTTTTCCGTCTCCTGCTGCCTGGCCAGCTCCAGCTCAGTGACATCAAAATTAACGCCTGTCATGGAAATCGCCCTGCCGGCAGGATCGCAACGTACCTGACCGCGAGCATGCACATAGAGTGTACTGCCGTCCGTCCGCTGCATGCGATAATCAGCCTCCACCGGCGCTGCCGTTGTGACTGCCCGGCGCAATGCTGTCTGCAACGACGCACGATCATCCGGGTCCACGAGCGCCAGATACCATTCTGCATCCTTGCCCGCTTCTGCCCGGTCTACCCCCAGTTCGGCAAGAAAGGCGTCTTCCCAGGTCCAATGATCCGCAACGATGTCCCACTCGAAAATGAACGCACGCGCCGCACGTAACGATTCAGTGCGGCTCAGCTCGGCCGCATGAAGCTCAGCCAGAAGCCGGCGAGTTTCTGTCACGTCCTGCAACAAGCCAACATAGTGACTGATACCGCCGGCAGCATCGAAGACCGGTGCGATCACCTGGTCGCACCAGATCAGCCCCCCATCGCGGCTGCGGTTGACGATTTCGCTATGCCACACTTGCCCTGCGGATATGGTCCGCCACATATCCTTATAGTGTGCGGCATCCATCTTCCCGCTCTTCAGCAGGCCGGGGTCGCGTCCCGAGACGTCGGCTTCGGTATATCCGGTGAGACGGGTAAAGGCGGGATTGACGTACTCAATACGCCCACTGGTATCGGTAATCAGCACAGAAACCGGACTCTGCTCCACCGCAGAACCCACTGCGCGCATCTGGTCACCCTGCTCCCGCAGACGCTGCTGCAGATAGCGCCGTCCGCGCTCTGATAGCCACAAGACAAATGCCAGCATGCTGATAACGAGAATCGTGATTGCCAATGCCGTGGCGTAAACCAGGCGCTCCACCAAACGGTACTGTTGCAGTACCTCGGCGACATCAATCTCCGTTCCCACACCCATACCCACTTCCGGTGACCAGCTCCAGGCACCCATCACGGGAACGCCTCGGTAATCCCGGTAACCCCGTGTATCCACACCCGCTATCCCCGCGATCGCCTGACTGGCCATTCGCGTCAGCGGCCAGGCGGACGAGTCAGTTTGGGGCAGATCGCCGGCCATCAGATCTACCCCTGGATCGTGCAGCTTCGGATGACCCCCGGAAGAGAAAATAGCCGGGTAACGCTCAGCAAGCCGCAGCATGCTCTCTGCGAAGCGCGAGCCGTTGAGCATCTCAGCTCGACGGTTGAAAATGAAGGACTCGCCAGAGGCACCCGCTCTGGCCCTTTGCAACAGCGCATTCAGTTCTGCGTGGTCAGCTGCCTCGATGAGCAGGAACGCGAGACCGCCATCTGCCACTCTCAATGCCTGCAACAGTGCGAGATGGTTATCATGCTCAGCCCCCTCTCGATCGATGGCCAGTAGCAAAGGCCCGCGCATGGAAGACGCCGTCTCGAGCGCCTGCGCCATGTGTTCGACATAGAAACCACTATCCGGAGCGAAGTCTGTACTGGCGGCAAGCACCTCACCCTCGCCATCGAACACAATGAAATAGGCTTGCCTGAGGTTTGGGTGCACGTTGAGCAGCGCCTGCAGTCTGGCCGTCGACTGCTTCGTGTTGCGCTGCATTGGGCTGGCCACCAACTCCCCAATAACCTGCTGGATGTCCCCGGTTTGGAGCAGGTCCCTCAGGTAGACAAGCTGTCGTTCGAACCAGAGTTCCAGCCCCGAGCGCACGCCACTGTTAATAGACGTGAGAATAAGCGCCTGGGCACTGCGGGCCTCGGACTCGAGACGTTGCAGTGTGGCTTGCGCAGCGAGCACCGTAATGCTGAGAAACAGGACGGCAACGCCGTATACCGCAAAGCGAAAGCGGACGCCAGAAAAGAGGATCAGCTGTCGCTGGGGGCTCACGCCCCTCAACAGAAAGAGTAGAAGTGCTACGACCAGCGCAACAAGACCTGCGAGGCCCACAAGAAGTAACAGGGAGTCTCCCATGAGATTAAACGACGGGAGCGGCTCGGCAGACAGCATGTCCGGCCACAGAAGCAAGAGACAACACAACCGGGTGAGCAATACCCGTGAGGGAGACAACCAATGCATTGAGGGCCTACTCTCGTGCAGGACGAATGGCGCCGTCCTCCCGATAGCGGCTGCGCACCAGTTCAATCTCGGGAATACAGTCGAGGAAGCAATCAACCAGGTGAGGGTCAAAGTGACGGCCCGACTGCCCCACGATCCAGTCCAGCGCTGTTTGCAAAGGCCATGCTTCCTTGTAGGGTCGCTTGCTGGTCAGTGCGTCGAACACATCTGCCAGGGCGACGATGCGTCCGACACGCGGAATAGCCTCGCCCGAGAGACCCTTTGGATAACCGCTGCCATCCCACTTTTCATGATGCGACAGGGCCACGGTCGACGCCATCGCCAGCAGGCCGGACCCCTGCGGGTCGCCAAGGATTTCCGCCCCGATCGCGGAGTGAGTCTTCATGATTTCCCACTCCGCTGGCGTCAGCTTGCCCGGTTTCCGCAGAATGCTGTCCGGTATCCCAATCTTGCCAAGATCATGCATCGGCGCGGCGTTCAGGAGCAAGTCTGCGTCACCCTGGTCCATCCCGGCCGCAAGGCCTATCAGGCGTGAATAGTGACTCATGCGAATCACGTGCAGGCCGGTTTCATTATCCTTGTATTCCGCCGCGCGCCCTAGGCGCTGGATGATCTGCAGCCGTGTGTCGTTGAGCTGCACCGTGCGCTGACGCACCTTGCGCTCAAGCTCCTGATTCTGGTCGTACAGCGCCAGGTGGGTACGCACACGGGCGAGCACCAGGGGCGGGCTGACCGGCTTGGTAATGTAATCCACGGCACCCAGCTCGAAGCCGCGCAGTTCATCCTTGGGATCAATACTGGCGGTGGCAAAAATGACGGGGATATGGCGGGCGGTGTAGTCTTCCTTGAGCCGGCGGCAGACCTCGAAGCCATCCATTTCCGGCATCATGATATCGAGCAGAATAATATCGGGCGGTGTACGACGCACGATCTCAAGCGCCCGTGTACCCCGCGTTGCCACCTTCACCTGGTAGCTATCACGCAATACCTCAGAGAGAACATCCAGGTTCTCCGGCATGTCGTCGACAACCAGCAATGTCTTCCTGCGGTTCTCTGTAGCCACGTAACTCCCTGGGACTTGCCTGCGAGCCTCGTCTGACAGTGTAGACTATGCTGCGTATTGTGCACCCCGCAACGGGCTGTTCCGTACCTTATACCTGTGCCAGTTCACGCGCAATCACGGCCCTGACCAGGGGGTTGAACGGGAAGCCGATGTGGCTCGCCGGCACCGCCACGTTGCGCACCCAGCGCGCGTCAGCCTCACACTGGGCGATATCACGCCCGACAATGCCATCGGTCTTGCTGTAGAGCGCCAGCACCGGAACCTGCAACTCACCCTGGTAGGCATGCTGCACCCAGCGCCGAATGCCCTCTTCATCCGCTGGCCCCGGGTTGCGGCCACTCATTACCCGGTACAGTGCGGTACCGCGCGGGTCGCCGTAGGGTGTACCCAGGGTGATCACACGGCGCAACCAGTCCGGGTGGCGATGCGCCAACGCCACCGCCACGAGCCCACCCAGGCTCCAGCCTATCAGGGTGACCTTGCGCCCGGTGCGCTGGAATTCGCTGTGCACCAAAGACGCAACGCGACTTTCCGTGTCACTGCGTGCCGCAAGGGCTGCCTCAAGGCTGGCAGCGCGATCTCCGCCCCCGTGCCGCCCCAGCCCCCAGGGCATGGCGTTGTAACCCTGTGCATTGAGGAAGTTGCGCAGGCCCGCCGTGGAGGCATCGGCAGCCATGAACCCGGGCAACACGATAATACTGTGGCCATCGCCGCGGGGCAGGCGGCGCAACAGCGGGCGCAGCAGGGCACTGCCACCCATTTCGAGAAAGACTCGCCCCACCTCGGTGACACTGTGACGAATAAGCGGTGGTCGCGGCGGCGGGGTTACGTTGGCTACTGACATGACTCGGGTACCTCACTTATAGTGGGTTATACGCCCCGGTTTGTGGGCGGATCATCTCACCTGCGGTTCAATCACGCGGCCGGCCTGCCGCCGGCTGATGTGGCCACTGTCGTAAAGCCAATGCAGTGTATCGTAAAGGCTGTCCTGCAGGGGGCGGAAGCAAAACGCCAGCTCCCGTTCCACGCGCGAGTTGTCAAGCGGCACCCAGCGTGTTGCGTACTCCATGGCCTCCAGGCCGAACGGCAGATCAACCGGCAAACGACCACTCAGCCGGTCATAGAGGCGCCCACTGAGACGGGCCGCCAGGCCGGGCATCGGCACCGTGAGCAACCGTCGCCCGGTAATCTCCTGCAGGTTCTCGGCCACCTCCCGCCAGTCGAGATAATGTCCTCCCAGCACATAGCGATTACTCGGCGCCGGGGATTCCAGCAGCCTGCGATGCACCTCGGCAATGTCGCGCACGTCGACATACTGCGTGCCGGACGAAGTGATCGGGATGATGCCTTTCAACAACATCTGCAGACCCTGGTGCGGCTCGGTGAGGCCGGGGTCATCCGGGCCGATCACCTGTGCCGGGTAGGTGATCTGCACCGCTGCACCTTCGGCCTGCAGGCCCCGCACATATTCCTCGCAAGCCACTTTGGAGCGCCCGTAGGCATTGCGTGCCCTGCCCGGCGGGGAGTCCTCAGTCAGCGTGTCGGCCCGCGGATCGTACAGCGCCGTCACACTGGAGACGTGGATGACTCTGTCAATGCCGCGCTCCACCGCGCCGCCGATCACCAGGCGCGTACCTTCAACGTTGGTGCGCCAGACGCGCTCCGCATCCGCTGCATGGGTAGAGACCATCGCAGCGGAGTGCACAACGGCATCACAGCCATCAAGGGCGCGCGCAACCTGCGCTGCGTCCGTCACATCGCCGCGCACAACCTGTTGCACGCGGTCTTCGCCAAACAGGGTCAGCATCTTGTCGACGCTGCGCACCAGCAGGCTCACCTCGTGCCCCTGGGCCAGTAACGCCTGTGCGGTATGGAAGCCGACAAAACCGGTGGCACCGGTGATCATGACGCGCATCTCAGCGATCCGCCGCGGTGTCGCTTTTTGGCCGCGCTTTCGCGCCAGCCCTGGGCCTGGCCCGCGCAGCCTTCGACCGCGGTGTTTTCGGCGCGGATTTTGCCTTGCGGGTGTTTTTGCGCGGGGCTCCGGCCGTTGCCGCAGCCGGACTGCTCGCCGGCGTCGACGTGGGCAGCTGTGCCAGCAACTCCTGAAACGCGGCTTCCAGGCACGCCACATAGGTCGCCGGATCCGGGAGCATCTCGCGACAGGCGGTAAAGGACAGCGTGATAGTGCCCTGCCGGTTCTGCACGGCGCTATAGACCACGTGAAACAGGCCGATGCTGGGCAGCAGCGGCCCGAGGCTCAGGGCATCAACCAGCCGCGCCCCGCAGAAATACTGTTGAAACGGCGGGCCAGGGACGTTGGTGACTACCGTATTGAACATCACCGATGATTCCGTCAGCCCGGTGGCCGATGCCAGGCGCAGGGCCAGTGCCAGCAGATTACCCGGCACCAGGTCTGTGAGCTCCAGTGCCAGTTTGGGGCCTACCGCTGCTGCATAGGCCTTGGCCTGGCGACTTTCCTGGTTGATCGCGCGCAGTCGCTGCACCGGATCCTCGACATCACTGCACAGCCCAACCCCCATAAAGCCGACCATATTGCCGCCAGCCATCTGTTCTTCCGGCGTGCGCACATCGATCGGACAGCCAGCCACCATGCCGTTGGTAGGTAACTCGTCGCGCGCCTGCAGGTAGCGACGCAGCCCCCCCGACACCACGGCGAGCATAACGTCGTTGATGGTACTGCCGGGGCACAGCTGGCGGAGGCTGCGCACCGCCTCAAAGTCAAAGCGTGCCGCGTCAACCGCCCGGTGCGGCGAAATACGCCCCTGGAAGCGGGTTCTCGGCGCCGGCGGGCGAGGTTCGAAGGCGTGCTCCGCATACCCCTTGCGCAGCCGCAGCCACATCGGCACCGCCTGCCCCACCAGGCGCAGGGCCTTGCCGGGCATCTTCCAGGCGTCACTGTAGGCCTTGCTCAACATGCCAACCCGAGAGGGTATATCCGGCTCCCAGGGCGGCGCCTCCGCGACCCGCGCCACCGTTGGCGAGGTATCCAGCATCAGGCTCATGAAGCGTGAGCCCGTGGCACCGTCCATCGCCGCGTGGTGGACTTTCAGCAACATGCCAAAGCACCCCTTCGGCAGGCCGTGCACATTGTCCAGCCCCTCGATGATGTACATCTCCCATAGAGGCTTGTCGCGCGCCAGCGGGCGCGAATGGATGCGCGCGGCCAGAATGCACAGCTGGCGCCAGTCGCCGGGCTTGGGCAGCGCGATATGCCGCACATGGTATTCGAGGTCGAAATCCGGGTCGTCGGCCCAGTAGGGCTGGCCCAGTCCCAGGGGCACACTCACCAGCTTGCGCCTGAAGATCGGCGACAGGTGCAGGCGCGATTCCATCAGCTTGAGAATCTGCTTGAAGCGGACTTTCCCGCCCGGCGCCGTACTCTGGTCGTAGATACTGATACCGCCGATGTGCTGCGGCATGCCTTCAAGTTCTGCATGCACAAACATGGCGTCCTGTCCCGACAGCTGCTGCATACGCGTCGTCCCCCTGAGTGGCAGTGTCTGCTACCTGCTACGGTAACGCGTGTTGCCGGTGACAGGAAGACCCGCCGGTGCGTTCTTGCAGACAAACCGCCGGTTTATTGACTCAGCACAGGCTGCCCGTCTACAGCGCCCGGTACAACGCCGCCACCGCGATACCCAGGGCAATCGCCGGCATTGGCCGGCGCAGCCAGAACATCATCCCCGCTGTGGCCAACAGCGCCAGCCGCCCTCCACTGTCCGCCTGCAGGCCGATGGGGACCAGCACGGCGACCAGCACCGAGCCCGCCATGCCATTGATAAAACCCTCGACACGTCGATTGAGCGGGATCAGCCCCATGATGAACACCCCGCCAAAGCGCACCAGCAGGGTGACCAGTGCCATGCAGGCGATAATCAGCAGGGCGCCGGCGCCGGTCGTCGCAATCATGGTTCACGCTCCAGCCACAGCGCGCCGACCAGACCGCCAGCGAGCCCCCCTGCCACCACATGGGTATTGGCCGGCAACCAGCGCAGGGCTGCCCAGGCGGCCACCCCGCCCGCAACCCAGGCAGCCACCGTGCGCAGGGTGCGCCGCCCCGCAAGCGCCATGCTGAGCATGAAGCAGCCCAGTACCATGTCCACGCCGAAGGCACGAGGATCTGCGATCAGGCCACCGAACACCATGCCGGCAAGCGTACCTGCCAGCCAGGTCAGCCAGATGGCCAGACCGCCGCCCACCAGGGCGCCCAGGGTGTTGCGTCCGGACTGCAGGTCGTTGAGCGCCATCGCCCAGTTGGCATCCGAAAGGGTGATCAGTGATGCGTAGCGGCGACGCGGCGGCACCAGGGCAAGCCAGGGATACAGCGTCGCCCCCATCAGCAGCATGCGCGCATTGATTGCCAGGGTGGTAACCAACAGGGGCACCAGCGGCACCTGGGCACCCCACAGATCCAGTGCCGCGAATTGCGCCGTACCGGCAAATACCGTGGCGCTCATCACCACGATCTCCACAGGCTGCAAGCCGGCCTGCACGGCGGCAAGGCCGAAGGCCGCACCGAAGGCCGCCACAAACAGCGACAGCGGCAGCAGGCGCCAGAAACCGCGCCTGCATTCGGCAAAGGACAGCGCCGGGGCGACTGGGGTGCTCATGAGGATGTCACCTGTGACCGTTGTGAGCGCACCATGATACCAGCATACTTGCGGGCTTTGAGCAGAGGCGCGCGCAGAGGACAGGCGACGGATGGGTGAACTCTACATTGCACATGAGTACAGCATTGCAGCCGTGCAGCTGATTCTGGCCATGCTCGGTATGGGCGCCACGCTCACCGGTCGTGACTTTCAGGACATTGCCCGCGCTCCCCGGCCCATCACGGCCGGCATGGCGGTACAGCTGTTGATGGTGCCCTTGCTGGCGCTGCTGTTCATCAGCTGGCCCGGCGTGACCGCGGGCGTCGCGGTTGGTATTGCCCTGATCGCCGCAATTCCCGGCGGCACTGTATCCAACATATTTACCTACCTCGCGCGCGGCGATATCGCGCTCTCCATCAGCATCACCACACTCACCACCGTCGCCTGCCTGGTTACCACACCGCTGATCCTCGACCTGCTGATCGGCCAGCACCTGCCGGCGGACTTTGTCATGCCGCGACTCGGCATCGTTCTGGAGATCGGCTGCACCCTGTTGCTGCCCCTGCTGATCGGCATGCTGTTCCTGCGCTACTACCCGCGCCAGGCTCCCGCCTTCTCGCTGTGGTGCATACGCGGTTCACTGCTGGGTGTCCTGCTGATTGTGGTGGGCTCCCTGCTCGCCGGACGCTTCGACCCCGCGGCCTTTGGGGCCGGGAATGTGCTGCTGGTCGTCCTGTTCAGCGTCGCGCTGGCAGTGGCCGGATGGCTGGTGCCACGGCTCACCGGCATGAACCGCAGCAAGGCGACCGCCATCGAGCTCGAGGTGGTGGTGCGCAATATCAACCTGGGCGTCCTCTTGAAAGTCTCCATTTTCCCCGCCGCCGACCCGGTGCTGGCGCCGATTGGCAACCTGGCGCTGCTGACGCTACTGCTCTATGGCGGCTTGCAACTGCTTATCGGCGCGGCGCTGATTCGCCTGCGCCGCAAGGGCAATGCAGCGCCGGCCGCCAGCGCCGGGGACGCAGGCTAGACCGTGCAACCCGCTGCACTGCATCAGGGATTCACCGCCACGGTGCGGGACCTCGCCACGGACGGCCGCGGCATCGTGGAGCATCCAACGGGCCAGGTATTTTTTGTGTCCGGCGTCTGGCCGGGAGAAACCGCACGCTTCCGGGTCACCGGGTTCAAACAGCGCTTCGGGTTTGCGCAGCTGGTGGCGTTGCTGGAACCTGCACCGGCGCGTGTTACACCGCCCTGCCCCCATCACGGTGTCGGCGATCGCGACTGCGGTGGCTGCCCCTGGCAGTTCATGGACTACCGGGCACAGTGCGCCGCCATGGAGCAGCGGGTGCGCAAGACGCTGGCTCGCCATGGCATCGATGCGCGCATTGCCTCGCTGCGGCCAGCGCCGGAAATTCTTGGCTACCGCAATCGTGCACAGTTCAAAACGGATGGACGTCAACTGGGGTTCGTCGCTGCAGGCTCCAACCGTCTTGCCCCGATCAGCGACTGCCCCGTCCTGACTGCCGACAACCGCGACACGCTGCGCACCCTGCTGGGCCAGCTCCCGAATAACGCCTGGAAACCGCAACGCAAACACAGCTGGACGACCCTGGATGTGGATGAGGCGATGCAGGCCGATGAGGTGGTAGCGAACCAGCGACGTCCGTTCCGCCAGGGCAACAGTGCACAGAACAGCTTTATGCGCCATTGGCTGGCAGAGCGGCTGCAGAGCCTCGATCCATCGCGCACGGTCACCGAGCTGTTCGCGGGTTCGGGCAATTTCACCGAGGTGATTGCGGCCTGCGGCTTCCAGGCTATCCAGGCGGTGGAAGGCGTAGCCGAGAGCGTCGCTCAGCTCGCCGCACGCGAGTTGCCGGGAACCCGCGCACTGTGTCACAACCTGTTTATCGAGGCCGAGTGTCACCGGCTGCAAGCCCGTACGGCGACGTCCAGTGTTCTGGTGCTGGACCCACCCCGCGATGGCTTCAGACACATCGCTGCCCTGCTGCCGAAGAAGCACGCATACCGGGACGTATTCTATATTTCCTGCGATGTGGCGACGTTCAGCCGCGACCTGCAGCTCCTGCTCCAGGCCGGCCTGACCGTGCGAGAACTGCAGCCGCTGGATCTGTTCCCGCATACACCGCATGTAGAGCTGCTCTGCTGGCTACAGCGTTAACCCCGCTCAGTGCAATGCAGCCGCCATCCTTCGAGGCAGGATAACGCTGACCTTCAAGCCGCCCAGCGCAGAGCGATGCAGGCTCACCTGCCCGCCGTAGGCCTGCACGATATCGGCGACGATGGCCAGGCCCAGGCCCTGCCCTGCCACGCTTTCGTCCAACCTCGCACCACGCAGCAGTGCCTTCTGGCGATCCGCAACATCGGCTATACCGGGGCCGTCATCTTCCACCTCGAGCAGCCAGTGGTCAGTGCGGGGGGCAATTCGCACAAGCACCGTGGAGCGGGCCCACTTCCAGGCGTTGTCGAGTGCATTGCCGTAGATCTCCAGCAGGTCTGAACGATCCAGTCCGACAACATCAACGCCCGCCACCTCCCAGCGCACCTCCAATGCACGACCATGCGCCTTCTCCAGGGCGGCCGCGAGCTGCTGCAAATCCTGCTCCGGCAGGAAGGGCTCAAACGCGTGACTGTCGGCCGCAGACTGGGCCTGCGCCAGCTCGCGCTGCACACGGCCTGCTATCGAGTCCACCTGCTCACGCAACTGCGCCTGCAAGACAGGGTGCTCATCAAGCTCGCTGCGTGCCACCAGATTCGCGAGCACTGCCAGCGGCGTTTTCAGGGCATGTCCGAAATTGCCCAGGGCCGTGCGCGAACGCTGCAACGACCCGCGCGTGTGCTCGAGCAGGTCATTGATCTGGCTGATCAGCGGTTCGAGCTCCGCAGGAACCGCCTCGGACAGCCCGGTTTGCCGTCCCTCTCGAACCGCCTGCAACTCACTGCGTGCGCGCTGTAACGGCGCCAGGGCAAGGCGCACATAGACCTGCATGCCCAGTAGTGCGAGCATCAATACGCCCAGCCACAGTCCGGTAAACTGCCAGAGCGCTCGCTGAAACTCGACACGCAACGGCGCGTAGTCACTGGCCACCGTAATCACCACGCGCTGACCAAAGCGTTCATACACCTCCGACTGCAGCAACAAGCGCTGACCTACAGGCCCCGGCAGGCGCTGGAGCCTGCCGTTGGCTGGCGGCTGATGCTGGAGCATCTCGTAATCCCAGAGGGACCGCGAGCGCCACTCCCGGCCGTTCATGCGGATAACGAAGTAGTCCCCCGACAGCGGCCGCTGGTAGGCGGGATCGATGCGTTTGATTGCAAGTTCCGGTTCACCATTGCGCAACACCATGGCGGTCAGCAAACGTTCGCTGCGCTCTCTCAGTCCCTGTTCAGTGAGGTGCTGCTGAAACCGTTCAAAGTAGAGAAATAGTGCGAGGGTTATCGCCGCGCCCAACAGCAACATGCATGCAAGCAGCCCGAGCGTGAGCTGGCTGCGCAACGACAGGCGCCGCCAAACACGGCTCACGCGCGTTGACCGACAAAGCAATAACCCTGGCCACGCCGGGTTTCTATCGCATCACGCCCGAGCTTTTCCCGCAGCTTACTGACATAGACTTCAACGACATTACTCTGGCGCTCGGACGCGTGATCATACACATGGTCCTGCAACTGCGAGCGACTGAGCAGGCGGCCCGGATTCAGCATGAAGTACCTGAGCAACCGGAACTCGGCCGCCGTCAGCGACACGTTACCCGCTGCCGTGCAGATGGCCTGCGCCGTCTCGTCCAGCGTTATGCCGAGCACTGTCAGCTGTGCGCCTGCAGGCGAAGCGTTGCTGCGCCGCAGCAATGCCCGCAGACGCAGCGCCAGCTCACGCGGATGGAAAGGCTTCCCGAGGTAATCGTCGGCACCCGCGTCCAGACCCGCAATCCGATCGGTCCAGCGGTCCCGCGCCGTCAGTACCAACACGGGGAACCGATGCCCTGCCCGGCGCCAGGCCGCAAGCACCTCGAGGCCACCCATGCCGGGCAAGCCAAGATCAAGGACTGCAATGTCATAGTCGTCGACCCCGGGCGCGGCCAGGGCATCGCGGCCATCGACCAACCAGTCACAGGCATAGCCCTCGCTTCTGAGCTGCGGCAGCAGCTCGTCCGCCAGGGCAACCGAGTCCTCGACTAGCAAAAGACGCATGGATACTCGGCCGATAATCCGGCGGCCCGTTCAGTCTTCAAGCGCATCCTGCAATATCTCGCCGGTGCGTGCATCCAGCTCGAGTTCCCTGAGCTCACCCGCGGCATTGAAGATCTCGATATCGTAGATAAACCCTCGCGCTTCCTGCTCAAGCTCAACCTCGACGACGGTCGACTCCGGATAGCGGTCCTGCACGGTTGCCAGCATCGTTTCCAGAGGCAGAATCACGCCACTGCGACGCAGCTCAAGCGCCTGTCGATGATCGACGTCGCCTGCCGCTGCGATCCCACTGCCCAGCACACCTGCTGCGAGACCCAGCAGCCGGTAGCGTAAATCAGTCATCACGCACGTTTTTCATTATCTCGCCCGACGCGGCATCCAGATACACATCCCACTCCAGGCCCGACGCATCACGCAGTTCCACTTCATAGATGTAACGGCCGAACTCCTGCTCCAGCTCGGTATCCGTGATGGTGGCACCGGGGTGCAAACCGAGCACGATATCCCCGAGTGCCTGAAACGACTGGATCGTGCCGGCTTCCTGCAACTGGAACGCCTCGTGGTGATTCACATTATCCGCCACGACCGCCAGGGGCGCCGAAGCGAGCAGCGCGACAACCAGGGTGGAAAGTGTGTTTGCAACATTTTTCATGAATTGTACTCCAGTGATAGAAACCAGTGGAGATCCTAACAGGGCATCCTTAATCCAATCTGAAATCGATGCCTCAGTTACCCGCCTGTGCCGCAGTGGCCTGGCTATTCAGTTCCGCCAGCAGTTCCGCAGGCAGCTTCAACTGGCGGCCCAGCTCCTCAAGGTAGCTGCGTTCCATGAAACTCTGCTCATCAATCACCAGCACACTGGCCAGGTACATTTCCGAAGCGATCTCCATGTTGCCGGCGGCTGAGGCCACCTCGACCGGGTCCAGGGGTTTCCGCAGCTCGCGGTCGACCCATTGGAGCAGCTGCGGATCCGATGTCATGCCGCGCAGGCCCTCGTCAATCAGCTGCCGCTCACGATCGTCCACATGACCGTCGGACTTGGCCGCAGCGATGATTGCCTTCAACACCGCCGTCGAGTGCTGCTCCAGCGCCGGGCCAGTGACTCTGTCGACGGTTTGCGGTGGCGCGGCCGCCGGTGCAGCGCCCTGGGCCGAGCTGGCCTGCCAGTTGCCGTAGGCCTTGTAGGCCATCATACCCAGCGCGGCCACACCACCGTACTTCAGGGCCTTGCCGCCCATTTTGCGGCCCTTCTTGCTGCCCAGCAGCAAACCCAGCGCCCCACCGGCCAGCGCAGCACCGCCCCGGCCGCCAAGGAAATCGGCGACACCGCCGCCCGTCGAGGAACCAGCTGCAGGCCCTGAGGTACCGCGCTGCTGGCCACCGGAAGCGCCGAGCAGCTGATTTAACAGGTTTGACACATCCATCGTTAGCGCCTCTGCGTGTTGGAGTTGATACGTCTGTGTAAGCACATAGGACCATGACACAGCGGGATAGGTTCCCGCACGGGCTGGCTCTACACCAGCGGCGCGCAGGCATCCGCCGCGCCGGTCTCTGGCATAGCGGGGAGTCACAGGGCTATCATCGGTGCATGACCCTGTCCGTTCACCTCATCCCCGTGTATCTCAGTGCCCTTTTGCTGGGCCTGATGTCGCTCGTTTGCGCGGCCTGCCTGTGGACGGCCAACTGGGCGGCGGTGCGTCAGGCACCAAACCGCGCCCATCTGTTGTTCGGTGGGGCGATTGCCTGCCTGGGCCTGTGGCTGATTTCATTTCCCGTGATTGATGGCGTGCGCGTGCACTTCCTTGGCATGACCGCGCTGACCCTGATACTGGGTTGGCGTTTCGCCATCCTCGCCGGCAGCGCAGCGGTGCTGGCACACACGCTGGCGATCGGCCAGCCCGCGATTTCCGTTCCGGCCGCCTGGCTGTTGACGGTCGCGGTGCCGGCGACGGTATCGCGCTGGCTGGTGTATCAGCTGCGCAACACCCGCGCGCAGAATCTGTTTATCTACATGCTGGGAGCAGGCTTCGGTGGAGGCGCCCTGTCCTCACTGGCGGCCACCCTGAGTGCAGTGGCACTGCTCTGGGTGTCGGGGCAGCAGGCACTGGTGACGCTGGCGCTGGAGAACTGGCCTGCCGCGCTGTTGCTACTGTTCCCCGAGGGTTTCATCAACGGCATGGTGATCACGGCGCTCACCGTGTTCTACCCCGACCTGGTAAAAACCTTTGACGACGAGCACTATTTCTCCGGCTAGAGGCCCTGATCCAGCAGGGGATACCGCAGGGCATTGCAAACCTCAGGCGAAGTCCTGCCTTTCCATCCAGGGGATTAAACGCCGGAAGGCCTCCTCGATATGTTCTATGGAGGTGGAATAGCTGATGCGCAGGGCGTTGCTGCAGGAGGGGCCGAAGGTCTCACCCGGAATGGTGCACACCCCTGTCTCCTTGAGCAGACGCAACGCCACATTATTGCCGTTGATGCCCTCGGGCAGCGCCGGAAAGATATAGAAAGCCCCTTCCGGCTTGTAGCCTTCCAGAAACGGTGTCTGCCTGACCAGTTCCACCACGCGATCACGACGCTGCGTGTACACCTGCAGCATAGTGTCGACGAAGTCCCGTTCACCGCGCAGCGCTGCCACCCCCGCCCACTGGCAGGGCGTATTTGCCACCGTGGTGGTGAACATGTGGTAGCGACGCAGCTTCTTGATCGCGCCCTGGCTGGCGATCAACCAGCCCACGCGCATGCCCGCCATGCTGAAGGTTTTCGAGAAGCTGCTGATCACCATCACATGATCAAGGTCGGAGCAGCAGGACAGTACACTGGGGTAGGTCTTGTCGTCGTACACCAGGTGGTCATACACCTCGTCGCTGATGACATACACACCGCGGTACGCCGCCTCCTGCACAATGGCCTCGATGGTCTCGCGGGGGTACAGCGTGCCGGTGGGATTACTCGGCGAGTTGAGCACGATGGCGCAGGTGTCAGCGCTGATCGCATCGATGACGTCCTGCGGGTCCAGCTGGTGATGACTCTCCGCCCGGGTTGGAATGGTCTTGACCGTGCCACCGTTCATCCGCACCAGAGGCGCATACAGCATGAACGAGGGCTCCGGAATGATGAACTCGCGTCCGGAGGACGAGGTCGCCGTCAATGCGAGGTATATGGCCTCGGTGGCGCCCGTGGTTACCAGGATGTTGTCGGGCGTCAGCTCGCGGGCGTAGCGGGCGCCGTAGTAGTCGGACAGCGCCTCGAGCAACTCCGGCAAGCCGGCGTCCATGGTGTAGCCGGTTTGCCCTGCCTGCAGGGCCGCCACCGTGGCATCCACCACATGCGCCGGCGCGGGCAGGTCAGGCTGGCCGATGGAGAGGTGTATGACGTCCTCCATGGTGGAGGCCAGGTTCACCATCTTGCGAATACCGGGCATGGGAATCGCCAGCAGGGCCGGATTCCAGACCGGGTCCTCGCTCTCGTAGAAATCGCTATCCAGATCGCCCATGCCGTTTCCTCAGCGCTGCGTGAACATCGGGGGACGCTGCGCGGTCAGTGGCGCGGCGCACTGGTATGCGTAGCCCGCCTGCAACACCCGGGCATCATCAAACTTCGCGCCGACCAGCTGCAGGCCAATCGGCAGGCCCTCACTGCAGAATCCACAGGGTACGGACAGGGCCGGCTGTCCAGTCATGTTGAAGGGGTAGGTAAAGGGCGTCCAGGTAGGCCAGCGCGTGCTCGGCCAGTCCTCGGGCACCTCCCGATTGGTTTTGAACGCCGTGATGGGCAACGTCGGGGTCAACAGAAGATCGTATTTCTGGTGAAAGCTCGCCATGCGCTCGCACAGCGCCGCGCGCTCGTTCATCGCCGCCAGGTAATCCAGCATGGACAGCCGCGCCGCCTTCTCTGCAACGCTGACCAGTTGCGGGTCCATGAGCTCCCGCTTGCGCGCCCCAAGGTCGCGCATCGCATTCGCAGCGCCGCCATAAAACAGGTGGCCGAAAGAGCCGAGGGGATCGCTGAAACTCGGGTCCACCTCGACGACCGATGCCCCCAGGCTCCGGAACACCTGGGCCGCCTCGCGCAGGCTCGTCTCCACCTCCCGGGTAACTTCGACATGACCGAGATTGGGACTGAACGCAATCTTCATGCCGGCGACCCCATCGCGCAGCGCGGCCAGGTAATCGATGCCTCGACGCGGCACCGCATTGGCATCCCGGTGATCCGCTTCGGTGATCACATTCATCAGCAGGGCGCAGTCCTCAACCGTCCAGGTCATCGGGCCGGCATGGGCCAGGGTGCCGAACGGACTGGCGGGCCAGTGCGGCACTTCCCCAAAAGAGGGCTTGTGACCGACAATCCCGCAGAACGCCGCGGGAATGCGTATCGAACCCCCGGCATCGGTGCCGAGGCCGATGGGCCCCATGCCCAATGCCACGGCGGCTCCGGTACCACCGCTTGATCCGCCTGCGGTTTTCTCGGGATTCCACGGGTTGTTGGTAGGACCACACAGCGGGCTGTCGGTCACGCCCTTCCAGCCAAACTCCGGTGTTGTGGTCTTACCCAGCGGCACATAGCCGTGGCGCTCGAGGGCCGCCACACAGGGCGCGCTCTTGCCCAGTGTGCTCGCAGGGTCGATCGTGCGGGACCCTTTCAGCGTCGGCCACATCGGTGTCAGGAACACGTCCTTCACGGCAACCGGCACACCGTCGAGCACACCCTGCGGCGCACGCTTCTGATAGCGCTGTTCCGAGGCCCGGGCAATATCAAGGGTAGTTTCTTCATCGACCAGGCAATAGGCATTCACCGCCGGATCCAGGGACCGAATCTGGCCGAGCATCGCGTCGGTGGCCTCTACCGGGGAGAGGCTGCCATCACGGTAGCGGGACAACAACTCCATCGCTGTCATGGCGACAATCTCATTACTCATGCGACGCTCCTTATATCTAGCCAACGGATCGTTTGGCAGTGCAATGCCTCAAACCCTGACCGTATGCCCCCGGGAGCAGCGCTGTCAATCAGCGTTGGTTGAAATGCAAAATACCCGGATTTGCCGGGCGGCCTGACCAAGAGCCGGCACCGAACTCCCCGTTAATCTGTTTTTAATCTTTGCGAAAGGTGTTTTTCAGAGACGCCCGCTAGTATTTCCCTCGGTTAAACGTAACCAGTAAAGGGAGCTTATGAAAAACATCAAACTTGGATTGATCGCTCTGTCTGTGGCGGCGGCATCGCAAAGCACTTTCGCATTCGAGCAAGGCGATATCATCGTACGTGCCGGGCTTGCAAATGTGTCACCTGACGACTCCTCGTCAAACATATTTGTCGGTGCAGACCTCGGGGTCGACCTGGCGGTGGGCGACGATACCCAACTCGGCCTCAACCTCGCCTACTTTTTCACGGACAGGCTGAATGTCGAAGTGCTGGCCGCCACGCCGTTTACCCACGATGTTGACTTTGGCGTCAGCGACCCCCTGGGCACGGGCAATCGCCTGGGCGAAGTCACCCACTTACCCCCGACCGTTACCGTCAACTACTACTTCAACGCGCCATCCAGCGCCTTCCAGCCCTACGTAGGCGCCGGCCTGAACTACACGGTGTTTTTCGATGAGGAATTTACCGGCCCGAACGCGGACGCGGGGTTGGCGAACCTGTCGCTGGACGATTCCTGGGGTTTCGCCGCACAAGTCGGCGTTGACTACATGATCAGCGACCAGTGGTTCGTCAACGGATCGGTACGCTGGATTGACATCGATACGGAGGCCTCGTTCACCCTAAACGGGGCGCCCGGACGCGTGGACTCCATCGAAATTGATCCGATGGTGTACACCCTTTCCATCGGCTATCGCTTCTAGCGCGCAGGAAGACCTTGACCAACGGACTATTTTTCCCGCCACATACCATCCAACACAGGAGTTAGACCATGAAACTTAAAGCAGCCGCAGGTATTTCCGCACTCGTTCTGGCCTCCAGCCAGGCCTTCGCAAGCGCCGTCGTGGTGAATCAGGGCCTCTCGGAGCAGGAGGTACTGGCGGCACAGAAAGGCTGGTGCCAGGCGCTGGTCGATATCAGCAAAACCCACGAGGAGAAAGGCCAGGCAGCCGCCAAGTCACTCGCTAAGAACGTCATCGATGCGGCTTACGGCTATCAGATGGGTGCAGTCCTCTTCAAACCCACATTGACCGTGAAACCGCAGACTTTCCGTCCCACCAGTGAAGGCGCGCTGTCCTATTTTGTTGGTGGCGACCCGAATTTCCCCAGCGATACAGGCTTCGCGCTCAAAGGCTGGCAGAAGTGCGAGATTGACAACAACGCCGTATTCATCGCGGGTGACAGTGCCTCCACAATTGGCAAGGTGCATTTCACCGGCAAAGACGGCAGTGTGACGTCTGTCGACAAAACCTGGGGCTTCGTGAAGGATGACGCCGGTGATGTGCGGATCGTGCTGCACCACTCCTCGCTGGAATACCAGAACTGATCTAACCACACGGTTTTTGCCGCGGTAAGAGCGGCAAACATTCCGGCAGCGCCAGCCTCCACGCGGGCGCTTTTTTTTTCGTGCCGACTTCGCAACTGGCGCCTCGCCGCTCAGACCTCCGGGCGTTCCCGTAAGGCAAGCCGATACCCGTTGCCCCGCAATGTCTGGATCGCGATATCCGCGTCGGTTACCAGTTTGCGCCTCAGGCGGCTGATGTAGACATCGACAATATTGGTTTGCGGATCGCTGTGCGTTTTCCAAACACGGTTCAGGATGCGTTCCCGCGATAACACCTTTCCCTGATTCTCGGTCAGGTAAATCAGCAGCTCGAATTCAATCTTGGTCAGCGACATCTCCGCGCCCTTCACCCGCGCGACCCGTTCCTCCCGCTCCAGCACCAGCGTGCCGACCTCCAGCGTGCTCCGGCTGTCACGCGGCACTGCACCGGCGCGCCGTTGCAGCGCCGTGATGCGCGCCAAAAACTCGTCGAAATCGAAAGGCTTGCACAAGTAGTCATCGGCACCCTCCTGCAGGCCCCGGACCCTTTCGCTGACATCGTCCAACGCCGTCAGCATCAGGATCATGGGTGGCTCAGGTAAGGCCTTGATAACACTGATAATCTGCAGGCTATCCTGTGAACCGAACAGACGGTCGAGCACCACGATGTCGGGCGAGTGCTTGCGCGCGAAGGGTACTACGTCATGCAGGTCGGTCAGTGTGGTGCAGGCGTGACCCTCGGCGCGCAATCCACGTGCCAGGAAATGCAGCAGCGGTGCTTCGTCGTCGGCCAGAAGAATGCTCATGACCGCCGCTCAGTCGGCAACGTAAAGGAAAAACAGGAGCCTTGCCCCTGCACCGACTCAACCATAATCTGCCCACCGTGCGCCTCTACGATGGCTTTTGCGATGGATAAACCGAGGCCCAGGCCCTGATTGTGCTTGCTGAAGCGCACGAATCGCTCAAATATGTTGTCCACTTCCGCCGCGGAAATGCCGCCGCCTGAATCCCTCACTGAGATCGTAACCAGCTCCTCCCCGGCACGGGCTGCAATTTCCACCGGTTTACCTGCCTCTGAATACTTGGTCGCGTTGTCCAGCAGGATGGACACCACCTGCTGAATCCGCGGTTTGTCGATCGCCAGCGGGACATTGATCAGCTGGGGTTCAACAGACAGGGTATACGTACGCTCGGTATTGAGCTTCTGCCACTTGGCCACTTCCTGCTCAAGCAGCGGCTCCAGCTCATTATTGCTGAACTCCAGGTGCAGTTGACTCATCTCTGCCCGCGTCAAGAGCAGCAGGTCGTCCACCAGGCGGCTTAACTTGACCGATTGGTCCAGAATCGCGCGCAACGTCTCTTTAAAATCCGTTTCGGAGGCCGACTGCAACCGCAACGTGACCTGCGCCTCACCCCTGATGATGGTGAGCGGGGTCCGCAGCTCGTGCGACACATCGGCGATAAACTGCCGACGCCGCGAGTCGATCTTGGTCAGCTGCAGGTTCGCCTCCGTCAACTCACTCGTTCTCTGCTTCACATCAAACTCGAGTTTCTGCCGCGATTCCAACTCGTTGGCCTCATGCTCCTGCAGACGCACCGCCAACTGATTGATGGACATCGCCAGGGCCTGAAACTCATCGTCCAGGGTGACGGCTATGGGGCTATCGTAATGCCCGGAGGCGATGGCATTGGTTGCCCCCTGAATCAATACAAGCGGTTGGTAAAGCTGGTTGAAGAGCCAGTAGCAGCCGTAGATGATCAATGGCAGCGACAAGCCAGCAAGGCCTATGGTGAACCAGACGATAACAATGTTGAGCGTATCTATCCTGGCATTGATCGCGGCAACCACACGGCTCTGCCGTGATACAGCGGCGTTGATCGACTCTCTGAACTCGTCATCAATCGTCACTTCGAGCAGGTTGCGCAGCTGTTCCTGTTGATTTAGCGGCAAGCCATTGTTACTGACAACCACCGCCTGGAACTCACCGATAATATGATCAATAAGACGCACAAGCTCGTCAGTGTCCTCGACGCTGCCCTGCGTGATAGCCACACCCAGAGCTTCCCGCTGCTCAAGTTCCAACTGACGAATCCTGTCGAGCGACTCCTGGATCGCAAGCTGCTTCTTGCGCACAAAAGCCTGATTGGCGTTGCGACCGAAAATCAGTTCATCCGTAAGTTGCTTGAAAAGGCGATAGGACGTGCCCGCCAGCTTCTCATGTTCGACAAGCAGGGACTGGGCAATGGTGCTTTGGCGGAGATTGTCTCGGGTGAGGTGCGCCGATATCGCGGTGCTGATCAACGCCACCAGCAGAATGAACGCGGTGGTAAACCCGAAATAGAAAAGCTTTCGTTTATACATGAGTCGGTTGCCGTGTGACGCTGACCAGGATATCCATGCACGAGTGGATCAGCGATTGCCTGTCAGTATACCGGGGTGCTCATACATACGTCTGCGGCGGGCAGAGTGGTTTTACGACCATGCAGGAAATCTGCCCCGACAGAGCATAATCGCGGCACAGGTAAGGAATTGCATGTCCGTTAGAAAGTACCACGAGCCTGAGAAGGACCGAGCTTTGAGGACTGACTTTTGAGAGTACCGCCCCGCTGAGGGTGGGACGGTATGTTCGATGGGATACAGATGAGCGCCCGTCCCCTTGACTGGGTAGAGCCCAAAAAAAACCCGCAAGGCCTACAGCAATGCGGGTTTGATATGGCGCGCCTGGCACGATTCGAACGTGCGACCGCCTGGTTCGTAGCCAGGTACTCTATCCAGCTGAGCTACAGGCGCGTTGAGGGGCGCTACTATAGGTATCGATACCCTGTTCGTCAAGTCCCCCCGCGCCAAAAACACGTCAATCGCTCAGCACCCCGCCCGCCACCGCGCCGCGGGACGGCGTGTCGACCAGAACGCCCGGGTTCATCATGCCCTGCGGATCGAGCACGGCGCGAGCGCCGGCGAAGGCTTCGCGGAACAGCGCTGGCACCTGCTCGTCATAGCCCGCTGGACGATGATCCCGCCCCACGGCGTGGTGGTGTGTCACCGTGCCGCCAAGGCCGGTGACCGCCGCGTTGGCGGCACGCTTGATATGCCGCCAGCGGTCCAGCATCGCCTGCATGTCACCCCGGTCGGTGCCTCGCGCATAGAAGGTGAAGTACGGTGCAGGGCCATCGGGGTAGACGTGGGTAAAACGGCAACTGAGCAGGCCATCTGCCCCGGTTGCTTCGCGAATGGCGCGCTCCAGTGCAGCGCGCACACCGGTGTAGAAAGCGTCGAAGCGGTCCCAGGTGATCGCGGTCTCAAAGGTATCCGCCATGACGCCACGGGGTGTCAGGTAGTTGCGATAATAGGGCGCACGCAGGAACTGGTCACGCCAGGTGCCCGCTGCGCCCTGCCGGTGCTCCGCCGCCGCGCTGTCATCCTGGCCGTGCAGGGAGCGCTGCACCGCCTCGGCATCCCAGCGCCCGCCGTGGTCTGCCATCAACTCAAGCGCACGCGCCAGCCAGGCATCCAGCGGGTGATCGGCGGATTCAAAGGCCAGCACAAGCAGCGCTGTGGTGCCGTCACCGACACCGTTCAGCAGCGCTTCCGCCGGGTCCAGCAGGCGGCAGTTGCTGGGAAACAGCGCTGCCTGGCTCACGGCGCGAACCGCAGGGGTGGCCCGCGCCATATCGGGGAAGTGCACGCTGGCCGAAGCGCGGTAGCGCGGGCGGTCCTGCACCCGCATCCAGGCGCGGGTGATAAAGCCGAGCGTCCCCTCGGAGCCGATCAGCATCCGGTCGGGGGACGGGCCAGCGCCGGAGCCGGGCAGGCGGCGCGTCTCCAGCACACCACGGGGGGTCAGCATGCGCAGGTTCTCGACAAAGTCGTCGATGTGCGTGTACTGGGTGGCGTAGTGGCCGCCGGCGCGGGTCGCTATCCAGCCCCCCAGGGTGGAGAACTGAAAGCTCTGGGGGAAATGCCGCAGCGTCAGCCCCGCGGGTTTCAAGGCCGCCTCGAGTTCGGGGCCCAGGGCGCCCCCCTCGATCAGCGCCGCCCGGCTGCTGCGGTCAACATCCAGCACGCGATTCATGTATTGCAGGTCGACGGACAGCACGCCGTCGTAGTCGCCCGGGATATCGGCTTCGACACCACCGCAGACGCTGGTGCCGCCACCGAAGGGAATCACCGCAGCACGCACACTGCTCGCCCAGTCAAGCACCGCTTCGAGTTGCCCCTCACTGTGTGGGAAGACTACCTGATCCGGCACTGCCGGCACCGTGCGGTGCAGCAGGCGCAGGCTGTCGGCAAGCGACTTGCCCAGGGCATGGGACAGGCGGTCGTAGGGTGAGGCGGAGCAGATGGCCTGCAGCGGCGCGGGTGGAGTGATGCGTGGCGCGGGTAGCGTGAAATCCGCCAGCGTCGGTGCGGCAACAGGCGACCCGCCCCCCAGCAGCGACACCAGGTCAGCCAGACGTGTTTCCTCGGCCGCATCCAACACCTCATCGGCGTAACCCCAGCCCCAGAAGCGCAGCACACGCCGGTGGCCGAGGGTTGCAGGCGAGGCGCTCACGTCAGCGGATAAAGCCTGTGCTGGATTCCATGTAGAGACGCAACGGCAGGCTGCCATCGTCTTTCAGGTGGATGATCAACCCGTAGTTGTCGTTGTCATAGTCCGCGACCCACTCGTAGCGGAAGTCCGGCAGGATGTCGATGGGCTCGGGACGGCGCCCCACCACCCTCACCTCTTCCAGTGCGTCAGGGTCGAAGGCCACACGCGCCTTGGGAATGATCAGGGTGATTTTGCGTTCACCGGTGGCTTCGCCGGGCTCTACATTGCCGACGGTGATACCGGAGTCAGCATCAAGGTGGCCTTTCACCAGTTCCAGCCAACCACTCTCAGTAATCGCCTGGTCGGCCCAGGACACGGGGGCCGTAAGCATCATACACAGCGCACTCGACAGACAGACAGAACGAACCAGCATGATGACCTCCAGCGTGCCTTGCGGGGAAGGTGGGGCAGTTCCTCAAGGCCGGTCCAAAACGGACCGGAAAGAACTGCCCCGACGACAGTTACTGCATGGCGTCCTTGACAGCTGCATTGGCGTCGTCAGCCATCTCGCCCGCTTTTTCCTTGGCGTCGTCCATGGCCTGCCCGGCTTCATGCTGCATATCTTCAGCGGCCTGACCCGCATCGTGCATGGCATCTTCCGCCATCTGCTTGCCATCGTGCACGGCATCGTCCATGGCATTGCCTGCCTCGTCCATCGCGTCGCTGGCTGAGCTGGAAGCGCTGTCCATGGCATCGCCGGCAGCATCAACCGCGTCGTCCATGGCGTCACCCGCTGCGTCCATGGCATTGCCTGCCGCTTCCACTGTGGCGTTGCCCGCCTCTTCCGCTTTCTCCACCACCGTGCTCATGGCATCGGAAGCCGACTCGCTCACCGCCTCGGCGTCTTCCTTGCTGCATGCAGAAAGTCCGAAGACCATCATCGTTGCCAGTACGGCACCCGCTACTTTTTGTGTTTTCATACAATCACCCCTTGATTTGGTTGTGTTGTCGCGTCCGCACAGGACCCCTTGAGACTACACAGCTCGCGCTGCGGAGTAAAGTCGGACGAGCGACCGTATGCACTGCAGGCCTACTCCGCGACGATATCACCGTGCATGGCTGCCAGTCGCTGCAACAGCGCGTTCTGCGCGCCGACGGCGATCCGTTCCTGTTCCATGACCCGGATCAGGTCATCGACGAGACGGTTGAACTGGGCGGAGGTGACGGCGAGATGGCGGTGCGTTTCACGCATGCTGTCACCCGTGTAAACGCAGGGGCCATCACTGACCGCGCAGAGCTGCTCAGCAAGTTTGTTGCGGAAACGTTGAATGTCGGTGTCGGCGAACAACGCACGGATCTCCGCGTCTTCCGCTATCTCCCACAGCAGGCCATCGACAATTCTGTCTATACCCGCCTGGCCACCCAGCTGGGTGTAAAGCGGTCGCGGCGAATGAACCTGCGGCGTGCAGCCCGCTGCTAGCAGGGTACAGGCCAACAAGACTTTCAGCGCATCAGACATCTCCGGCTCCTACTGGCTCAACTGAATTGACAGGTACCAGCCGCTCTGGTCCTCCAGACCCGCAATGTCACCCAGCTCGGTCCAGGCGAGCACGGCGGCGACACGCTTGTTGGGAAACCAGCCCAGGAAAATATCAGCCCAGTCGTCCTCGGCCACGGCCTGCAGGCCGTCGGGCTTTTGCCGATATTCGGCGCCGATAACCCAGTGGCGATCCAGAAAGAGGCCGGCGCTGAGCTCGGCGACCAGTTCGCGCTGTTCCGCAAAGCCCAGCAAACCCGTCTGGTGCGCCGCCGTCCAGCGCAGGCTGCCGTTGGCAAACACATTGCGCCCCAGGACCCCATTGAGCCAGAGTTTGCCTACGGCGAGGTACAGGTCCGTGCCGCTGTCCCGGGCCGCTCCCAGGGCCTGCGGTACGGCCATGTCGCGGTTGCGCTTGTACTGCAGGCCCGCCGTCAATTGCGGTGTGCTGCCGTAGATGAAGTCCCCCGCCAGTCGCACCTTTGCCCCGAACACGTCCTGGCGAATCGCGAGGCCCAGCGGCTCAACCTGAAGGTCCTGGCGGCTGACGCTGAACTCCAGGCGGTTGTCGAAGCCCAGGCTGGCACTCTGCGTATCCAGCTGGAAATCGTCGACCTCAACCCTGCTCAGGCCCAGGGCACCGCCCCATTCACCGACATCACCGTAACCGCTGATAACCGCCCAGGGAGTGATGCCGCCACCCGCCTGCCCTTCTATGCTGCTCGCGCCACCCGTCGCCAGCAACCGGCTGTCGGCCTGCGAAGTGGCAGCCAGACAGAGCGCCAGCGCCGCGACGGACGCGCGCACTGTCATCATGCCGGCTCTCCCCGAATAGCCAGCACCGGCACAGGCAGGTCACCCAACCAGGTTTCCAGGTCAGCTGCCGACATCGGCCGGGCGATGTAATAACCCTGCACGGCGTCACAACCCATTGCCTGCAGGAGACGCAGGGAGGCGATGTTCTCCACACCTTCCGCAACCACCTTCAGGCCCAGATAGTGCGCCATCTCGATGGTTGAGCGAACGATCTGCTGGTCGTCTGCGTCCTGGTCCAGCTGCAGCACCAGACTCTTGTCGATCTTGAGCTCCTGCACCGGCAGGGTTTTAAGCTGCGCCAGGGAGGAAAAGCCCGTGCCGAAATCATCGATGGCCAGGCGTATACCCACTTGTTCGAACTCGCGGATGTTGGCCAGCGCGAGATCCATATCCGACATCATCATGGTTTCGGTAATCTCAAACACTACCGCACTGCTGTCCAGGCCGGAGCTGGCCAGCTGTTTGATCGCGTGGCGCACGAAGTCCAGCTGCAGAATGTCGGCCCCCGACAGATTGATACAGACGGTGAGTTCAAGCCCGGCGCGCTCCCAATCCTGGATCTGGCGAAGCACCAGTCGCAGCACAATCATGCTGATATCGGTGATGATGCCGGTTTGTTCCGCCACCGGAATGAATTCGTCGGGATACACCTCACCCAACTCAGGGTCGTTCCAGCGCATCAGCGCCTCGACCTCCAGCACACGGTGATCAGCCATGTCATATTTGGGCTGGTAGACCATGCGGAAGTTTTCTGCATCCACGGCCGCCTGTAAACGGTGTGCCAGGGTAATCTGGCGCAGGTGGTTCTCATCCTGTCCGATTTCATAGAACGAATAGCCGTGTTTGACGTTGCGCGCATTGCCCAGCGCAATCTGCGCTCGACGTAACAGCTCCTCAAACCCCTGGCCGTGCTGCGGTGCGAACACGAAGCCCAGCAAGGGCTCAACGCGCACCGGGATACCCTCAATCGACAGCGGCGAGGCAAAGTCGCCGCGCAGCTTGTCCAGCACCACATCCACGCCGGCGTGCGTCAACGCGTCGAAGAACAGCAGGATCTGGGAGTCGGCAATGCGGGCTGCCATATCGCCGCGGCGCAGGCTGTTGCTGACGCGCTCTGCCACCGCCTGCAGCACGCTGTCGCTGAAGTCGTTGCCGTACAGGTCCGTCAGCTCTCGCAGATTGCCGAGTTCCAGCAGGGCCATGGCGTAGTGGCTCTCTGCATTGGGTTCCGCCAGCCGACTGTTGAAAGCCCCGGCAATGTAGCTGCGATTCGGCAGACGGGTGAGCATGTCATGCTGGGCCTGGTAGCGGATGCGCGCCTCACGCTCCGAGACGGTGTCCTGCATCAGGTTCAGGGTGTCTGCGAGCATGCCAAACTCGGCGCCGGAACGCAGCTCGATCCGGTGCGTGTAATTACCGTCCGCGATACGTCGGGCGGCACGCACCAGTGCATAGATGGGCTGGGTCACGCCGCGAGCGATGAGTAGCGCGGTCAGGAAGGCCAGCAGCAATGCCACGCAGCCAATGATGATCATCTGCTGGCGCAGCGGCGCATAGTTCTGCAGTGCCTGCTCCAGCGATTGCGAGAGCAGGGCTGTAAGACGCGCACCGCCTTCATTCAGCAACGGCACGTCGCGAGTGACCCAGCGCGTCATCGCCGACGTGGCTGCGGGCTCAGGCTGCGCGAGCGCTTGCAGCTCCGCGCTCAAGCCCTCCGGCAATGTGGAGTGCAACACGCGCGCCGGCTCTCCGCCGCTCTGGGCCAGCAGTGTGATTTCGGCATTGGTGAGCGTCCGCAGGGCTTCCAGCATAGACTCATCCACGGCTGTGCCCAGGCCGACCCAACCCATCAGATCGGGTGCAAATACCGGCACCAGGACCAGTTGGAAGGGTTCTCCGTTAAACAGGGCCAGGATCGCGGTGCCGCCGGTGGCCTTCTCACGCAATACAGCAGCGACGCTCTCGGGCAGGCGTTTGACCTCGTGGGTGCTGAGCAGGATGTCACCCTCACGGGACAGCATAACGACGAAATCTGCTGCTATGCGCTCCCCGTGGTTGGCCAGCACGCTGAGCATGGTCGCCTGTTCACCGGTGGCAATCGCACGTTTGAACGCGAAATCCGCAGCCAGGACCTGCGCCCTTCCGCGTAGCTGTTCCCGGTCTACTTCCAGCAGGGAGCGAAACACCCGTTCCACGACTTCCAGTTCGTCGCGCACAATACTCTCGACCGCCGTGTTGGAGGCGCGCATGACTGCCAGCAGGCTGCTCGCCAATGTCACCGCGAGGAGCCCGCCAATCAGCAGCAGGAGCTTATTGCGAAAGCTGATTCGCATCGCGGCTAAATCGTTTCAGCATATTTTCCAGTTCAGAGTCTGATTTGCTGCCCTGAGGGTCCTGCCAGGCCATGGGCAACTCCAGCGCAAGCGAGCCAGCGCCATCCGCCGGCAGTGGGAACTGCAGTGGTTCAGACAGCTGCGGATGCCACACTTCAATGGCTGTCGCGGCCCCTTCCCAACGCAGGGTCGCACTGCCCTCTGCGTCAGTCACTACCGCACTGGGATTGGCGCTGACGTACAGATAGGCCCTCATACTGTCGTGGATATTACAACCCAGCGTCACCACACCCGGGGCATTGAACGCTACCGGCGGGGCGTCGTTGGCGCGGAACAGCTTGAGCTCGAAGGCATTGCCGGGGGAGAAGGAATAGACATGGTGGCGGGTGTCGTCGCTGTTGGGAAAAGTCACCTCCGTACCAGGGGTGATGGTGGTGACAAGGGGATCAAAGCGCCGCTCGCGCTGGTCCACCCTGGCGCCGTTCTGCGGCACTCCGGGCGCCGCCTCGACACCCGGCACGGTCAACACCGCGAACGGAACCGGTTCACCATCACTGCCCGCGAGCCGCACCTGCAACTCGCCGGCGCTCACCTCGCTAAAACACAGTACCCAGGCTACCGCCAATACGGGCAGCTGCACTACACCAACTCGCATACTTCAAGACCATCCTGTCCAGGGACGCGATGATAGCGCATTCCGTTGCGATTTCGCGTGCTGCACGCCAGAAAATCGGAACCGCCGCGATGTAAGGGAGCGTTTTGCGAAAGCGCCAGTGAGCGCTACACTGCTCCGCTTTCATATCCAGAGGAAGACAGAGCATGTACAACTTCAGCGCGCAGTCCGTGGCCTATCAGGAGCAGCTACAGGCTTTCATGGACGAGCATATCTACCCGAACGAGCAACGCTATGCTGAAGAACTGCATGCTTCGAGCTCCCGCTTCGCCGCCCTGCCACTGATGGATGAACTGAAGGCCAAGGCCAGGTCGGCGGGCCTGTGGAACCTGTTCATTTCACCCCACGAGGCGCAGTTTTGCGACCACGACGGTTTCAGCAATTTCGATTATGCACCGCTGGCCGAGATGATGGGTCGCGTGCTGTGGTCCGCCGAAGTCTTTAACTGCAACGCGCCAGACACCGGCAATATGGAAGTCCTGATGCGCTATGGCAGCCCGGCGCAGCAGGAGCGCTGGCTGCAGCCGCTGCTGGCCGGTGACATACGCTCTTCCTACGCCATGACCGAACCCCAGGTTGCCTCCTCTGACGCGACCAACGTGGAACTGCGCATCGAACAGGACGGCGACCACTGGGTGCTGAACGGCCGCAAGTGGTTCATCACCAGCGCGATGTACGAACGCACAAAGATCTTCATCGTCATGGGCAAGTCCGACCCAGACAACCCCAACCGTCACCTGCAGCAGAGCCAGATCCTCGTGCCGCGGGACACCCCCGGAGTCACCCTGGTGCGCCCGCTCACCACGCTGGGCTACGATGACGCGCCCCTGGGTCACGCGGAGGTGCTGTTCGAGAATGTGCGGGTGCCGGCAGAAAACATGCTGCTGGGGCCGGGACGCGGTTTCGAGATTGCCCAGGGGCGGCTCGGCCCGGGCCGCATCCATCACTGCATGCGCCTGATCGGTGCCGCACAGCGCTCGCTGGAACTGGCCTGTGCGCGCGCCGAGAGCCGCACCACCTTCGGCCGCAAATTGAGCCAGCATCAGTCGGTACGCGAAGACCTCTCACGCTGCTTCTCGGAAATCGAGATGGGTCGCCTGCTGTTGCTGAAAACCTGCTCGAAGATGGACGAACTGACCCCCCAGGGTTCCCTGGACTATATCGCCGCAGCAAAAAGCACCGTACCGTTGCTGATGCAGAATGTGATTGATCGCTGCATGCAGATCCACGGGGCCGGCGGCCTCACCGAGGACTACTGCATGGCAGAGGCCTTCAATTACGCCCGCTGGTGTCGCCAGGCGGATGGCCCGGACCAGGTTCACCAGATGGCGTTGGGGAAAATGGTCATCAAGCGCTATGTCGATGCCTGAACTACATCCACAGTTGCAGGCCGACTGCCACGACCTGGGGCGCATCGACAGCGGTCGCCTGCTGCTATCGCGCAACGCCAGCCTGCACTGGCTGATTCTGGTGCCGGACACACAGGCCGTTGATCTGCTGGACCTGCCGGACGACGCGCTGGGCCTTGCGCTGCAGGATTGCCGGCGTATCAGCCAGTGGCTGAAGCAGGCCTGCGGCTACCCGAAAGTGAATTTTGGCGCCCTCGGCAACCTGGTCCCGCAACTGCACCTGCACGTGGTTGGCAGACGCCCGGGGGACCCTTGCTGGCCGCAGCCGGTCTGGGGCAACCTGCCCGCGGCGGGTGAGTGGTCCACCGTCGAGATCGCCGCGATCAGGAGCGCCCTGACCGATGACCACTGACCAGAGCGCCCTGATCGTGGGGGCCAGCGGCGGCATCGGTCGGGCACTGGTGAAACGCCTGCTGGAAGACGCTCGCTACCAGAGCGTCATCGGCATCAGTCGCTCGGAGGCACCCCCGTCCGAGCTTGCGACACAGGCGCAATTGCGCTGGCTGCCCTGCGCGGGCACAACCGCAGCGATTGAGGCAACGGCAGCCGAGCTCGAAGACGCGCTGCCCCGGCTCTCACGCATCGTTATCTGCAGCGGCATCCTGCACGACGCAGAGCACGGCCCCGAGAAGTCGCTGGAGCAGTTGGACGCGGGGTGGATGGCCACCGTGTTGCAGGCCAACAGCATCACCCCGATGCTCTGGCTGCGCGCCCTGGCGGGCAAGCTGCAGCGCAAACAGGCCTGCAGGATCGCCGTGCTCAGTGCCCGGGTGGGTAGCATCACCGACAACCAGCTGGGCGGCTGGTACAGTTACCGGGCGTCGAAAGCGGCGCTCAACATGCTGCTGAAAACCGCCGCAGTAGAGCTGGCCCGCCGGGCGCCTGCATGCAAGCTGATAGCCTTTCACCCGGGCACCACAGACACCGCACTGTCTCGCCCCTTTCAGGCGCGCGTGCCCAGCGAAAAACTCTTCACCCCGGATTTTGTCGCCGGCCGCTTGCTGGACATCATGGATCATGCAGACGCAGATGGCACACTCTCCTACCTCGACTGGGACAACAAGCCCATAGACTGGTAGCACCCTGCTGGAACACCGGGCCTGCCCCGATCCCGTCGAGGTAGGCGCCCGGGTTTCCTCGACCTCGCCACAGCAAACCGCTATCCTGCCATCGCATTGACTAACTGGCCTGTGCGGCCTACGGGATACGGTGTGGAACTGGTTGTTTTTGATCTCGACGGCACTCTGCTGAATAGCGAATCCGGTATCAGCAGCTACACCCGGGATACGCTGGCGATGCTGGCAGAGCGCAATATCGCCTATACGGTGGCAACCGGGCGCACCCTGCACGCAGCCCGCGACATCCTCGATGGCCACGGCTTCGCGCTACCGCAGATCTACAAGAACGGCGCGATGATCTGGTGCCCGAAGGCCACGGATTACAGCCACACGAGTTTCCTGACCCAGCGTGAAATCCAGCACGTGCTGGAGGCCGTGATGGCACAGGACGTCACGCCCTTCATCTTCACACTCGCACCCGGCAACTACCACGCGATCTACCACACGCCCCTGCGCAACGACGTGGAAAAGCGCCTGTCCGAAACCTTCGCGCAGCGCTCCGAGGTGGATGTACTGCCGGTGGAGCGCATGCCCGCTGACGCGGACATCACCAACATCAGCGCGCTGGGCAAGCCTGCGCGCATCCAGGCGATTGCTGCGATGGTGGAGAACGAGGACAATCTCGTTGCCTACAGTGGCGATGCCCTTGAGGGCGCCGAGTTAAGCTGGATAGACATCCATCACAGCGACGCCAGCAAGGGCAACGCTGTGGAGGTGCTGAAGCGCGAGTTGGGAATACAGCGTGTGTTGTGTTTTGGCGACAGCGACAACGACCTGAGCATGTTTGCCCTGGCCGACGAGTGCTACGCCCCGGACAACGCCAAACCCTATGTGAAAGCAGCCGCGAGCGCCGTTATTGGCCACCATAACGAGGACGGCATCGCGCGCTTCCTGCGCGAGCGGTTCGGCCTGCCTGACTGACGTCCGGCAGGCCTGATGTGCCTCAGGGTGCCGCGTTCCCGGGCGGGAAGGCACCCAGCACCAGGTTGGCCGCCTCGTCATACTTGCTCTGGTCACGGCCCAACTCGCCCTTCAGGCGTGAGGTGGTCACACTGCGCCAGACCGAGCGGTTCTGTTCCGGGTCGATCATGTCCACCACGAAGGTGCCCTGGGTATATTCATGCACCGACACTTCCGTGCGGGTCGACATGCAGGACCAGCAGCTGTACATGCTGTAGGTGTTGTACCGGTAGAAACCGGGGCCATACATGCCCATGGTGGTCGCAGAGGGCACCTCGTAGCTGCGCACATCCATCTTGTCCTCGGTCACCAGGTGCCAGCTCAGTAGCAGATCTGCGTCCTGCACATTGTCCACCAGGGTGAAACCGCGGGTGGCGAGTGCGGACTTCAACCCGTTCTCAATACGGTCGCGCGTCATATCGCTCAGTTTCAGCGGATCCTCACCGGGCGCAGATTCCGCAGCACGGTACAGCGCGACGGTCTTCACGGCGCTGAAGTCGTACTCGGGGTTGTAATCCACGGAGGGCGTTGGCGGCGCACTGGCGCAGGCAGCGAGGAAAACGGCGGCCAACAGAGCGAGCGCCGTGTGGATGTTCGAGCGGTACAACGATGTAGCCATGAGGGGACCCTGTAAAGTCTTCGCAAAGAAGGAACGCAATTGTAGCGCCTGTATGCAGCGAGGTGTAGCGTGAATTTCGGGGCACGCCGCTGGGCACCTGTACTTTAGCTCGACCGGCGTGCGCGCTATCATTAGCCTCTTGAGCAAGGGGCTACCATAATGATCAGAAACCTCCCCGCGTTGTCGATGCTGCTGTTTGCCGCTATCAGTCACGCCACCGATATCCAGGTCACGGACGCCCAGGGCAACCCGGTGTCCACCGCAATGGTGACGGCCAGCCCCCTGCAACTGCCTCCTGCCGACCTCAGTGATGACGGCTATCCGCCCCATGGCGTGACCAATACCGCCGCCGTGACCCTCACCCGCTTCACCGACGTCGACGGTCGCGCCAGTCTGCCCGATGCGGAGGATGACCGGCAGGTGCGGGTACGCGCCCAGGGGTATGTGGACGCCACGGTTACCGCTGAACCCGGTGCCGCCAGCCTGTCAGTCTCCCTGCAGACCATGACGCCGGAGCAGTATATCGCCAGCTTTCCCTCCAACGTCTGGCTGTCGCAGCTGAGCTTTGGCGGTGATGCCGAACTGAAAAAAACCTTTCAACTGAACTGTGCGTTCTGTCACCAGCAGGCCTCACCGTTCATGCGCAACGAGCGTACGGTGGAGCAGTGGCTGGCCGTATTCGAGCGCATGAACAGTTACGGGGCGCGACTGCCCACCGAAGACCACCGGGCGATCGCCGAACACCTGCAGCGTGAGCTGCGCGCGCTGCGCGAGCAGCCTGAGACCGTGCCGGAACCGCGCGCCTGGGATGAGTTTCTTGCTGGGGTGAGCATGACCGAGTGGCCCATCGGCGACGGCTTCTCACAGATGCACGACTTCCTGCTGCACCCCAACGGCATGGTCTATGTGGGCGACAACCTGTTTGACCGCCTCTACGAAGTGGACCCGGACAGCGGTGAATACACGGTGTATAAAGTGCCTCACCGCGCGGACGACGACATCGGTGGTATTCTTGGCAACCGCTTCACGGTATTTCCCAAGATGTACAACTACATGGGGGTGCATTCCTTCGCGGTATCGCCGCGGGACGGCAATATCTTTATCACCCCGTCCATGCAACAGGCGCTACTGGAGTTCAATCCCCGCACCAAGGCCTTCACCATCCACGAGATGGAACGTGGCTACTACCCGCACACCATCCGCATCGATGCGCAGGACCGGGTGTGGTTCACCCTGGCCCTGTCCTCCCAGGTCGCCAGATTCGACCGCGACAGTGCCGAGTTCACGCTGTACGACCTCCCCGCGCGCAGTATCAAGGAGTGGCTGGTGCTGAAATCCCTGCCGCTGCTGTTCAGCCTGGACCCGGAGGTGCGGCCACAACCGGATCCCGACCGGGAAGGCACTGGCCTGCCCATGCCCTATGGCATCGATGTGGCGCCGGATGGTCGCATCTGGGTCGCGCGCCTGTATGCCAACGACCTCGCGGTGATAGATCCGGCGACCGATGAGGTCACCATGATCGAGTTTCCCTATGCCGGGCCGCGACGCCTGCGCGCCGATGCCCAGGGCAACCTGTGGATCGTGGCCTTCCAGGACTCACTGCTGGTGAAGTATGAACCAGAGAGCGGCCGCTTCAGCGAATACCCGCTGCCGGTACGCAATGAAATCCCCTATGCGCTCAATGTCGACCGGGAGCGGGGTGTGGTGTGGGTGAATGGCAACCAGAGTGACACGCTACTGAGCTTTGACATTGCGACAGAGGCCTGGCACGTCTACCCGATGCCGCGGCAGCGCTTCTTCACCCGGGATGTGGAGGTGTCGGAGAAGGATGGCGCGGTATACACCAGCAATTCCCACTTTCCCAGCTGGCAGACCGAAGGCGGCCAGCCCACGTTGCTGCGCATTACGCCCCCGTCCCCATGAACGTGAGGAAGCTGCGCACCGGGAGCCTGCTGCTGTGCCTGTGGGCCCTGACGGCGGCGCCGCTGGCCGCAGAGTGGCCGGTCTACGGGGGTGACCCCGGTGGCCGCCATTACAGCACGGCGAACGACATCAACATCGATAACGTTGCACAGCTGCAGGTGGCCTGGACCTTTCGCAGCGGCGACAGCCGCGTGCACGCGGAAGACATGTCCCGGACCTCGACCCAGAGCACGCCGATTCTCCTGCCGGAGGCCGCGGGGGCCAGCCTGGTCTACTGCACTCCCTTCAACCGCGTGATCGCGCTGGACCCGGGCAACGGAGAGCAGCGCTGGAGCTTCGACCCGCAGATCAGCCTCGGTGGTGACCGCCCCTTTCGCTGCCGCGGTGTGGCCTACGCCGAGGACCGCGCAACTGCGGCGACGGCACACTGCCGACACCGGCTCTACCTGTCGACGCACGACCGTCAGCTGTGGGCCCTGGACGCGCAGGATGGAACACCCTGCGTCGGGTTCGGCGAGTCGGGCCGCGTCGCCCTGTACGGCGCCAGCGGCCATGCACCCGGCGATGTCAGCAACTCCTCCGCGCCGGTGGTGGCCCACGGGGTAGTGATCAGCGGTTCTACCGTCATCGATTTCACCCGGGCACAGACGCCGCGTGGCGTGGTACAGGCGCTGGACGCGCACAGCGGCGCACCGCTCTGGCAATTCGACCCGCTGCTGGACAACCCCCAGAGCGGCAGCGCCAACGTCTGGGCGCCGCTGTCGGTGGATAGCGAGCACGAGCTGGTATTCCTGCCCACCAGCTCACCCTCCCCCGACTACTACGGCGCCGGTCGGATTGGCGATAATCACTACGCCAACAGCATCGTTGCGCTGGATCTGAAGACCGGCAACCTGCGCTGGCATTTCCAGCACGTGCGCCACGACCTCTGGGACTACGACACGCCGGCACAGCCCATCCTCTTCGACTGGCAGCGCGACGGCGTCAGCGTACCGGCGCTGGTGCAACTGACCAAGCAGGGTCTGGTGTTCATCCTCAACCGCCTCACCGGCGAGTCGCTGTGGGAGATGACGGAACAACCCGTTCCGCCCTCGCAGGTGCCGGGCGAGCGCGCTGCACTCACCCAGCCCAAGCCCATCGCACCGCCTCCGCTGCTGGACTCCTTCCTGATGCCCCACGACGCCTGGGGCCTGACGCCGCTGGACCGCGCCGACTGCCGCAACCAACTGGAGCAGCTGCACAACCTGGGACTGTTCACACCCATCAGCGAAACCCCCACACTGATGTACCCAGGCAGCCTGGGCGGGCCCAACTGGGGCGGTGGCGCCCTGCTCGCCGAGCGCGGCCTGCTGCTGGTCAACGTGAACAATGTCGCCTTCAGCGGCCGCCTGGTGCCACTGGACAGCGACGCCACCGCCGGCAACGGGCCGCCCGCGGCCGGCAAGCGTTTTCGCGTGGTCATGCAGGGCACCCCCTATGCCGTCGAAATCGGCAGCCTGCAGTCTTTCCTCGGCATGCCCTGCAACCCGCCACCCTGGGGCAAGCTGGTCGCAGTCGACCTGTACGGCGGCCGTATTCTCTGGGAGACGGCGCTCGGCTCCGTGCATGAAATGGGCCCGGTGAAAGCACCCTTTCACATTGAATGGGGCACACCCAACCTCGGTGGCGGCATCGCGACGGCCGGCGGCCTGTTCTTCATCGCCGCCACCATGGACCGCCAGTTCCGCGCCTTTGATGTCAATACGGGTGAGACACTCTGGCGCTACACCCTGTCGGTGGACGCCACGGCTACCCCCATGACCTACCGCTACCGCGGGCGGCAGTACGTGGTGATCAATGCCGGCGGCCACCACATGTTCAACCGCGGCAGCGGCGATTACCTGTACGCTTTCGGACTCTAACCATGAAAAAACGCTACCTTGTTCTCCTGCTGCTGGTACCGCTCGCCTACTGGCTGGCGAGCGAGGGTGTTTTTCGCGACCCGGTGAAGGCGGGCGAAGCGCTGGTGATGCGCCATGCCGACAAGCTGCCCCTGGCCTGGTTCGGGGGGCGGCTCTATGACGCGCACTGCGCGGGCTGTCATGAGAACCCCGCGATGAAAGCCCCCACGCGCCAGGCCCTGGGGAATCAGTCCCGTGAAGCCATTCTCGTCGCGCTGGAGTTCGGCAAAATGCAGCCCATGGCGGCACACCTCAGCCAGCAGCAGCGACGCCTGATTGCCCTGTATCTGACGGACTCCGCCGAGGGCGTATACGACTGGCTGGCGGACGCAGCGTGCGAACAGCCGCTGGACAGCGGTGCCACCCGGGTTGGCAGCTGGGGGCTGGGTCCGCACAACCGCCGCTTCGTGAGCAGCGCTGATGCCGGCATCGACCGCAGCAACGTGGGCACCCTGGAACTCGCCTGGACACTCGCGCTGCCCCGCGTCACCGACATGCGTTCGCAGCCCGCGCTGCTGGGCGACACGCTGTACCTGGGTGATCGTGCAGGCATGCTCTATGCCCTGGACCGGCACACCGGCTGCATTCACCGCCAGCGCGAGGTGATGGCCGGCGTACGCTCCGCCATCACCGTGGCAGAGGGCCGCAACGGCGAGCGCCTGCTGGTCTTCGCCGACTCGCTCGCCACCGTCTTCGCGCTGGACCCTGACACGCTGGAGACCGTGTGGCAAACGCCGGCAAAGCTGTTTGATAGCTCGGTGGTGACGGGCTCCATCAGCCACCATGCCGGGCGCCTCTATGTGCCGGTATCGTCCTATGAGGTTGCGGTGGCGGGCGGACCCGGCCACGCCTGCTGCCAATCCCACGGCGGTGTGATTGCGCTGGATGCGGAGACTGGCGAGCAGCTCTGGGCCTGGCATGCGACACCCGACGCGACGCTGCAGGGCCACAACGCAGATGGCAGTGCGCGCTACGGGCCCTCAGGCGCCTCGGTCTGGACCACACCGGCGATCGACGCTGCACGCAACCGCCTGTACATCGGCACCGGGCAGAACCTGTCGCGCCCGGCAACCGATACCAGCGATGCCATCATTGCGCTGGATCTCGACAGCGGCGAAGCCATCTGGCGCTATCAGGCCACGGTGGATGATGTCTGGAACGCCGCCTGCCAGAACGGTGGCGCCAACTGCCCCAGCCAACCCGGCCCGGACTTCGACTTCGGTGCCTCGGTCATCATAAGCGACGCCGCCGAGGGCCGGCAGATGCTGCTGGTTGGCCAGAAATCCGGTGTGGTGCACGCGCTGGACCCCGATGCCAACGGCGCCCTGCTCTGGCAGCAGCGTGTCAGCCAGGGAACGACCAATGGCGGCGTGCACTGGGGCATGGGGCTTGCCGGCGAACGCCTGATCGTACCGGTGGCCGACCCGGAGCGAGACATCCCCGGCTATACCCCGGCGCCGGGACTCTATGCGCTGGACGCTGTGACCGGCAAGGTACTTTGGGCGCACCCGGTCAGTCGGGACTGTGATTTCCCCATGGAACACGCCCCGCTGGTTGGCCTGGCCCAGGTCCGTGCCGGTGGTGGCCAGCCCCTCGCCGAGCAATACCGCTGCTCCTTCTACTACGGCCTGTCAGCCGCCACGACGGTCACGCCGGAGCTGGCGTTCAGCGGCGCCCTGGACGGTCGTGTGCGTGCCTTTGATATTCGTAACGGTGAGCTGCTGTGGCAGGCCGCCACCGCCGTGCCGTTGCGCGGTGATAACGGCGTCGACGGGCATGGCGGCGCAATCGATGTCACCGGGCAGGTGGTGTACGACGGCTGGCTCTACGTGCTGTCGGGCTACAGCATGTTCGGCCAGCTGCCGGGCAATGTCCTGCTGGCTTACCGCGTCACGCGCTAGCGGCCACTTTTTCCCGCGGCGACAGCAGCCAGGCCAGGGCGGGCAGGAACAGCAAGGCGCCAATCATGTTCCAGAAGAACATGAAGGTAAGCATCAGGCCCATGTCAGCCTGGAACTTGATCGGCGAGAACATCCAGGTCCCCACCCCGACCGCCAGGGTCAGCCCGGTGAAGGCGACCGCAGTGCCGCTGGACTTCAGGGCATAGAAATAAGCATTCTCCAGCGTCTCACCGCTGCGCAGATAGGTCTGCAATGAGGAGTAGATATAAATACCGTAATCCACCCCGATACCAACACCCAGGGCAATGACCGGCAGTGTGGCCACCTTCACGCCAATGCCCAGCGCAGCCATCAAGGCCTGCCCGAGGACCGAGGTCAACATCAGCGGCACGATAATGCAGGTAGTGATGCGCAGTGAGCGGAAGTTGATCAGGCACAGCGCGATCACGACGCCATACACCCAGAGCAGCATTTTCGTCTGCGCCTCGCGGATGACGATATTGGTCGCCGCTTCCACACCGGCGTTCCCCGCTGCCATGTCGAACTGCAGCGTGTCGCTGTTGTGCTGTTCGGCGAATTCGCTCACCGCCGCGACCACACCGTCCAGGGTGTCGGCCTTGTGATCGTCGAGGAACAGAATCACCGGTGCCATGGAGCAGTTGGTGTTGCGCAACATATTCGGCGCACTGCTCAGGGAGTTGTTGAGGATGTAGCGGTTACGGCTGGTTTCATGCCACTTGGGGCTGCCTTCGTTCATCCCCTGAATCGCCAGTTTCGACACATCCACCAGCGACATTGCCGACTGCACGCCGGGCACCGTTTCCATCACACCCTGGAAATAGTTCACGGCGGAGATGAATTCGTAGCTGCCACACTGCTGTTCGCCGGTACTCGCCATCACCACAAACACATCCGTGCTGGTGCTGTAGTTGGCGGTCAGGAAGGCGTTGTCCTTGTTATAGCGCGAATCCGGACGCAGTTCCGGCGCACCCGGATCCAGGTCGCCGATTTTCTGGTGCTGCCCGTAATACAGTCCGCCGGCGAACAACAGCGCACAGACACCCAAAACGGTCAGCGCCGGACCACGGTGCGTCACCCGGGCAAGCAGGCGCCAGTGACTGAAACTGCTGTTTTCCTTGGTTGCCCGATAGCTGACACAGCGATCGGAAATACCGGTATAGGTCAGTACCAGGGGCAACAGCAGCAGGTTGGTCAACACCAGCACCGCGATGCCGGTGGCGGCCACCACCGCCAGTTCCTGGATTACGGGAATGTCGATCACCCGCAGCGTGAAGAACCCCACGCCGTCGCTGACCAGGGCGACGAAGCCCGGCTTGGACAGGCGGATAAACGTAAGCCTGGCCGCCTCGATACGCGAGGTCTTGAAGTAGATAAAGGTGCCGAAGCGGTTGATGATCTGCACCGAGTGGCTCACGCCGACCGCGAACACCAGGAACGGCACCAGCATGGAGTATGGGTCCAGGCCCATGCCCATCAGTTTCAACAGCCCCATCTGCCAGACCACGGCAACCGTGGAACAGAGCAGCGCGGCAGAAGTCAGCCAGCCACAGCGGGAGTAGAGAAACAGCATCACCGCGGTAATCGCGAAAGCGACCAGGAAAAACAGCCCGACCAGCGTGGCGCCTTCAATCAGGTCGCCGATCAGCTTGGCAAAACCGGTGATACGGATATTGATGTCGTCAGACTGGTACTTCTCGCGCACCATCTCTTCGAGGTCCCGCGAGAACTGCGCGTAATCGAGCCGCTCGCCGGTATTCGGGTCCGTCTCAATCAGGGGCGCAACGATAATCGTGGACTGAAAATCGTTGGCGACAATACGGCCAATCTGCCCCGACTTGAGCACGTTTTCGCGCAGCTTGGCCAGGGTGCGTTCGCTGCCGTCGTAATCATCGGGTATGACCGCACCGCCGACGAAGCCCTCCTCCGTGACCTCCATCCAGCGTGTGTTCGGGGTCCACAGGGACTGCAGCGCAGAACGGTCCACGCCGTTGACATAGAACACCTCGTCGGTGATCTGCTTCAGCAGATCCTGGAATTCCGCCGTGAAGATATCGCCCTTGCGGCTTTCGACGATGATACGCACCGAATTGCCCAGGCCCTTCAGGTCATCCTGCCGATTGAGGAAATTCTGGATATACGGGTGCGAGGTGGGCAGCATCTTTTCGAAACTGGCATCCGGCTGCAGCTGGCTGGCCTGCCAGGCGAAGAACACGGTCGCCGCAGCGAACAGCAGGATCAGCGGCAGGCGCGCCCGCATCAGCAAGGTGCCCAGCAGCGGACGCAGGCGGCCGTCTTCCGGTTCTATGGTGGTGCTCTCGTGATCAGTCACAGGGATTTTGCCTCACTCAGTGCCGTCAGGCCTTTCATGCCAACCAGCCAGATATCGCCATTGTCAGCCTGCACCGCCGACGACAGGCTGGCGCGGGACGGATGTCGCCAGGCCTGCCGATTACCGCCAGCGTCAAAGGCCAGTACGAGACCACCGGAGCCCACCATCAGTGCGCGACCGTCGGCCAGACGCACCCCGCCGTAGAGGCTGCTGCGCTCGTCGTTTGCCACTTCAGCCCAGTTCACACCCTCGTCCGCAGAGGCGAAGACATGACCACGCAGGCCGAATGTATAGACGGTGCCCTCGCTGACGACGGTGCCGAACAGTGAGCCGTCGTAGAGATCTTCAACCCGGGTCCAGTTCGCGCCCCGGTCGGCGGAGTAATACAGCAGACCGGCTTCGCCGCTCAAATAGAGGCGACCGTCGGCGCCCGCAGCCATCGCGTAATAGTGGAAGCGATCCGGATTGGCTACGCCGTCCACGGCGATCTGCCAGTCCTCACCACCATTTTCGGTGCGGTAGAGCATGCCATAGGCGCCCACGGCAAAGCCGGTTCTGGCGTCCAGGAACAGCACATCCAGGAAAGGGTCGGCCGGCCCGGTCTCGATCGCCTCGGCCGCATCGTCCACCGCAAACACGGCATCATCCAATGCGTATTCCAGCGCGTCCTGCTGCTCGGGATCCTCATTGGCGGCCACGGCTTCCTCCAGCGCGGCAACGCGGGATTCTGCCCAGGCGAGGTACTGCCGGTTGGCATCCCGCCCGTCAAACTGCAGTGCCCAGCTGAGCCCACCATCGGTGGTGTGCAGAATGACACCGGAATGGCCCACGGCCCAGCCCACGTCGGGCTGTGGAAAATGCAGAGCGGTCAGGGTGGCACTGACCGGCACATCGGCCTGCTGCCAGCTCGCGCCGTGGTCATCGCTGAGCACGATAACACCGCGCTCACCGACCGCGACCAGGCGCTCACCCGCCAGCGCAATATCCAGCAACTGCGCATGCTGCGGGTCATCCATGCGCACCGCGGGCAGAAACGCAAACTCCTCGCCAGCTTGCGCAGGCAGCGCAAGAACCAGCAAGCCCAACAGCCAGGTGAAAGGCCGCACCAGGCCCTTCACCGCTCCTGCGCTACACACGGCGGCCTACCTAGCGGCGGCCGGCACGGCGCAGGGCCGCCGGGGTGAAGTCCTCAAAATTACCCACGTAGTCGAAGTCGTACTGGTAGCCACGCTCTTCGTTGTCGAGGCCGATCACCACATAGCGACCGGAGATCAGGTCGTGCAGAGACTCTGCGGCGAGCCAGGGCACCGCAACCTGGTAGTGCATCACCATGTGCCCTTCTTTCATTTTCCACAGCTCACCACGACCGTCATAGTGATCCACCACAGCGATCTGCCAGGTATCCTCATCCACGTAGAACGTGCGGCGGGCGTAGATGTGACGTGCATCCTCTTTCAGGGTTGCCTCCACCACCCACACACGGTGCAGTTCATAACGCAGGTACTGCGGGTCCATGTGACCGGGCTTGATGATATCGGTGTAGGCCAGGTCGCCACGACGCAGGGCATAGGCGTTGTAGGGAATATAGAGCTCGCGCTTGCCAACCAGCTCCCAGTCGTAGCGATCGGGAGCACCATTGAACAGATCGAGGTCATCCGCAGTACGCAGACCGTCGGAGGCCACACCCGGGCCGTCATAGGCGATGTTCGGCGCGCGCCGCACACGTCGCTGGCCGGCGTTATAGACCCATGCCGAACGCGGCTCTTTCACCTGGTCCACGTTCTCGTGTACCAGCAGCACATCGCCCTCAAGGCGGGCCGGGGCGAGGATGCGCTGCAGGAAGACAAACAGGCGGTTGGGGTTGGGGTTATCGGGGAAACGGTTGGCGAAAATCGCCTCTTCCTCGAACAGCACGGGCGCGAAGGCGCCATTGGCCTGCACCGGCGCCTGGATGTAGCGCCGCTTCACACCCAGCGGTGTGCGGTAGCGCGTGATGTGGTTCCAGATCACCTCAATGCCGCTCTGCGGTATCGGGAAAGGCACGTTGGCCTTGAAGTCCACAAGGCCGTTGCCGCCCGCCACCAGGTCGGTTTTGGTCGCCCACTCCTTGATCAGCGTGTACTCGGATTCCGGCAGGCGCGCGCTGCGGCGCGACGGATAGACCGGCATCTGGTAGGTATCGGGGTAACGCCGGAACATGGCAATCTGCCCGGGCGACAACTTGTCCGCATATTGGTCCACGTTGTCCGCGGTGATGGTAAACAGTGGCTGGTCAGCGCTGAACGGATCCACCAGACGCTCGCCCGGCGTGTAGCCCTCGGGCAGCTCCTGGTAACCGCCCTCCCAGCGCGGAATGCTGCCGTCCGCGTTGCCGGCGCGCTCCGCGCCCATCGGTGTCAGTTCTTCGCCGCCGAGGCGTGCGGCCTGTTCCGGGCTGACCTTGGCCAGAGCCAGGCTGCTGCCCATGCCGAGCAGCGACGCCAGGCCCATGGCGATCAATCTCTTGTTCATGTGTAACTCCTTTTATCGTTAGGTCTAGAACGCCACCGAGAAGCTGAGGGAGACAAAGTCACGGTCCTTCAACTCGTCATAATCCGCCCCGAAGAAACTGGTGTAGGACAGATCGGCGCGGTACACGTTGAGGTAGTCTGCCGTAACACCCACACTCAAGGCTATACGGTCCTCGACAAAGTTCGGTGCTGGCGAATTGCCCCGTACATCGTGCGACCATGCCATATTGGGCGTCAGGTTGATACCTGCCATCACGTCGGTGTATTCGAGGCCGGCGCGCACCCGGTAACCCCAGGAGAAGTCATCGGTGAAGCCATCGTTGGTGCAGTAGTCGCCGTTGCTGTTGGGACGAATACCGGCGAAGGCCTCTGCCGCGGGGTGGGAATCACAGGCGATGGGGGACCCGGGCCACAGGGCAAAGTTGCTGGCGAAGGGCTCGAAATCACCCACGCCGTAATTGGGCGAACGGCCGTAGTTGATGCTGTCGTCCATACCGTTCAGCCACACGGCACCCACCTCGCTGGCGAACGACAGACGCTGCGCCCCGAGCACCTGCTCGAAAAACTTGATGAACGTCATCTGGAACTGGGTGTAGGACACGTCGTCGTAGCCCGCAACGTAGCCACCGGGCCCCTGCTCGAGCGAGCGCGACAGCATGCGCGACCATTCCGCCGCCGTGCCCAGCGCCACTGCCTGCAACAGGTCCGTGGTGTTGATCTGCAGCGGGAAGTCGGGACGGTAGCTCAACTCACCGGATACCGCCCAGTCGCCCACATTGGTCGCGAAGGTCAGGCCCCAGAGTTCAATATCTTCGGGGAACTCGAAGAAAAACTCGGGGTTGGCACCAAAGTTCACCGGCAGGCCGAAGCTCTGTGTGGCGTTGGTGGCGCTGAAGATCGGGGTGCGGCTGTGGTAGTTCATGTAGTACAGGCCGAACTCGGTGCCGTTCAGTTCTTCCACGTAGTAGCGCAACGCCAGGCCCCATTGCCCGGAATCCGATGCCTCGTCATCCGCGCCCCGGGGCAGGATCAGGCCGGCGGCCTCTGCCTCGCCATCCGGGATGGCATTGGAAATGGTGAGGTAGTCGCAGCCGCCGCCGTAGGGGTCCGCGGCGTTCCAGTAGGTGCCGCACTCATCGAGGATGGTGCGCTGCCAGTCGTACTGCACAAAGCCTTCCACGCTGAGGTCGTAGGTGAGGCCGTAGTTGGCGTACACCATGCCGACGGGCAGCAGCGCTTCCTTGATTTCCGAACCCGGCTTGCGCAGGGCGGTAACGTCGAAGGGGTTGATGACGTTCACACCGTTCTGGATAAACGTGCTTTCGCCCCAGCTCAGCACCATGTTACCGGCCCGCAATTCCAGCGGACTTTCACCCAGCTGGAAACTGCCGTACACGTAGTAGTCGAGAAATTCGATGCCGCTGTACTGCGCCAGCGACTCGAAGTCCGAGGTATCGAGCTTGCGGTTGGGCTGGTAGCCGTTGGCCGCGTGGCCGTGGGGCACATCGCTGGTGCCCACTTCGTGGTCGTACCAGTACTTCACGCGGGTGAACATGCCGTAGGTGTCCGCCGCCAGTTCGAGGTCGTGGATACCCCGTACCTGCAGGGAGAACATGTCGCCGCGGTCGTAGTTGAGGTTGCCGTCATCCGCCACGCTGGAAGACGCTCGACCACGCCCATCAGTGTTCCCCGGGGACAATACGCCGAGGTCGGCGGCCTCCGTGCGCCAACTTGCGCCCACAGAGATGTTCGAGGAGAAATTGCCTTCGAAGGGCCCCAGCTGGAAGGTCTGGGACGAAGCGGGAAGTGCCATGCCGGCGGCCACCAGGGCCAGGATCAACGTGGATTTACGGTGCGGAATAAAGCATCCGGGCTGTTTTTTCACAATCAGCGCTCCTGCTGTCTTTTGTTAGGATTTATCTTGGCAATAGGATAGCAGTATCACCCGGTATCGGCACAGGAATGTTGCTCAGGATCAATTTTTGCCCATATCGCAATATACCGCGTGCAGCCATTCACGCTGGGGGACAAGGGCCCTATACTGCAGGCTGGCAATGGATTGAAGATGCTCATGACACCGACGTTGAAGGGACCCTGGTCCCTCGAGGACACCTGCGAATTTCTGCGCGAAAGCACCTTCCCGCTGCGCCTTGCCAGCACCGGGACCGACGGCTACCCGCGCGTGGTGTCGGTGTGGTACGCATTCGCTGACACTGCGCTGCTGTGCGTTTCCCACCGCAAATCGGCGCTGGTGAAACTGCTGCAACGCGACCCGCGAGTTGGCTTTGAAATATCACCCAACGAGCCGCCCTACCACGGGGCCCGGGGCCAGGGTCGGGCCAGCATGACCCCGCTGGGCGACAGCGATCTGCTCGAGGTGCTGCTGGAACGTTATCTGGGGCAGCAGGAATCGCGCGTCGGCAACTGGCTGCTCTCACGCAAGGCAGAAGAAATGCTGATACGCGTGGAACCGGAGCGTATCTTCACCTGGGACTACCGGCAGCGGATGGCCGACGTCACGCCGGATCCGGCAGCACGATAACCGGCACCGGAATCCTGGCCAGCAGCTGCGCATCTTCATCCGCCAGCACCTTGAACTCCGCGCGATGCAGCAGCAGTGCGCCGCTGCTGGCACGCTGCAGTTGCTGTTCAAGCGCTCGCGCCGAGCGCGCCTGCAGCGCCTCAACCGCGGTGCACAGCGGTAGCTGCAGCAGTTCCGACGGCACCGGCTGTGAGAGCACACGCAGCGGCCCGGGGCGCAACGGCGCCCTCTCGTCGTAAACCAGCACCGTACAGGGCGCCTGCTGCAGCAGCGCGCGACAGGTGGAACCCAGCCGCACACCACCGCAGTAGGCGGACAGCCCGGCCTTGCCCAGCACCAGCATATCGGCGGGGCCGACCTGCGCCAGCGTGGCGGCGACAACGCCGCCGCGGCGCACCTGCAGTGAATAGCGCAGGCTGCCACCGCCCGCCGCGGATTCCAGGGCGCGGTTGACCTGCTGCAGCTGCCGCGACAGCGTGGCCTGCATCCCGGTGACCGTCAGCGGCCTGGCCAGCCCGGTGCGCGCGCCGACTTCACGCGCGAAGGGGAAGTCCGCTGAACGAAGCAGGTTCTCGTCCTCCACATACAGCGCCACCAGCTCCGCCCGGTGCGCATGCGCAAGCTCTACCGCGGCCCGCAGCGCCGCCAGGCTGTGGCGAGACGCATCCAGCATGGCGAGCACGCGGCGCGCCTGCTGTTGCTGCAACGCCTCACTGTTCATCGTCCGCCTCCTCGCTCGAGGGCGCGGCGGCCGCAGCACTATCATCATCCGCGCGCGCCGCCTTGACCACAGCGGAAAACGCCGCGAGCCGCCGGGTGACGCGCTGCTCCAGCTCGGACGGCTCCAGGCCGGTGAGCAGTGTCAGGGCATCGTCCACATGGTGAATGGCGTAAATGCGGAAGCGCCCGGCCTCGACGGCCGCACGCACCGCCTGCTTCAGCATGAGGTGTTCGACATTGCTCGCTGGCAGCAACACCGCGTGGCCGTCCACCTCGCCCCGCGCGGCGCAGACATCAAAGAAGCCCTCGATCTTCTCGTTCACCCCACCAACGGCCTGTACCTCGCCCCGCTGGTTCACCGAACCGGTCACCGCAAAGGCCTGCTTCAACGGCACCTTGCTGATGGCCGACACCAGGGCGCAGATCTCCGCCACCGAGGCGCTGTCACCGTCAACACCACCGTAGGACTGCTCGAACGCGAGGCTGGCGGACAGCGACAACGTGGTGTCCGGCGCGTAGCGGTTCGCCAAGTAGCGGGCAATGATCATCACCCCCTTGGTGTGTATGCGCCCGCCCATGCGCGCCTCGCGCTCGATATCCACCAGCTGGCCACTGCCGGGCCGCGCAGTGGCCGTGATGCGCGACGGCTGGCCGAACGCGAAGTCACCCAGCGACAGGACCGACAGGCCGTTGACCTGCCCCACGGCCTCACCCTGGGTGGCAATCATGACGATGCCGCGGTGGATCGCCTCGTGACTGCGCTCGCGCAGGCGGCTGGCGCGCCGCAACTGCTGCTCGATCGCCGTTTCCACGTGTTCGCGGCCGATCGTCGTCGCACCCGCCTCCATTGCCCAGTGCTGCGCCTCCCGCAGCAGGTCGCGCAGTTCACGCTGGCGCGCAGTCAGCTTGCGCTGGTCGGAGGCCAGGCGACTGGCGCGCTCGATCACCGCGGCCACACCGCCGCGATCGAGAGGCTGCAGGCCGGCGTCCCGGGCCAGTGTCGCGATCATCCGCGCATACAGTGCCTGGTTGGCAGGATCGCGGTCCAGCGTATCCTCCAGGTCGGCCTGCACCTTGAACAGCTCCAGGAATTCCGGATCATGCTCGCAGAGGAGGTAATAGAACAGGCGCTCCCCCAACAGCACCACCTTCACATCCAGCGGAATGGGTTCGGGCTCCAGGCTCACGGTGCTGATCAGGCCGTAGGCCTGCTCGAGACTCTCGGTGCGGATCTGCCCCGCCCGCAGCACGCGTTTGAGCGTTTCCCAGGCACCGGGCTGGGTCAGCAGGCCGCGCACATCGAGCACCAGGTACCCGCCATTGGCCCGGTGCAGTGCGCCGGCACGGATCAGGGAGAAATCCGTCACCAGGGTGCCGTTGTGCACATGATGTTCCGTGCGACCCACCAGGTGCTGGTGGCTGGGCAGGTCCTGATAGACCACCGGCGCCCCTTTCGCCTCCGCGTTGTCGACCAGCAGATTGACCTGGAAACGGCTGAACACCGCCTCGGGAGACAGCTCCGGATTCTCGGCCAGAAACGCGGCCGCGTGGGACAGCACCGCCTGACGACAGGCAGCCAGGTGCTCCAGCACCGCGGGCTGCTGCTGGTAGCGTTCTTCCAGTTCGGTCAGCGGTGCGCCGATGGCCGTCGTCAACATCTCGGCATTGAGGGTATCCACCTGCTGGCGCAGCTCCCGGGCCAGCAGGGGCATCTGGCGAATGGCCTGCGTCAGCTTGCGCTGCAGAATCTCCACCGTCGCCTCAATGCGTTCCTTGTCCGCCTTGGGCAGGGCACGAAAATCCTCGGGCGACATCATCGCGTCGCTATCGGCTTTGCCGTCAACCGGCGCGAAGGTGAATCCGTTGGGCGTGGAAACCAGCAGGATGTCCTGCTCACGGGCCTCCCGGCGGATCGCCTCAATGGCATCGCGCTGACGCTCCCCCATGGCCTGGTTCAGGTCCTGCAGGCGGTTCTGGTATTCCTCGCTTTCGAGCAGTGCGGGGATGGCCGCCCGGAGTTCGTCGACCAGTTGCGTGAGGTCGGCCACCAGTTGCCGGCCCATGCCGGCAGGCAGCGCCAGATACCGCGGTGAGGTGGGGTCGTCAAAATTATAACGGTAGGCCCAGTCACCCGGCGTGTCCTCCGCCGCGGCGCGCTGGGCCAGGAACTGCTCCACCAGGTCGTGACGGCCGTGGCCGGGGTCACCCAGCACGTAGAGGTTGAACCCGTCACTGCGAATGGCGGTGCCGAAACTCAGTGCGTCGCGGGCCCGGTCGTGACCATACAGCAGGTCCAGGGACTCCAGGCCTTCTGTGGTGGTGAAATCGAATCCTTCGCCCGAGCAGGCACGATAAATCTGTTCCGCGGCCAGTGGTTCCAGCATTGAGAGCCCTCCTTTGCAACAACGGGAGAGCGAATCATAGCAGGCAGCGGGCAAAAAAAACCCGAGGCAGTGGCCTCGGGTTCACATCAACAGGCAGCGCCTAGATTGACATCTCCAGCTTGCGTGACAGCCGATCTTCCAACTGTTCGTCCAGCTTGCGCGAGATCGCCTCGGCGGATACCGCCAGTTCGCGCTCCACGGCCTCGGCCTGGGCCTGCTCTTCTGCACGCGTGGCCGGTTGCCAGTCTGCGTTCAGCGCCGGTTCGTTCATGGCCAGCAGCATGCGGCCCTCCTGTTCGGCCGTCTGCGCGAAGGCGGTGCTGCCCAGGGCAGCGGTAAGCGCCAGGGTGCCGAGCCTGGCTGTTGCAGCCAACATTTTCATTTCCACTCTCCTCAGATGCCGGCAACGGTTGCAGACCATCTGCCACCTCTCGTCCTGCCGGTTTGTTACCACACTTCACATATGGTAACGCTTTTACTCATTTTAAAGGTGAATGGATCATGAATTGTTTGTCATGATCGCGGCTTGAAGACTGAAAAATCCTCGAATGAATCTACATGGATTATTTAAACTATTGTTTTATATGGTCTTTTAAATACCCGACAAAATTAATCGGAAAAATGTGAAAATTACCGTACCGGTATTGTCCAGAGTGTTACCCACCCATTAGAGCCTCGACAGCAGGCCGCCCATCTTCTGCGCCAGCGGGTAATCCCCTGCCGTCCAGCCCAGACGCACCAGCACCAGCGCCTCGTCGGGCAGCACGAGCACCGCCTGCCCCCGGTTACCCAGCATGGCGTACGCATTGGGCGGCAGGCCGGGCCAGCGGAGTTGGCTGCCGCCGCCGTTCAGCCACAGCTGATAGCCGTAGCGTGGGTCGTTGAGGCTGTTATTCGGCCGGGTTGCGCGGGCCACCCAGCCCGGCGGCAGAAAGGGGCGACCGTTGACGGCACCCTGGTCCAGCAGGAGTCTGCCAAGCCGCACCCAGTCACGGGCGGTGGCGTAGACGAAGGAACTTGCGACCACAAGCCCGGTGGGATCCACTTCCAGCACCGCGCCCGCCATCCCCAGGGGTTGCAGCACTTCGCGCTGCAGGAAGTCCAGCTGCGCCTGCGGGCCGCCCAGCCGCTCCGCGGCGAAACGCGCCAGCAGGTTGGTGCTGCCCGAGGAGTAGTAGAACTGTTCTCCGGGCGGGTGTTCCGCCGGGCTCGCCAGTGCCACCGCCGAGGCGCTGGGTGCGCGAAACAGCATCCGCGTGGAATCGCTGCCCGGCACGTAGTCCTCTTGCCAGCCCAGCCCGGAGGTCATCTGCAATACCGCGGTCAGGCCAATACGCGCGCGATCATCCCGGGCCCATGCGGGAAACAGCGGCCCCGGGACACCGGCGGGAATGATCTCCAGCGCCTCCATGCGGCCAATCACAATGGCCATCAGGGATTTGCCCATCGACCAGCCCAGCAGGCGGGAACCGGCATCAAAGCCCGGCGCATAGCTCTCGGCAATCAGGGTGTCCCCCTGCAGCACCAGCAGGGCGCGGGTCTGCAACCCCTCGGCGTTATCGGCCCTCAGCAAGGCCTGCGTCGCCTGTTGCGCCGGATCCGCAATAGCCACCGCAAGCGGCATGCCGGGTGACGCTGCCGTGGGAGGCACCGACAACCCATCAAGCAGCGCCGCGTCGCCAGTATCGAGGGTGCAGCCCAGCCCGGGGCGGTAGGTCGCGGAGGTAGCCGCCAGACCAAACAGGGTGACCTGCACACCGTCGGCCGTGAAGTCCAGCGACAGCCGGCGATTGACCTCCGCGTAACTGGCCAGGTCATCCAGTATGCGCTGGTCGTCGAAGCCGCTGACAAAGCGCCCGGAGCAGGCCAGCTTGGCACCGAGCCCGGTGGCCAGCGCAAGGGCGTTGCCCAGCTGCCAGAGCGGCGTACCCAGCAACGCGGGGGGCGCCACAAACAACACCATCAACAACGGCAGGAGAATCAGCAACACACGTTTCATCAGCAGTTTCCGTATCAGCGCAGGGCACAGCACAGCCAGCTTACGTCAGAACCTGCTGCGCCAGAAACAGGCTTGACGCCAAGCCGCGCGATCAGTTCTACTCGCTACACCCTGTCACCAAGAGTGTACGCCATGCCCGCCCTGGAAATCCTTGCCCCCGCCGCCCTCCTCGCCAGCTGGTCCCTGGTGATGCTGATCTGGATGGCCGCTACCCGCCTGCCCGCCATGAGCAAATCGGGGCTGGATCTGTCCAAGCCACAGCCGGGTGGCCGCCGCGGCGCCGACCTCGAAGGGGTACTGCCCGACCACGTGAACTGGAAGGCGCACAACTATACGCACCTGCACGAACAGCCCACGGTGTTCTACGCGCTGTGCTGCATTCTGGCGATCACCGGCATCGACAGCAGCCTCGCCGTTCAGCTGGCCTGGGCCTACCTGCTGCTGCGCATCGCGCACAGTATCGTGCAGGTCACCACCAACTACGTACCGGTGCGCTTCCTGCTGTTCCTGCTGTCCTCGCTGGCACTCGCCGGCCTGGCCGCCATCGCGGTACGCGCCACCCTCTAGGACACCCCGCATGGCTCTCCTCTTCAGGACCCTCCTGGCCGCCCTGCTGTCAGGCAGCATCAGCGCACTCGCGGCCCCCACGTTCCAGCCCGCCCAGGCCCTGCCGCCCGGACACTGGGTGGATCACGGTGATGCACTGTGTGACGTTGCCGCCGCCACAGCGGATTACCTGGCCCGCGGCAACGCCTACGACCCGGCTGCGATTCACGGCGGTACCACGGCGTGGTTGCGGACGCCACCCGAGCGCATCCGCGCCACGCTGGACTTCGTGTGTGCAGTCCAGGCGGAGGATGCGCGCCTGGGGCGCCCATCGCGTCTTGCCGACCCGGCGTTTGTGCAGCAGCACTTCGAACTGCTGCGCTGGCAGCCGGACCGTGCGCGGGCAGCGCAGCTGGCCAGCGGCAAGCCGCTACTGCAGAACCTGCCGGCCGAACGCCTGCTGATGACCAAGTACTACGTGCGCGTGGCGTCGGGCAGCGAGCAGCCATCCCCCGCCACGCCGCACGCGCTCTACGGCCTGCCCCACGATGAGGCACAGCTGACCCTGGACGAGGCGGACGCGCTGGGCAGCGCTATCACCCGCTTCCAGTTCGGCAAGCAGGCCATCGTGGCGCAGGAGACCAACCCGGCAACCGCCAGTGCCATGGCCCAGCGCGCGCCGCCGCTGATCTGGCTGAGCCGGGCCGACCTGGAAGGCGCCCTGCTGCAGGGCACCGCCGTGGTCGAGGGCGCCAACGGCCAGAAACGCTACTTCAACGTCCACCGCAATAACGGCATCGCCTACGACCGCACGCAGAAACCCGAAGAGCAAGAGCGCTATTGGTTCTTCAAGGAAGTACCCGGCGTGCTCGGCTATGGCAAGGACGCCGACTACAAGATTCGCGTGCAGCCCCTGGTGACCGTGGCGGGGGATATTTTCCAGCTCGGCCTCGGACGCCTGGTGCTGCTGCGCACCGAGGAAGCGGGCCAGCCCACGTACCGGCTGAACGTGATGGCGGACACCGGCGGCGCTTTTCATGACAATCTGTACCAGCTCGACTGGCTGAGCGGCTACTACCGCGATTGGGCGGGGTATCATGCGGCAAACCGCCACATTGGCGACTATGCCGACGCCTGGCTGCTGCTGAAACGGGAGTAAGCTGCACCCCGGCCCGGCCCGCATCACACCACTTGGGAGGTTGTATGGAGTACTGGCTGGCCTGGTTTCACGAAGGTAACGATCAGGTAAAACAGGTTGCCGCGGCGGCGGAAAAAATGGGCTATGCCGGCATTGCGGTGTCGGATCACGTGGCCATTCCCCGCGACTACACCGCTGTGCATCCCTCCGGGCAGCGCCACATCCACGCCCACACTCGCTTTCCCGACCCCATGATCACCATCGCCACCATGGCGGCAGTGACGGAACAACTGCGCTTCATGACCTACGTGTATGTGCTGACCATGCGCGAGCCGTTCAGCGCGGCAAAACAGGCCGCCACGCTTGCCATGCAGACAGACAATCGGTTCGTGTTTGGCGTGGGCGCCGGCTGGTGCGAGGATGAGATTGCCGTGCTCGGCCACGACCCGCGTAACCGCGGCAAGCGCATGGACGCGATGCTGGAGGTGATGCAGGATTTCTGGGAAGACGGCATGGCGGAAGCGGACAACGCCTTCTACCGCTTCCCGCCCACCGGGCAGTTTCCGGTGCCCGGCAAAGTACCGGTATGGATTGGCGGCAAATCCCCTGCGGCCCTGCGCCGCGCAGCGCGCTTCGATGGCTGGATGGGCATGAACTACCCGATGGCGGAGATCCGCGAGCTGCTGGATCGGCTCAACGCCGAGCGCGCGATCGTCGAGGCGGAACGTGGTACAGAGCCCTTCGGCCGCTTTGTGATGCCGCAGACCGAGCCGGACCCCGGCATCTACCACCAGTTGGAGGACTGGGGCATCGACGGCACCATCGCCATGGCCTGGACCGTTGACGACCCGGCCTTCCACCCGCTGGAGGCCAAGCTGGAAGCCATGGAGCAGTTTGCCGACCGTTTCATCAAACCGCGCTGAGCGCCAAGGTGACCGCAATGAACTATGGCAGCGTGGTACGTGATGGCGTGACCTTGCATTACGTTGAGTGTCGCGCCGGGGCGGAGCAACCCTGGGTGATTTTTTGCCACGGTTTCCCGGGGCTCGCCTACAGCTGGCGTCACCAGTTGCCGGCTGTGGCCAGCGCAGGCTTCAACGCCGTGGCCTTCGACCAGCGCGGCTATGGCCGCTCCAGTCGACCCACCGACCCGATGCTGTATGACAGCGAGCACACCGTAGGGGATGTGCTGGGCCTGATGGATCACCTGGGCCTGTCGCGCGCGGTGCTGGTGGGGCACGACTTCGGCGCGGCGCAGGTCTACAACGTGACCGTGCGTCACCCGGACCGTGTCATGGCGGTGGTCGGCGTCGCCTGCCCCTACGATTTCGACCTCGCCGGACGCGGCGGCGCCGGCGCCAACCCGCCCCCGGGCAGCGCATACCCGCGCGCCTTTGCCCGTCCGGACAAGGCACCGAGCACCTGCTTTGCCGAGGTTGCGGCGCAGCACTTCTACCACATGCACTACTATCAACAGCCGGAGCGGCCGGAGCGCGAGCTGGCGCAGAACCCGCGCCTGTTCCTGACCCGCCTGTTCTGGGCACTGTGCGCCGACGGTCACCTGCTGGACTGGACCCGCTTCTCCACCGAGGGCAACAGCTACCTCGATGTGCTCGCGGACCCCTCGATACCCCTCCCCTGGCCGTGGATGACTGAACAGGACCTGCAGACCTACGTCGACGAATTCACCCACTGCGCGCCGGGGTTGGAGTTCATCGGTGGCATCAACTCCTACCGGGTCGCGGACCGCAACTGGGAGATTGGTCGGGCGTGGGCGGATGCCCGGGTGACGCCGCCGTCGCTGTTCATCGCCGGGAGCGCAGACCCGGTGCTGCAGATGATTGGCGACGATGCGCTCGCCGTACTGGCGCGCTGCTCCAGCGACCTGCGCGGTATCGAGCTGATACCGGGGGCCGGCCACTTTGTGCAGCAGGAACAGCCCGAGTCATTCAACCGGGCCCTGTTGCACTTTCTGGATACGCTGCCCGCGAGGCAATAACCGCGCGCTGCGCCGTCAGTCCTGAACGCGTTCCAGGTCACCGGGGAAGGCCGCACCGGCGCGCCAGTAATGCCAGGCCGCCCAGACATTGGCCAGCGAGCAGATCAACAGCGCCCAGCGCAGTGAGTGCACCCCGTAGTCCGCGGCCAGCAGGTCGCTGATCAGCCCGACCACCGACGGGCCCAGCGCCAGCCCGATGATATTGATCACAAACAGCAGAATGGCCGAGGCCACGCTGCGCATGCGCAGGCCCACCAGGGTCTGGGTCTGGGCGAAGGTGGTGGCCTGGTAGAAGTTGCCCAGCATCACCGGCAGCACCATCAACAGCAGCACCGCGCGAATATCATCCAGCACAAACACGAACACCCCGGCGGGCACCGAAATCAGCAGGGCCACCGCCACGACCCACAGATACCAGCGCGCATCGCGGGCGCCGAAGTGGTCTGCGAGCCGCCCGCCCAGCACGATCCCGATACCGCCGGGAATGCCGAATATCAGGCCCAGCCAGGTACCGATCTCACCCGAAGACATGCCGTGGGAGCGCGCCAGGAAAGCGGCGGACCAGGAAATCAGGCCGTAGCCGACAAAGGCGGTGATGCCGCCGCCGAGCGCCATGTGCACAAAGGAGCGGCGCGCCAGCAGGTAGCGAAACACGGTACCGATCGCGGGCTGCTGCCCGGGCGCGGTCACCCGGGTTTCCGACATGCCGCGGTCCGGCTCACGCACGGTGAAGCGGATCACCAGCGCCAGCACAATGCCCGGAATACCCACCACGAAAAACGCCACGCGCCAGCCGAACCACTCGTTCATCCAGCCGCCAACGAAAAAGCCGAACAGGATGCCGATCGGAATCCCCAGCGAATAAATACCCAGTGCCGTGGCCCGCTCATTGGCGGGGTAGTAATCCGCCAGCATGGAATGCGCAGGCGGCGAGCACCCGGCCTCCCCGACCCCGACGCCAATGCGATAGACCAGCAGTTGCCAGTAATTCTGCGCCAGGCCCTGGGCCGCGGTGAACACGCTCCAGATACCCACCGCGGCGGCAATCAGGTTGCGGCGGTTGGCGCGGTCCGCGTAGCGGGCTATGGGAATACCCATGAGGGTATAGAACACCGCGAACCCAAGGCCCGTGAGCAGGCCCATGGCGGTATCGCTGACGCCCAGTTCCAGGCGGATGGGCTCCACCAGTATCCCGAGAATCTGGCGGTCAATGAAATTGAAGGTGTAGGCGATGACCAGGATGGTCAGCACGTAGCGTCGCGTGCCCGCTGAAAACAGCGAGGACGCAACGCCGGTAGCGGGCGGTGCTTCAGCCACGTCGGGGCTCCTTTTCTTATTGTCCGACAGACTATGTGTCTATCGCCCGGGGTGCAAGCGGTGAGGTGACTGCTCGCGCCCTCGCCGCCCTATTTGGGTGTCAACGTGATATCGATGTTGCCGCTGATACTGAGTTTCATCCCCGCTGCCTCGGCGGCCTCGACCAGAGCCGCGAGGTCGGCCTTGGTCTGGCGCAGTTCATTGATGCGCTTGACGCCGGCGGCGTCGGTCTCACCGAACCGTTCACGCCGGCTCCAGTTATTGCGCTGGTGAAAACTGATCTTGTCCTCAATCAGCGTCATCAACAGTTGATTGGCCTCGTCAGGGTAGAACACGCCGCTGATCAATCGGAACCGTTGTGCATCCAACTCGTCTGTCATGCTGAAGTCCTTACAGGTATTTGTCGGTGACCGCGCCTTCCGATGCGGAGGCCACGGTTTTCGCGAACTTGGCCAGCAGGCCGCGGGTGTAGCGCGGTGCCGGCGGCTGCCAGCGCGCGAGTCGCGCGGCGATTTCTTCCGCGCCCAGGGTAACGTCAATCCGCGCCGCTTCCGCATCGATGACAATCTCATCGCCATCCTCGACGATCGCCAGCGGCCCCCCTTCACTCGCCTCCGGCGTGATATGCCCCACCACAAAGCCGTGACTACCACCGGAGAAGCGACCGTCGGTGATCAGCGCCACATCGGCGCCGAGACCCTTGCCCATCAGGGCCGATGTGGGGCTCAGCATCTCCCGCATGCCAGGGCCGCCGCGGGGCCCTTCGTAGCGAATCACCACCACATCGCCCTTCACCACGCGGCCGTCGAGAATCGCCTGCAGGGATTCCTCTTCCGAGTGGAACACGCGCGCCCTGCCCTGGAAGCGCAGGCCTTCCTTGCCGGTAATCTTCGCCACCGAACCCTCCGGGGCAAGGTTGCCGCGCAGGATCATCAGGTGGCTGTTGCGCTTGATGGGGTTGTCGAAGGCGCGGATGATGTCCTGCGACTCGGGGTACGGTGCCACGTCCGCCAGATTCTCGGCGAGTGTTTTACCCGTGACCGTGAGGCAGTCGCCGTGCAGCAAACCCCGATCCAGCAGCATTTTCATCAGCGGCTGGATGCCGCCAATGGCAATCAGCTCCGACATCATGTACTTGCCGCTCGGACGCAGGTCCGCCAGCACCGGGACTTTTGCGCCGACGCGGACAAAATCATCCAGCGTCAGCTCCACCTGTACTGCGTGGGCCATGGCCAGCAGGTGCAGCACGGCGTTGGTGGAGCCACCGAGGGCAATGACCGTGGCGATGGCATTTTCGAACGCCTCCCGGGTCATGATGTCGGAGGGCTTGATGTCGCGCTCCAGAAGCGCGAGTACCGCTGCCCCCGCCTGCCGGCAGTCCTCCGCCTTGGAGCGGGACACCGCCTCCTGTGCGGAGCTGTTGGGCAGGCTCATGCCCAGGGCCTCGATTGCCGACGCCATGGTGTTTGCCGTGTACATACCGCCACAGGAGCCGGGGCCCGGGATGGCGGTCTCCTCAATCTGCTTCACCTGCAGCAGGTTCAGGTCACCCCGCGCGTGCTGGCCCACCGCCTCGAACACCGAAATAATGTCGGTGTGGTTGGCGCCGGGCTGGATGGTGCCGCCGTAGACAAACACCGCGGGACGGTTGAGCCGCGCAATGCCGATCATGCAGCCCGGCATGTTCTTGTCACAGCCGCCCACAGCCACCAGGCCGTCAAAGCCCTGGCAGCCGGCCACGGCTTCGATGGAGTCCGCAATGATCTCCCGCGACACCAGCGAGTACTTCATGCCCTCGGTGCCATTGGCAATGCCGTCGGAAATGGTGATGGTATTGAACACCACACCCTTGCCGCCGGCCTCATCGGCACCAGCACAGGCCTCGTCTGCCAGCGCGTTGATGTGCATGTTGCAGGGGGTGACCATGCTCCAGGTGGATGCGATGCCGATTTGCGGCTTGTGGAAATCCTCGTCGGTGAAGCCCACCGCGCGCAGCATGGCGCGGGCCGGGGCTTTCTCGACGCCATCCACAACAAGGGACGAGTGGCTGCGTTTGTCTTTCACGGTGATGCTGTCCTCCGGTTTTGCTGGTTGAGTATACGCTGCGGGCACTGAACTGGCTTGGCACACCGGGCGCAGCACCCCGGCGCCGACTGAGGCGCCACTGCCGAGCCGGTCATCAGGGGTTGCACCAGCCGCAATGCTGCGGGTCAGCGGTTTCCTGTGGCGGCGGCTCACGCTGCTCGTGCCGGCATACGCTGCAGCGGTGTATGACGGTGAGCGGCAGCGAGGTCGGCGCGGCGCACTCGGCACAGGGCAGCCCCGGTTCGAAACGGTCTGCCCAGAAGTCCGGGGCGGCACAGGCGGGGCACAGTGTTTGCAGGCGCTGGGCGAGCTGCTCGGCTGCCTGACGGATATAGGCCTGGCGCTCAGGGCAATGCATGGCCCTGAGATCCGGCTCAATCAACAGCCTGTCCAGATCGCCGCCCGCCCCTTGCGGCGACACCGTATCACGCAGGGCCTGCAATACAGCCGCCGCGCCGCGCAACCCCTTGCTCACGCCCCCCGGATGGCGAACGATCCAGCCCTGCTCGTCACCGTGGGCTGCCAACTGTTGCGCAAGCCGCTGCTCGGAGACCCAGGTGACAGGCGCGACCCGCACCGGGCCCGCGGCCCGCGCCACGATTTCCTGGCCGGATTGACGGTTCCAGAGCACCAGGAGCTCTTCGTCCCAGTTCACCAGGCCCGCCATGGGGCCGCCGCCGAAGCTGCCCTCACTGCCCAGGCCCAGGTCGAGGCCGGTGATTTCACAGGCCAGCCGGGCCTTGTGCCGCGCGCAGTCCAGGGGGCTCAGGCTGCGCTCAACTTCACCGGAAAAGGTGCCCAGCTGGTCGGTGTCGAAGGCATCGGTGACCGTCAGCACAAGGCCCAACGCCGCCAGCGGTGGCGCCACCAGGTCGCCTTTGGCGTGGCGGGTGAGCAGGGCAATCGGGCGGTCGGAGAGTGCGCGCATATCATCCATCATTCCAGAACAGACCGTATAGTATCCCAGGCAGGCAGCTGCGACCGCGCCATACTGCGGTCATGACTGGATTTTGTATAACAGTTACTTTCGATAGTATCGTTCTTTTTTCGAGAACTTTTTATGCGCCAGCTGAACTTTCACCACCTGTACTACTTCTGGGTGGTCGCCAAGGAGGGCCACCTGACGCGGGCAGCGCAGCAATTGCACGTGTCACAGTCCGCCCTGTCGTCACAGATCAAGCAGCTGCAGGAACAGCTCGGCCACGAGTTGTTCAGCCGCGATGGTCGCTCCCTGCGCCTGACGGAAGTGGGCCATCTGGTGCTGGAGTACGCCGAGAGCATTTTCAACCTGGGCAGCGAACTGCTGGCCCTCACCGAGAGCGGCGAATTGCAGCGCCTGCAGCGGCTGCGCATCGGGTCAGTGGCCACCCTGTCGCGCAACTTCCAGGAGAACTTCCTGCGGCCGGTGATCGGCGAGGCGAAAATCAAGCTGGTTATCCGTTCAGCCAGCCTGGAGGAGTTGCTGGAGCAGCTGCGCGTGCACAGGCTGGACCTGATCCTCTCCAACCGCGCCGTGGCCGCAGACACATCCACACCCTGGCGCTGCCAGCAGATTGCCGAACAGAGCGTGTGCATTGTCGGCCCACCGGGCAAAGCGGCGAAAACCTTCCGCTTCCCGCAGGATCTCGGCACCCTGCCACTGCTGTTGCCCGGCCCCAACAGCGAGATCCGCAACCAGTTCGACCTGCTCTGCGAACAGCACGGGGTTGAGGTGGACCCCTACGCCGAGGTGGAGGACATGGCCATGCTGCGCCTGCTGGCCCGCGACTCCGGCGGGCTCGCGGTGGTACCGGAGGTCGTGGTACAGGATGAACTGGAGTCCGGCAGGCTGCAGCGCTACTGCGTGCTGGACACGGTTGTCGAGCGCTTCTATGCCATCACCGCGAAACGCCATTTCGAGCTGGTGGCGCTGAAAACCCTGCTGGAACGCTACCAGAACACCCCCCCGGAAACACCACGGCGGGGCAAGGCCGGCAAGCGGACACGCTGAGCCACGTGGCTGGGCACGGCGATACGGGCACGGCACCCGCGGTAATCTGGTTCAAGCGCGACCTGCGCCTGAGCGACCACGCCCCCCTCTGCGAAGCGATCGCCAGCGGCCGGCCGCTGCTGCTGATTTACTGCTTCGAGCCCTCCCTGCTTGCGGACCCGCACTACGCCACGCGCCACTGGCGCTTTGTCACCCAGTCACTGCGGGACATGAACCGGCGCCTGAAACCCCTGGGCACCCGCGTTCATGTCTTTCTCAGCGAAATGCTGCCGCTGCTGCAGGCCCTGCAGCAGGACGTGGGCCTCGGCTCGCTGCACAGCCACGAGGAAACCGGTCTGGCCATCACCTATGACAGGGATCGCGCCGTGGCCGATTTCTGCAGGGCGGCAGGCGTACCCTGGCTGGAGTCGCCGAGTAACGGTGTGCAGCGCGGGCGGCGCAACCGGCAGGGCTGGGCCGCCGCCTGGCAACAAAGCATGCAACAGCCACTCGCTACACCACAGCTGCAGGGCGCGCGCCCGGCCCTGCTGCCGGCGGGTGGACAGAGCGAAGCCCTGCGCGCACGCGGGCGCGTCGACCCCGCCTGGCTTGCCGACGAGGCGGCGTTCCAGCGCGGCGGTGAAACAGAGGCACAGAGCTGGCTGCAGAGTTTTCTCTCACAGCGCCACACGCGCTACGCCTCCAGCCTGTCCAGCCCCGTTACCAGCCGCGAGCACTGCTCCCGGCTCTCGCCCTACCTCGCCTGGGGCAACCTGAGCATGCGCCAGCTCTGGCAGGCGCTACAGCAGGCGCGCGCCCGCGGTGGCCCACAGCGGTCGCTGGCGGCCTTCGAGTCACGGCTCTACTGGCACTGCCATTTCATCCAGAAATTCGAGATGGAGTGCGAGATGCAGTTTCGCGACCTGAACCGCGGCTACGCCCGGCTCGAGCGCCCACGCAACCAGGCACATGTCGACGCCTGGGCAGCAGGCACCACCGGCTTTCCCGCCGTGGATGCCGCCATGCGCTGCCTGCACGCAACCGGTTACCTGAACTTTCGCTGGCGCGCCATGCTGGTGAGTTTTCTCACCCACCACCTGTGGCAGGACTGGCGGCTGGGTACCGCGCACCTCGCCCGCCTGTTTCTGGACTTCGAGCCCGGCATTCACTACCCGCAGTTCCAGATGCAGGCGGGTGTCACGGGCATGAATACCGTGCGCATCTACAATCCGGTCAAGCAATCCATGGAGCACGATGCCGACGGACAGTTCCTGCGCCAGTGGCTGCCCGAGTTGCGTGCGCTGCAGGCACCGCTGATTCACCGGCCCTGGGCGATCGCGCCGATGGAAGCGGCCTGGCTGGGGCTGGACCTTGACTACCCGGCACCCATCGTCGACCTGCAGGCCGCCCACCGGCGGGCACGGGAGCAGCTCTGGGCCCTGCGCGATGACCCGCTGGTGATGCAGGAGGCGGAGCGGATACTGGGGCGGCACATCGAACGCGGGCGAGGCAGACAACGCCAGCGCAGTCAGGGGCGCGGAACGGTGAGCCCCCGTTAAACCGGATTCACAACCGTTTGCGCTGACATCAAGCCCGTCGGTCGAAGGTAATGTGCATTTCCTTGTAGCCGTCGACAAAGGCTGACAGCGCATTTCTGGGTTGATCGACCAGTTGCACATTGGTCATCCGCGCGGTGATTGCCTCAAAAACCACCTTGAGCTGCAAGCGAGCCAGATGTGCACCCAGACAATAGTGTGGCCCTGCGCCAAAGGTACGGGCGTCCCGCTGCACTCTTTCGCGCTGACAGCGGGTAATGTCAAAGCTGTTGGGGTGTGCAAAGACCTGCTCATCCCGATTGGCGGACGCAAGCCACACGATGACCTTGTCACCTTTGCGGATAGTCTGCCCTCCCAGCTCAACGTCTGCCATGGCGGTGCGCCGGTAGTTCATTATCGGTGCGCGAAAGCGCAACATTTCCTCCACTGCACCGGGAATCAACTCGGGGTCATTCTGTAGCATCTGGAACTGCTCGGGGTGTTGTATCAGGTCATGGAGACCGTAGGCCGTGGCATTGCGCGTGGTTTCGACGCCACCAATAATGAGGTTGAGAAACAACAGCCCGTATTCCAGATCAGTGAGCTGCTCTCCCCCTTCCCGCGTCGCCGCCAACAGGTCGGTGGTCAGGTCGTCCCGGGGATTGAGTCGATGACTGGCAGCCAGTTGGGCACCGTATTGCACCAGTGCTCGCTGCGCGTCGTAGCCCTCCATGACACTGCCGGCAAAGTCCGGATCGTCGGCGATCATCATGGTGTTGGTAAGGGCACAGAGGTGCGCGCGATCCGCATCCGGAATGCCGAGTATCCAGGCGATTACACGCAGTGGCAGCTGTGTTGCAACCGACGTCACAAATTCGCAGCGGCCCTGCCCGATAACGTCATCAATGATGGTGTCGGCGATGGCCCGGATGTTGGGCTCGCGCTGTTTAATCGCGGTTGGCTTGAAGGCTGCATCCACCAGACGACGGTAATCGCGGTGCACCGGTGGGTCCATCAGGTTGAGCGAAACATGTCTCCCCCTGATGGCCTCCTTGGGTGTGTCGACGAGGCGTGGACCTGCAGCATTGCTGAATAGCGCCGGGTTTTTTAACACCGTGTCGATTTCGGGAGTGGCAAACACATTCCAGTGCCCCGATTCTCCGGCACTGCCTGCCTCCCAGGACACCGAATGCTGCTGCCTGTTCTCCGCAATCAGGTGATTGGGCGCGCCGTGACTGTAGAGGGCCAGATTCGCGAGGCTGTGTTTCGTCATCGGGCAGTTTTTCATACGCTGCTGGGTCCTGGATTTCCTGTCATCACGCATTCGTGGAACTGCCGCGGTGCCACCACCCTGCGACACTACCGAGGCAACCCTCGAGTTGCACCGGGTCTGCTCACTGGTTGTTGGAAGGATCCAATACGGGCACCAGAATCTCATTGCGCCGCATGAACCACGGCATGAACGGCGGGTCGTAGCGGGCCCAGACCGGTTCACCCACCACCGTCAGGGACTGCTCGGCAATCCACGCGGCCAGTTTTTCCCGGTGCTGCTGGTAGCGCTCTTCCGACCAGAAGCCTGAATAGCGCACCGCGGCCATGAACTGCGCGGGCACCTGGCGCAGGGTGACGGCCGGATCATCCGGCTGCGGAAGCGTCTCCAGGGAGTAGGACGCGGGCATCATGAAACTCACCACCCAGCGGCCATCCACCCGCTGCTGCCCGACCGGCGAGGTCATGTCGATCTTCTCGCTGCCCGCCTGCTGGCCGACGGGTGATGTCATGTCGAGGCTTTCACGCGATGTGTTGCTGCCCGATATATAGTCAAACAGCCGGCGAAAGGCCTTGCTGCCCGCGCCCTCAAAATCGCCCTCGACGACGGTTTCGGCCAGAATATGCGGCGCATAGTGGCGCAGCTCAAAGGGCTCATCCGCCTGCACAACGGTGTATTCCGCTTCTTCAACGGCCATAGCATTCCCCATCCCCGCCAGCGTAAGGAACGCGCCCACAGCGAACGGCCTGCACATGCGCTTCAGTGAGCGCAGGGTGATTCTCCCAACCCCTGCGGGGGTGACAGTGTAGAGTGGGGGCAAGGCCATTGGCATGGATACGCGCTCCGAAAATGCGTAAGGTAAAGGGCCCTTCGGCCGCGATACCCTGATAAGTCTGTCGGCCGGTATGGGCATGGGTCGCTCCCTGCAGGCACGGCCGCGGCGAGTGGAAACTCTGGACTGACTGGGGGGAGATTGCAATGTCGAGCGACTGGCAACGGCTGGGCGGCCTCATCGGTACACTCTTCATGGCGCAGTTGGCGTTCGCCGCCAATAACGACAACGCAAACTGCGCAGCGCTGCAACCGGCACTGGCTGCCACCGCAGGTGTCACCCTCACGGAAACGCCCCAACTGATGCCCGCGGGCGACCTGCCAGCGTTCTGCAAGGTGCGCGGCCAGGCCACCGGTAAAGTGGGCTTCGAAATGCGCCTGCCACCTCGCGCAGACTGGAACGGTAAATTCGTGCTCGCCGGCTGCGGCGGTTTCTGCGGCCAGTTGCTGCCCGACAAGCCGGGCTATTCCAACAGCATCAACGAAGCCCTGAAGCAGGGCTATGCCGCCATGGCCCACGACAGCGGCCACCAGGCCCCGACCTCGGACACCGACTGGGCGCGCAGTGGCGATGACCAGGCCGTTGCGCTGTGGGCCGAGGCCGTGCTGCCGACGCTGGCCACCCTGGGCACCGAGGTGATTCAGGCCTACTATGCGCAGGCCCCGAAGCGGCGCTACTTCTCCGGCTGTTCCAACGGGGGCCGGCTGGGCCTGGTAGCAGCGCAGCGCTATCCCGAGCTGTTTGACGGCATCGCCGCGGGCGGCCCGATTCTGGACCTGTCCGGCAATGCCGGTGTGCAGGGCGCGTGGATGATCCAGCAGGCCTGGACCCCCGATGGTGAGCCCCGGTTCACCCCCGCACACATCGATCGCCTGGCCACCCATGTACGCGAGGCCTGCGATGCGCTGGACGGCCTGGAAGACGGGCTGATCGCCACACCGGAGCGATGCCATCCCGACCTCAGCGCGCTGCGCTGCACAGCCAATACCGACAGCGGCTGCCTGAGCGCGGCACAGTTGCAACAGGTTGCCGCGCTGTATCGCGGCGCGCACGACGGCGATACGCAGCTGTTTCCCGGCCTGCCGCCGGGCTCCGAGCACCTCTGGCCGTTCTGGATTACCGGCCGTGATGGCCAACCCGCCTGGGGCAGAGACGCCTCCCAGGGCTTCCTCGACATCTACCGCAATGTGCCCGCAGGCCAGCACGTGAACCCGGCGAGCATTGACGTGGTGGCGGAAGCGGCGGCCATGGCGGCCTCGCCACTGGCACAGCGCGCCAATGCCACCAACGCGGATCTCTCCGGACTACGCGCCGCAGGCACGCGGCTGCTCATCTGGCACGGCTGGGCAGACCCGCTGATTCTGCCGCAGCGCACCATCCGCTATTTCAACGACGCGGCCGCGGAAAACGGCGGCGCCGAGGCGCTGGCTGAACACGCGCGCCTGTTCATGGTGCCGGGCCACGGGCATTGCTGGGAAGCGCCCGGCCTCGCACCGGACCTGTTCGACCCGCTGCAGGCCCTGGATGCCTGGGTAGAGCAGGCTGAGCCACCCGCACAGATTGTGGCCCGCGATACACTGGACCCTGCGGCGGCCACGGCAACGGCGCTGCTGTGCCCCTATCCCCTGCGCGCCATCCATGACGGACACGGGCCGCTGGATGATGCCGCGAGCTACCGCTGCGGCGAGTAGCGCAAACGTGCTTGCCATCGCAGCGACTGTCCAGCCTGCAGGGGGGATTTGCACGTGGCTATAGGCGCGTGTTTTCCGTAGAGTGAAGCGCATAGGGCGCGGGACGGCGCACACCGATGCCGCCCCACCCTCATCAAGGAGGTTGTTATGGGTGTAGAAGTAGGTGGCCTGCTCGGGCTGATCTGGCTGGTGATTGTTATCTGGGCCGTGATCAAGGTGGCGAAAAGCTCCGCCGGGGGCCTGGCGAAAGTGCTGTGGATTCTGCTGCTGTTACTGGCGCCCCTGGTGGGGCTGATTATCTGGGCGCTGATGGGGCCCAAGGGTTAGCGATCACCGTCTGCGTGTTGTCCAGCAGTTCGGCCCACACCGGCCCAAGGTGCTGGGCATACCAGGGGCTGACATCCACCGGCGGTGGCAGCGCCCCGGACAGCCAGTCACGCAGCCGTGACACCAGCGCGCCCGCATCCCCCGGCGGGTAGCGGCAGGCCGTTGGGTACTGTTCCGGATAACACAGCGCATCGGGCACCAGCGGCCTGGCATCCGCACTCGCCGCCTCCAGCATCGCCAGCCCCTGGAACTCGTGGCGGGCCGTGCTCACCGCAATGGCCGCCTTGCCGAGCAGCGCGCGGTACGCATCCAGAGGCAGCTGACCATCCGCAACAATCCGTTCCGGCAGGGCCTCGCGCAAGCGCGCCAACGCCGGCGGCACTCGCGAAGGGCGCTTGCCGAGCAAGGCGAGCCGGAATGCCACACCCTGCCCTGCCAGGGCAATCATCGCCTCGGTGAACAGCTCCGGCGCCTTGTCGTGTTCCCAGCGGTGGTTCCAGAGAATCAACTGTCCGTCGCGCTCCGCCGCCGGCGGCACAGGGTCTACGGGTACCGGGCACACACCACTCTTCTGCGCCAGCTGGTCGACAATACCGGCAGGTACCGCATCAGGCATCTGCTCCAGTAGCTGCTGCACGCCGTGCAGGTAACTGTCGCGATTGAAGGCGGAGTTGAACACCAGCCGACTGGCCGCCAGACCACCATACAACTGCACCATCTGCGGCTCCAGCCAGTGACGCTGGCGGCTGCTGAGCGGGTAGGCAAACTGGTTTTCGTGGAAGTAATAGAGCGTGGGCACCCCCGCCAGACGCGGGTGCAGGCCCTTGAGGGTGGCGAGGTCCACCATCGAGGTGGCCAAAATCAGGTCCGGCTGTTGCGGTGGCAGGGCCGCCAGCCAGGACAGCGGATTGCCGCGAATACGCCAGGCGAAGTGTCGACCCGGCAGCTCCAGCCGCTGCCAAGCAAACTGCGGATGCGAGGCCAGCAGCCAGTCTGCCCAGGCGGCGTGGCTGTCGGCGCGGTAGGCGGAGAGTAGCCACGCACAGGGCGACGAGCCCGAGACGGCGGAATATGACGATCGATGCATGGCCATGATGTATCACACCCGCAGGAGACTTGTCATGCTTTGCAAACGGCAGCTTACCGCCCCACACACCCCATTCATCGCAAAAACCTTGCAGCAGAACTCCGCCCCGTAGACAGTACACTTTTGACCATCGGCCGGGGGACACACCGTGTATCGACTTTTTGCCAAAATACTGGCGGGGCTCATTGCCACCGTGGTGCTGGCCGTGGGCGCGCTGGCACTGGTCGTCAGCCACAACGCCGCCTGCGAGCCACCGCCCCCAGCGGCAGACGGCGCTTCAAGCTTCACGGCTGTCATGCAGCGTTGCTACGGCGATGCGGACATCATCACCGTGGAGACTGTGGCGAAGGCCGAGCTGGCAGAGAGCGACGTGCTGGTGCGGGTGCATGCCGCCTCGGTCAACCCCCTCGACAAGCACTTCCTGCATGGCACACCCTACCTGCTGCGCCTGGTCAACGGCCTGAATGCGCCGCAGTCGCCACGCATGGGGGCAGACTTCGCTGGCGTGGTGGAAGCCGTCGGCTCGGGTGTGACACGGTTCGAGCCGGGCGATGCCGTGTTCGGTGTGGCCAACGGCGCCTTCGCCGAGTATGTGGTGCGCAGCGAAACCGGTGGCATGGCCCTGAAACCGGCCAACCTCAGCTTCGAGCAGGCCGCCGCGCTGCCCGTGGCGGCGATCACTGCCCTGCAGGCGCTGCGCGACAAGGCGCAGGTGCAGCCCGGCCAACACGTGCTGATCAACGGCGCGTCCGGCGGCGTGGGCAGCTATGCCGTGCAACTGGCCAAGGCCATGGGCGCCACCGTGACGGCGGTGTGCAGCGGCCGCAATGCGGAGCTCGTGCGCGCGCTGGGTGCAGACCGGGTAATCGACTACACGCAGCAGAACTACACCGAAGGCGACACCCGCTACCACGCCATTATCGATATGGTCGGCAACCATGCCATCTCGGACATACTGGGTGTCACCGAGCCGGATGGCGTGCTGGTGCTGGTCGGCTCCATGAAGATAGACCCCTGGTGGGGCCCGCTGGCGCGGCCGTTACACGCCGTGGTGCGCTCCCCCTTCGTTTCACAGCGGCTGGAGCCGCTGCTCGCCATCACCACCGCTGAGGACCTGACAGCGCTGGCCCGCTATGCGGACAACGGGCAACTCACGCCCGTGATCGATCAACGGTTCACGTTGGCCGACGTCCCCGAGGCGATCCGCTATCTGGAACGGGGCCGCACGCGCGGGAAGCTGGTGGTGAATGTGGTGCAGTAATGCCGCTTTCAGCTCTGGTGTGAAAAATACGGGTCCAGTTCCATCCCCTCCGGGGGGTTGAAGTACGTGCGAATATGGCACACCTTGCCGTCGTCGTTCACGGTGTAAATCTCGATGCCTTCCACCACCACCGGCTTGCCATTGACGCTGCCGGTGGAACGCACCACCAGCGCCGCCTGATCCAGGCAGACCTGCTTGAGCAGGCACTCCAGCGTCCAGACGTCGCCATTCTTGAAGCTGTTTTCCCAGCTTTGCCGCACCGCCAGCGGGCCTTCTTTGAGCAGGCCGCCGTAGGGGTCTTCAAAGACGATGTCCTCGGAAAAATTCGCTGACCAGCGCACCTGATCCTGGGCGTTCCAGGCGTCAAAATGTTCGTTGATGGCGTGGTCGATCTGTTCTTTGGTGGGCATGGGGTGGCTCCTTTGAGACATTTATTATCGTGGCCGCTGGTGCAGCATGGCCTGGTAGATATCCGCCGGCGCCGGCTGCTGCACCAGCGTCGGCAGGGATACGGTGGCTACCAGCAGGGAGCGCTCCCGGTGCGGCGGCCCCAGCCAGGCCTGATCCCACCAGTCCAGAATGCGGCCATGGGCCCAGGACAGCGTCTCCACAGAAACGTTTTCATCCCGAACGCCCCAACAGCTCCTCCAGACTGCCCGCCGACAGTATGCGCTTCGTCCAGGTATCAAGCTGATCGACCTTGGCAGTGGCAAGCTGAGTGTTCGCCCACTCAGACAGGGGACCAAACCGCTGTTCGAGCAGCTGGGCAAGAGCATTGCGCAATGTGTCTATCCGTCCCTGCTCCAGCCCTTCCCGGTGAGCTGCAGCGATACTCAGGTTCCAGTTGATGCGCCCCCATTCGCGTGCCTCGGCCAGGCGCTGGGCTTCCTCGTCGGCGCTGAGCTGCCGGATGCTGCCTATCGCTTTCTTGACTGGCTCGTGGGTAATGCCACTCATGATCGTGTCCTCCTGCCAGTGTTCAAAGAAACGGACCCAGTCACTCGCGGGGCCTTGCAGCTGCCCCAGCCGGTCCGCTTTCTTGAGCTCCATCACCGTCAATTGTAGCTCGCTTCCCAACGTTACGTCAGGCAGGGCGGCATCGCGCATCTCAAAGCGCCACAGGGCCTGCCCTCGCTCCGCGGTGCTCACTGTAAACAGGTCAAAATCCAGCAGATGTATGCCGATAGCGCTCGCCACCGCCTGGTACTCATCCCCGGCGCTCAGCTGCTGTGATAGCAGGCGGGCCAGGTAGAACAGGCTGCGGGAGCCCCAATCGAGCTGCCGCTGCACCTGCATCTCGATATTGTACTGGTGGCCGTCAACGCAGCGGGCGCGCACATCCAGAACAATCCCCTTGCCGCTGAGTTCACTGGCACTGATGAGGGGATTGAGAATCTCTACCGAAGCGACCGGCTGCAAATCCGGCCGCAGGTCATTGATCAGCGCCACCGTCAGCTCGGGATCACCCGCAAACAGCCGCTTGAACACGTAGTCGTTTTTCGGGTCCAGCAGTGCAACCATGGCGCCCTCCCTGGCAGCCGGCATCGCCCTCCTCCCTCTACCGCCAACTCTGCAGGATGACACCGCGACGTACAAGCGCATGGGTACATTTGATGAAAATGGAGGCGCAAACCAGTCCGAGAGGTCAAAACGCGTCTCCGCGGAAGCGTTTTTCGGTTATCAGCTGCGCCAGATACAGAGGCACAGTGACATAAAGCGCACGCAGCTGCGAAAGGAAGGCGAAACCGCAACGCAGCGGCTACCGAGCAAACGTCCACTCTGCCAACTGCTGATCCGGCTTCAGCCGCGCCCGCTGGTGCAGCATGGCCTGGTAGATATCTGCCGGCGCTGGCCGTTCCACCAGCGTCGGCAGGGAGATGGAAGCCGCTCACGCCGCTCGTAGTTGATCAGCAATGGTGGCCGTGGACTGCTGCTTCTGTGTTGAGTATCAGCGTCGCCCGGGCATGAACAAGCACAGGTTGCCAGCCATCGCGCTCGCTATTCGGCACTAAAATGATCAACAAAGCTGATCAGCTTCAGGTCGAGTTCCTTGACCATCCATTTTCCGCGGATTTTCTCGACGTGTAGCGTATAGGTACCATTGGCGACCGATACGTTGGTGACAACACCGTTCTGCTCGGGATCAAAAACCGTTCGCGTGGCATTCAGATAAGCCGTCAGCGATCCTGCTGTGCCTTGAGTTTCAACCATGAAGTTGCTCAGCATGTGCTGACCATGAGATATGGAATCGCCTGCATCGTTACGGGGCACGCCAGCATCCACAAACTGGGCCCATGCGGTGGGACCCACAATGCTCAGAGCGGGTGGACCATTGAAATCAAAGCCGGCTGGCCAGAGGTTAAACTTGGCATCCTCGGTGAAGCACTCCTCGTAGGTTGCAAGGCCATCCCAATATGCGTTCGGATTACCGGGGGCACCAAAAGTGTCAGTGCCCTTGCCATAGCACAGCATGAGATTGACGATGTCATTCTTGACCTGCAGATTTTCTGCAGCCGATGCCGTGGTTGAAAAGAAACCGACCGCTATCGCCATCGCCAGCGACAGGCTCCGCAGAAGGGTGGATCGTGATGCTGTTGCTTGAAGCGGTATTGTAGTCATTATCTTGCACCTCAAATTTAAAGTTATATTCAGTGACTCGTCGTTTACTCCTTGCCAGGGACCCTGCATGGCAAGCATGCGGGCCCCTGGACTGTCATGCGGTACTTCGACAGCAGTCAGCGAGGACCAGTGAACTCCAGCACCGTTCCATCGGGATCATAGAACGCAATAATTCCGCTGTCCGACAAGTCACCGGTGCAACAGGGTGCAATCTCTGACACGAAGGCGATATCACTATCCAGTTGCTTGAGCTTCTCAACGGCGCCGGTAATGTTTTCCACGGTAAACGCGATGCGGCCAATTCCGATATGGTTGACTGGACCGCTATAGGGTGGGGCCGGGTCAAAGGGATTGATCCACTGGACCAGCTCAACTTGAGAGCCGTCGGCCAGGGCCATTAGCGTACCTTTACGCTGGAAACCAATGGGCATTCCCAGAGCTTCTGCAACGTCGGAGCTGCCAGTTTCATAAGTGTCGCGTACCACTTGAAAACCGATCCGCTCGTAAAATGGCACCGACACACTCAAGTCACTGACGTTGATGGTGACCTTGCCGAGCCTGTTGATGTTGGTCTCAATGTCCCTCTCACCATCACCATCGTCGTCAATGAAACTGGAATTCGTCTCGATCAGCTGGTAATAGACGCCGTCCGGGTCCTTGAAGATCGCGAACCTTTCGCCGTCGGGGTTGGTTATCGGTTCAGCAAGAACCTCGATCCCGTTGGAGACCAAATAGTTATAGTCGTATTCGATATCCGCCGTTTCCATGGCCGCCATTGCCATACCCAGATGGTTGATCTTTTCATAGGGCGGATCGTCCCGGCGCGGGATCGTGAACTCGATGAGATCAATGAAGAAGCCGCGGGCAAAGAACAGCGGCAGACCAATCAACTGGCCTTTGAGCAGGTAACCACCGTCGACACCAATCGGGAAACCGACGGCGCGGTCCTCGTCCAGCCGCTCCTCCCACTCCGCTGCCTTGAAATCGGTCCCGGGCGGAATTTCAATGCCTATCGCTCTTGCCACAGCCGCAGTATTGGTCTGCGGGAAATCGATGCTGAAATTGAATCCCAGCCTGCGGTAGAACTCCCGTGCGTCACGGAAACTGCTGACCTGAGTATTGAAGTGGATACGGCTCGTTACCCCCGTGGATACCTCCTGCTGTACCTGCAGGTCGAACCGGGTACCCGGCTTGCCCGCCAGCTTGACGGTAATTTCGTTGGCCCCGGCCAGAAGCGTCACAGGAAGCTCGTAAGTTGATTCTTTCTTGCGGAAATCGCTTGGCTTCAGCAGGGTCTCGCCGTTCAACATGACTGTCGCGCTGGCGATGTTCTTGGAACGCGAGTCAGACAAATCGACCAGCGTCAGGGTAGCTTCCCCCGCACTGCCGATGAATATCTCCGCCCGCTCGGCTGGCGATCCCTTCTCACGTTCAAAGGTGGCCTCAAATCTATCCAGAATCACGCTACCGCCAAGAACAGAGTCATTACTCCACGCCTGGGTCGAGATCAAGGTCATAGCAAGCGCAGCCGCACCGACCCAAAACTGGGTAAAAGCTCCCATCCTGTGCATTTTCGTCATGATTTTTTCCTCGCTGCTTATTATTGATGACGCCCGGCGTCGGGGTTAGACCCGGCGTGGCTCCAGGCGGATCCAGGATTAAAACGCTGCAATCAAACCGGGCCTCGGCCCACGACTTATAGCCCGGAAAACTGAGTATAGACACTTGTTTGTGTCCTGCAAGTATTTTGAACCGTTACTGAACTGGCTGCGTTTTCCGCGGCCAAGCCTATCGGTAGAGGAGATTTTTTTTCTTCCTTCTACACCTGGCGAGGCTCGGTTTCTCGACAGATAAAATGACTCTATCTTATTGTATTTTTTGTATTTATTTTTCAGATAGCCGCAACGCAGCACTTACCGCCCAAACGTCCACTCCGCCAACTGCTGATCCGCCTTCAGGCGCGCCCGCTGGTGCAGCATGGCCTGATAGATATCCGCAAGGGCAGGTTCCTCAACCAGGGTCGGCAGTGACACCGCGGCCTCCAGCAGGAAGCGCTCACGGTACGGCGACCCCAGCCACGCCTGGTCCCACCAGTCCAGAATGCGCCCGTGCGCGGAGGACAGAGCGAGCGCGGATGGCAGCTTGTCGCCCTTGGCCAGGTTGACGTCGCTGCGGGCGGGCAGCAAGTTCCACAGGTCGTTGTTGAACCAGCGCGACCAGGGGAAGCAGTGGTCGATATGCAGACTGTTCGCCTCGCGGACCGGGCGGGCGCTCCACACGCAGGGAACGTCCACACCCTGCTGGCGCAGGTCCAGCAAGCGGCCGGCGGCGAGGCTGGTATCGCGCCGCCCCTCCTCCCAGGCAAATACCTGCTGGTCGCCGGCGCGGGGGTCGCTCACATTCCACTGACTGTGCAGCGCCGCCCACTCGCGCAGGATGGCGGGCTCCAGCCAGCAGGCGTACTGGCCCAGGGTCTGCCAGATCGCGGCGGGAATACGGAACACGCCGAACCGCGCCAGGTACTCCGCGGAAATCACCAGCGGCTGCGGCTGGAAACGAAACCCGCGCCGTTCGAATTCAAATACAGGGTCAGCCCGGCCGGGCCAGGTAATATAGCGGGTGGGCATCGTGGTGATATTGGCGCAGGCATCGCGGATGGCCTGGGTGACGATGGCGGCATGGTCATCCACCAGATGGCCACCCACGCGCAGATCATAGGGCGATATCTGTGCCAGCTTCCAGAAAGCTTCGCGGGCAAAGCCATAGCCCTGATCCGACTCGGGGCGTTCGCGCAGCTGATGGTCGATCAACAGGGGCTTGTACTGCTTCAGCCAGTAGAGGCCGACGATACCGAGCGGAATCTCCACCCAGTCATCCGAGCGCCGCATCACCACCCCGGGCGCGCTCTCGGCAATCCGGGTGAGCACCCGCAGCAGCCCCAGCTTGTAGGACGCCGACTTGTTGTCATTGACGATGATGTGTCGCAGCAGCGGCAGGCTGCCGGTGCCATCATCCGGGATGGTGAACACCACCGTTTCCCACTCCACGTGGGCGCGGGTCTGGTCCGGCTGCCGCACGGGATCCTTCATCACCACCGCCCGGCGCTGGGCGAAGACCGCGAGCTCCGCGGCGGATACCGGATGGAAGCCGCGCTCTAAAGAGCTAGACAAATGACAGGTCCGGTTTCTTGGTTTTGTCATCATTTCGAGTCATTTACTTGCAGTACGACGCATTTAACGTTGACATGTTGCTAGGCGAACCCGGTAACGCTTGAGCAGCTCCGTGAGGATGCGGAAGGCCCGCTCGCGCTGGCCCGGCCTTTATGCATCCAGACGGCGCTGAGCAGCACCAGGTCGAAGCGGTGGCCGAGCGCGCAGACGAGAGAACTCCGGCAGGGAGTCGTCCAGCCAGGTGACGTTGGGATGGGATTTGGGTATAGCCAGTTCGCGCATGCCCCGGCTGGGTTCGACGGCGATGACGTCCCAGCCCTTCTCGGCAAGCCAGTTGGCGTCGCGGCCCGAGCCGGCGCCTATGTCGCAAACGAAGCCGGGGGCCTCCGGTAAGTTACCTTTTACCCACCCACCGTGCACCATTTCGGAGGATAGTGCCTGGTACTGCTCAGATAGCCTTTAGCTGCGAGCACTATAATAGTTTGGGGGTTTGGTGTTCATCACAAGCGCTACGCAGGACGGGCATGTTCGAACAAGTGAGCAGGCATAGGGTACTCGAGTTCCCAGACCATCGAGATCGGCCTGTCACCTTCGTAGGAGAGCAGCTCACTCACGGGCCCCAAAAACACAAAGGGAGACGTTTCCCGTCCTACACGCTTCTTGAGGCGCGCGAAAAACAATACGGCATAGCCTCTCTCCTTGAAATGGATATAGCCCTTGCCCCGCTCGCTGTCCTGAGACGTTCCTGACTGGCTTTGCCAATGGAGCTTGGTTCGACTAATCGGGTAATCCTCGTACCGAGTTGTCGGAGAGAAATCCTTCTCTTCCTTCTGAAATGTAACTAGGTTGACGTAGAACTTGTTCTCCCGGGAGTGGAAAGCACCGACGCCGGTAGAGCCCGAGGCGTCTATCGTGGCCAGATCCAGAAGCGACTTGATTTCTGCCGAACCGTATTCCGCGTGAAGCCGAAGGCGATGACCAGAGGAGCAACTGAACTTCAGGCATGACGGTACTTGCTCTTGAAAGCCGCCAATCCGCGATCATCAGCCGCATCACTCACAAGGGTAGGATTCGCGCTCCATTTGCCAATTGACTCATTCACCGATGCTACACCAACGGTAGCGCCCGTTTTCCCCCAGAGAAGGTAATGCAGGGCCACCCCTACTCTCGCATCATCAATACCGGCTTCGTCCCTCTCGATAAGGCATTCTTGAAATTGCCTGGGAGAACGGGTCTGTTCGCATGCAATTCTGGATAGCGCTTTTTCTACCCGCTGATATATCGGCATCAGATGGCCGCGACTCGCCCGGAGAGCTACGGCCTTCCATTCTGACCAGGTTTTCGTTCTCAAGACATCGGCGGCTTACCTGGGCCAGTCGCTTCGATAAAGGATCCAAACCGCAGGGGCTGATCTGACTCAGACTCCCGAGTGCGAATCGTTTCGGAATAAAACTGTTCAGATCTCCAGAACCGCTCTGATTTTCTCAGGACCTCATCTCTGGCAACTCGCTCCAGTTGGATATTGCATCCTGCTGGCGAACTCGGGGAAGTCTTGCTCCACCTCTTTGTCCAGCCGCATACGACCGTCAGTGAGCAGCGCGGAAACTTCTATCCAACCGGTACCGTCTGTGGTCTGACCTACAAAATCGAGAACAGCTCAGGCAATCCTTACCGGGGGCATGACGAAGACCGCGAGCTGTTGCAAGCGGTGAGGCTCTCGGTAGGCCGAAGAAACATGACGAGGTTGATGTCCGGAATGTCTACCCCTTCGCTCAACACATCAACCGTAAACAGGAAAACGGTGGTTCCTCTCTAAAATCACGCAATCGTTGCTGCCGAACGTCCGGAGGGCGTGTCTCCGAGAAGGACTTCAGACGGTATCCCAGCCGCGCTAAAACTTTCCGCCATATATTTCGCATGGACCACACCAGCACAAAAGCCAATGCCTTTGGTGTCTGACAGGTCGGGTTGGTAATTTGCAAGCGCCTTCAGAATCGAATCAAGCCGCTGCCGCGCTGCGGAAATCATCTCCCGTATAGACCGCTTCCAGCTCCAGCAGAGTTGTATTTCCCATTGCTCCAGAACCGCTCCTCACGCTCAAGTCTATAGTGTCAGTTACCCCAAAATAATGGAAAAGGACATAGCAGCCGCTCTTCCAACGCCTCGGGTAGCCTGATCTCTGCAGCATAGCGCCCACCAAAGTCGGACAGGATCGAGCTTCCGTCCATTCTCTCGGGTGTGGCAGTCAGACCCAACAGTAACTCAGGGCGCAAGTTGTTGATGATGGGTCGGTAGCTACCCATGAGCAGGTGATGAGCTTCGTCGATCACTACGAATTTGAAATGTTTGTCTCCAAGCGATTGCCAAGGCTGCCCTCCACGCAGACTCTGTACAGACGCGAATACATGCTTCCATTCAAGTGGCGACTGACCGTCGACAAGAAGTTCGCCAAAATTGGCGTCGCGAAGTACTGTTCGGAAACAACTCTGCGCCTGTTGGAGAATCTCTTTGCGGTGTGCGACGAACAACAAATTGGGTAGCCCACCTGACGCCTCCACGAAACGGCGATAATCAAGTGCCGAGATTACCGTCTTACCGGTTCCCGTTGCAACAACGACAAGGTTTCGATTTTCTCCACTCTCCCTTGCGGCCGCTGGAGGCCTCTAAAACCACTTTCCTGAAAGGGTCTGGCAGTGATATCAGCAGAACACCGGAATGCTTGCATCTCTCGCCCGAGCACGACCGATAGCCGTTCTAAACCTGGCAAAATCGTCTTTGAGAAACGGCTCAAACTCTGGAGCTGTCCCAATAACTTGCAAATTCTGCTGAAAAACGCTCCAGAACGTTAGCCATATCACTCTGTGACCTTCACCGTCCACTCTAAACCACTGGTCATGGCCGCATGGGACATGTTTGCAGAGCCGATGTAAGCCGTCGAGAAACCGGTGTCCCTGATGAACTGGTAAGCTTTGGCGTGTAGACGCGTACCGCCTGTGTCGTATGATAGACGAACTTCTATATTGGGCTGGGATGCCAGCCACTCGAGTGCTTCCGGATCGCTAGCACCCATGTAGCTGGTGGAAATAATCCTGACCCGAACTCCCGAACCCACCAACGACTCAAATGCCGGGCGCAGCAATCTCAGTCCGGACCATTTTATAAATGAAACCAAGATATCGACCCGATCAGCGGTCGCCATCTCCGCACGCAACTCGTGCTCCAGTGGCGGATCCCCGCGTTGTCCTGTGAGCAAAATGCTGGTCGATAGCGGCGTCGCAGGTCGGACACTTCTCCGGGTGTCGCTCTGTACTTCCAGCAAGAGTTGCTCTTTCCTTGCGAGGATCTTCCGCTTGATTAGGTATTACCAGCCCATCGGTTTCTGACACCAGCTGAACAATTCGATTGACCAGCGCGCGCCTTCCATCAGGCTTCTCGCTCGCAGCGCCTGCTCCAGCATCGAACAGAAACCGAGAATAGGTATAAGGTTGTGACTCGTCATCGATTGACCTCAAAACCGCCTTCAGCTCTGGCTTGGATTCCAAAAGCTCTTGGAGCTCTTCGTCCAACAAACGCTCGTAGAGGCCAACCGGTAAACCTTTCATCATTATTTCGCCAGTTGGTTAAGCTGTGAACGGATAGGTATCTCTGCAGGAGCACATTGAAGCTGCACCCCGCCTCCGGGATCTGCAGGCGAAAGCAGCGTGCGCTGTGAGATAGATACAGCGCCGCTCGACGCAGTACGCCAGCATTTGCGGCGATGCGTGCTTCTGCGACAACAAAAGTGCGTGGCGGTTAAACATCCCGTTGCAACGATTTGCTAGGCACCGGCGGTGCACTACGGTTCGGCACTTGGGAAGCACTGCAACCCCAAAATTCCTGTCCTGCATCGGCTCCAGATTTGGCCTTCCGGGAATCGACATACACTTCAAAAAGCGTTTGCGCTTCTGTTTTATATTCGGTCTCAAATAGAACTGGGCCCTGATCTATGGCAGACCCGGGCTCAGAAAGGCGCTGTACTGTCTTCAGACTGTTCAAACAGTATAGACGATTTCAGTGTTATAGAAGGTCCTGATTCTGCTGGCACAACCGGTTGCGCGGTGACATGGCCCCCGTAATTTGACGTTGCAACTCTGCTACAACATATGACTTTGCCATGACCCGGAGAAGCGGCAAGCCGGCTGATTGACAAGCTCCGTTGAGCAGGTCATCTCGCTTCTGGGCTTTAGATGACCCATGACTCGAATCATCCAATTCAACAGCCAGTTTGACTGAGCAATCCGTAGGTTCGCACACGATAAAGTCAAAGTGCTGATGAAATAGCATTGAACGCACGCTGCCAATCGGATCGGCTTTGCGCCTTTCTTGGGAGATTACATCGGCCACACGAACCTTCGAACACAATCCCGGAGCCACCGACAGCTTGTACGAGGACCCCATAGAAAGATCGCTCCGCCTTCGAGAGAAGAAACTTGGATAACTGATGCAGGTAAGCCCGAGATCCTGCTCTTGGCAAGCGCCAAGAGGAGGACCACTACAAAAATGATGCTTACAGCAAGCAGCAAGGTATTCATCCAGTACTTCCTCTAAATGCCTGAAGCCGCTTGTATCGGCGGCAAACCACGCGGAATTTAACGTCCATCAACGTAGTGCTAGTTCAGCGCCCGACATGGCTTGATCCGGCGATCGAAGGAGGCGTATGCCTGACCACTATCTGACATTGCGAGCAATTTCTATCGAAACGAAAATGCATATCACCACCAAGCTAGTAATGTGTTTTACGCTCTCCCTACCCAAGCCAGCGCGCCTACAAATAAGGCCCAAAACGATATAGTTAAAAATCCCGACAAGACAGTCGCGCTTTAATCTTTGGTGTACACCGTCGTTGAGAACTGTGAAAATGCGTCATCCATAAACCTTCTTGCTCCTGGTTACGTCACATAACGCCTCAAACACCGGCGCAGCTTTGCTGCGTCCAGTGCTTTGACTTGTTAACCCTTGCTGAAAAAGACTCATGGTATTAACCTTTCCTTGAGGTAAATCACCTTGAAATACCAAAGCTTGGAAATATTCCGGGTGGAACTGGGAAGTACTAAACCTTCTCTGGGATTTAAAGCCAAAGCGATGGTAAAAGTCTGGATCTCCAAGCAATACACAACCTTTAGCTTATATTCTTTAGCTCTTGGATGGCAGCGCTCATAAGCTTTTGAGCCAATACCTTTACCCTGCTTGTCAGGAAAAATTTGATATTGGACCAGACCATACCAACTATCTGTATTGTCAGAAGTAGTAACCGGAGAAGCGCCACATGCCCAACGACATTACAACTTCTTCTTCGGCAACAAGTGAAATTGATAATGCGCCTGACTCACGAAGTGCTAACAATAAACTGCTCCGTATGATCGGTGTGTGGCGCTTCAAGAAAGGCGGCAACAGTAACCTCATGGATGCTTTGAGCATCCCTTGGTTGTTCTTTTCGAATATTAATACTCAACCGGATATCTCCTTGAGGATTAACAGCGTATTAGAAAGACCGGGCCGTATAATGCCGGGCCGGCTAACTCCCAAACCTCTCGCCCAGGCCTCGTAGGTTTCCCATACATTCATATAGATATACACTCTTCCCACCCACAATCAACGGGATTAAGAGGCCCTCGAAATGCGCTGCTCGCACTCACAACCTCCTAACCCCCACCTCCCCCAAATACATAAACCGCCCCGGCGTGCACGTCAGCACCACCACCTGCGCATCCCTCCCCGCCGCGGCAATCGCCGCACCCATGCTTTTGCAGTCAGCCAGGATCAGAGGAAGCCCAGGGCGTCGTCGATGATTACCGGCACGCCGCCCTGGTCGTCGACGATGCAGGCGGCGGCCGGGCGGGGTGAGGATACCGAGCTTCTTTGGCGCCCACGCTGAGGGAGGTCAGAGGGTGCAGTTTCGGCCGCTACGGAAGTGACTGAGGATGGTCAGTCCTCGGCGAGCGCGCGATGTCGAAGTCGCTGCCGAAGACGATCTTGCCCAGGTTCTGGATGCCTTCCCGCAGAGGGCGCACGTAGGCCTGGCGGGGCGTCGCGGTGTTCGTTGAGGGTCTCCCACAGTAGTTTGGCGGCAGCGGCGCAGGCGCTCGGTGGCGGCCAGGGTGTCCTCGGCTTCCGCCAGCGCCTGCTCGGCGGCTTCCAGTTCTTCGAACAGGCCATTGGCCTGGGCGCGGTCCAGGCGGCAGTACGGCCTGCTCCTGCTGCTGGTCGATGATGTCGCGTTCGGCCCGACGCAGGGCGTGGCTGGCGTTGTCCAGTTACCGGCTTTGCGGTACCTGGGTCTGCGGCTTCTAGCTCTGCCCGCAGCTGTTCCAACTCCTCGGTGATTGCCGCGAGCTGCTGCTCCCGCGCCGTTACAGCCTGCTCCAGCGCGGCATCCGGCTCGGCGGCTACCGCCTGCGCCAGGCTGTTGCGCTTCTCTTCCAGCACGCTGGTCAGCGCATTCACCTCAATGCTGGCCTGATGCAGGCTGGCCTGGGCGCGGGTAAGTTCGGCGCGCTGTTCCTCCAGCCGGCCGTTTTCCTGGTCCAGCTCGGATTCGCAGGCATCAGTGCTTCACCGGCGGTTTCCAGCTGCTGCTTGGCCTCGTGGGCGTTCGCGGGCAGGGGCTGGCCGGGGTCGCGCTGTTGCAGGGCCGCTGCACAGGCCTGCTGCAGCCGCGCGCAATCCGCCTGCAGGGATGCTTCATCCGCGCCCTGCAGCATGTCCTCGATGCGCTCGCGCAGGGTATTCACAACCTGTTCCGCATCCACTCGCCGTTCATCCAGGGTGATGGCCTGCTCCGCACGCTGCCTACCTGGAAGCGGGCCAGCAGGAGTATCCAGTTTCCTGCTGCCGTGCGTCCACTTCCGCCGCCAGTTCGCCGGCGGAGGTTGCGGGGGCGATGCGAATGTGCGCCAGCTCGGGAATCTCCAGCTGCAGGGCGGCCGCGACGTGCCGATCCAGTGTTTCACCCGCGCGCAGTGTGACGGGCTCACCATCCAGCTGCCAGTCCAGCGCCTGCTGGGCCTCGATGGTAAGGCAGGTGGCGGCGTTGTCGCGGGTGCGGGTGGCCACGTCCAGCGCGCTGGCGGCGGCCTGGATGGCCTTGCGCCCGGCACGGGTGATATGGATACCCGAGAGGGTTTCGCGTGCAGCCAGCAGCTCGCCGCGCTGGGCATTCACCTTTTTCCAGCAATTGCTCAACGCGTTTCAGTTCGGCGGCATCCTGCAGATAGTCGGCATCCCGTCGGGCCTGCTGCGGGGCCTGTTGCAGGGCGGCGCTGGGTTCTGGTTCCCGCTGGGTGGCTTCGGCAGCCTGCACGGTGCGCTCCAGTTGCGCCACCTGTTCGGCCAGCGGCTGCGGTGCGCCCTGCTGTTGTTGCAACTGCTGTTCCCGGTGGGCGATATCCGCCGCCGCCTGCTGGCGCGGCTGCCACTGGTTGCGAGCGTTGTGCGGCAAGGTCTTGCAGGGCTTGGCATCATGCTCTTTCGCAGCCAGGCGGGACTGCAGGCCGTCGATGGCCGCCCGGCGCTGGGCGTGTTGCTCCTGCGCCGCTGTCAGTTCAGGCACCGCGCGCTGCAGGCGGGCAATCTCTCCTGAAACGTTCTCCAAGCGGCGCAGGTCGTCGTCCAGGTCGCGCAGGGTGGCCTGCAGTTTCTGCACGCGCGCTCCTGGTGTTGCTCCACCCTTGCTGCGCGTCGGTGTAGCGCGGCTTGCCGGTCTTCAGGGTGAAGTATCGTTCGTATTCGGCCTGCACCGCATCGAATAGGGCGCTTTCTTCACCGCTGACCCCGGCGCCGCCGGCGGCGTTGTCCAGGGCCCGGGCCAGGCCGTCGGAGTCCGCCAGTCTGACGCCGCCGATCTCCTTGCCCTGCTCCACCAGCAGGGCGTCCCACAGGGCCATGTCCATGTGGCTGCTGAGGATCTCCCAGGCGCGGTTGTGGGCGTCGTCGCCGGTGAGCTGTTCCGCCCGCGGCGCGAGGATGCGCAGTTCGGTGCCGGCCTTGCGGTTGTAGGTCTTGCTGTAGTGGAAGTGGTAGTCGCCGCAGCGGACCTCGGCGGCGACGCTGCTGCCGACGTCTGGCCCACTGGCTGCGGCCTGCACTTCCTTTTCTTCGAACCGGACTTCTCCCGGAACAGCATGCGCAGGGCCTCCACCAGGGAGGACTTGCCGACCTCGTTGCGGCCTTCGATCAGGGTGACTGCATTGTCGAATTCGATCTCGCTGTGGCTGACCCCGCGCCAGTTATCGAGGGTGAGGGTGAGCAGCTTCATGCCGCCCCCTGTCATTGCCGCCGGCGCACTGGCCAGCCGGTACATCAGGCGCAGGGCGTCGGTGGCGGTGTCGTCGCTGGCGGCCGGAGCCCGCTGGGGGCCTTCCAGGTGGCGTCGGCGTAGCCGCTGAGCGCTATGGCATTGTCGTCCAGGGCGTCGGGGATGACGGCGAGGTCCGTGGTGCGTTCCGGCGTTTGAGGCTGGCAAACAGGGGGACTGGGTTTCCAGCAGGGCGTCCAGCTGCGCCGCCAGCGCCAGGTTGACTCGCTGCCGGTGAAGCCACCTTGGGCACAGTGCACTCCTTGCCGCGCACGGCGTCAACCACTGGGCAAACGCGGCGGTCTTCCCGCGCCCATCGATATCCCGCTGCAGGGCCTGGAACTCCCGAAACCGGTGGTGAGCGGCGTCAGCCGGCGGGCCCCTTTGTCCAGCTCCACCAGCAGGGCCTGGTTCGGTTCCAATTCATCGAAATCCGTCACCAATGGCGTGCCGGAATAGCACAGGCGGCCGCTGTTGCCGACCCTGGTCAGGGAGTGTCGGTCACCCAAAGACCACGTACTGTATCAGCCGCTCTGCCAGCGCCTGTTCCAGCAGCGCCTGGCTGATAACGCCGGGCTGGCTGTGATCTGGCGACAGGGAATCCACCTGGCCGTGGCCGAGCAGAATGCGGGAGACGCCCGGAGCAGGCTCCAGGGCTTTCAGTGCCTGGGCACACAGGTCCACCCCCGGGCGCTTGCTGAACCAGGGCGCGCCCACCACCTCCACATTGGCCAGCCTCGGTACGGGAATCGGCTCGCTGTTCTCCACCACGATAATGTGGCTGCGGGCCTGCTCGCGGAAGGCCTTGCTGCGGAAAAGGGTGGAGGCGTCCAGCGGGTCGTGGTTGCCCGGCAGCAGGAACACCGGCACCGGCACGCTGTTCAGCGCATCCAGCGCCCGGCTCAGGGTTTGCGCGGAAAGCTGGTTGGACTCGAACACGTCCCCCGCCACCACCATAAAACTGGCCTCGTGCTCCTCGGCCAGATGGCCCAGGGCGCGAATGGCATCAATGCGCGCCTGGCTGTAGCGCGCGGCGGCTTCCTGGCTGAGGAAAGCCCGCGTCATGCCGATCTGCCGGTCGGATGTGTGGATGAATTTCACGTGTTGTTATTTCCCCCCAATTGTCAGAAGTATGGGGGGGAAACCGTACCTGCCTACGCACGCTGTGATTGACTTTGACGTACATCACAGTACTGGCATGGGCGTCAAACAGGGTCAGGTGGCGCAGCCCGGGGAGGAAATTCTGAACTGCGGCAACGTGTCAGAGATCTCGTACCAATCGGCCTTTGAAGCATTGCATATGCGCCTGGGGCAAGCGTGTCGGGCTGCTGTTCAGGCGCCGTATCTCACATGCACCATACCGGTAGCCGGCTTTTCACCATAGAGCATGGAGCCACACTGTCGGCAAAAGCAAGACACACTTTCTTTGCTGCGACTGAATTTCTTCAGGTGCTGCTCACCCTTTTTAATTGAGAAAAGTGCCTTGGGGATACCACCTATGGCAGTTCCCGACGCGCCGGATGCCTTTCTGCACAGCGAACAATGACAATAGCCCGAATACACAAATGCATCCTGAACACTGAACTCCACACGTCCGCAGAGGCAACTTCCGCTGATCATGTCCATGTTGGCGCCCTTATATCGACTGCAGTAAAGCCAGCATCTTATCGGCGGACTCACTGTCGATGTTTCTGAGGAGTGACTGCGATTTCGCATCAAGGGTGACGGTGGCGTTCCTGAATAGGTCTTTTCCCGCAGGCGTGATCTTCACCAGGCTCACCCGAGCGTCTCTAGCGTTGGTTTCCTTGCTGACAAGGCCGATTTTCTCCATCGGCATCAGCATTCTCGTGATCCCCGATGCCGTTCGCGCGAGCGCTTCAGCGATGTCTATGCGCCGCAGCGCGTGATTGGGCGCCTTCATCAGATTCAGCAATACCATATATTCCGCTAAGCCGATGCCGTGAATGGCACCCAGACTATTGTCCAGATGTTTAGAGATCACGGCCGATTTCAGCCACAGGCTTTTGCTGATTGCGCCGTATTTGTCTTCAACGTTCATGACGATATACTTCCCATATACTTGATTAGTACAGTATATGTGATAATACTACAGTGTCAATGCACGATTTCATTCCTACGTCGGGCGATCACATCGCGGCGATGAAAAACAGGGACCTGACGCGTTTCGGGGCTGTCGCGAGACAACGCGGCTGTCGCGTTGACGGTCAGGACTGAACGGTCGCAAGGTACATGAGAGGGGCAGGCAGCGGACAACATCCGGCGCGTCACCGGCGCAGCCGTGCGACGCGAGGAATGCAGTACTGGTTTACAGCGTTGGAGCTTCCACCACCAGGCTGATGGCGCGGTCCAGTTCGAATACCACGAGGTCGCCCACACTGGCTTGCTTGAGGTTTTCCGGGTTACGCGCTGCAAACTCCATCACGTTGCCCTCGGGGCCTTTCAGCGAGAAAGTTCCGGCCTCGAGGTCGATGGCCTCCACCGTGGCGGTGATGACTTCGATGTCAGCCAGCACCACGCCGGGCTTGTCGCCCTCAGCGGCGGTGGCGGCGGCTTCCATACCGCCCTCCATGGCTGCCATGGGCTCGTCGGGGCGCACCAGTGACAGGCTGATTTCCTCCAGTACCGTCATGGTGACGACGTCACCGACGGCGACCTGGTCGAGGTTGCGCACGTTGTCACCGGCAGTGAAGGAGACGGACTCTCCCCCCTCGGTGGTCAGGGTGACCTCCCGCGTTTCGTGATTGATCGCGGCCACCGAGGCCGATGCCTCGACCATGCGGCTGGCGGATACGGCGGGCAGCGCGTCGTCAGCGGCGGTAGCCAGTGCGGCCAAGGCGAGCAGCGCCGTGGCGAGTAGCAAGCGGATTGTTGTCATTCGAGTCGTCCTGCGTTAAGTGAAGTCTGCGAGCGCGCACCATCGCGCGCCCACTCTGAAATTAGCACAAAACCGCGATTTTGCCCTGTGCCGCGGTCACTGCGGCTCCTCAACCGCCTGGCCATGCTGCAGGCGGTCGGCACCGCGCACGACGATGCGCTGGCCTTCCGCCAGCTCGCCCTCGACAGCGACCAGACTGGCATCGCCCGCGCCCACGACAACACTGATCCGCTCGGCAATATCACCCTCGCTGACGCGGTAGACATAGCTGCCCTCGCTGCGAATGACCACCGCATCCCGCGGTACCGCCAGGGTCATGCTGCTGTCCGCCAGCGGAATCTCCACCTTGACCAGCTGACCGGGCATGATGCTGTCGCTGTTCGCCGAGGGAAGGTCAATCCGCAGTTCAAAGGTTTGCGACACCGGGTCGCCGGCCGCGATGCGCGTGCGCACCACACCCGGGTGCACCCGGTCGCCTGCGACAACATCGAGGCGATCGCCCTGCGCCACCCGGGCCCGGTAGCGAATGGGCACGTCCACCCGCACCTCGAGCCGGTCCATGTCAACGAAGCGGCCAATGATCTCACCGGGCACCACGTACTCTCCCCCCAGTTTCTCCCGCTCCACCAGAACACCCGGAAAGCGGGCGCGGACTTCGGAGCGGTCGATTTCGTCATCCAGCTGACGGATGCGGGCCTCCAGGATGGCCATATCCTTGCGCGCAATGTCCCGCCGCGACAGGGCTTCATCAAGCAGGAACACGGAGAGGTTCTGTGCCTCGCTGAGCGCGGCATAACGGTCCACCACTTTGCCGTGATAGGCAGCGTTCACCGCCTCCCGCTCCAGCAGCCCCTGCAGTTCTTCCCGCCGCAAGCGCAGCGGTGCCTGGTCGAGCCGTGCGATGGACTCCCCCGCTGCAAGTCGGGTACCTGGCTCGGCAACCCAGTCCAGTTCACCGGCGACCGCCGCAGTCACCGCCACGTCGTTGCGGCTGAAAACGCTGCCATTCAGAGGCAGGCGTGCGCCCATGGCTACACGCTCCACCCTGCCGGTTTCCACCACGGCAGGCTCTTGCGCCAGCCCCGGCTGCGACAGCGACATCAACAGCAACACCGGCGCCCACATCACCCGGCACCTACAATACTCCCGCAACGGCTTCATCACATCTGCCCCCCGGGCACGTTTGCCGCCTCGGCAGCAGCGTCTGGCAGTGACGGTGCCCTGGCCGCACCCATGCCCAGTAAACTCGGCATCAGCAGCAGGGTAAGCGCGCCGCTGGAGATCATGCCGCCCACAATCACCGCGGCCAGACCGCGATAGATCTCGGAACCCACCCCCGGCATCAACATCAGTGGCAGCATGCCGAAAATGCTGGTCAGGGTGCTCATGAAAACGGGCCGTGCCCTGGTCAGCACAGCGTCGTGGATCGCCTGCCGGCGCGTGGCGCCCTCGCGCTCCCTGCTGCGTGTCTGGTCGACGAGCAGAATGGCGTTGTTGACCACCAGCCCCAGCAGAATGATAAACCCCACCATGGTCAGCATATCCAGAGATTGGTATGTGAACAGATTGAAGGCCTTGAGGGCCATTACGCCCCCGGCAACGGCTGGCGGCATGACCAGCAGCACCAGCAGACTGTCCCAGGCGGAGCGAAAGACCGCCGCCATGATGGCAAACAGAATCAGGGATGCGATGGCAAAGTTCACCAGCATCTTGCTCACCGCCTCCTGCAGGCGGTCGGCGCTGCCGCGGTAGGCAATGGACGCGCCCGGCGGCAACATGGCCTGTAGTGCCGGGTCCAGCTCTGCGCGCAGTCGCTCTATGGCTTCCTCCAGCGTCACGTGCTCCGGCGGCAGGACGTTGATGGTGACGGTGCGCAGGCCATCAACGCGCTGCAACTGCACCGGGCCCACGGTGTATTCAATGCTCGCCAGCTCACCGATGGCCTGTACGCCGGCCAGCGGCGTCGCAATCGGCGTGCTCCCCAGTTCTTCCGGGGTACTCCATCCCGGCCCGTGCACGAGCATATCGTAGCGCCGATTACCGTCGAAATATTCACCGGCATAGAGCCCATCGGTCAGTGCGCGCACGGCGTCGGCCAGCATCATCCGGTCCAGACCTGCGAGACCGAGTCGCTTGTCATCGGGCACGATGCGCAACTCCGGTTGATCCATGGTCAGCGCGGGCTGCGCGTAGGCACTGCCCGTTTCCCACATGCCCATGACCTGCTCCATGCCAGCGCTGGCCACCCGCATCAGGGTTTCCAGGTCCGCGCCGCGAATATCGATGGCGATGCTGCGACCACCGTCGTCAACCTGGATCATCGAAGCGCGACGCACAAACGGTCCGACGTCGGGCAAGCCGGCGAGGATCTCCTCGCGCATGATACGGATCAGGGGATCCGTGCCCTCCGGCTCGGCCGGATACAGGAATACCGTCCCGTAGCCGGGACCGACGCCCACGTTGTAGCCGCGCACCCTGGGCTCCCGCTCGCCGCTGTAGTAAGGCTGCAGGCGCCGTTCGATTTCACCGAACACCTCACTTTCGATGGTGTCCAGGCTGGTGCCCGGCGGCAGGTCAAGATAGCTTTCCACGGCGTCCACGTCAGCTTTTGGCAGGAAATCGACCTTGGGTAGCAGCAGTACCACCACCAGTGCGGAGAACCCCAGGATCGCCACGACCCAGCGCATGCGGGCCCGATCTGTCAGCGTGTGCTGGTCGATCCAGCCCGCGAGCCGCAGCCAGAAACGCTGCAAGGGGTCCGCGAGAACTTCGGTCAGGGCGGCGTGTGCCGTGGCCATGGGAAGCACCGTCAGGGACACCAGCAGTGACATCAGCACAGCCGCAGAGAGCGTGATCGCGAGATCCTTGAACAGCTGGCCTTCCAGCCCCTCGAGGAAAATAATGGGCACGAAAATGGCCACCGTGGTGAGGGTCGACGACAGCAGGGCCGGCGCCACCTCGCCGGCACCCGCCTCCGCCGCGTCACGCCGTCCCATGCCTTGCTGACCGAGACGCATGATGTTCTCCTGCACCACAATGGAAGCATCCATGGACAGCCCGACGGCAAAGGCCAGCCCGGCGAGTGAAATGACGTTCAGGCTGTGGCCGGTAAACTGCAGCGCCAGGAAGGCCCCCATCAGTGACAGGGGAATACTCAGCGCAATCACCAACGTCGCTCGCATCACCCGCAGAAACAGAAACAACACCACACTGGAGAGCAGCAGCCCCAGCAACAGGTTGCTCTGCACCAGCGCGATTGCACGCCGGATATGCAGGGAAGAGTCGAAGCTCAACTCCAGAGTCAGCCCCTCGGCAGCCAGTGGCCCGTCATTCAGCTCGGCTATCACCTCTTTGAGCGAATCCAGCAATTCCACGGTATTGGCACCGTTGCTGCGATTGAGCCGAATGTAATACGACGGGTGGCCGTTGCGCCGCGAGAAGCTGTTGCGCTTCATGAAGCCCGCCTCCACAACGGCCACATCCCGCAGGTACACCGGCTGTGCATTGCGCCAACCAACCACCAGATTGCCCAGCTGGTCGATACCGAAACTGCCTGCGATGCGGACGGTATACTGCCTCCGGCCGACATCGGCAAAGCCGCCGGACACATTGGTGGCGCGGCGCAGCGCGCGCGACACGTCATCAATCGCAACACCCATGCCCGCAAGCCTGTGGGGGTCGATGTTCACCGCGATCTCGCGCTCGCGGCGAGACTGCAGATTGACCTCGGCAACCCCCGGCACACGCGCCAGTCGCGGCTCGATGAGCGTGGTCACCAGGTCTTCGTAGGCACTGACGTCGCTGTCGAGATCGTCAGCGCGAAACAACTGCAGCGTGGCCGCGGCGTTACTGCCGGTGGTCCCGGCGCCGGCACGCACGATCGGCTCATCCGCGTCCGCGGGCAGGGGCGGCGCCTGGTTGAGATTGGTGATCACGTCAATCAGCCCCTGCTGCATGTCCCAACCGATCTCGAAGTTGAGTTCAATGTAGCCCTGGTCGCGGGCAATGGAGCTGACCATGCTGGTCACGCCCTGAATGTTGGCGAGGACACGTTCCTGGCCCTGAATGATCTGCTCCTCGATTTCCTCCGGCGCCGCAGCGCGCCAGCCGGTGAAAATGAAAATACGCGGAGGAGACAGCTCAGGGAGCAGCTGGATAGGCAGTCGGTAGATGGCCAGCGCACCAAACCCGAGCACCAGCATGGCGGCAACCAGAGTCGCTGCGGGGTTGCGCACGGCGAGTTTTATTATGTTCACGGTATCGCCCCCTGCGAAACCGAGCTTTGGCCTGCAGTATAGACTCGCTCACTGCGGATTTTCAGCTTTTTTTCCCGTGACTAGCGCACCCTGCTCAAAATGCGGGGTAGCGCTGCAACACCGCCTCATCCGGCTGCCAGTCAACGCAGTCCAGCAAATCGTCAGCGACCTGGGTGATCACATCGCGCAGCTCCAATGGCTCGAGCAGCGCCGCGGGAATCGCCTCCTCGCCCCAGTGAGCGCCCAGCAGATTGCCTGCAATTGCGCCGGTGGAGTCGGAGTCGCCATCGTGATTCACCGCGATCACCAGCGCTTCGTGCAGGTCGGTAGCCACCAGCGCGCAGTACACGGCAATGGCCAGCGCCTCCTCCGCCACCCAGCCTTCACCGAGCTGGGCGACGGCCTCGGCATACGGGGTGTCCGTCGCGGCCAGGTCTGCAGCGCGCTCCAGCGCCGCGGTGGTTTCCTCCGCATCCAGCTGCCCGGCCAGCTGATCCAGCGCGACATTCAGCGCATCGTCGATATCGCCCCCATCGCGCAACACGCTGATCATGGCGGCGAGGGCGCCGCCGGCGTACCAGCCGCTGGGGTGGCCGTGGGTGAGCGCCGAGAGCTCACAGCCCAGGGTGAAGGCTTCCTCCGCCGAGTCGGCGAACAGGCCCACCGGCGCCATGCGCATCACGCCGCCACAGCCCTTGCTGTTGTTGCGCGCCGGCTCGCCGGGTGTTTCGGTGTGGGTGAGCGCCGTCAGGCAGGTGTTGCCCGGGCCGCGCCGGTTGTGCAGTGCGGCCACTTCATACAGCCAGCCGCTGTCCGGATGCAGGGCATCCAGCTGGAAGCGGTTGACCTGCCCCTGGGTGAGCAGCCAGCGCTGGTAGGCCCAGGCGGTGACCTGCGGGTATTCGATCAGCCCGCTCTGGCGGTAGCGCATGAGGCCGCGAATCAGGCCCTCGGCGGTGAACAACGTCATCTGGGTGTCGTCGGTGATGGCGCAGGGCAAGCCGTAGGCCGGCGCATAGTGGCGGATGCCGTCGGGGCCGAAGCGCGCCAGTATGGCGTCCCGACTGTCGAACTCCACCGCCGCGCCCAGGGCATCGCCCGCGGCACCCGCCAGCAGGCAGCCCCGGAAGCGACTGCGCAGGCTCGGCTGGGAGCCCAGGGAAAGATCGTCTTGCATGGTGCCTCTCGCGCATGTGGGCGGCACAGCATAATCAAAACATGCTGCGCATAAAAGCGGCCGGTGCGGCGGCACAGCGCACCAAACAGGGCACTTCTCTGCCTGCGGCAATACTCACTATAATGGGCCACTCTACGCCGCGAGGGTGCATATGTTTGAACAAGCGCTTCAGGACGACCTGAGCCTGCTGGCCTTGCCGCTGTACCTGGCTGCCGTGCTGCTGGAAGCCTGGTACGCCCACCGCCACCACCTCAACCGCTACCGGTTGGGCGACACACTGGCCTCCTTGTCGATGCTGGTCGCCTCGGGCATTGTCGAGTTGTTGCCCCGACTGCTGGCCCTCACCGCCTTCGTGTACCTGCATGAAATCAGCCCCTTGCGTGATGTGGTGGGCCGCCAGTGGTGGGCCTGGTTGCTGCTGTTCTTTCTCGACGATTTCACCTATTACTGGTTCCACCGCGCCAACCATGAAGTGCGCCTGCTGTGGGCCGGGCACGTGAATCACCACTCGTCCCAGTACATGAATTTCGCCACGGCGCTGCGCCAGGGCGTGGGCGAGCGCCTGCACAAGTTCCTGTTCTGGATGTGGCTGCCCCTGCTGGGCTTCGACCCGGCGATGATCATCACCGTCATCAGCGTGAGCCTGTTCTACCAGTTCTGGATACACACCCGCGCCGTCGGCAGGCTGCACCCCTGGATCGAGGCCGTGTTCAACACGCCTTCACACCACCGGGTGCACCACGCCTCCAATGTGCGCTACCTGGACCGCAACCACGGTGGCGTGCTGATTGTCTGGGACCGTCTGTTCGGCACCTTCGCGGAAGAGCGCGATGACGACCCGGTGGTCTATGGGCTCACCACCAACATCGACTCCGATAACCCCTGGACGGTCTTGAGCCACGAATACCGGACCATCTGGCGCGACCTGCAGCAGGCGCGCAGCTGGGATGAGCGGCTGCGCACGCTGTTTCTGGCACCGGGTTGGTCTGCGCGGGGGCCCGATAAACGCGCTGCCGTGCTGCGCGAACAGGCCGGCATGCACTAGGCGGGGCGGTTCGGCTCCACCGCGTCGTCGTCACCCTCTGGCGTGACCACACCCAACAGCTCGGCTTCGGACTCCGCCGTGAGGTTCTGCAGGCGCTTTTTCCAGCGCCGTTTGGCGTGGCGGCGGAGGTTGGGGATGTCGTCACTCTCGTCCATGATCGGCTGGCCGATCAGAGCCTCGATCACATCCTCCATGGTCACTACACCCAGCCAGCTGCCGTACTCGTCGTACACCAGGAACATGTGCTGACGCTCGCGAATAAAGCGCGTCATCACCGACTCCACATTGGCGCGGTCGGTAACGATGGTGGCGGGCTTCATCAGGTTCGCCACCCGCTGGCCTTCATCGGCGCGAATGACATCGTGGCGAAACAAAATACCCAGCGGCGCTTCATCTTCATCCAGCACCGGATAACGCGAGAACTGGTGCTCCTGGATCTGCTCGATAAACTCAGCGACCGTCTGGTCTGGCGACAGCGTCTGGCACACCACGCGCGGCGTCATGATCTGGCGCACGTTGACTTCGTGCAGGTCCAGCACATTGGAAATGACCCGCTGCTCGTCTTCGTCGATCTTGTCCAGCTCGCGGCCGAGCAGGGACAGCGCCTTGATCTCCAGGCGGATATCATGCTCCGGCGGCTTGCCACCGAACAGCTTCATGATCTGGTCGGACATCCAGATGGCCGGCTTGAGAATAAAAATCATGCCATTGAGGATGGACGGCAGCACCGGCGCCATGAACATCCAGTAGCGGGCACCGATGGTCTTGGGCATGATTTCCGAGAACACCAGAATCAACAGGGTCATGATGGCAGAGGCCACCCCGAGAAAGCCGTCGCCGTAGATTTTCACCACCTGCGCACCCACACCGGTGGCCCCCACCGTGTGCGCCACCGTATTCAGCGTGAGGATGGCCGCCAGCGGCTGGTCGATATGGTCCTTCAGCACTTTCAGCTGCTCCCAGCGCCTGGGGTGCTGCTGCTTTTGCTGGGCGATGTAACTGGGTGTGATCGACAGCAGCGCCGCCTCCAGGATGGAACACACGAAGGACACGGCGATGGACAGAATGGCGAAAGCGAGGAGCAGGGTCATGGACGGATTTTGGATTCCAGCAGCGGTTGGATCGGGGATACGCCGGACTGTACGCACTTCATCCCAGCGCGTCCAGCGCCATGCCGCGAGCGCGCAAGCGTCAGCTACTCGACAGCGGCGCGTGCCTCATCCACTGCCTGAGCCACCAGTGGAATGATTTCGCTGAGCACCAGGTTTACCGGAGCGCCGGAATCGCGGCGGGTGTAATCGTCAATGGCTACGTAACCGCCGATCTTGCGCTCAATATCAATCCACGACACGGCGCCAAAGGCACCCGGGTCGTAGAACACCGTGGGGGTTTCACCGGCGGCCTCTGGCGCCACAATCCACCAGCCCATGCCGTAGGGCACGCCGAAGGCACCGCCACGATCAACCTGCATGAACGCCACCGAGTCTTCAGACATCACCCGGTTGTCGCCACAGCGTCCACCGTTGAGGTGCATGAGCAGCAGCTTGGCATAGTCCTGCAGGCTGGAAATGGCGCCGCCCTCTATGTTCGGGTTATCCAGCCCCTGCAGGCTGTCCGGGCTGCCGGTCCAGGCCGCCAGGTTTGACCACATATTGCCAAACTGGAAAACCTCAAGATCACAGGGCTCGGCAATGTAGGCATCAAACACCTGTCGCCAGGTGCTGTTGCTGACCTGCTCTGCCACCGCGCCGGCCAGCTGCCACTGTGACCCACCGTAATCAAAGGTACTGCCCGCTGGCACCGTGCCTTCCAGTTCGGTGCTGTAAATGGTGCGCGCGCAGGCTTCCAGCGTGCCCGCGGGGGCGTACTGGCACAGGTGGGCACCGTAGACGCCCAGACTGCCAAGCCCCGGAATGCCCGAGGTGTTGCTCACCAGCTGGGCGACGGTGCGGTCTCCGTACACACCCTCCCAGGGCAGGTAATCAGCGATGGGCGCTTCCACGGAAAAGTTCAGGTCCGGGTCGTCATTCAGGGCCATCAACAGCATGACCACCGGTACCTTGCTGGTAGATGCCAGCATTACAACGGTGTCCAGCGTATGATCGCCGAACGCCGCCTCGTGTACGGTGCCCTGCTGCTGGTCCACCAGCGTGACCGAAATGCCGTCGAATACCGTACTGTCGTCGAGGAACTGCTGGAAACGCGCATCGACTGCGGAAAAGTCGTAAGCCGGCAATACCTCAACCGGCGGCGCGGGTGTGTCGCTGCCGTCACTGCAGGCGCCGAGAGCGAGAGCGGCAAGCGGCCAGAGCAGCCGCCGCAGGGTCTTTTCTTGCATCACGTGGGGTGTCCCTTGTTATTGTTGGAGGGCAGCAACTACCCGGTTTAGGGCGTGCGCACAGCCTGTAGATCGATAATTCAGCCCCAGAATTGACCGCGTGTAAAGCCGCGAATTCTCAACGCCGAAAATCCGCTGTGCTGTCTGCGGCCAGCCAGGCGAAGACCACATAGGCGGCCACGTTCTGGTCCAGCGCGACGGGGTCGATCTTGTCCAGCGTGTCATCGTGGGTGTGGTGCAGGTCGAAATAGTCCATGCCATTCTGCACCAGACGCAGGGAGGGCAGGCCCGCCTCCACCATGGGAATCAGGTCCGGGCCCGCGCCAGCGGTGTCCATATCACCCGGGGCAATGCCCAGCGGCGCCAGCAGTTCGGCCATCAGGTCGACCACTGTCTGGCCAGCGGGCGAGACCTGCGCCGTGAGCTTCCAGATGCGCTCCGCGCCGAAGTCGCTTTCGGTGCCAATCACGTGCTGGGCGAGCTGCTCGCGGTGTGCCCTGAGGTATTCGTGGCCACCCAGCAGCCCCACTTCCTCCGCGCCCCACAGCACCAGGCGCAGGGTGCGCCGGGGCCGCTTGCCGGAATCCAGGATCATTTTCGCCGCGGCCGTGGTGATGGCTACGCCGGCCCCGTCGTCGATCGCGCCGGTGCCCAGGTCCCAGCTGTCCAGATGGCCGCCGATGATGACGATTTCCTCCGGCCGCTCGCGCCCGACAATTTCCGCGATCACGTTGCCGCTGGGCGCGCCGGGGCTGCTCTGCGGGCGCAACAGGAGACGCACGCGCACCGGAAGCTCACGCTGCAGCACCCGCTCGATCTGGTCGGCATCCGGGTTCGACAATGCCGCGGCCGGAATCTGCGGCACGGCCTCGGCATAGCGCATCTGGCCGGTGTGGGGGAAGCGATGGTTGTCGGTGCCGATGGAGCGGATGAGAATCGCCTGCGCGCCCTTCTCTGCCGCGACACTGGCACCCACACGCCGCAGCTCGCCATAATGGCTGTAGGACGAGCCGTCCTGCGTGCGCTGCATGGCGTGGCTGACGTAGGCAATCCTGCCTGCCAGGCTGCCCGGCTCCGCCGCGCGCAGCGCCTGCAGGCTGGGGAAGGCTACCAGTTCGGCCTCAATGCCCTCTTCCGGCGTGGCCACCGAGCCGCCGAGCGCGGTGATGGACAGTGGCTGGGGGAACGGCGCCAGCAGGGCCGCGCTATCTTCACCGCGACGCCAGCCGGGAATCTCGAAGGGTTCAATGCGCACGTTGGCAAAGCCCATACGTTGCAGGCGCTGCACAGCCCAGTCGCGGGCCCGGGCCTCGCTCTCACTGCCCGCCAGGCGCGGCCCCACTTCGGTGGTCAGCGCCTCCACAATATCCCAGGCCATGGTGCCACCGAGTGCACGGTCGCGCAGTGTGCGCGCATGCTCGATGCTGGCCGCTGTGAGACCCACCGCCTCCGCGGGTTGCTGCGCGACCACCGGCAGGGAGGTCAGCAGCGCCAGCACGACGGCGGCCGCGCTGTGTGCACGCCCTGAAAAAACTGAAAATTTCATCAATAACGCCCCAAAAAACGCGGATATAGCGCTATTATCGCGCAATACGGCGTCCGCCGCACGCTGCGATCACCAACATTGCGCACGCAACTGAAAACCTTGTGCTACGCTGTAAAGATTCCACGAGACCCCATGCTCCGGGGCTGCCGCCATGACACGTACACCTGCACCACTGCGCTGGTTTGTAATCTGGCTTCTGGCCTGCGCTGGCTGCCAATCTGCCTTTGCCACACAGCCAATCACCCTGCAGGCCAACACCGAGACCGCCATCCGCCTGCAGCCGGGGAACCTCGAGCTGTTATTCGATGCGGCATCGGACGGTGTGCCCGAAAGCATTGCGGCGCGCTGGGCCGCGGGTGACTTCAGCCCGGCAAGCGCGCTGAATCTCGGCTTGCAGAGCCGCGGCGTCTGGGCGCGCCTGGTGATCGACAACACACTGGAACAGCCTACGGCCATCGTGCTGAGCCACAATTACGCGCCCACGGACCTGGTTGAGGTACGCCACCCCCGTCCCGACGGCAGCTGGTATCAGCAGCGCAGGGGCGATTTACATCTGGCGGGAAGCCGGGAAAGCCCGAGAACACCGTCCTTCCTGCTACAACTGCCCGCGCGTTCAACAACGCCGGTCTATATCTTCGTGGAAACGGAGTCCAACCTGAATTTCGACATGTCGGTGTACGCGCCCAACGCCTACAACCGCATTGAACAATCCCTCACTCTGATCTACGGCGCGCTGTTTGGCGCCGTGTTGGTTTCGGCGTTCTACCTGGTGTTGAGCGCGGTCATGGTGCACAGCGGTCTGGCTATCATTCTCGGGGGTTACCTCGCGGTCTACGCGGCCTACGTCAGTTTCCTGATGGGGTTTGCTCACTACGCCATGCCCGATGCCCTGATCCTCTGGACCAACCAGTTGCACATGCTTTCACTGGCACTGCTGATGCACCTGGGCGCGCGCTTCTACCGCGGTTTCCTCGACCTCAAACACAAGGCGCCGAAGGCCGACAAGGCCGTCGCACTGCTGCAGTGGCTGGCGCTGGGGCTGGCACTGCTGCATCAGATGCCGCCCATGCTGGCGCTGGTGCTCAGCCTGGCCGTGATTGTCATCGGGCCGATCTGCACTACCTGCCTGGCCCTGTACCTGTGGCAGCAGGGGGTCAAGCAGGCTGGTATCTTCACCCTCGGCTGGGTGCTGGCACCTATCGCTGCTGTGTTAAGCACGCTACGGGTGAATGGCCTGCTGCCCAACGCCGACTGGCTGATCCACCTTCCTGCGATCAGCCTTCTGATGACGCTGGCCTGCTTCAGCTATGCTGTCCTGCGGCGTTTTTCCCTGGAGCGGGATCTGGTGTTTATCGATCCACTGACCGGGCTGCTCAACCGTCGCGGCCTGGATGCGCAGGCGGCCGACGAATTCGAGCGCCGCGAGCGTTTTGGCACGCCGCTCACGCTGCTGGTGCTGGACATCGACCATTTCAAAGTGGTCAACGACACCCACGGCCACGATGTGGGCGACAAGATTCTGTGCGCGCTGGGGGATTGCCTGACCCGGGTATCGCGAGAGCTCGACCTGATCGCGCGCCTGGGTGGCGAGGAGTTTGCCATCCTCTGTGTGCAAACCGACCTGCGCGAGGCCACCGTGCTCGCGGAGCGCCTGCGACTCGCCGTGAGTGCCCTGGAAGTGGCGGGCCAGCGTTTCACCATCAGCATGGGCGTGGCGCCGGTGCGCGACAACGACAGCAGCATCTGGGATACCCTGGTGCGCGCCGACGACCTGATGTACCAGGCGAAACACGAGGGCCGCAACAAGGTCGTTGCCGCGGGGCAGGCCGCCTGAGCTGCCCGGCGACGCGCGCTAGCGGGTGCGCTGTGAGGAGATGGTGCCGCCGTCCACCACCAGCTCTGCGGCGGTGCAGAAAGTGGGTCGTTTGATCCGGACACCCGTTAATATACATTTAAATGTACATTTAACAGTTGGATTGTGGCACAATCCTCTAAAGGCTGACGCATCGGAAATTGACCATGGAAAACCTCCTGACCAACAAAACTGCATCACTCACCGAATTGCGGGACCCCAAGAAAGTCATCGAAAAAGCGGGCGACAAACCCGTCGCAATCCTGAATCGCAACCAGCTGGAGGGCTACTTCGTACCCGCCTCAGCCGTCGCGAAAATCGCGTTTACTCCTGCTGATCCGAAAGAGGTTGCAGACCTGCTGCGCAAACGTCGCTCCAATCTCAAGCCGACGCTTGCCTACCTCAAAGACAAATAAACGTGATCTTCCTCTCACCGCGTGATGTGGTTGAGATTCATGAGTTCGTTATCGAGGGCCACGAACTCCAGGGCATGGCCGGCGATAAATCCATCGAGGCTATTATTGCCAGAATCGACAACCGTATCGCCTTCGGCATGATCCGTGACGTCTTTGAACTGGCTGCCTGCTATGCCTGCTACCTGTCCGTCGGGCATGCTTTTCACGATGCCAATAAGCGGACAGCATTCGCGGCAATGGACGTGTGCCTTTGCTTGAATGGCATATCGCTCGATTACGAGGCGGAAGATATCGGCGCTCTGATCGTGAAGGCGGCACAAGGCATAGTCGATGAATCCGAGCTCGCAGATTGGTTGCGGCGTCGGGCGGTGTAATGGGGAAGAGCCGCAGGGCAGGTCGCCTGAGCTGCCCGGCGACGCGCGCTAGCGGGTGCGCTGTGAGGAGATTGTGCCGCCGTCCACCACCAGCTCCGCGGCGGTGATGTAACTGGCTTCATCAGACAGCAGAAAACGCACCGCGGCCGCCACTTCGCGTGGTGCGCCCATCCTGCCCAGCATCACCGGGCGCTCAAAATGTCCCGGCTCCAGGTGGTCGACCACCGGCTGCATCATCGGCGTGAGGATGTAGCCCGGCGTTACCGAATTGATGCGAATGCCATCGCGCGCCAGATCATCGGCCAGCGAGCGCACCAGCGACAGCATGCCGCCCTTGGACGCCGTGTAGGCCGGGTTCATGTGATTGCCGAGCGTCGCATTGATCGACGCGATGCCGACCACCGCCGAGCCGGGTTGTTCCACGAGCGCACTGCGCAGCTGCTGCACCATGAACGGCAGGGCTTTCAAATTGACGCTCAGCACGGCATCCCACGCCGCTTCGGTCAATTCCTCGACGGGAACAGCCAATGAGATACCGGCGGCGTGCACCAGACCTCCGATGCTGGGCAGCGCCGCGCGGGTTTGCTGCAGGGCGGGGGCGATATTGCCGACCTGGCTGAGGTCAACGCCCACCCCGACCGTCGCAACGCCAAAGCGCTGTGCGATATCGGCCGCGACCGTCGCGCTGCGTTCTGCATTGATATCCCATATCGCCACAGGGCGGCCCACCTCCGCCAGCGCCTCGGCGCTCGCCAGACCAATGCCGGACGCACCGCCGGTGACAATCACGCCACTGTCAGGGCTTGTTGAGTTGCTCATGTGCACTGTCTCTTTGTCTTAGTCACGGGCAATCTAGAGCACTGGACCCCGCTAACCTAGTCGAGTCGGGCAGAAAGCGTCCGCCAGTTCAAATGTGTGAGCCTGCCTGATGATAGTGCCACCCCCCGTGTCTCGCGGCAAAACCCCGAACCCTGTACTGTGTGCTCTCCAATCTGATTGAGGACATCACCGTGGCAGATGCACCCGCCTACATCGTGGCCAACTTTATCGTTCATGACGCCGCTGAATACCGCAAATACGAAAAAGGCTTCTTCCCGATTCTCAAGCGCCACGGTGGCAGCTTCTTCACCTACGATGACAATCCAGACACCCTGGAGGGCCCGGAGCCCCGCGAGGGACGCATGGTGTTGTTCCAGTTCCCCAGCGAAGCGGCGGCGCGGGCCTGGTACGCAGACCCGGACTACCAGGCACTGTCTGAATTTCGCCGGGCCGGGACTGAACTTAAATTCCTGACGCTGCTGCACGGCCTGCCGCCGCGCGCGTAATCACGAAATAATGACGATTCCAGACCTGCCCATCACCAACCCCGACTACGGTACGGGAGTCTATCGGCGCCGCATCCGGCTGGTGCCCGGTGAGGGCACGATGCTTGCCGAATTGGAAGACAACAACCACGGCTTTCGCGTGTGCATTGAACACGATGGACAGCGTATCAAGCGGGTCACTGGCGATGCGTTGCGCACGCCGCTCTCCACCTGCCCGGGCGCCCTCGCCCGATTGCAGCGGCTGGTGGGCGCTGATATCCACAGCGATGCCACACAACTGAGCCGGCGCGCGGACCCGACAAGCAATTGCACGCACTGGCTGGACCTTTGCATACTCGCGATCAACCATATCCCGCGTGGTGCCGCTGTCCGGCAATACGATGTCGCCGTCACCGATGAACGTGACGGCGTTTCGGAGCTCAGCGTGCACTGTAACGGCATGGTCGTGCACCGGTGGTACGCCAGTGGCCTTGCGCTGGCAGGCCCGGAACCGTTAGCCGGGCACACTCTCTTCCACGGCTTCTCCAGCTGGGCGCGAGACTGTTTCAGCGGCGACGCCCTGGAGGCGGCGCTGGTGTTGCAGCGCGGTAATTTCGTGGCACAGGCGCGGCGCTTTGCCGACGTGCCCGGAACGGCAAATGAGCCGGTTGAAAGCCACCGGAATGGCAATGTGTGTTACAGCTACTCACCGGAGATTGTCAAGCAAGCGATCTACCGGTCAAGCAGCGTGCGAGACTTCACCGCAACGCCGGAATTGCTGTTGAAGTTTGTGTAACAAGCGGGTGGTCACGGCCGCTGGCAAGCTGCTGCGGCCCAATGATTGCTCACACCGCCTCTTGCGCTTCGCGCTGACGCGCGCGCACTTCCACTTCTTCCATTTCCTCAAAGTACGCGCCCTCGCTGATTACGTTGGACAGCTCCGGATAATCCACCGCCAACACATTGCGCATACCTATCACTTCACGCGCCGCCTCCGGGGTCAGGTGCAGAATATCCTCGTATTTCAGCATGAAATAGGGCTCGGACGTTCGCCCGATCAACAGTCCGCGCTCCATGCGCTCGATGATAGCTGTCATGCACTCGGGGTAGTGCAGCGTAGCGCGCATCAGCTGGCTCGACACGAGCGTGCTGTTGATGATGGTCAACTTGCCCGCGAGCCCCGGACTGAGCACGCTGTGGACATTGGTGATTTTCATCGCCGTGGGCACCATTTCATTGATGATGTCGAAGGGTGCCGCCGCTAGAATGTGCTCGAAGACGTCGTGGATCTGGGAGCTGCGCATCTGCCAGTAATCCAGGTCGCTTTCCGGCTCGTGCAACTCGATGATGTTGGGTTCAAACTGCCGGTCGTGCAGGTAACGGTAGTAGATGCCGCCCACGCTCTCCGGCGGGTAGTGCCTGAAGTCATCCCGCTCCATGGTGGAGAGATAGCGTTCCGACAGCCAGTCCGCGAAGCGCGGATTCACCTTTTTTTCCTCGTCGAAGAGTCGCTGCACCTCTTCGTAATCCTCCACTGCCCCCAGCGCTTCGTAAAGTGCGGGCAGGCTGTAGGTCGGGGGCAGGTCGCGCCCGTTGCGTCCGAGCATGCGCAGGGCGATGCCTTCCCGCACCCGCGCATCGTTCAGGTACCTCGAAGAGCTGATCAGGATGGAGCTCGCGGAGGTGGGTGCCGTGGCCCCTTTCATCAGGTAGGGTGTTTTCTTGTCTGTCATCAGTGACTCCGTCACATTGCCGGGGAGACGCGCCGCCTCAGGCCGCGGCCGGGCTAAGCATTTCGCCGGGTACGGCACCTGTGGACTTACCATCGGCAAAGGTCACCTCGCCGTTGACCATGGTCAGGCGCATCGGCGCCGGGTCACGGGTAAAGCGCCAGGTGGTGCCACCGTTTTCGTCGGGCACATCGAAGGCCTTCCTCATCGGCCGTCGATCTACCTCTTCAAGGTTAAACACCGTGATGTCTGCGCGTCGGCCCACCTCGATCCGGCCCAGTTCCTGCAGGCCAAAGAAGTCTGCGACCTTGCCGGTCTGGGCGTGCACCGCCTCCTCCACGCTGATCCAACCCTTCTCCCGGCAGTAGTAGCTCAGCAGGCGAATGTTTTCGCCGCCCCCACAGAGCATCTGCCCGTGGGCGCCGGCGTCGGATATGTTGGGAACCGTCCACGGATCCTTGATCAGCCGCACCACCATCTGCTCGTCCTGCGGGAAGGGCGCCATGTGCACCGTGGAGTGGACAGAGTTCTTTACCAGCCATTCGGCCATGGCATCGGAGGGATGCACCCCCAGCTGCTGCGCATAGTCGGCGAGGGAGATATCCACCGGGCCCACGCCGTTTTCCGAGTTGATCAGCAGCAGGCTCTGGGGGTTGGCGAAGGGCGAATGCTTCCAGACTTTCTCGTCCCAGCTGGCCCGCGCGCGTTCGCGCCAATCCGCGTCCTGCAGCAGCTTGAGCTTGTCTTCCTCGCTCTCCGCCAGCACCACCTCGTGCCAGACATAGTCATTGGACTGGGCAAAAATCAGCGACTTCTTGATGCTGATAACACTGGTCGGGGGCACGTGGGCAAAGCCTGCCCGGATATCCCGCCCCTCGCGCTTGAAGCGCTCACGCAGGGGGCCGACCTTGTCCTCGATGTCTTTCTGAAACGTCAGGGTCGGCGCCATGCCTGCCACCTGCGCGCGAATCGGGCGATCGCCGATCAAGCGGTCAATGCGCGCAATGGAATCCGGGGCCGTCTTGCGCATGAAGGTATCGACGATCACCTGCAGCGTGGCACCTGGATACTTCGCCAGCACATCCAACAGCGCCTGCCACTCGGCGTCATCCGCTCTGAGGGTTGGCACCGGACGGTCCTGGCCATCGTGGTCCAGCAGGTTGGACGACATGCCCAGGGCACCAGCGGCCAGGGCCTCGTCCAACATCGCACACATGCGCTGCACCTCCTCAGCCGTTGCGACGCGCTCCCAGGCGTCCATGCCCATCACGGCCAGACGGATCGCGAGGTGGCCAACAAAAGCACCATAGTTGGCGGGCACCCTGACCTTGCTGGTCATGGACGCCTTGTACTCCGGCCAGCTGCGCCAGTCCCAGGGCAAATGCTCCAGGAAGGGTGCCACAGGGATGTCTTCAAAGAAGGAGAAGATGTTGATCATCTCCCTGCGCACTGCCGGGTCATCGGAGACCGGCGCTGCGGTAAAGCCGCAGTTACCGAGAATGGTGGTGGTCACACCATAGCCGGGTAGCGGATCGAGATCTGGCTGCCACCACATGTTTGCATCGAAGTGGGTGTGGGTTTCGATAAAGCCCGGCGACACATAGCAGCCACTGGCGTCTACAACCTGTTCATCGCCCTCGGGCTGCAGGCCACTCGCCACCTCGACAATGCGCCCGTCACGGACGCGCACATCCGCCGCAAACGCGGGGGCGCCGGTGCCATCAACAACCATTCCGCCAGAAATCAGGGTTTTATTATTCATATCATCATTCCTCAAAAGATGAATTGACGCATCCATCGGGCACCCGCGCGCACAGGAACGGTCGGTTTCCGGAAATGCGCCGTAAACGCCGGGCTCGTGACACCAATGAGCCTATCGAATATTTTTAGCAGTGATTATTAAATATCGTTGAGAATAAAAGGCCTGAGCGATGCGGGTCAAGCGTTGGCAGCTAAAGCTGACGTCGGCAAGGTGATCGCTTGATCTATGGGACGAAACAGCGTGGCCTCTTTCCGACGCGCGCTGCCGACAGCCGGGCTGACCGGGTACAGCGTCAGGTCGAACTTGAGCGTCGGCGCCAGCATCGGGTCACGCGGGTCGATGGGCCTGCGGTTATCCATCCACTGTGTGCATTCCTGCGGCGTCAGCATCACCGGCATCCGGCTGTGCCACGGACGAAAAGCCGCTGCGGCCTCCGTCGTCACCAGTGCGCAGGACAGCAGCGGCTCGTTACCGCCCTCCCACACATCCCAGAGCGCGGCCACGGCGATGGTCTGCGCAGCGTTGGTAATCACCCAGGGCTGTTTGCCGCCGTTCTCCACACGCCACTCGACAAAACTGGACATCGGCACGATGCCCCGCTGCTGCCGGAACGGGTGTTTGAACGCAGGGCTGCTGGCCAGCGACTCGGCGCGGGCATTGAACATGCTGTACCGGGTGCTCACCTCTTTCGCCCAGGAGGGCACCAACCACCAGCGGGCGCTATCCGCACGCCCCTCACGCAACAGCACCACGTCCTCCGTTGGCGCCACGTTGTAACGGGGTTCCGGAAGCTCGAGATCAATATCCAGACGCTGCAGCAATCCCTGCAGGCCGGGCATATGGGTGATGTTGAAACGGCCGCACATCGCTATAAGATAGTAGAAAGTGAGGCATCTGTGGTTAGTGCGGCTAAACAAGCTGTGACGCCGAGCGCAAAGCAAAGTATTTGGGGGTGCGGACAAAATCTTGGACTACCTTGGAGGTAGTCCATGTAGTGGTCTAATGAAACCGGA